>NZ_QKYZ01000017.1:0-121659 GCF_003253625.1 Pseudomonas sp. URMO17WK12:I6
TGTCGCAATTGGCCGGCGCCACGCTGCAGGTTCATAGCCGCATCGATAACTACATCAAGGTCGGCGACCCGTCTGAACCGCAACCTTACGTGCATGCGCCGACGGTGCTGATGGAGTTGTCCGGCGATGAGTTGCTGGTGCAATCGCAAGTGAGTGAAGAGTTGCCGGGCGCGGAGTTGAAGGTGTCCCTCGAAAGGACAACCGCTGCGCCGCTGCCTCGTGAACTGCAAGGGCAAATCGAGCTTGCCCGGTTGAATCTGGAGCAGGGGCGTGAACATCCATTATTCATCTGCGCCCGGCAGCGCGATCAATCCCGAGTCTGGACCTCGGCGCTGTTTCTTACGTTATAAACGGCCATAAAAAAGGGCAGCTCAAAGCTGCCCTTGTCCCAACCCATTCCTTAGGCCGCGGTAAACAGCTTGTGCGGATCCATGACGAATTTCTTCGGCGCCCCGGCATCGAACTCGTGGTAGCCACGCGGCGCGTCGTCCAGGCTGATCACCTGCACGCCGACGACCTCGGCAATCTTGATCCGGTCCCACATGATCGCCTGCATCAGCTGACGGTTGTACTTCATCGTCGGGGTCTGGCCGGTGTGGAAACTGTGGGACTTGGCCCAGCCGAGGCCGAAACGGATGTTCAGGCTGCCATGCTTGGCGGCTTTATTGACCGCACCCGGGTCTTCGGTGACATACAGACCGGGGATACCGATATTGCCGGCGACCCGCACCACGCCCATCAGCGCGTTGAGCACATCGGCCGGGGCCTCGTGCTGCGCGCCGTCATGGCCGTGGCCACGGGCTTCGAAGCCGACCGCATCGACCGCACAATCGACTTCCGGCTCACCGAGCAGGTTGGCGATTTGCTCGTGCAGCGGAGTGTCCAGGGTCAGGTCGGCGATCTCGAAGCCCTGGGCCTTGGCATGCGCCAGGCGCAGCGGATTGACGTCGCCGACTATCACCACCGCCGCACCCAGCAGACGAGCGGAGGCGGCGGCAGCCAGTCCGACCGGACCGGCGCCGGCGATATACACCGTGCTGCCAGGGCCGACACCGGCGGTCACCGCGCCATGGTAGCCGGTCGGCAGGATATCGGAGAGGCAGGTCAGGTCGCGGATTTTCTCCATTGCCTTGTCGCGGTCGGGCAGCTTCAACAGGTTGAAGTCGGCATACGGCACCAACACATATTCGGCCTGGCCGCCAACCCAGTCACCCATGTCCACATAGCCATAGGCACCGCCGGGGCGCGCCGGATTGACCGTCAGGCAGACGCCGGTGTGCTGCTCCTTGCAACTGCGACAACGGCCGCAGGCGACGTTGAACGGCACCGATACCAGGTCACCGATCTGCACGTTTTCCACGTCACGGCCCTTCTCGATGACCTCGCCGGTGATCTCATGGCCAAGCACCAGCCCGACCTGGGCCGTGGTCCGGCCACGCACCATATGCTGGTCGGAGCCGCAGATATTGGTCGAAACCACGCGCAGGATCACGCCATGGTCAATGCGCTTGCCGCGCGGGTCTTCCATTTTCGGATAGGGGATGGTTTGCACCTCGACCTTGCCTGCGCCGAGATACACGACACCACGATTACCAGACATGATTTCACCTCGCTTTTGTTGTTGTGAGAACACGGCCCTTGTACTGCGAAGGGTCGCGCGGCCTTACAGTGCGGCGGTAAATGTCTTGCGTTTGCGCGTGAATGCAGATGGGTTGGAAGTCACCTTCCAACGATGCGTGATAAGCAGTCATCGTATTGATCCTACGCCTGGTATCAGCACCCTGCGAGGGCATTTAGCACCCAATTACCCCCCCGGTTGGCAGGGCTGTCGCAGGAGTAACGGGCGCTGAACGCCGTGTTTGCCCCCCCATCAAAGCACAGCGCTTAAAATATTTTTATCTGATAAATGTTTTATTGACTAAAAAATAATACCGGGTAATTATTTCCCTGCATCTGCTTTCACGCAGAGTCATTTTGCAGGGGAAACCCGATGAGTCAGAACACCGTGCCGTTGTTGGCCAGTCTTTACATCGAGACGAATGAATCGTCACTCCACAGGCGCTTGGCGCCTTTGTTTATGCAGGGTTTTCCGGCCGAGCCGAAACGCCGCGTCACCTGGAACAACTGGATGCGTCCACCGTTCAATCAGTGGGGGTTCCGCAATCTGGCGCGCCTGCGTCCCTCCATTGATGTGGAGGCGGGTGGCGGACCGGTCAGCGTCTTGAAGGAAGCACCACAAGCGCTGGACGAACTGCACTTCGACAGTGAATGTGGCTTGAGCGTCAGTGTCATCGATCATCTGGTGGTCAGTCAGACCGACGCCTTTTTGGTGATGCAGGGCGACACCGTGCTGTTCGAGCGTTACTTCAACGGCCAGCGTCCCCGGGACCGGCACGTCATGTTCTCGGTGACCAAGTCGCTGATCGGCACCCTGGGGGAGCAACTGGTCTGCGATGGCATCCTCAATCCGGAGTTGCCGGCGGCGTTTTACGTGCCCGAACTGTTGGGCAGCGCGTTTGGCGATGCCACGGTGCGCCAGCTGTTCGACATGGCCGTGGGCATCGACTACAGCGAAGTCTATGACGATCCCAACTCCGAGAGCTCGCAGTACGGCTATGCCTGCGGTTTCCAGCCGGCACCTGCGCAGTACGCTCAGTTCGAGTCGCTGTATCAGTACCTGCCGTCGCTGAAAAAACGCGGCAGTCATGGCGGCTTTTTCCATTACGTGACCGCCACCACCGAAGCCCTGGCCTGGGTCATGGAGCGCGCTTCGGGCAAGGCTTGCAATCAATTGCTGCAAGACATCTGGAGCCAGTTGGGGTGTGAGCGCGACGGCTACTTCATGGCCGATCCTTGGGGGCGTAGCGTTGCCGGTGCCGGTTTCAACGCCACCTTGCGAGACATGGCGCGGTTCGGTCGGCTGCTGGCCGACGACGGTCGCCATGATGGGCTGCAATTGCTGTCGACCGAGACGGTTGCACGCATTTGCGCCGGCTCCGATCCCGCGATCTACGCCAAAAACTCCGAGTTCTCCCAATGGACCCCTGACGCCTCCTACCGCAGCCAGTGGTACGTCTTCAACGACCACAGTCAGGCGATCATGGCCGGCGGTATCCACGGCCAGTACCTGTTCGTCGATAAGCCGTCCGGTGTGGTGATCGTCAAGCAGTCATCGCTGACCGAGGCTGTCAGCCCGTTCGATGCTGACAGCGTGCGCATGCTGCGTGCCATCGCCGCGCACCTTACTCACTGAAACGCCTCATAACGACAAGAAGTTTGCGACCTATTCGCCTGGCTCGACCAGGTGTTGGCGGCGCTTTGCGCCGCCATTCACTGCCCTGTAACAACAATAATCACACAGGAGCTTCATATGGTTCTCATGACGCGTTTCTCTCGAACGCTCTTAGCGGTCAGCTTACCCCTGACCGCCCAAGTCGCACTGGCGGGCTACACCTTCGAGGATGGCAACCTCAAGGGTGAGGTCAACTTCACTGCCGGCGGTGCGACCCTTTCCACCCGTAACGTCAACTTCGGCAGCGGCCGCGTCGATGCGCGCAGTGGCAAGAATGGCGGTACGAAAATCGACTGGCAGGAGCTCTACGTCAAGCCCGGCGTCAAGCTGGAATACGCCCTGCAGCCAGACTTCAGCCTGTTGGCCGGTGGCTCGCTGGTGGCGGCGACCACCTTTGGCGACGGCGATGCCGGCGGCTTCACCCGCAGCTCTGATGGTGATGTAGCCACCGAAGAACTCTACGGTGGTTTCCGGGCCGGGGAGTGGACGCTCACAGCCGGTCGCCAGAACTACATGATCGGGACCGGCTTCATCGTCATGGACGGTAACCTCGACCAACTCAAGGACGGCGCCTACTGGCTTGGCCCCAGAACCGCCTTCAAGGATTCGGCCATCCTGGCCTGGGATCATGGCGCATTGAAGACCCAGGCCTTCACCTTGCGGGTCGATGACGATCTGGGTGACTTCCGCATGACCGGCGCTAACCTGGACTACAACCTCGACGACCAGGTGACACTGGGGGCCATGGCGATGAAGGTCAACGCGCTGGGGCCCAAGGGCAGTACACTGCCACGACGCCGGGACGGGATGCAGGTGTACAACGTGCGTGCGTTGAAGGCCAAAGTACCGGGCGTGCCGGACTTGACCCTGAATGCCGAATACGCCGTGGAACGGGGCAGTGGTGAAGGCGTGGATTACGATGCCAACGCCTGGTACGGTCAGGCGGATTACGCCTTCAACACGTTGCCGCTGACCCCGGTGATCGGCTATCGCTACGCCAGTTTTTCCGGCGACGACAACCTCGCCGACAACCGGCAGAAAGCCTGGGAGTCACTGAGCAAGGGCTTCGTCGACTGGAGCACCTGGCTGGTGGGGGATGTCGTCGGCAACTACCTGCTGTTCAACAGCAACGAAAACGTCCAGCAGTTCTCGCTCAAGACCCACCTCAATGAAACGC
This sequence comes from Pseudomonas sp. URMO17WK12:I6, assembly GCF_003253625.1. Lineage (NCBI taxonomy): Bacteria > Pseudomonadati > Pseudomonadota > Gammaproteobacteria > Pseudomonadales > Pseudomonadaceae > Pseudomonas > Pseudomonas sp. URMO17WK12:I6. The sequence goes on from NZ_QKYZ01000017.1 coordinate 4,470, forward strand.
TGACCCTCGGCGCGATCCACTATCAGTTCTGGCTGGACGAGAAAAACTACATGGGTGCGCAGGTCAGCGATCGGCGCTTTGCGGACGAGAGTGTGGTTTTCCTCGACTGGACCCCGACGCCGTCGTTCTATACGTCGCTCTCCTATAACTGGGTCAAGCCGCTGGCCGCCGCCAGGCAGGTGTTCGGCGATGACCAGAAATTCAGTGCGCTGGAACTGTACTTCACCTACCGCTATTAAGTGCCGCGAGCCTTCGCGGCCGCGCAGGAGTGCTTCACCATGAACACGTTTTTGCGTAACACCTTATTGGGCGCTGTAGTGTCGTTGCTGGCCAGCGGTGTGTGCCTGGCTGAAGAGCGCACGGTGCGGATCTACAACTGGATCGAATACCTGCCACCTGAAGTGCTCAAGAGCTTCCAGGAGGAAACGGGCATCCGTCCGATCTACGACGTTTTTGACAGTGTCGAAACCCTGGAGTCCAAGCTGCTGACCGGCAATTCCGGGTATGACGTGGTGTACCCCGGCAGCGCCAACCTGAGTCACCTGATCGCCGCCGGTGCCGTCCAGCCGCTGGACCGCAACCAGCTGCCGAACTGGCGGCACCTGGACCCGGAGTTCATGAAAACCCTGGAAGCTGCCGGTGATACGGGCAACCGCTACGCAGCACCGTATCTATGGGGCACCACGCTGATCGGCTACAACGTCGACAAGGTTCAGCAAGTCCTGGGCGCCAATGTGCAGATGAACACCTGGGACATGATCTTCAAGGAAGAGAACCTCGCCAAGCTGGCCAGTTGCGGTGTCGGTTTCCTCGACGCGGCCAATGAAATCGTGCCCATCGCCTTGCACTACAAGGGCCTCGACCCCAACAGCCAGAAGCGCGAAGACTACCCGCAGGCCCAGGCGGCGATGATGAAGATTCGCCCGCACATCACCTACTTCAACTCCTCACGCTACGGCATGGACCTGGCCAACGGTGACATTTGCGTAGCCGTCGGCTGGTCGGGTGGCGTGGCGCTGGCCAAGCAACTGGCCGATGCGGCCGGCAAGGGCGTCAGGGTGGAGATGGCGTTACCCAAGGAAGGCGCGCCGATGTGGTCGGACGTGATGATGGTGCCGACCAACGCCCCCCATACCAAAGAAGCTTATGAGTTCATCAACTACATCCTGCGCCCTGACGTCATTGCCCGGATCAGCAACAAGATCGGTTACCCCAATCCGAACAAGGACGCCACCGCACTGGTGAACGCCGAGATCCGTAATAACCCCAACATGTATGTGCCGGACGAAGCGCGCAAAACACTGTTCGCTCTGCAGCCCATGCCGGCAGCCGTGGAGCGGATCCGCACCCGCACCTGGACCACCATCAAGACCAACCGCTGATCATCGTGACGCCGGGCTCGCCAGCGATGACGCGCCTCGGCTATGGCATGCAGCCAGTCTGGGAGGAGGCTGGCGTTCTCAGGCCCGCATTCCGTAAAAGAGCAGCTCGGTGATACGCCTTACCTGGGCGGAGTGTGACTCGATGTCCGGCTGTTCCTGGTTGACCAGCCTGAACAACTGCAGGTGTGAGTAGTCGTTCAACAGGAAGGCGGCCAGGTCGACGTTGAGGTCGGCGCGTAGCTTGCCGGCCTGTTGCAGTTCTCTGAGTAAACCGCTGATTTCGGCCCTGAGCGCATCGTTCATGGCCCGATAACCTTCGGGCAGTCCGTTATCACCACCAAATAGAATCAACGGCAGCAGTTCACGCCAGAGACTGGGATGCATGACTTCCAGGGCGTAACCGGTCAGCAGGCGTTCCAGGTAGCACAGGGCGTCGACCGGATCCTCAATTTCAGGGATCTGGTTGCGGGTGTCCTTGAGTGCGCGCTGGTCGGCGTCGTGCAGGATTTCCAGGATGATTTCCTGCTTGTTGCCGAAATACTTGAACACGGTGGGCGCCGACACCCCAGCCTGGTTGGCGATCTGTTCGATGGTGGTGTTCTGGAAACCTTGACGCTCGAACAGTTCGATCGCCGCCTTGCTGATGGCTTGGCGTCGTTCGACTTTCTGACGTTCACGCAGTCCGCTCACGGTTGATCCCTTGTCGCTATGAATAAAGGGGGCGCATGTCGCCCAATCATCCATGCAAAATACTTAATCGGGTAAAACTTTTAAAGCGCTAATTTCTGTAGTGCGCGTTTATCCCGGAAGCGAAAAGTCTCGTTGGCTGATGGCGAGCGTCCTCAGGCTTAATAGTTAATTTTATTAATCTTTTACGCACTGTTCAGCGTGCATTGACCCGCCTGAATCAAGCCGATGCCTGTCGGTATTTTTTCAGTCGATAGGCAAACTGCGCACGACTCAAACCCAGCAGTCGCGCGGCAGCGGCCAGATTGCCTTGGCTTTTTTGCAGCGCTTCATCGATCAGGCGCGACTCCAGCCCTTCAATGGAGAAGCCGTGTTCCAGGCGAGCCAGGGTCTCCAGCAAGGCCGGGCGAGGCTGTGTGCCGGCGGGACTCTGGTCGGTTGCGGCGAGGCTGCCATTGTCGTCCAGAGAGTACGCATCCTGCGGCATGGGTTCGTTGCGAAACAGGTGGACCAGATCGATGGCTTGGCCGTCTTCGCTGGCGATCAGGCCGCGCTCCACCAGGTTCTGCAGTTCCCGTACGTTGCCGGGGAAGTCATAGCGCAATAACACCTTGAGTGCGCGCATGGTCAGGCCGGCGGGTTTGCGGGCGTAGGCCTGACAGAAGCGCCGCAGGAACGCGTTGACCAGCAACGGAATGTCGTCGCGACGTTCGCGCAGCGGTGGCAGCACGATGGGGTAGACATTCAGCCGGTAGAACAAGTCTTCGCGAAATTCTCCGGCCGCCACGGCTTTGCGCAAGTCGACATTGGTGGCCGCCACCACCCGGACGTCGACCTTGATGGGCTGGCCACCGCCGATGCGCTCGATCTCTCGCTCCTGCAATGCACGCAGCAACTTGCCCTGACCCGGCAGGCTGAGGCTGGCGATTTCGTCGAGAAACAGCGTGCCGCCCTGGGCGCGCTCGAAGCGTCCGGGGCGCGAATGGGTCGCGCCGGTGTAGGCGCCACGCTCGACACCAAACAGCTCAGCCTCGATCAGATTGTCCGGGATGGCGGCGCAGTTGAGCGCCACGAAAGGTGCTTGATGGCGTGGGCTGAACTGATGCAACTGACGGGCGAACAACTCTTTGCCGACCCCGGACTCGCCGCTGAACAACACCGTGGCGGGCGTCGGCGCCACGCGCTGCAAGGCGAGGGTAGCGGCATTGAAGGCCGCGCTGGCGCCAATCGGTTTTGGCCCGCCGGGGTTTTCGCTGTCGTCATCCTGGGGGGCGGGCGCCGGGGCTTGAGGCTGTTTGGGCTCGGCGCTTGAGGGTGAGGCGGTGAGATAACTCAGGTCCTGCTCGACATCGCCCCATTGCTCGGCGGTCTTGCCGATCACCCGGCAGCTCTCATGGCCCATGCCCCGGCATTCGGTTTCGCGGAAGATCACCAGACGGCCGAACAGCCCGCTGACATAACCGATGGCATAGCCCAGTTCGGTCCAGCACACCGGATCCTGGCCGATCCCGTAGGCGGCGATATGTTCGTCGGCCTCACAGGAGTGGTGCCAGAGGAATTCACCTTCATAGAAGCCTGAGTCGGCGTCGAATTTGAAGTGCAGGGGTTCGACCTTGGTCATGCCTTCGAGTGTATGCAGACGCGTGCCGGCCGAGAAAACCGCCGCGGCGTCGGCGTCCGGCCAGCGCTCGCGGATCAGTCGCGCATCGCGTGCGCCGGAGAGATAGCCGGTGCGGGTAAACAGGCCGCGGCTCTGTTCCAGTCCCTGGCGCTCGATAATTTCCCGTCGCAGCGCGCCGAAGGATGAGCTGTGCAATAGCAGCATGCGCTGGTCGTTGAGCCAGATACGTCCGTCAACAGGGGAAAAGAACAGGCATTCGGTCAACTCGGCCAGGGTCGGTGAGTTGCCTTCGGCCAGTTGGGTACTGTCGCCTCGGGGCGAGAAATGCTCCTCCTGCACGGCAAGATGAGGAAGCAGCGAATGGGGATTGTTCATTGTTATGCCCCTGAGCGAGTCGACTGATCGAAATGATCAACTAGCAAAACAGTTATTAAACATAACTTTATCATTTGGACAAGTGGCGAGCTGCCGGCTGTACGCCAAGCACCTTGTCCTATTCGCAAACACCCCTCTACAGCCCGCAGGCCAGAGCCTTCGCCACTTGAAATGCGGCGCGACGCAGGAAGTCGGCACAGCCCTTGCTCTAGCGCTTTCACCACGCAGACGCCTTGCATCGTTTTAGCAAGGCCGCGTCAGGCAATGACAAACACAAGAGCCGGGAGACCGAAATGTCGGTAAGTGAACCATCTGATTTTCTGCGGGACGAGCCATGGCGTGAACGCATCTTCAATGGCGACTGGCTACGTCCATTGGGCGGCAGCCATAGCGTCATCGAACCGGCCACCGGCGAGGTGTTGACCGTCACCGGCTTGGCCGATGCAGCGGACATCGCGTTTGCCAGCCTGAACGCTGCTCGTGCTCAACCGGCCTGGGCGGCATTGGGGCCACGGGAACGCGCAGAGATCTTTCGTAAAGCTGCCGCACTGGCCCAGCAACACTTTGCCGAACTGGCGTTGTACATCGCCCGGGAAAGTGGCGGCAGCCTGTTCAAGGGTGAACATGAGGTCCGTGAGGCGATCGTGTTGCTGCATCAGGCGGCCGGGCTGCTGTCGCAACCCCATGGTCTGGTTCTGCCGAGCGAAGCGGGGCGTTTGTCCTATGCACGCCGATTGCCCCATGGCGTGGTCGGGGTGATCTCGCCGTTCAACTTTCCCCTGGTGTTGTCCCTGCGTTCGGTGGCGCCGGCGCTGGCGGCGGGCAACGCCGTGGTGCTCAAGCCCGATCCGCAGACCCCGGTCAGTGGCGGTTTCATCATTGCCCGGTTGTTCGAGGCGGCCGGTCTGCCCAAGGGTTTGCTGCAGGTGTTGCCGGGTGCAGCGCCAGCCGGAGAAGCGCTGTGCCGCGATCCGCATGTGCGGATGATCGCGTTCACCGGCTCCACCGCAGCGGGGCGCAAAGTCGCGGAGCTGGCTGGGCGTCATCTAAAAAAAGTCGCCCTGGAGCTGGGCGGCAAGAACTCGTTGATCGTGCTCGAAGACGCCGATCTCGAACTGGCGGCCAGCAACGCCGCGTGGGGTGCCTGGCTGCATCAGGGGCAGATTTGCATGGCCACCGGACGCATCCTGGCCCATGAGTCGATTGCACAAGAACTGGTCCGCCGGTTGGCAGAAAAGGCACGGGCAATCACGGTCGGCAATGCCGCTCGCGGTGAGGCGGTGCTGGGGCCGTTGATCAACAAACGCCAGCTGTTGCGAGTGCATGAAATCGTCACGGAGAGTGTGACGGCCGGGGCAACTCTGCAAGCCGGCGGCGAGTATGAGCAGCTCTTCTACCAACCCACGGTGCTTTCCGGTGTGCGCCCGGGCATGCGTGCGTTCGACGAGGAAATCTTCGGCCCGGTGGCCACGGTGGTGAGTTTTGCCAGCGACGATGAGGCCATCGACCTGGCCAACCGCACCGAGTATGGCTTGTCCGCGGGGATCATTACGCCTTCGGTCGGGCACGCGATGGCGATGGGCGAGCAACTCAATTGCGGGCTGCTGCACATCAACGACCAGACAGTGGCCGACGAATGCATCAACCCCTTCGGCGGACGCGGCAGCTCAGGAAATGCCGGCAGCGTAGGCGGCCCGGCCGACTGGGATGAATACACCCAATGGCAATGGGTGACGGTCAAGGATAAGGCGCCGCGTTACCCGTTCTGACGGGCCGGTTTTGCCGGGCCGACAAGGTAGGTCGGCCCACCGAGTACACAAAAATAATAAGAGGACTCAACATGAAACTCGACAACAAGATTGTGCTGGTGACCGGCGTCTCTTCGGGTATCGGCGCGGCCACGGCAAGCCTGCTGCGCAGCCACGGCGCCCACGTGATTGGCGTGGACCTGAAGGCGCCGCACATGACCCTGGATGGTTTTGTTCAGGGCGATCTGAGCAGTGCCGAGAACATCGACCGGTTGCTGGCGCAGCTACCGGCACGGATCGACAGCCTGTGCAATATCGCCGGGGTGCCGGGCACTGCAAACCCGCAACTGTTGGCGCGGGTCAACTACCTGGGATTGCGCCACTTGAGCAGCGCGTTGCTGCCACGCATCAACGCTGGCGGCAGCATCGTCAATATCGCCTCGATCCTCGGCGCCGAGTGGCCGTTACGTCTGGAACAGCACAAGGCGCTGGCGCGCATCGAAGGTTTCGCCGCCGGGCAGGCCTGGCTGGCCGAGCACCCGGTACCGGACCAGACCTGCTACCAGTATTTCAAGGAAGCCTTGATCGTCTGGAATTACCTGCAGGCCCAACCCTGGTTTCTCGAACATTCGGTGCGCATGAACAGCGTCGCGCCAGGTCCGGTTTTCACGCCGATCCTCGGCGACTTCGTGAGCATGCTCGGTGAGGCCCGAACCCAGGCCGATGCCCATCGCATGAAACGCCCCGCTTATGCCGATGAGGTAGCGGCGGTGATCGCTTTCCTGTGTGCCGACGAGTCGCGCTGGATCAACGGCGTCAACCTGGCCGTCGATGGCGGATTGGCCTCCACCTACATCTGAAATGCACACCAGTAGACGGCGGCGCAAGCCGCTACCTGTGGCGAAGCCATGCCAAAAATAAAAATAATGAGGAGCGTCCATGGACAACGTTAAACGTTGCTTTCGTTTCAAGCATTGCGCCCTGTTTCTGGCGTTATGCAGCGCCGGTGTGATGGTCGAAAGGGTCGAGGCCATGCAAATGGACCTTGGTGATTCCGACTGGAAACTGCGTTGGGACAACACCATCAAGTACAGCCAGGCCTGGCGTCTTCAGGGGCAGGACAGCCGATTGGTCAACGCACCGACCGCCAACGGCCTGTATCCCTCGATCCAGAGTCAGGGCGATAAAAACTTCAGCAGTGGCCTGGTCTCCAATCGTCTGGACCTGTTTTCCGAAATGGACCTCAGCCGGCAAAACTATGGCCTGCGCGTGAGCGGCGCAGCCTGGTACGACGATATCTACAACAAGGGCACCGACAGCAGCGAGCAAACGCATTTCCTCAGCGAAACCCGCAAGCTCCACGGTCGCGACGCGGAAATTCTCGACGCCTTCGTGTTCCTGCGCGGTGACCTCGGTGAAGACTCCCAGGGCGTGGTGCGTCTGGGCCGACACAGCCTGATCTACGGCGAAAGCCTGTTCTACGGTGGCAACGGCATTGCCAATGCCCAGGGCCCGACCGATGTGGTCAAGTTGCTCAGCGTGCCGGGGACCCAGTTCAAGGAGATCCTGCGTCCGGTCAATCAGATCTCCGGGCAGTTGCAGATCAACCCGCAGTTGTCGGTGGGCGCTTACTACCAGTTTGAGTGGGAACGCTCCAATGTGCCCGGCGCCGGCAGCTACCTGAGCGATATCGATGCCATCGGTTACGGCAGCGGTTCACTGCGCGAAGTGTTCGGCAACGACACGGTGAATGGCGGTGATTTGAAACCGCGAAATTCGGGGCAGGGCGGTATGCAGATCCGCTTCAAGCCGACCGGCACCGAGCTGGAGTTGGGTTTCTACGCTGCGCAGTATCACGACAAAACCCCGACCGGCCTGTACGCCTACCTCGACGGTGCGGCTGCGGCCGCCACCGGGTTGCCGATCCTGAGTTCCTATCGTCAGGTCTACGCCGAAGACATCAAGACTGCCGGCGTCAGCTTCTCCACCGCTTATGGGCCGTTCAACTTTGCCGGTGAAACTTCCGTGCGCTGGAACGCGCCGCTGGTGAGCAATCTGCAAGTGGTGGCCCCTGGCGTGGCGGCCGATGGCGACGATAACTCACTGTTTGCCAGGGGCAAAACCGCTCACGCCAACCTGTCGGCGATTTACCTGTTATCGCCCACCGCATTTTGGGATGGCGGCTCGGCACTGGCCGAGCTGGCCTGGAACCGCACCCTGAGCGTGACCGAGAACGCCGCCGCGCTGGATGCCAACACCACCCGCGATGCTACGGCACTGCGGGTATTGGTGGAGCCGGCGTACTTCCAGATTGTCGACGGGATCGACCTGACCGTGCCGATCGGCATGGGTGTGGTACTCGATGGGCGCTCTTCGGCGGTCAACAAATCGGGCTTCGGCAATACCCATTCCGGCGACTGGAGTGTCGGGCTCAAGGCCACCTACCTGCAGCGCTGGGATGTCGGCCTGAACTACGTGAACTTCTTCGGTGCCCCAAAAGCCGGGCTACGCGAGGACGGCAATTTCAGTTACGGGCAGTCGTTGGCCGACCGCGACTTCGTCTCGCTCTACGTGAAAACCTCATTCTAATAAGGTGGATTCGCCATGCAGAACAAAGCATTTCTCAACACTTGCGTCCTCACCCTGGCCCTTGCCGGCATGAGCCTGGCGCAGGCGGCCGTGTCGCCTGAGCAGGCTGCACGTTTGAAGACTGAACTGACACCCCTTGGTGGCGAGCGCGCCGGCAACGCCGATGGCAGCATCCCGGCCTGGCAAGGTGGTTACACCAAGGTCGCGCCTGGCTACAAGCCAGGTGACAAACGTCCCGATCCATTCGCCGGTGAAAAACCGTTGTATTCGATCAAGGCCTCGAATATGGAGCAGTACGCCAATGTATTGGCCGAAGGCACCAAACTGCTGCTGAAGAAATACCCGGACTATCGCCTGGACGTCTACCCGACCCATCGCTCGGCGGCAGCCCCGCAATGGGTGTATGACAACACCGGCAAGAATGCCACCCGCGCCACGCTGGACGTGGCGAGCGAGAAAGTCACCGGCGCCTATGGCGGCATTCCGTTCCCGATCCCGGAAAACGGTACGCAAGTGCTGTGGAACTATCGATTGTCCTGGCAGGGCGGCGACACCATCAGCTCGCCTTTCGATACCTGGCTGATGACCGCCGGCGGCAAGAAAGTCCAGGCAACCCGCGCCCAGTACACCTACCAGTTTCCCTACTACGTCGAAGACGGCAGCCTGGAAAACTTTTCCGGCAAGTACCTGGTGGGCAAGCTGCTGACCGAGTTGCCATCGTCCAAGGCCGGTGAAGGCCTGATGACCCATTGGGACCTGGACCCGGCCAACCGCGCGGCCTGGCAGTATCTGGTCGGCCAGCGCCGGGTGCGTCGTGCGCCGAACATTGCCTACGACACCCCGGACTTCGTGACCTCGGGGGTCGGTCTGTTCGACGAAGCGTTCATGCTGTTCGGGCCTACCGATCGCTATGACCTCAAGCTGATGGGCAAGAAAGAACTGATTGTCGCCTACAACAATAACCGCGCCGGCCTGGCTAAGAGCGACGACCTGGTCAAGCAGAACTTCCTCAATCCTGACCTGGTGCGTTGGGAGAAACATCGGGTCTGGGTGGTCGAGGCCACGCTCAAATCCGGCAAGCGCCATGTGGTGCCGCGTCGCACCTACTACATCGACGAAGACTCCTGGCAGATCCTGATGGCCGACGGGTATGACGCGCAGGGCAAGCTCGGACGGCAGATGTATTCGCTGACGCTGCTGGCGCCGGACCTGCCGGCCCTTACCGCGCAGGTCATGTGGGGTAGCTACAACCTCGACACCGGGGCTTACTTCCTCAACTCCTCGAGCAACGATCTGGCGGTCCAGTACCAGAAAGTCGCGAAACCTTCGGCGTCCTATTTCACGCCGGATGCCATGGCCAACGAAAACATGCGTTGAACCTGAGGGGGCCGTGGTGGGTGAGGGTGCGCGCTACGGTCGCTTGTGACTTTGCGAGTGGGATACCGACATGATGGTGCAAAAACGCTATGCGGGCTTCGGCCTGCGCCGGGGCGCCTGCGTCCTGGCATTGGGTTTGATGGCGTGTGTATTCAGCGCCCAGGCGAATACGTTTGCAGTACTGCAGCAGCCGGCACTGCCGACCGCCAAGGCCCAGCGCGCGGCATTGCTCGGGCTGACCCGGGCCGGCGAGCGACTGGTGGCGGTCGGCGAGCGCGGGATCGTGCTGCTCTCGGATGACGCTGGAGTGAATTGGCGCCAGGCCAGTGTGCCGGTCAGCGTCAGCCTGACGGCGGTGCAGTTCGTCGATGCCGAGCAGGGTTGGGCAGTCGGTCATCTGGGCGTGGTGTTGCACACCGAGGACGGCGGTGAAACCTGGCACAAGCAACTCGACGGTGAACGCGCCGCCGCGCTGGCGGTGCAGGCCGCTGAGCGCGATGCCGATCAGCCGGGCGGCGCCGGCAACCTGGCGCAGGCCCGGCAGATGCTCGACGACGGACCGGACAAACCGTTCCTCGACCTGTACTTCAGTGACCGCCTGCATGGCTACGTCGTTGGCGCCTATAACCAGATCTACCGCACCGACGACGGTGGGCGAAGCTGGCAGCCGTGGATGCAGCATGTGGACAATCCGCAGGGCCTGAACCTGTATGGCATTCGCGTCTCGGGCAACGATTTGCTGCTGGTGGGGGAGCGCGGTTTGCTGTTGCGTTCGACCGATGCCGGGCATTCATTCCAGGCCTTGAAGTCACCTTATGAAGGCAGCTTTTTCGGCCTGTTCGGCACCCGCGGCGGCGCCTTGATTGCCTATGGTTTGCGCGGTAACGCCTGGTGGTCCGATGACCGTGGCGGCAGTTGGCGACGCCTCGACACCGGCATCGAATCAACACTGGCGAGCGCCATCGAACTGCGCGATGGCAGCCTGCTGTTGGCCAGCCAGGGCGGCGAGCTTTTATTCAGCCATGACCAGGGTCGTAGCTTCGACAAACGCCAGAGCCGCAGCGGCGGGACTGTCGCTGCCGTGCAACAGGCGGCCGATGGCAGTCTGGCCAGCGTTGGTTTGAGCGGTGTGGCCGCTGACCAGGATCCACGAGCCTCTGGCAAACCTTGAATCTTCACGGTGCAGCGCTATCGGGCCACGGCCCGTGCAACAGGAGTCAGACTTGAAAGACGACAAAACCCAAACCGTGATCGGCCGCCTGGCAGACTTCGACCAGGCGTCGGGCAACTTCGCCGAGCGGGCGATCTTCAACCATCGACCGCTGGTGATCCTGCTGTGTCTGCTGGTGACGCTGGTGCTCGGCTGGCAAGCCACGCGCATCGGCATCAATGCCAGTTATGAGAAAACCATTCCCACGGGGCATCCCTATGTCGCCAACTTCCTGGAGAATCGCAGTGAGTTGAGCGGCCTGGGCAACTCGCTGCGGATCGCCGTGGAGGTCAAACAAGGCAGCATTTTCACCAAGGACTATCTCGACACCTTGGCCAGGCTCAACGACGAGCTCTATCTGCTGCCGGGTGTCGACCGGCCCTACATGAAATCGCTATGGACCCCGACCACGCGCTGGACCGCCGTGACCGAGGAGGGGCTTGATGGCGGCACCGTGATCCCCGACGACTACGATGGCTCGGCGGCCAGTATCGAACAGGTGCGGACCAACGTCGCGCGTTCCGGTGAGGTCGGTCAATTGGTGGCCGGCAACTTCAAGTCCAGCGTGATTTTCGTGCCGTTGCTGGACATCAGTCCGCAGACCGGCAAGGCCCTGGACTACGGCGAGTTTTCCCGGCAACTGGAAGCCCTGCGGGACAAGTACCAGAGCGATGACCTGCGGATTCACATCACCGGTTTCACCAAAATCGTCGGCGACCTGATCGAGGGGCTGACTCAGGTCTTGCTGTTCTTCGTGGTGGCGGTACTGGTGACGGTGTTGGTGCTGTTTGGCTATACCCGCTGCGCGCGCAGCACGCTGGTGGTGGTGACGTGTTCGCTGGTGGCGGTGCTCTGGCAGCTGGGTCTGCTCGCCACCCTCGGTTATGAATTGGACCCGTACTCGGCGCTGGTGCCGTTTCTGGTGTTCGCCATTGGCATGAGCCACGGCGCGCAGAAGATGAACGGCATCATGCAGGACGTCGGTCGCGGCACCCACCGGGTGGTGGCCGCGCGTTATACCTTCCGCCGACTGTTCGCGGCCGGCATGACCGCGTTGCTCTGTGATGCGGTGGGCTTCGCGGTGCTGCTGCTGATCAATATCCGGGTGATTCAGGATCTGGCGATCACCGCCAGCCTCGGCGTGGCGGTGCTGATTTTCACCAACCTGATTCTGTTGCCGATCCTGCTCTGCTATATCGGTGTCAGCCCGGCAGCGGCGCAACGCAGCCTGAGTTCGGAAAACGCCGAACTGCAGGCACAGATCAAGCATCCGTTGTGGCGCGTGCTCGATTTGTTCACCCAGCGGCGCTGGGCTATTTGCGCCATGCTGGGCGGTCTGCTGCTGGCAGCGTTCGGTTTTGCCGTGAGCCTGCATCTGAAGATCGGCGATCTCGATCCCGGCGCCCCGGAGTTGCGGGCTGACTCGCGCTACAACCGCGACGCGCTGTTCATGACCCAAAACTATGCGGCCAGCTCGGATATTTTCGTGGTCATGATCAAGACTCCGGAAGATCAGTGCACCCGTTACGCGAGCCTGTCGGCAGTGGATGCGTTGGCCTGGCGGCTGGAGCAATTGCCAGGCGTGGAGTCGACCACCTCGATGGCGGCGCTGAGCAAAATCGCCACGGCCGGTTACAACGAAGGCAACTTCAAATGGTATGAGCTGATCCCCAATGATGGTGCGCTGGGCGCCGTGCAAACCCGTGCTCCGCGGGAGCTGTTCAATCAGGGCTGCTCGATGTTGTCGCTGTACGTTTACCTGGCCGATCACAAGGCCGATACCCTGAGTCGGGTGGTGGAGGCCAGCGAGAAATTCATCAGCAAGCATCAGATGCCAGAGGTCAAATTCATGCTCGCCGCCGGCAGCGCCGGGATCGAAGCCGCGACCAATATCGTGGTGAAAAAATCCATGCGCGAGATGCTGTTCTGGGTCTACGGCGCGGTCAGCCTGTTGTGCCTGCTGACCTTCCGCAGCTGGCGTGCAACCCTTTGCGCGATGCTGCCGCTGATGCTCACCTCGATTCTGTGCGAGGCGCTGATGGTGGGACTGGGCATGGGGGTGAAAGTGGCGACCCTGCCGGTAATCGCACTGGGCGTGGGCATTGGCATCGACTACGCGCTCTACGTCTTGAGTGTGATTCTGGCCCGCATGCGTGCCGGCGACACCCTGGCCCAGGCGTATTACCAGGCGCTGCTGTTCACCGGCAAAGTGGTGTTGCTGACCGGCATGACCCTGGCGGTCGCAGTGTCGACCTGGGCGTTCTCACCGATCAAGTTCCAGGCCGACATGGGGATTCTGCTGGCGTTCATGTTCCTGGTGAACATGCTCGGCGCCCTGATCCTGCTGCCGGCCCTGGCCTGGCTGTTGCTGCCGCAGAAGGTCTTCGCAAAAAAGCCTGAAGCGAGCCTGCATGGGCTGTTGGTCAAGGAGGGCTGAGGACTCGGCAAGCGCTACACGAGGACGGGGACAGTGAGGACCGACTAGCCGTTTTCGGCACAATTGCGCCAATGCCTGTTACGGCGGAATGGAACTTGCCTCCCCAACGGCCTGCAAGCCTTGTGTGCCCAACAGGAAAGGTCCATGAATAACAATAACCCTAGCGTGGAAGGCGCCACCGGTACGCCGGACATGACTGCGGCGATTCATCGTTATCGCACCAACGACATCGATCAGCACGCACAGAACATGGACGGCTGGCAGGTACGCTATGACCAGCTGACGCCCGGGCGCTTTGAAGGCGAGTTGATCGAGTTTCGCGCCGGATGGATGCAACTGGCGCGCGACCGCTCTAATCAGGCGATGCTCAAGAGTGGCAGCGCCTGGAAGGGAGCCATCACCTTCAGCGTGCCGCTGAGCGCTCAGGGGGCGGTGTTTTGTGCGGGGCATCCGATTCATGATGCGAGCCTGTTGGTGGCCCATGGTGATCACTTGCCCGATCTGCGCACGCCCGAACATCTGGATCTGTTGGGGGTGGCGGTTGATGTCCAGGCCCTTGAACATGTGCTGGAGCGCCAGGGCGCCCGGTTTCAAATTACCGATCTTCCCAAGTGTTACCGTCTGGGGGCTTCCTCGGTGCAGGCTGAGTTGGCGGCGCTGTTCGACGAGCTGGCCGCTGCCGATCAGGGCCACGACACCCTGCTGGGCTATGAGGCGATCCGTCATGGCATTCGCGATGCCGTGATGGTGCAACTGCTGGAGCTGGTCGCGCCGGATCAGGCCGCGCCCCTTAACCCGACGGCGCGCAAACGCATGGTCGATCGTGCCAGGGAATACGCGTTGGGGCATCTGGACGAACCATTGTCGATCCTCGATCTGTGCAATCACATCGGCGCCAGCCGACGCAAACTCCAGTACTGTTTTCAGGAAACCCTGGGTATCAATCCGGTGGCGTATTTAAGGGCGTTGCGCCTCAATGCAGTGCGTCGTGAACTGCGTGACAGCCCCCATGAACATGGGGTGCAAGAGGTGGCGGCGCGTTGGGGCTTCTGGCACCTGAGTCGCTTTGCCAGCGATTACCGCACACTGTTCGGAGAGACGCCCTCACAGACCTTGCGTCGCCATTAACTGTGCTGAAAACGGATAACCCGCCTACCGGAGTCGTTACTAGGATGGCCCACACCATTTGGTTGGGAGGGGCATTCGATGAATCACAAGAACAACAACTCAGGCATCAGCCGCGTCACTGTGTTTACCCTGGGGCTGTTCGGCCTGTGCGCCGGCGCACAGGCCACTGAAAACGGAGCGCCGACCACCGCGGTAGGCGTCTATGACTTCGGCGCCGGGATGATGCCGCCGGCCACGCCATTCGGCACCCTGGGCCTGCGCACGGCCTACTATTCGGCCAACGTGCAGAAGGACCGCCACGGTCGTTCTCTGGACAACAATCTCTCCCTGGACGTGCTGTCCATCGGCCTGGCCTATATGCGCATGACGGACTACAGCGTCCTCGGTGCCCAATACGGTTTCGGCACGGTGGTGCCTTTCTTCAAGATGGATGCTTCCCTGGAGGTGCCGACGCCGGGCGGTCCGTTGAAGCTTGAGGCCGATCCGTTCCGCCTGGCAGACGTGCAGTTTCTGCCGCTGATCCTGCAGTGGAACCTGTCGCCCAACCTGTTCGTCAACACCCAGTTTCAGATCCAGACCTCCACCGGCGACTACGACAAGAACCGGCTGATTTCCCCCGGGCTCAATCACTGGACTTTTTCCCCCATCGTCAATGCCACTTACATCAGTGACACCGGCTTCGAGGTGTCATCGAGCTTCGAGGTGGACATCAACACGCGCAACCCTGCCACTGACTACAAGAACGGCGTGGAGTACCGGCATGAGTTCGCCGTGGGCCAGCACTTCGGCCCCTGGACCGCCGGTATCGGCGGGTACTACTACCGTCAGTTCACCGATGACGACGCCCCGGGCCTGACGAGTGGCAATCGCGCCAGGGTGCTGGCTGTGGGACCAGCGGTGAGCTACGTCAAACCGGGCCTGCCGCCGGTCTGGCTGCACCTCTACAAAGAGCAAGGCGCGAGCAACCGCGCCGAAGGCTACACCGTCGCCTTGCGCGTTTCCCAAAGTTTCTGAGGACCGGACCATGACTTCTGTGCATTGCGCTTCAACCCTGGCGACGCCTGTCGTGCGTCAGGCCACGGGACGCCGCGAAGGGCTGGTGCTGGTGCTGGGCAGCAGCCTGACCATCATGGGCTCGGTGATGATCGCGCCGATCCTGCCCAAACTCGGTGCCGAGTTCGGGCCGCTCACTTCCCGGGCCGACCTGCTGGTGCCACTGGCGGTCACCGGACCGGCGCTGGCGATTGCGGTGTGCGCGCCTCTGGCTGGTTGGCTCGCCGATCGAGTCGGGCGCAAGGCGTTGCTGGTGATCGCCACCTTGCTCTATGCCTTGCTCGGCGCGTTGCCGGCGGTGCTGGGAGATCTGCAGTCCATCGTCGCCGTGCGCCTGCTGTTCGGGGTGGCCGAGGCGGCGGTGATGACCTGTTGCGCGACCCTGATCGGCGACTATTGGCAGGGCGAGGAACGCTTGCGCTACATCAATCGTCAGGTGGTCACCATCGGTTTGGTCGGTGCGTTGTTCTTCGTCGTTGGTGGCGCTTTGGGCGAGCACTCCTGGCGCTTGCCGTTCCTCCTCTATTTGCTGCCGCTGCTGCTGGTGCCGGCCATGGTGAAGGTGCTCTGGGAGCCGGTTCGTACGCAGCCGTCCGTTGAGGTTCAGGGACCGGAGCGGGTGGCGATTCTGCCGCTGGTGTTGGGTTATCTGCTGATCCTCGCGGGCATGGTGCTGAGCTTTGTGGTGCCGGTACAGACGCCCATTTTGCTGGTGGGTCTCGGGGTCACATCCAGCACCCTGATTGGCCTGTCCGCCGGCTTGAGCTTGCTGGCCACCCTGGGCGGTTCCCTGGCCTGGCCGCTGCTGCGTCGACGCTTGGGGATCGCCGGCACCAATGCGGTGTTGCTGCTGTTGCTGGCGCTCGGGTTGTGGTTGCTGATGCGCGGGCAAAGCTACAACCAAGTGGTGTTGGCTGTGGTGATCCATGGCCTGGGCGCGGGATTGCTGGTGCCCAATGTCATGGCGCCGATGATGGAGGCCTTGAGTGCTAGAACCCGTGGTCGGGGATTGGGAGGCTTCACCGCGTGCCTGTATTTCGGTCAGTTCGTCAGCCCCTTGGTGGTGGCGATGCTCGGCGCATTTGCCGGCGACCTGCGTCACGCCATCGAATGGCTGGCCTTTGCCAGTCTTGCTGCCGCGTTGCTTTGGGCGATCGCCGGGTTATCGCGCCGCCGCTCGAACTCTTCCGTGCCATCCACCCATTCGTCATTGAAATAGATCCGGAGTATCAAACATGCAAGACATCCATCAGTTGTTGGACAAGGAAGACGCCACCGGCCTGGCCGCTTGGGTCAGGCGTGGTGAAGTGCAGCCCGTGGAGCTGGTCGACGCAGTGATCGAGCGACTGGAGCGGGTTGAACCGCAAC
This sequence comes from Pseudomonas sp. URMO17WK12:I6, assembly GCF_003253625.1. Lineage (NCBI taxonomy): Bacteria > Pseudomonadati > Pseudomonadota > Gammaproteobacteria > Pseudomonadales > Pseudomonadaceae > Pseudomonas > Pseudomonas sp. URMO17WK12:I6. The sequence continues at coordinate 21,445 of NZ_QKYZ01000017.1, forward strand.
TCAACGCAGTGGCCGAGCGGCTGTACGACAAGGCCCGCGAGGCAGCGCTCGAACCTCAGGTTCGGGACGGACTGTTTGCCGGTGTGCCGACCTTGATCAAGGACCTGTTCGCGCCGGTGCAGGGTGCCGCAATGACCAATGGTTCGCTGGCGCTGGGCGGGGCCCGCGCCGATTTCGAATCCGAGGTGGTGATCCGCCTGCGCCGCGCCGGTTGCCTGATCGTCGGCACCAGCACGGCACCAGAGTTCGGCACATCCTATTCCACCGAGTCGACACGTTTTGGCGCCACCCGCAATCCGTGGAACACCGAGCACAGCGCCGGCGGCTCCAGCGGCGGGGCGGCGGCCCTGGTGGCGGCGCGGGTAGTGCCGTTTGCCCATGGCAATGACGGCGGCGGTTCGCTGCGGGTGCCGGCGTCCTGCTGCGGAGTCTTCGGCCTCAAACCCAGCCGTGGTTTGCTGCCCTCCGGGCCAATGATAGGCGAGGGCTGGGCGGGCATGGGCACCAACCACTGCATCACCTTATCGGTACGTGACAGCGCGGCTTTGCTCGACGCCACGGCGGGAATCGATTTGGGTGCGCCCTATGCTGCGCCGCTGTCGGTGCAACCGTATGTGACTGCTGTACAACAGACTCCGCAGCCATTACGTATCGCCCTGGTGGAGCAGATCGGGTCTTGGCCGATTTCCACACAAAGCCTGGAGGCGGTGCGTCAGGCTGCGAGCCTGTGTGAGTCGCTGGGGCATCGGGTAGAACCCGCCCGGTTACCGGTGGTGCTGCCTGAGTTTCTTGACCAGGTGTTCACTATCATCGGTGCCAGCACGCGAAACTACGTCGACCTGTTGGGCCAATTGCGTGGTGCGCCTGTACAGCCCGAGGAGCTGGAAGCCCGTACGCGGATCATTCTGCGCGACAAGGGCGGGGTCAGTGGCGCGCAATACGCGGCAGCGGTGGAGTGGATTCATGCCCTGGGCCGGCAACTGGCGCTGTTCATGCAGGATTACGACCTGATCCTCAGCCCGACCCTGACCCGTGAACCGGTACCGATCGGCGAGCTGGACCTGCGGGACGACCGCTTGAGTCTCGATGAATTGATCGAGCGCTTCCACAGTTACTCGCCGTTTACCGCGTTGTTCAATGCCAGTGGGCAACCGGCAATGTCGGTACCGCTTCACTGGAGCCCGCAAGGCTTGCCCATGGGCGCGCACTTCGCAGGCCGCTTCGGCGAAGAGGCGACCTTGCTGAGCCTGGCCGCGCAACTGGAGCAGGCTCAACCCTGGCGGCAGCGCGTACCGCCGGTGAATGCGTGCCTGCGCACCACGCCGTAACACGATTGGTAGCAGCTGCCGAGCCTGCGAGGCTGTGTTCGGCTGCGCAGCAGTCGTGAATCCGGCTGATGCGGTCTGCCAGACGTACCGCAAGTTCTGGTTTGACGACTGCTTCGCAGCCGAACGCAGCCTCGCAAGCTCGACAGCTGCTACGGCCGAACGCGGTCACGCAGGCTCGGCAGCTGCTACAAGGAGTGCACCCCGGTCAGGTTTTATCCGCAATCGGGTTCGCCGTACGCAACGGCGGCTCGGCCGAGCGGGCAATCACGCTGATGATCGCCAGTGCTGCAATCAGCAGCCCGGGCGAGGTCGCCAGCAAAACTCCGGTGGTGCCGGCCCCGGCCGCCAGAATCTGCCCGGCGGCCAAGGGCCCGGCTACTGATCCGAGGCGACCGATCGCCACCGCAGCGCCGACGCCGGTGGCGCGCACCGAGGTCGGGTACGACGGCGGTGCCAGGGCGTAAAGCACCAGCTGCGCGGCCATCACAAACAACCCGGCAGAAAAACCGGCGATGGCCATGGGGACGATGCCCACCGACAGGCCGACTCCAGCCAGCGCCGCCAGCAACCCGGCGTAGACAAACAGCACCACTTTGATGCCGTTGCAGCGATCCAGCAGCAGTCCGCCGAGCAGGGAACCGAGGGCGCCGCCGATGTTGAACAGCATCTGCACCAGGCCTGCCTGGGGTTTGCTGAAACCCTGTTCCAGCAACAGCGATGGCAGCCAGTTGAGCAGCATGTACATCACTGTCAGGGTGAAGAAGTAGCTCAGCCACAACGCCAGGGTGACGCGGGTCCGGTCTTCGCCGAACAGCGCCTGGCCGGTTGACGCGCGCGCCACGTTGACGCTGTCTTGTTGCTGGCGAAAGACGCTGGACTCAGGCAGCAGCAGGACCATCAACGGCACCACCAGCAAGGGCACGAGACCACCGATGATGAAGGTCATCTGCCAATGCTCGGCAAACAACATGGCGACCACCGCCGCCAGCGCGCCGCCCAACGGCACGCCGGCATACATGATGCTGATCGCGGTGCCGCGACGTTGCTCACCCACGGCTTCGGCACACAGCGCGATCAGGTTGGGCAGGGCGGCACCCAGACCCAGGCCCGTCATGAAGCGCGCCAGCAGCAGGCCGGAAAAACTGCTGACATAGGCCGTGTTGAGGGAGAACACGCCGAACAGCAGCACGGCGCCGATGAGGATTTTCTTGCGGCCGATGCGATCGGCGATCCAGCCGCCGAAGAAGGCGCCCGGCAGTAAACCGATAATGCCGGCGCTGAATACCCAGCCCATCATTTTCGGGTCCAGGGCAAAGGTCTGGCGCAGGCCCGCGGCGGCAGTGCCGGCGGCTTGCAGGTCGAAGCCTTCGATCAGTGCAACGATAAAACACAGGGCGATGGTCAGCGTCGTGCGACGTGATGGGGTGTCCATGGCGAACCTCATTATTGTTTTTGTTGGGGTTTACGGGGGAGCGCGAGCCTGATTGCTGTAGGCGATAGCAGGCTGAAATTAAGATTAACAAAGATAACTAAAAAATGAATGTCCAAGATTTTTTTCTGAAAAATGCCATTAATTTCATTTAAATCAATGTGATGACATAGGGTGGAAGATATATTTAAAAAATAGATAATAATATTAATGTTCGATTATCGGTCATTGCGGATTGACTCCACTCTCAGGCGTTTCCATTCTCTGACCGGAGATCCTTGGGGCAACCCGACGATCCCGTTCAAAAAAACAACAACAATAAGTGGACATCGAACATGCCAAATCTCCCTCGGGACGCCCTCGTGGCGATCTCAACCTTACCTGTTCGCGCACGTCATCTGGCCCTGTTGGGTTTGAGTGTGATTGCCACTCCGGCGCTGGCCGAAGGCTTTATCGATGACAGTCACGGCACCTTGACCCTGCGCAATTACTACCTGGATCGGGACTACAAGGATGACGGGGCGAAGACCGCGGCCCGGGAATGGGCCCAGGGTTTCATCATGAATATGGAGTCGGGCTTTACCCCGGGGACTGTTGGTTTTGGCCTGGACGCTCGCGGCCTGATGGGCGTCAAGCTGGACTCGTCGCCCGACCGCAGTGGCACCGAGTTGTTGCCGGTGTCTGCCAGTGACAAGCGTGCGGCGGACGAGTATTCGCGCCTGGCCATGACCGCCAAGATGCGTTTTGCTCAGACCACGGTGAAGACCGGCGATGTGTCGATCTTCCTGCCGTTCGCTTTCGCCAGTCCGTCTCGGCTGCTGCCGCAGACGTTTCGCGGCACCACCCTCAGTTCAAAGGACATCGACGGGCTGACCTTCAACACTGGTTACATCGATCGCATCAACAAGCGCGACTCCACCAACTACCAGCCGATGAGCATCGCCTCTCCGAACCGGCGTTTCAACGGCGCGGCCACCTCATCGCACATGGCCTATGTCGGTGGCGATTACCAGGTGAACAAGGATCTGAGCCTGCGTGCCTATCACGCCGAAGTGGCGGATCTGTATCAGCAGAACACCCTGGCCTTGCTGCACACGCTGCAGGTGGGCGAGGGCACGTTGACCACTGACTTGCGCAGTTTTTTCAGCGACGAGGACGGCAGCGCCAAGGCCGGCAAGGTGGACAACCGCAACCTCTCGGCGCTGTTCGGCTACCGCTTTGGCGGCCATCGCCTGAGCCTGGGTTATATGCACTCCAGTGGTGACACCGCGACGCCTTACGTGTCGGGCACCGAGTTGATGGGCATGAGTGAGCTGACCATGAGCTCGGACTTTCTCAATGCCAAGGAGCGAACCTGGCAGGCGATCTACGACTATGACTTCGCCGCCGCCGGGGTGCCCGGCCTGAAGAGCCGGCTGCGTTATGTGCGCGGTGACCATATCGAACTGGCGGCGCTGAATGCCGACGACCGCAAGGAGCGGGAGTTCCAGATGGAGCTGGGGTATGTGATCCAGAGTGGGCCGCTGAAGAACGTCGGGCTGATGGCGCGCAAGTCGATCTATCGCAATGACTTCCCCACTGGCGCGGCGTTTCGCGATGAAAACCAGACCCGCTTTCTGGTGCTCTACACCGTGCCGATCTGGTAAGTCGTTTCAGGCCTGATAGACCTTCTTCAGCAGCCTGAGCAGTTCTTCGCGTTCCTGACTGTCGAGGGCGGACGTGGCATCCATGTCGCTCTCGGCAGCGATCAGTTTCAGCTCCTTGAGCAGGGTTTCGCCGGTCTTGCTGAGAAAAATCCCGTAGGAGCGTTTGTCCGGTTTGCAGCGCACTCGCACCGCCAGCGCCCGGCTTTCCAGTTTGTTCAGCAGCGGCACCACTTGCGGTGGCTCGATGGCCAGTGCCTTGGCCAGGTCGGCCTGCATCAGCCCGGGGTTCTGGTCGATGATCGCCAGGGCCGAGAACTGCGCCGGGCGCAAGTCGTGGGCCGAGAGCCGGCCAATCAGGTTCTGGAACAGTTTCAGTTGTGCCCGGCGCATGGCGTAACCGATCAGGTCGTCGAGGGCTGCGTCCAGCGACGCCTGGGTTTCGGGGCTGTCGGCAGGCGCCTCGGGGGCGGCGGCAATCTTGGAAGACTTGGCCATTGCAGGGTGAATCCTCGGGCTGGCGGTTAAGAAGGCTATCTAGTTTGCCGAGATTGGCCGGGGATAGCCACGACCTCTTTCAGATTTCTAGGCGCTGCGCCCGTTTCAGGCACGAAAACAACTCGGTTAATTTTATTAATAGTTAATTGACATAACTATATTTGCGGTTTAGTTTTTACCCATCGTCAAGCCAAGAACAAGAGAGCATCGCCATGAGCAATTACGAAGGTCGCTGGACAACGGTCAAAGTGGAAATCGAGGAAGGCATCGCTTGGGTCATCCTCAACCGTCCGGAAAAACGCAACGCCATGAGCCCGACCCTGAACCGCGAGATGATCGACGTTCTGGAAACCCTGGAGCAGGATCCGGACGCCGGTGTCTTGGTGCTGACGGGGGCGGGCGAAGCCTGGACTGCAGGCATGGACCTCAAGGAATACTTCCGCGAAGTGGACGCCGGCCCGGAAATCCTTCAGGAAAAAATCCGCCGCGAAGCCTCTCAATGGCAATGGAAACTGCTGCGCATGTACGCCAAGCCGACCATCGCCATGGTCAACGGCTGGTGCTTCGGTGGCGGTTTCAGCCCGCTGGTGGCCTGCGATTTGGCGATCTGCGCCGATGAAGCCACTTTCGGCCTGTCGGAAATCAACTGGGGCATTCCGCCGGGCAACCTGGTGAGCAAGGCCATGGCCGACACCGTGGGCCATCGCCAGTCGCTGTACTACATCATGACCGGCAAGACCTTCGGCGGGCAGAAAGCCGCCGAGATGGGCCTGGTCAACGAGAGCGTGCCGCTGGCGCAACTGCGTGAGGTGACGATCGAACTGGCGCGTAACCTGCTGGAGAAAAACCCGGTGGTGCTGCGCGCAGCCAAGCATGGCTTCAAGCGTTGCCGCGAACTGACCTGGGAGCAGAACGAAGATTACCTGTACGCCAAGCTCGATCAGTCGCGCCTGCTGGACACCGAAGGTGGCCGCGAGCAGGGCATGAAGCAGTTCCTCGACGACAAGAGCATCAAGCCCGGTTTGCAGGCTTACAAACGCTGAAGCCTGGCGTTGCATCAGGCGAGCTGGCCGGGCGATCGAGCGTCCGCCAGCTGTTCGCCCCGGCGCCCAGGCGCTACTGTGAACCCCTCGACTGTATTCCCGATAAAGACAATAAAGAGGAATCACCATGCTGGACGTGCCCCTGCTGATCGGCGGCCAGTCGTGCCCCGCCCGAGACGGTCGAACCTTCGAACGGTGTAATCCGGTGACCGGCGAAATCGTGTCGCGGGTTGCCGCCGCCACCCTGGAAGATGCCGACGCCGCGGTGGCTGCGGCCAAAGCGGCATTCCCCACCTGGGCGGCCCTGGCCCCCAATGAACGACGCACCCGGTTGCTGCGCGCCGCCGAGCAGTTGCAGGCCCGCAGCGCGGAATTCATCGCCGCCGCCGGTGAGACCGGCGCCATGGCCAACTGGTACGGTTTCAATGTGCATCTGGCGTCGAACATGCTGCGTGAAGCGGCATCGATGACCACCCAGATCACCGGCGAAGTCATTCCTTCGGATGTGCCCGGCAGCTTCGCCATGGCCCTGCGTCAACCGTGTGGCGTGGTGCTCGGCATCGCGCCGTGGAACGCCCCAGTCATCCTCGCCACCCGCGCCATCGCCATGCCGCTGGCCTGCGGCAATACTGTGGTGCTCAAAGCGTCGGAGTTGAGCCCGGCGGTACACCGGCTGATTGGCCAAGTGTTGCAAGACGCCGGCCTCGGTGACGGCGTGGTCAACGTCATCAGCAACGCGCCCCAGGATGCCGCGGCGATTGTCGAACGGTTGATCGCCAACCCGGCGGTGCGTCGGGTCAACTTCACCGGCTCGACCCATGTCGGGTGCATCGTTGGTGAGCTGTCGGCGCGTCATCTCAAGCCGGCGTTGCTGGAACTGGGTGGCAAGGCGCCGTTCCTGGTGCTGGAAGATGCCGACCTGGATGCGGCGGTGGAGGCAGCGGCCTTCGGTGCCTTTTTCAATCAGGGGCAGATCTGCATGTCCACCGAGCGCCTGATCGTCGATGCCAAGGTGGCCGATGCCTTTGTCACCAAACTGGCGGCGAAGATCGCCACCTTGCCCGCCGGCAACCCCAATGCGGAAGGTTCGGTGCTTGGTTCCCTGGTGGACAGCAACGCCGGCGAACGGATCAAACTGATGATCGACGATGCTCTCGACAAGGGCGCAACCCTGGTCGCAGGTGGCCGGTTGGAGGGCAGTATTCTGCAGCCGACTTTGCTCGATAGCGTCACCGATGCCATGCGCCTGTACCGCGAAGAATCCTTTGGCCCGGTGGCGGTGGTGCTGCGCGGTGAGGGCGATGAAGAGCTGCTGCGTCTGGCCAATGATTCCGAGTTCGGCTTGTCGGCGGCGATCTTCAGTCGTGACACCGGCCGTGCTCTGGCCTTGGCCCAGCGGGTCGAGTCGGGCATCTGCCACATCAACGGCCCGACCGTGCACGACGAGGCACAGATGCCTTTCGGCGGGGTCAAGTCGAGCGGCTATGGCAGTTTTGGCGGCAAGGCGTCCATCGAGCACTTCACCCAATTGCGCTGGGTGACCTTGCAGAACGGCCCGCGGCACTACCCGATCTGAGCAGCTGTCGCCGCGTCGGGCGACGTACGCTTGAGAGCGCTCGTCGCCCGCGTGCAGGCCAGAAATAACAATAACAAGGCTGCCATGCCCCAGTTGACTGCTTCGCAGCGGACCGGTGGCGTGCCTTGATGGAGAACAAGCACGTGAGTTCCGAATTCAGATCGCCACCCCAGACCGAAGCCAGTGCACCGCGCTATCGCCAGGTATCCATTGGCTGTCCTGCGGTCGAGGTCAGCGAAGAGCAGGGCATATTGCATATGCGCTCCCTGGAACCCTTGGCCGAGTTGCCCGTACGCTTGCTCGATCGCCTGGTGCATTGGGCCCGGGTGCGCCCGCAACAGACCTTTGTCGCCGCTCGCCAGGACGGCGGCGACTGGCGCCGGGTGAGTTACGCCGAGATGCTGACCAGCGTCCGCGCCGTTGCCCAGAGCCTGCTGAGTTACGGCCTGTCGGCCGAGCGACCACTGGCGATCCTCTCGGGCAACGACATCGAGCATTTGCAGATTGCCCTGGGCGCTATGTATGCCGGCATTCCCTATAGCCCGATTTCCCCGGCCTATTCGTTGTTGTCCCAGGATTTCGCCAAGCTGCGGCATGTCTGCGATCTGCTGCAACCGGGGCTGGTGTTCGTCAGCGACGCCGCGACCTATCAGCGGGCGATCGACGCGGTGCTGCCGGCCGAAACGCCGCTGATTACCGTGCATGGTCAAGTACCGGGCCGCCGTCAGGCGAGTTTTGCCAGCCTGCTGGAACAACCCGGCGGTGCCGAGGCCGATTGCGCCTTCACGGCTACCGGGCCAGACAGCATCGCCAAATTCCTGTTTACCTCAGGCTCCACCAAACTGCCCAAGGCGGTGGTCACCACCCAGCGCATGCTCTGCGCCAACCAGCAGATGCTGTTGCAAACCTTCCCGGTGTTCGGTGAAGAACCTCCGGTGCTGGTGGACTGGCTGCCGTGGAATCACACCTTCGGTGGCAGCCACAACGTCGGCATCGTGCTGTACAACGGCGGCACTTTTTACCTGGACGACGGCAAGCCGACCGTTCAGGGTTTTGCTGAAACACTGCGCAACCTCAAGGAAATATCGCCCACCGCCTACCTGACCGTGCCCAAGGGCTGGGAAGAGCTGGTCAACGCTCTGGAGCAGGATGGCGAGTTGCGCGAGCGTTTCTTCTCGCGCATGAAGCTGTTCTTTTTCGCTGCCGCCGGTTTGTCGCAACGGGTTTGGGATCGCTTGGACCGGGTCGCTGAACAGCATTGTGGCGAACGCATTCGCATGATGGCCGGGCTTGGCATGACCGAGGCGTCGCCGTCCTGCACGTTCACCACCGGGCCATTGTCCATGGCCGGCTACATCGGCCTGCCGGCACCCGGTTGCGAAGTGCGGTTGGTGCCGGTGGACGGCAAGCTGGAAGGGCGTTTTCGCGGACCGCACATCATGCCCGGTTACTGGCGCGCGCCGCAGCAGACCGCCGAGGTGTTCGACGAACAGGGTTTCTACTGTTCTGGCGATGCGTTAAAGCTGGCTGACCCCCGTGATCCGCAACTTGGGCTGATGTTCGACGGGCGCATCGCCGAGGACTTCAAACTCAGCTCCGGCGTGTTTGTCAGCGTCGGTCCGCTGCGCAATCGCGCGGTGCTCGAAGGTTCGCCCTATGTTCAGGACCTGGTGGTGGCCGCGCCGGACCGCGAGTGCCTGGGTGCGCTGGTCTTTCCCCGGTTGTATGAATGCCGACGTCTGGCGGGTTTGAGTGCCCACGCCAGCGATGCCGAGGTTCTGGCCAGCGCGTCGGTGCGTCAGTGGTTCAGCGATTGGCTGCAGCGGCTCAACCGCGACGCCACCGGTAATGCCAGCCGCCTGGAATGGATCGCGCTGCTCGACGAACCTGCTTCCATCGACCGTGGTGAAATCACCGACAAGGGCTCGATCAATCAGCGTGCGGTGTTGCAGTGGCGTGCCGACAAGGTCGAGGCGCTGTATCGCGGTGAAGATCCTTCCGTCCTGCGTGCCGGACCTCTGCTGTGAACGGTGCGGGGCAGTATTCGAGCTTTAGCGATGTGGCGATTTTCGAAGCCCTGCGCACGCCTTGGGTCGACCTTGGCGGGGACTTGGCTCAGGTCTCGCCGATCGATCTGGGGATCAAGGTCGGGCGCGAGGTATTGGCCCGCGCCGCTCTCGATCCCTCCTCGGTGGACAGCGTGCTCGCCGGCTCCGTGGCTCAGGCCAGTTTCGATGCTTACCTGCTGCCTCGACATATCGGCCTCTACAGTGGCGTGCCGCAAGAGACTCCGGCGCTGGGGGTGCAGCGCATCTGCGCCACCGGTTTCGAACTCTTGCGGCAGGCCGCCAGGCAGCTGGATGACGGCGTGCAGCTGGCCCTGTGTGTGGCAGCCGAATCGATGTCACGCAACCCGATTGCCGCTTACACCCACCGCAGCGGTTTCCGGCTCGGCGCCGAGGTGGCGTTCAAGGACTTTCTCTGGGAAGCCCTCTTCGACCCGGCCCCAGGCGTAGACATGATCACCACCGCCGACAACCTGGCCCGGCGGCATGGCCTGAGCCGCGACGAAGTGGATCGATACGCTCTGTGCAGTCATCAACTGGCATTGCAGGCGCAAGCCGACGGCTGGTTCGAGCCGGAACTGGTAGCGATTGGTAATGAGCGTTTTGAGTTGGCCGGCTATCAGCCACGCAATATTCAGTTGCCACGGGGCGTGGACCGCGTAACGCACGATAGCCACCCGCGACCTACCGACCTGAGCGCTTTGGGCCGGTTGCAGTCGGTGCATGCCGGCGGTGTGCAAACGGCCGGCAACAGTTGCGCGGTGGTCGATGGTGCGGCGGCCGCGCTGGTGGGGCGAGCCTCTGCGGCTCGGCGTCCGGTGTTGGCCCATTTGCTGGCCAGTGCCGTGGTGGGGGTGGCACCGGAGTTCATGGGCATCGGCCCGGCACCGGCGATCCAGTTGCTGCTGCAACGCAGCGGCCTGGCCATTGACGACATCGGCTTGTTGGAAATCAACGAAGCCCAGGCGGCACAAGTGCTGGCCGTGGCGCAGGTGCTTGAACTGGACGGCGACCGCCTCAACCGGCGGGGCGGCTCCATCGCCCTGGGGCATCCCTTGGCCGCCAGCGGATTGCGTCTGGTGCTGACCCTGGCCAGGCAACTGCGCGAGGGCAATCTGCGTTATGGCATTGCCGCCGCGTGTGTTGGCGGCGGGCAGGGTATGGCGCTGCTGATCGAGAATCCTGCCTATCAAGGCTGAACACCGCGACCTCTGCCCAAACCTGGCGTCTCTCTCTTGCGTTACTATGCAGGCCCACCTTTCTGGAAGTTGCCTGGATGAGTAAGCCCGGTCAAACGGTGTTGGTCGCATTGCGCAAGATGATCGCCTCGGGCGAACTGGCGGCGGGCGAGCGGTTGATGGAAATCCCCACGGCGCAGCTGTTCGGTGTTTCGCGGATGCCGGTGCGCATGGCGTTCCGCACGCTGGAGCAGGAAGGCTTGCTGGTGCGTTTTGGCGGGCGCGGGTTTCAGGTGCGTTCGGTCAGCCCCGATGACATTGCCGGTGCGGTCGAAGTACGGGGCGTACTCGAAGGCCTGGCGGCGCGTCAGACCGCCGAGCGCGGGCTCTCAGACGAAGCCCGGGCGACCCTCGAACAGTGCCTGATGCAGGGTGATCAGCTGTTCGATAAAGGGTACGTGACCATAGAAGACCTGGAGGTCTATCACGACCTCAACATGCGTTTTCATGAGGTGATCGTCGAAGGCAGCCATAACCCGGCGATCGCCGACGCCCTGGCGCGCAACGATCATTTGCCCTTCGCTTCGGTGACTGCCCTGGCCGTGGACCGCAACGACATGGTCCGGGAGTACCGACGTTTCAACTATGCCCACATGCAACACCATTCGGTGTTCGATGCCTTGGTTAACCGCCAGGGTGCGCGTGCCGAAGCGATCATGCGCGAACACGCCAACGCCACGTTGCGCTACGCCGAGGTCTTCGGCTCAGCGACGGCCGAGGAGCGGATGAAGGTCATTCTCCGCTCGGAATAAGCGCGGTTTATCAGATATCCAGCACCAGCAGCGGCGTTTTCGAGCGCGAGCAGCAAGGGGTGAACTGGTCGTTGCAGGCCTGTTCATCCTCGGTGAGGAACAGGTCGCGATGCTCCGGCACCCCCTCCAGAACCCGAGTCAGGCAAGTACCACAAATGCCTTGTTCACAGGAAATGGCGATTTCGATGCCGTGGTCTTGCAGTACTTGCACCACGCTCTTGTCGGCCGGCACCTCGAAGACCTGACCGCTACTGGCGAGCTTGATCGAGAAACTGCCATCGGCGCCAGTGTCGACGGGCGCGGCGGCGAAGTACTCGCGGTGCAGGCATTGCTCCTGCCAGCCCTGCTTCCTGGCCGTGTCCAACACGTGCTGCATGAAGCCGCCGGGGCCACACACATATAAATGAACGTCGTTCAGCGGCGTGGCCAGAACCTTGGCCGCGTCCAGCACGGTGTCGGGTTCCTGATCGAAATGCAGGAACACCCGGTCGGCAAAAGGCGAGCGTTGCAGGCGTTCGACAAAGGCTGCACGGTCCCGTGATCGGGCACAGTAATGCAGCTCGAAATCCGCGCCACTGTGTGCCAGGCGTTCGGCCATGCACAGGATCGGCGTGATCCCGATACCGCCAGCGAACAGCAGGCTGCGCCTGGCCTCATGGACCAACGGGAACAGGTTGCGCGGTTCACTGATCGGCAGGCGGGTGCCGGGGTGGATCTGCTCGTGCATGGCCAGTGAACCACCGCGGGAGGTGGGGTCCTTGAGCACGCCGATCAGGTAGCGATGGCGTTCTTCGGGGTGGTTGCACAGGGAGTATTGCCGGATCAAGCCGCCGGGCAGGTGCACATCGATATGCGCACCGGCGCTGAAGGCCGGCAGCGGTCGGTCATCGACACTGGCCAGCTCATAGCTGCAGATGTCCTGGGCTTCGTTGTTGCGCGATACCACCAGCACTTCGATCATGCCATTGACTCCTGCGGGGCTTGCTCCCTGGCGATCAGGCGCTCCAGAACGCGACGCGACTGCACGCCGCCAGCGTCGATATTGAGCTTGAGCAAGTTGCGCGCGGGATGGCTGAGCAGGTTCTGTTGCTGGCGCTCGAGCATCTCCAGGTCCTCGCTGAAAATCTTGCCCTGGCCCTCGCGGATGCTCGCGGTCAAGGCTTCATCCTGCGGATTGAAATTGCGCGCCATGCCCCAGAAGTACCAGATCGAGGTCTCGGTTTCCGGCGTGATGAAATCGACGACGATGCTCGACGCCTTGAACTGCTGGGGAGCGTGATAACCGCCATGGCCGGCATGGGCCACGCCGACTTCGATCAGCACATGGCTGGGCGGGGTGAAGCGGCAGATCTGCCAGCGGTCCACCGGCACATCGTCGGCCAGGTTGTTGCCACGCAGGGCCATGCGCCAGAAGGGCGGGGCCATGATGTTTTCCATGTGGCGGGCGGTGACCACCTCGTCGCCGTCGACCGTGGTCACCGGCGGCGCTTCGTCGATTTCCTTTTGGCCAATGCTGGACGCGTGAACGTAGGTTTCATGAGTCAGGTCCATCAGGTTGTCGATCATCAGGCGGTAGTCGCACTGGATGTGGAACAGGCCGCCGCCATAGGCCCACTCGTCACTGACCGCCCATTCCAGATGATGGATCAGCGCCGGGTCGGCCAACGCCTGATCGCCGGGCCAGACCCAAATAAAGCCGTAGCGCTCGACCACGGCAAAGGTCTTGTTGCACGGGAAGCCGCGAACCCGCTGCCCGGGCATTTCCACAGTCTTGCCGTCGCACCCCATCACCAGGCCGTGATAGCCGCACACCAGATTGCCGTTTTCCACATAACCCAAGGACAGCGGCGCGCCGCGATGAGGGCAGAAGTCCTCGACAGCCGCCACCTTACCCTCGTGGCCGCGGTAAAAAACCATCTTTTCACCGCAGATCTGACGGCCCAATGGCTTGCCAGCGATTTCATCGGGCGTGCAGGCGACGTACCAGGTGTTCTTGGGGTACATGGAGATTCTCCAAGGTTGTTTGTTGTTATTTAGTGGATCCATTAATGGTGATTTATTGAGGTTTTGTCAAACTGATTCTGTTTATTAACGATTTAGTGGATCCACTGGTGACTTTGGAATCCTCCGAATCAATAGCGGATCATCACGGATTTCAGCTCCGTGTAGTCGTCGATAAACGCGCCGCCGAATTCACGGCCGATGCCTGAAGACTTGATGCCGCCGAACGGTACTGCCGGGTCGAGGAGGGTGTGCATGTTCACCCAGACGGTGCCGGCTTCGATGCTCGGGATCATGCGCATGGCTTTGGACAAATCGTTGGTCCACAGGCTCGCGCTCAGGCCATACGGTGTGTTGTTCATCAGTTCGAGCAGCTCGTCTTCGGTGTCGTAGGGGAAGAAAGTGGCGACCGGGCCGAAGGTTTCTTCGTTGAGCAGGGTGTCGTTGACGGTGTTGGCGAGGATCACCGTCGGTTCGACATAACAGCCGGGGCGGTCGATCAGGTTGCCACCGCAGATGATGGTGTTGTTTTCGTCACGGGCCTTGTCGAAAAACGCGCCGAGCTTGAGTTGATGCTGGCGGTTGGTCACCGGGCCGAACTCGGTGCGCTCGTCCAGGGGCGAGCCGATGTTCAGCGTGCTCAAACGTTGGGCCAGTTTGTCCATGATCGGCTCGATCTGTGAGCGATGGGCGAAGAACCGTTCGGCAGCGGCGCAGATTTGCCCGGAATGCAGGAAGCCGGCTTCGATGATGCCATTGACCGCTTTATCCAGATCCACGTCGCGCAGGAACCCCGCCGAGTTTTTGCCGCCCAGTTCCAGGGTGGCGCGGGTCAGGCCGGCACCCATGGCGCTCTGACCGACGGCAATGCCGGTCGGTACGGAACCGGTGAACGAAACCTTGTCGGTGCCGGGGTGCTCGATCAGCCCTTTGCCAACCAGCCCGCCCCCTGTCAGTACGTTCAGCGCGCCGGCCGGGAGACCGGCTTCAATGGCCAGTTCGGCGATCCGCAGGATGGTCAGCGGGGTGAACTCACTGGGTTTGATGATGATGCTGCAACCGGTCACCAGCGCCGAGGCGAGTTTCCAGATGGCGATCATGGTGGAGAAGTTCCACGGCACGATGCCGACCACCACCCCGACGGGTTGGCGCAAGGTGTAGGCGGTATAGCGTTCGCCGGCGAAGGAGGGCAATGACGGGGTGATGGTCTGGCCGCTGATCTTGGTCGCCCAGCCAGCGTAGTAACGCAGAAAGTGAGCGGCCTGATCGACTTCGAAAGCCCTGGAAATCTGGATGATCTTGCCCGATTGGCAGGTTTCGATCTGTGCCAGTTCTTCGCGGTGGCGCTCCAGCAAGTCCGCCAGTTTCAGCAGCACATTGCCCCGCGTCGCCGGTGTGGCCTGGGACCATTGTTTGAAGCCACGTTTGGCCGATTCCACCGCCGCGTCGATATCGGCTGGATCGGCATTGGCGACCTGGGCAATGACCTTGCCAGTGGCAGGATTGATCACTTCCAGTGTCTGGCTGGAACGGCTCTGGACGTAGCCGCCGTCGATAAACAATGCATGGCTTCGACGGAGGAAGGCTTCAACTTGAGGCAGCAGCGCAATATCGCTCATGGGGGTTTTCCTGATCGCGAACAAGAGAAAAACCCGAGGTTAATCCGTGGGGGCATGCGTGGCTTGACTGTGCCTGCCGTGCTACATGCCCGTGGGTGCCAGAACGGCTTCAAGTGTGGGCAGTATGATTGGGCCATTGCCTTTGAAAAGTACAATCTTGGCTCTGGAAGGTGCATTTTCTATCGCGATGGCGGGTTCCATACTGGCCCTGTATCCAGCGCCGTGCCTCGATTTGGGCACCGGGCGGACATCCAATAATAAGCAGGGCCGTCCATGAAAAAGCCAAACCCGCTCCTCGAAGACCTCAAGTCCATTCTGCCAACCATCGCTGCCAATGCCTTTGAGGCCGAGCGGAACCGCAAGGTCCCCGACGAGAACATTGCGCTGCTCAAAAGCATCGGCATGCACCGTGCCTTTCAGCCGAAGCAGTTCGGCGGCATGGAAATATCGCTACCGCAATTCGCCGACTGCATTGCCTTGCTTGCAGGCTCTTGTGCCAGCACGGCTTGGGCCATGAGTCTGCTGTGTACTCACAGTCATCAACTGGCCATGTTCCCGGCCAAATTGCAGCAGGAAGTCTGGGGCACTGACCCGGATGCCACCGCCAGCAGCAGCATCGCGCCTTTCGGCCGTACCGAAGAGACCGAAGGTGGCGTGCTGTTCAGCGGTGAAATGGGCTGGAGCAGTGGCTGCGATCACGCCGAGTGGGCGATTGTCGGTTTCCGTCGCAAGAATGCCGAGGGGACCCAGGATTACTGTTTCGCGGTGCTGCCGCGCAGCGACTATCAGATCCGTGACGATTGGTTCGCCGCGGGCATGAAAGGCAGCGGCACCAAGACCTTGATCATCGACAATGTGCTGGTACCGGAGCACCGCATCCAGAAAGCCAAGGACATGATGGAGGGCAAGTCCGCCGGTTTCGGTCTGTACCCGGACAGTAAGATCTTCTACTCGCCGTACCGTCCTTACTTTGCCAGCGGTTTCTCCACCGTGAGCCTGGGTGTCGCCGAGCGGATGCTCGAGGTGTTCCGTGAAAAAACCAAAACCCGCGTGCGTGCCTACACCGGTGCGGCGGTCGGTGCCGCGACCCCGGCATTGATGCGCCTGGCCGAGTCGACCCATCAGGTTGCAGCGGCCCGGGCCTTTCTCGAAAAAACCTGGCAGGAGCATGCCGAGCACAGCGAACGACATGAATACCCAAGCCGCGAAACCCTGGCGTTCTGGCGCACCAACCAGGCTTACGCCACCAAGATGTGCATTCAGGCAGTGGACCGGTTGTTCGAGGCCGCCGGCGGCAATGCCTGGTTCGAGCATAACGAGATGCAACGCCTGTTCCGCGACTCGCACATGACCGGGGCCCATGCCTACACCGACTACGACGTCTGCGCGCAGATCCTCGGCCGCGAGCTGATGGGACTGGAGCCCGACCCGAGCATGATCTGAGCCAGATCGTCACCGCGTCCCCATAACAACAATCAGGACTGCTCCTGAAAGCAGTCCGGGAGTCTTGCATGTCTGATAACAGCGTTTGTGCAGCTACTGAAACGACCTTCGACCCACGGGCCTTTCGCCGGGCGCTGGGCAATTTCGCCACCGGGGTGACGGTGGTGACTGCCGCCAGCGCATCCGGGCGCAAAGTCGGGGTGACCGCCAACAGCTTCAACTCGGTATCCCTCGATCCGCCGCTGGTGCTGTGGAGCATCGACAAGCGTTCCAACAGCCACGAGGTGTTCGAGCAGGCCAGCCATTTCGCGGTCAACGTGTTGGCGGCGGACCAGATTGACCTTTCCAATAATTTCGCCCGGCCCAAGGAAGATCGTTTCGCCGAGATCGAGTTCGAACCGGGCGAGGGTGGGGCACCGGTGTTCGCCGATTGCTCGGCGCGTTTTCACTGCGAGAAGTACCAGCAGGTGGATGGCGGTGATCACTGGATCATGATCGGCAAGGTGGTGGCGTTCGATGATTTCGGTCGCTCGCCGTTGCTCTATCACCAGGGCGCCTACTCCATGGTCTTGCCTCATACCCGCATGACTAAACGCGATGAAAGCCAGCCACCGAGCAGCCATTTTCAGGGGCGCCTCAGCCACAATCTGTATTACCTGATGACCCAGGCGGTGCGGGCCTACCAGTCCAGCTACCAGCCACGGCAACTGTCCACCGGCCTGCGCACCAGCGAGGCACGCATGCTGATGGTGCTGGAAAGTGACGCAAGGCTGAACCCCAACGATCTGTTGCGTGAGGTGGCGATGCCTGTTCGGGAAATCGATGAGGCCGTCGCCAACCTCAAACGCAAGGGGTTGGTGAACGACGATGACAACGGTGTACGTCTGACGGCTGCCGGTATCGAGCAGACCGAAGACCTTTGGGCGATCGCTCAGGCGCAACAAGAGAAAGTCTTTGCCGAATTCAGCGAGACGCAGATAGAAACGTTCAAAACCGTGTTGAAACGACTGATCAGCAACTGCTGACCGTTTGATCTTGGGGTAGAAAAATCCGATGCCGGTAATGGCATCGGATTTTTTTTTTGCGTCACGCTCGGGCCGTTGAACTGCGCTGCAACATTGTCAGCGCCAAGGCTCAGCGTGCTACGGCCAACTCATCGATCAAGTGCCGTTGAAATGCCGCAAACGCTTCCTTCGGTTGCTGCAGCTGCACAAACTCCAACATGGGGTCGGTGACTTCAGTCCTGATGCCAGCCAATTCCTCAATGGTCGCTAACCCGCAAAACGGCACATACGCTTCGGAGTACCCGCCTTCATGCACCAGAACGAGACGGCCTTGACACAACCGTTCGGCGGCTTCGCGCACGCAGCGAGTCATCTGCCGGTACGAGTCGCTGTGTAACAGCATCCGGGCGAGGGGATCGACGGCGTTGGCGTCGTAACCGCAGGCAACGATGATCAACTCGGGCTCGAAGCGCTCCAGCGCCGGAATCACGATACGCTCCATCGCATAGAGATAAGCCTCATGACCGCAGCCTGGGGGCAACGGAATATTGATATTCGCTCCCAATCCCGCGCCGCGGCCGCGATCGGCTTCACCGCTGTAACCGGCGGGGAAACAGCTGTCTTGATGCAGCGAAATGGTCAGCACATCACCGCGTTCCTCAAAGATTGATTGAGTACCGTTGCCGTGGTGCACATCCCAGTCGATCACCGCGACTTTGCCCAGGCCACGGTGTGCTTTTGCGGCTTCAATGGCGATGGCGATATTGGCCAGGAAGCAGAAACCCATGGCGCTGTCGGCCAGGCAGTGGTGACCCGGTGGGCGTGACAGAGAGTAGGCATTGTCGACCTCGCCGGACAGTACGGCATCGACCGCTGCCATGGCCAGTCCGGCGGACAGCCTGGCTATTTCATAACTGCCGGGCCCAATGGGAGCGTTCGGCCCCAATTCGCCGCCGCCGGCATCACTCATGGCCTTGAAGCGTTGCAGGTAGTCAGGCGTATGAACCCGTAGCAGATCCTCATCCGCTGCCGCATTGGCGCTTCGTACCTGTAAGTGTCGGGTCAGGCCGGAAACGTCCAGCAGGCTCTTCAGACGGCGCTTGGTTTCCGGCGATTCGGCGTGGCCGGCAGCGGCAGGCGGTTGCACCCAACCTCCCACCGGCAAGGTCAAGGCGTGCAGTCCGGCGCTGTGCCAGAGGCTGAGTTCGTCGAAGAAAAACGCACTTTTTCGGCTCATCGTTCTTTCCATTTTCTTTAGGGTAAAAGGACCACTCACGCGCTAGGGCGGCAGCTCAGAATCAACACCAGGGACAGCAAAGTGATGCAGGCCGCTCCGATAAGCAGCGATTGGAAACCGCCGCTGGCTTCGATCAGCCGGCCAGCCACTGTCGGGCCGATGGCGAGGCCACCACCGATCACAAGGTTGGAGGCATTCATCAGTTTTCCGGAACGGTCGAGGTCGGCCAGGCAGGCCAGAATCAACGGCAGAATGAAGGTCCAGGTGAACTTGAAAAGCAGCGCAGCCAAAGCAAAGCGCAGCATTTCAGGTTGGCCCAGCAACAGCAGCACCGAGCCTGCCATCAGCCCGTAACCCAGCAGCAACAACAGCAGGCGTGGCAGACGATTGCCGATCAGCGAGGCACAACCCGCACCGACAATGCCTGTCACCGTAGCAACGGCAAGAATCTCGCCGCTGGACTCGGCAGAGAGGCCGGCGTGGGTGCTGATGGAACCGATAAAGGTCCAGACGCCGCTCAGGCTGATGTAAAAACTCAGGATGGCAAGAATGCCCAGTGCCGCCTTCCACTTCGAGGCGAGGGCTACTCGCTCGGCGGTTTTCTCAGTCGGCGGGCTGCCTTGGGGAAAGTAACGGGCCATTGGCAAAAAGACCGTCATCAGCCCTGCAAGGATCAAGTAGCAGG
The DNA here is from genome assembly GCF_003253625.1 of Pseudomonas sp. URMO17WK12:I6. Lineage (NCBI taxonomy): Bacteria > Pseudomonadati > Pseudomonadota > Gammaproteobacteria > Pseudomonadales > Pseudomonadaceae > Pseudomonas > Pseudomonas sp. URMO17WK12:I6. Next base: position 41,007 of record NZ_QKYZ01000017.1, read on the forward strand.
CTGACAGCCCGTAGTGTTCGAACAGGCGTGGCAGGATGCTCAAGCCAATCGCCCCGACCACCAGTTGCCCCATCACCCATAAGCCATAGACGCGATCGGGGTTGGACGTCGAGGCGGCACTGGACAGACAGATGATCATCAGTGAACCGCCGGCCAGGGCGCTGCAAAAGCGCAATGCCAGGAGTAGCGAATAATCGTGGGCAAGCATCGAGAGCAGGTTGGCTGCAATGAACAGTATCCCGGCCAGCAATGCGGCGCGGCGCCAGTCGATACGTTTGAGCCACCAGAGAGCGGGCAGGGTGGCCAGGCTCATGGCACCGAGTTCGGTGGAGAACAGATTGCCTATCTGTGACGGGCTCAGCTGCCATTGAGTTGCCAGTTGCGCCGCCACAGCCGGTGCGGTCATGAGGATGGTCGGGGTGATGGCGGCGAACAACACAATGGCTGCCAGCAATGCCAGTTGGGATGATGCGAGCGAGCGTTGATTGGTCAGCGGTTTGGTCTGGGTGTTCATGTTCAAGCTCCGATGAATGAATTCAGAACACACGGACCAGACGCAGCAATGCGTCGGTACCGTGATAGCCGTTGTCGGTGGCGACGTTCTGCGAGAGGCTGAACATCAACTGATTCTGTTTATCGAGCCAGTGACCGACTTCGAAACCCACCTGGGTGTAGCGCTTGTGGGTGTCATCGATGCGTTGTTCATTGATCCGCAACTCGCCGCCATCGGCGTGGATCAGTCGCAACGCGCCATAGGTGCTCGACGTGAAGTCATAAGAGGCAAAAGCTTGCAAGCGATACAGAGGGTCCTGTTTGAGGTCATTGCTGAAGTAGTCGTCGTTCTTGCCATAGAGCTGGGCTTCGAGGTTGGCTTCCAGCACCCATTTTTCACCGATGCCCTGGGTGTAGTTGTAAACGAAGGTTGCCCCCCAGCGATTGGCACCGGGTGACACATCGGGATTTGTGCTGTGGTACTCGCCCACCGGCAGGGTAATCAGGGTCAGCAACCCGCTGTAGGTGCGCGAGGTGGGGTCGTTGATGAAGAACAGGGTGCCGCCGACCTGAGGATCACCGAAACCGCTTTCTCCGGTGTGCTGACTGGCACCTGGCAGGCGGGCGCTGATGTCGGCGAAGGGCACGATGAATTGTGGGGTGCAGAGGGTGCCGCAGATGTCGGTGAAAAAGACCTGGCGATAAGCTACGGCGTTGACCTTCAGGTCGGCCTTGCCCGTGCTGTCGGCGGGGCCGTGGAAATCATTGGCGCGGCTTGCCGGCAAATACAGCACGCCCAGGGTGGTGCCCGAAGGGGCACCGAAAAAGTCCCGGGCGTTGAGGTCGGCGGCGCCAGCATGCAGGCTCGACAGACCACTGATAAGAGCCAGTGCAGTGTTGCGAGTGAAGGTACTGGTCATGGGCATTGCGTCTCTTCTTTGAGTTGTTGTGCGGCGAACGGATCGCCCCTACGTGGCATAGGGAAAAAAGGGCAAAAGTGTCCCGTGGCTGTCAAAAAGGCAGCTAAAAAGTCAGCGCGAGTCAGCGGGGTAGATCAGTCAGGCGGGGCGTGCAGCAGATGGGCAATTCGGGCTTTGTCCTTGACCCCGAGTTTGCTGTAGATGGCGCGGATGTGGTGGCGCACGGTATTGGGTGACATGCCCAGATCGCGGGCGACTTCCTTGTAGGTCTTGCCTTCGCCGAAGCCTTGAGCCACATCGTTTTCTCGTGGACTCAATTGCATCAGCACAGTTCGGCTGCGGGCTGCCAGCAGGAACAGATCACCGACCGTCGAGGCCTCGATCTGCAGATGCTTGCCTTCATACCCATTAGCGTCCATTGCCACCGGCAGGCAAGGGCCGGTCCAGTCCGTCCACTCGGTCAGCAGCAAGTCGACGAAACCACGTTCCGCGCAGTGCAGTGTGCCGCGCTGGTCGCATACGGCGAGCGCCAGATTGCGCGGGCGGGTGAGGGTTTCGCGCATGGCCACAAGGGTGCGGATCTGGTTGGCCGATACCGCGGCAACCAGATGAAGCATGAGGTTGTTCAGCAACCGACAATCCTGATCGGAAAAGCGCGGTGCTTCGGGAGCGCGATACACCGTGAGGTGATCGCTGAGGTGGGTTTGTGGGTCGACGTACGCAATGCACAGCAATTCGCCAATACCATAGGATTCGCCGAGCCAGTTGAGTCCGGAACCGTTGGAAGGGTCGCGCATGTCGACGATGACCGCTTGCCCGGGGATGTCGTGGACCCTGCCGACGGTCACGTCGATATGGCGAATCGATTGCCAGTCCGACAGGTAGCTGCGGGGCAATTTGTAGAGATAGGAGTTGTGTTCTTCAGGCAACCCCTCAATCAGCGCCGCACGCCCCCACCAGGCACTGTCGAAGGGTAACAACTGATTGATGCAGCCCAGCGCGGCGTGGTGGAAATGCTCGATGTCTTTGTCCTGTGCCAGGCGCTGAAGCTCCAGTGTCATTGCACTGAACGCCTCCAGGAGGCTGGCGTGACCATGATCATGACGGCTCATTCGTATGTACCTCTGTGCGACATTTTTATTGTTTTCGTCACGAAGTCATTAAGGACCGAAACGTCGTTTGGACGTGGGCAGGGCCTGAGGACGAGTATCGGCGGGTTGAGAGAGTATCGCTATCCTACAGATGCACGATGGCTGCTACAGGAAGGCCTTTTGTGTGTGGCAGACAGGAGCAAACGCCTCAGCAGCCAGGTACAAGCAATCATCTCCCGTTTGCTATCAGATCCAGTGTCTCGACTCGATGAACAAAGGACAGGCTGATGTTCTTCAAGAAACATAAACAGCAGCAGGCGCTCACCGAGGCCTTGCAACTGGAACGGTTTACACAAGAAAAAAACCAAATCGTGCAACGTCTGCGGGTCGCCGAGGAGCTGTCCAAGGGCCAGGCCTGCCAATTGGAGCGCAGCGAGCAGGCGCTTGAAACGCTTCGCCAACAGCTGGAACAGACCCGGCTCCGCGAGCAGGCGCTGGAGGCCGAGTTAAGCCTGCACGTGCAGTTGTCCCACCAGCACCGGCAGGAGGAGCAGATCTGGGAGCTGTTGCAGTCGACGCTGACCGAGGGTTGCTGGGACATCACCGTGGTCAACGGTGATGTGCAGGATCCAGCCAGTTGCATGCGGTTTTCCAGTCAGTTCCGCCTCCTCATGGGGTATGCCCCGCACGAGCTGCCCGACGGTTGGGATGCTCAAGTCAACATCACCCATGCTGACGATCTGCCGAAGATCATGGCGATCTTCGATCGGGAAATCCTCGCAACCCACGGCAGTGGTGAATACGTCTTTGAATACCGGATGCGCCACAAGACCCGAGGTTACATCTGGTGTCGCGAGCGTGGTCGCGCAGCCCGTGATGAGCAGGGCCGCTTGACCCGAGTGATCGGCGCGGTGCGCGACATTAGCGATGAGCGTTCAGCCGAGGCCACCCATCAACGAATGCTCGAGCAGAATCAGGCGACCTACGGCCAGATCGCGACGGTGGTAGGAGTCATTAAAGGCATCGCCGACCAGACCAACTTGCTGGCCTTGAACGCCGCCATCGAAGCGGCCAGGGCGGGGGAGGTCGGGCGCGGGTTTTCAGTGGTGGCCGATGAAGTGCGCAAACTGGCGGAAAATACCCGCCAGGCGACTCATCAGATTCAGACGATGTTGCATCAGCACAAACAGTAAACCGCGTCAGGAGCTGCGCCAGGCAGCTCCTGACATGGATTAGAAAGGCACGGCCACGGTCAGTTGGCTGTAGACATTAGTGCCGTTGCCACCAACCTGATTACCGCCGTTGCTTTCATCCTTTTCCGGCTTATACAGGCCCACCAACGGGGTGACGATCAGGTGCTCGTTCACCGCCCATTCGGCATACAGGTCCAGTTCACGACCATCGAGGTCCAGCGCATTGTTCTTGTGCAGGGTCTTGTAGTCGAAAAACAGCACGCCAACGGTCACTGGCTCCAGTGGTTTGACTTTGAGCGCCACATGCTGGATCGCGGTGTTGCTGTTGAACGGGCCCGAATAATTACCGGCCACTTCGCCCTGGAACCAGGTGCCGTAGCCACGGTTGACACCGTTGAACATCGAATCCCAATCTTTGGAATAGCGGCTGTAACGGTACGTCAGGTCCGGCGACCATGGCAGGTCGGCAAAGGTGTAGCCGGCTTCGGTGTACCAGGCTTTTTCCGGGCCGGCGTCCTTGTCCTGCCAGGCATATTCGAAGGAAAAGTGAGCGTTCTCTATTCCGGCATTGCCAGCGCCCCGCAGGCTATAGATGTTCATGCCTTCACGTTGCTTCTGGAAGTCGCTGGCATAACGATCATCGACGTCAATGCCGTGAATATACGTCAGCCCGAGGGTACCTGGCGCGGCGGTGTATTCCAGGGTGCTGGCGGCCATCTCGGTCTTGGCCTGGGCGCGGTTGTCCGACTTGATCCACATCAGGCTGCCGTGCACGCCTTCCTTGCCGCCCAGGCGCAGGACGGCCGTTTCGTCGAATGCGTGGCGCGCCGCGAGATAATAGGCACCACCTCGGTTGAACTCACCATCCGCCACACCTTTACCCAGGTTCAGGCCGTCGTCGTTGATGATGAAACCGTCACCGAGAGTAATGACCTGGCGCCCAAACGACACATCCACGCCATCCTTGCCAAGTACCGGGAACAGGTCGCCGGAACGCCAGCCGGCGAAGGCTTCATCAAACTTTGTGGTTCGTTCGGTACCGTCGGTGATGCCCGCGGCATCGCCATCGCCCCAGGTGCCGGAACTGACCAGATTGGCCGTGCCGTAGGCGCTGCCCAGGCCGCCGAGCGTTTGCTCGACACTCAAGCCATACTTGATAAATCCTTCGCGCCAGCTAGACCCGCCTGTGGTGCCGTCATAGTTCTTGCGACTGTTGAACATCCCATAGACCGCGAGGAAGTTGCCCGTGACCTTGGTGTCGTTATCGGCATACAGCTCGTACGCCTGGGCCGACGAGTCGGCGATCAAGAGCGCGATACCCAGACCAACGGCCTTGGGCAGCGCTCGTGCTTTCAGTGTTTGCTCCATTGTTGTTTTCCCCAGCTTTTGTTGGACAGTTCGATAGGTCGAGTGCGCATTAGGGCGACTGGAGGTGGGGGAAGTCTTTCACCTGCGTGCCAGGCATTTGATCCTGTCAGCCACGCGGTGAAGCATGGCAGGGAGCAACAAGACCGGCGGCAGACATGGGCAAGACGATCTGGGTGGCAGAGGAGCACAGTCACTCTGCACACGGCGCCGTTTCGCTCAGGGACTGGCTGGGGAGGGCTTTATCGCCGGCTCCTTGAACGGCTCGATACATCCACTATAAAAATCCGCTTTCGAGGATCTGCACTATGTCGATCAATGACAGACTCACCGAGCATTTGAACCGGGGCACGGTCGGTTTTCCCACTGCGCTCGCCAGTACCATTGGTCTGATCATGGCCAGCCCGGTGATTCTCACCGCGACCATGGGCTTTGGCATCGGCGGCAGCGCCTTCGCGGTGGCCATGCTGATTGCCGTGGTGATGATGTTGGCCCAGGCGACCACCTTCGCTGAAGCGGCATCGATCCTGCCGACTACCGGTTCGGTCTACGACTACATCAATTGCGGCATGGGCCGCTTCTTTGCTATCACTGGCACGTTGTCGGCCTACCTGATCGTGCATGTGTTCGCAGGCACTGCCGAGACCATTCTTTCCGGGGTCATGGCCCTGGTGAACTTCGAGCACCTCAATACCTTGGCAGAATCTGCCGGTGGTTCCTGGTTGCTTGGGGTTGGGTTCGTCGTGGTGTTCGGGATTCTCAATGCCTTCGGCGTCAGCGCCTTCGGCAGGGCAGAGATCATTCTGACCTTCGGCATGTGGACCACGTTGATGGTGTTTGGCGTGTTGGGGTTGATCGCGGCGCCAGCGGTGCAACTGGATGGCTGGTTCGGTGTATCCCTTGTGGGTACTGACCTGATCACCATCCTGTCGCTGGTGGGCATGGCCATGTTCATGTTCGTCGGTTGTGAGTTCGTCACCCCTCTGGCGCCGGACTTGCGCCAATCGGCCAAGGTCATGCCCAAGGCGATGATTCTGGGGTTGTTGAGCGTTGCGTCGTGCATGTTCATCTATGGCGCGGCAATGAAGCGTCAAGTGGAGAACGTGTTGCTTGATGCCGCCGGTGGCGTGCATCTGCTCGATACACCGATGGCCATTCCAAAGTTCGCCGAGCAGGTGATGGGCAATATCGGTCCGATGTGGCTGGGGATCGGCTTTCTGTTTGCCGGGGCGGCGACCATCAATACGCTGATGGCGGGTGTGCCGAGGATTCTTTACGGCATGGCAGTCGACGGCGCGTTGCCCAAGGTCTTCACCTACTTGCACCCACGCTTCAAGACGCCGCTGCTGTGCATTCTGGTGGCGATGCTGATTCCTTGCCTGCATGCGCTGTATCTGGGCGGTAACACTGACAACATCATGCATCTAGTGTTGGCCGCCGTTTGTGCCTGGAGTTTTGCCTATCTGCTGGTGACGCTGTCGGTGGTAATGCTGCGCATCCGTCGTCCCGATCTGCCACGGGCCTATCGCTCGCCCTTCTTCCCGTTGCCACAGATCCTTTCCAGCGTCGGCATCCTGCTGGGCATGTGGTTTATCACGCCGCCCGGCATGAACCCCGCGGATATCTATGTCCCGTTCGCGGTGATGCTTGGTGGCACCGCGGTGTACGCGCTGTTCTGGACGTTAGTCGTGCAGAAGGTCAATCCATTCAAGCCTGCTTCGGTGGAAGAAGTGCTGGCCAAGGAGTTCTCCAATGAACCGGGGCACCCTGACAACGGGTATATCGACCATGCTGCAAAAACTGTCTGAGCTGTTCAGCGCCAGACGCGCCCCAGCCGGTTATCGACCTGGGGTGACGCTCGAGCACCTGCGGCGCAACCTCGGTCTGGCCAGTTTCGAGCAGACAGAGCCGACAGCGGCCCGGGCTTCGCTGGACGATGGCAGCCTGCAATTGGAGATCGTCGAGCGCACCGAGTCGCAGCTGTTGATGCACCTGGTCATGACCGAGTTCGTGATCCGGGTGCCTGCCTCGACTGAGGGCGCGGCGAGCTTCGAACTGCACCATAGCGGGGCTGTTCGACGGACCGGGATCCGCTGTCGGCAGCGTGCTGGAGATCCCGCGCTATTAGCCAGGTTGCAAGCCAGGTTGCAGGAAGACAGTGCGCTGCACCAGGCCTTGATGCCGTTGGACTTCAAACGCTTGCGCATCGATCTGCAAGGGCATCAGTGGTGCGTACGGCTGGAGCATATGGGTGGCAGCGAGGTGGTCAACCGGATGCCGGCCTTTCGTCGCTACATCGCTTTGAGCCGTGATCAACGCACTTGGCTGCTTGAAGCGTTGACTGGATTGCAGCGCTTGTTGCGCACGCTTTGATTCGCGATTTTTGGCATCATTAGTGCTACCCACTTTGGCAGACACGTACTTGTTGCGCGCATATAGATAACATGTTAACTATTGTGCAACAAAAACAAAAAGCCATTGTGGAGAGCCCCATGAGCATCCATCAGTCTATGCAAGATGGGTTGGAAACCTGGACCCGGGATCTGCGAGCAGCCTGTGGTCATTTCGACACAGAATTGGCCTACAACCGTTCGCTGTTCATTGGCGAGGTTTCCGAGTGTTCCCGGGGCGGTCTGTCCTTGGCGAACTTGCGTACCAACGCAGGGCTTATCAAGCGCGACAAGCCCAACGCCGATCACGACAACGAACAGGATTGCTTCCTGGTCAGCCAGCGCAGCGGTTACTGCCAGATCACCCAGTACGGACAGAGCATCCAGTTGGCACCCGGGGACCTGCTGCTGATGGACTCGGCAGGTTCCATTGAAATCAGCCCATTCGGGCTGATCGAGCATGTCTCGGTCTCCTTGTCCCGCAACGAAGTGTGCAAACAGCTTGGCAGCCAGTCCCGGACGTTCGGCAAGATTTCCTCGAGCAAGGCCTGTGGGCGGATGCTGCATGTGCTGGTGGATCAGCTGTGCAAGGACGCGTGGGTGGGCGAGGGCGCAGTCGGTGAGGGTGAGGCGTTGCAATCGGCTTTTGTATCGTTGCTGGGTTCGGCATTCGATCAGGATCAGGTGTCGGGGGATGACGTTACTTCGTTGCAGGGCAACAACCTGCGCAGTTATGTGCAGAAAGTCATCGACGAGTCCCTGACCCAGCCGGGCTTGAGTCCCGTCGGGCTGGCCAATCGATTGAACATTTCAGTGCGGCATTTGTATCGGTTGTTTGAAGAGCAGGACGATAGCGTCTGTCGCTACATTCAACGGGCGCGGCTCAAGCGCAGCGCCGATGACCTGACCAATCCGTTCTTGCGTAGCGAATCGATCACCTCCATCGCTTACAAATGGGGTTTCACCGACTCGGCGCATTTCAGCCGCTCGTTCAAGAAGCAGTTCGAGCTGTCACCCAAGGATTTTCGTTCCAGTCATTTGCAGCAGGCGGTGGGGACGGCTTGACTCTTTGAATGAAAAAGGGGGGCTTTTCAAAGCCCCCTTCCAGCATGAAAAAACGCTACATCAAACCTCTGGCAAGGTCGAGCCGCCATCGACCACCAGCGTCTGTCCGGTGATGTAAGTTGCCAGATCCGATGCTAGAAACAGCATGGCTCCGGCAATATCCGCCGCCTTGCCAAGCCGTCCCAGGGGCACTCGACTGGCGATATTTTCGTTCAGTTGGTCGTCCCCCAGATTGCCCATGGCTGGCGTCGCGATCATGCCCGGCTCGACGCCATTGACCCGCACGTTGTGTCCGGCCAGTTCCAGTGCCGCGTTGCGGATGAAACCGTTGACCCCGGCTTTTGATGCCGCGTAATGGCTCAGCCCCGGATAAGCCACTTTTGGGCCGGTAACTGACGAAGTGACCAGCACACAACCACCGCCCTGACGGTGAAACATCGGCAAGGCCGCCTGGGTCAGCCAGAACAATGCCGAGAGATTGACCGCCAGGGTGCGCTCGAGAATGGATGGCGTGATGTCGGCAAACGGTGTCAGCGGAAAATACCCGGCGTTGTGCACCAGAATATCGAGCCGACCCCAGCGTTGCTCCAGTGCCCGGACCATGTCGAACACTGCCGTGGCATCGGCCAGATCGACGCCCACAGCTTCGACCTGACACGTCTGCCCGGACAATTCGCTGGCCAGTGCCTGAGCCTGTGACAGTTGCAGGTCGGCGATTACCACTCGCGCACCGCGCCAGGCGAAGGCTTCGACGATCGCCCGGCCAATGCCTTGGGCGCCGCCGGTCACCAGTACGGTTTTACCGCTGAAATCCAGGTCATCAGGCATGAGACGGCTCCATGTGGGTGTAGGCCAGGGTCGGCACATCGACGATGCTCGAGCCGCCGTCGGCCACCACGGTTGCGCCCGTGATAATCGACGCTTCGCTAGAGGCCAGGAAGCGGCAAACCCTGGCAATTTCCTCGGCGCTGGCCGGTCGTCGCAACGGCACGTCGGCGCAGACCCGGTCATAGGCTTGCTGCAGCGTTTCGCCATAAAAATCCATCAGCGGCTGCATCTCCTGATCGGCCATGGGCGTGCGCACCCAGCCCGGGCAGACGGCGTTCACTCGTACACCGCGCGGGCCGTAATCTCTGGCCAGCGAACGATTGAGGCCGAGCAGCGCATGCTTGGCGGTGGTGTAGCCGCAGACTTCGGGGCCCGCCGCCAGTGAGGCAATGGACCCGATCAGCACGATGTTGCCGGTACTTTCCAGCAGCAGAGGCAGGCAGGCCCGGGCACTGTAGAAGGCACTGTCCAGGTTGCTGCGCAACGCTGCTTCCCAAGTCTGCGGGCTGGTGTCGGTGGCGCTGCCCAGGCCAAGGCCGCCGGCACAGGCCAGCAGTACATCAAGGCGCCCGTAGCGCTGACGAATCTGCGCCACGAATCCTTCCCAGGTGTCCGGGCAGGCGGCATCGCCGACCAAAACCAGCCCGCCGGTTTCCCGGGCAATTTGCTCCAGGGGCTCGCGGCGGCGGCCGATCAACACCAGATTGACGCCTTCGGCTGCGTACAGCCGGGCACAGGCAGCACCGATGCCCGTCCCGGCACCGGTGATTGCAACGGTACGTGGCTCAGGCATTGGGATACTCCGTCCGGTTGAGAACCTGGCAGTAAGAGCTGACCGGAAAGTTCGACAGTTCATCGAAGGACGACCCGGCATAACCGAAGATCTTGCCGTCGCTGCGGTGCTGTTGCAGATCGATCAGCACCAGGCCGAGGGTCGGGATGATCTTTTCGCGCCAGACGAACAGGTACAGCTGATCGGCGATCTTGTAGTAGTGACAACGGTCGGTGTCGCACAGGCCTTGCTCGACGCCCTTGAGGCACTGCCAGGAATAGAACTGATCGTTGAGGTAGATGTGTTCGTAGACTTCACTTGGGCTGTAGCGATACAGGTTGCGCAGGCCGCTCAGTTCGCTGGTCGGTGCGTGAGGGCATTGGCCTTCCTGCCACGGACGATCAAGGCTGCCATGCAAAAACTCGACTTCGACCGAGGTCAGGTGCTTGCCCGCCAGCGCACGGCTGTAGAGGCCTTCACGGGTTTGATCCTGGGTCGGCATGCGGCCGATCACGGCGGTGAATGCAGCGCTAACGGTGTCGAGCACCAGGCTGATCGACCAGGCTTGACCACCTTCGTGCTTGATGAAGTCCACCAGGTACAGACCTGGACGCACTGAGGTGGCTCGATAGTTTGCAGTGCCTGTGGAGTGCCCATCGGCAGCGGTCCAGGATAGGGCTTCGGTGTCGAAACGATGTTCGATCTGCCAGCCATTGGCGAAGTTCAGCGTGAAGGCCTTGCCGTTCAGGTCGGCCAGGTTCGGCAGGATGAAGGCTTCAGGGGCGAAGCCGTCGGCCAGGGCGCCAACGGTGATCCAGTCGGATGATGTTGTCATTGCAATGCTCCAGTTGAGTGAAATAACAATCTGGAGCATGCGGTTCGCAAACAAGCTCGCCTATCAACCGGATGGTTGAGCCGGGCTAAAAAATCAGAGCTGGAGAAACAGGGTTCCGACCAGCTCGGTGCGGCTGCTGACGCCGGTCTTGCGAAACAGGTTGATCAGGTGGGTCTTGATGGTCGGCAGACCGACTTTCAGTTCCAGGGCCAGTTGCTTGTTGCTGGCGCCCTGGCGCAGTAACAACGCGATCTGCCGCTCCTTGGGCGTCAGGCCGGTCAGCGGATCTTCGCAGGGCTGTATGTTCGCGACGGCGAGTTGCAGCAGGGACTGCAAGGCATTGAGCTGGGCCAGTTGGTCGGTGGTGAAGGCGCCTTGTTCGGCGGTGCGTAACATCGAGATCGCGGCCTGAGGCTGGCCGGCGCGATGGGCGAGGATTTCCACCACATCGACAATGCCATAGCGCTGCAGAAAGTCCCGATAGCGCCGACTGTCCCGTGTCGGCTGTCGGGCCATGGCAAAACCCAGAGGCACCACGGCTCGCCCGCTGGACAGACAATTTCGCGGTTGCAAAGGGTCGAACCGACGGTAGTTGTCCAGATAGTCGCGATGCATCTCATCGCTCATGCAATGCAGCCGGAAGTCACGGGCTTGCAGTTGCCGGTCGACACAGTAGAACGCCGCCTGACTGGCAGGTACGAGTTGAGTGAAAGCTTGCAGACAATGGCCGGCGATTTCCTGGGTGGGGAGGGCATTCATGTTCGGTACCTCGCCAAGGGGCTACCGGCTGTTCGCCGGCAACCCGAATCGGTCAAGCGACAGCGAAGTAGTGTTTGACGAAGCTTTCGCTGACCACTTCCCACAGCACGGGAGTGCCTTTGGTCACGAACCAGCTGTCGCCGGCCTTGTAGCGAGCACTCTGGCCGGTGGATTCGTTGGTCAGGACCACTTCGCCGGTAACCACCGTAGCTTGTTCGGCGAACGGATAGACCATGCGGAACTTGCCCTGGGTGGTGCCGAAATAGGCACTGCTGACCGGGTCGGTCGGTGCGCCGAAAGTCATTTTGCCGAAGGCTTTGACTTCGCCTTCGAGGATTTCCGAGCCGAGGTCGGCAACGGAGCCCCAGGCGTCCAGTTCGGACAGCTGGATGTCTTTCTTGAGGGTGGTAAGGGTCATGGCAGTTGCTCCTGATGAGTAAAAAAACAGAAAAGGGAAGAGCGCCTTGGCAGTTACCGACGCCCGTTCCAATAACCTGACAGCTGGTGCCAGGACTTGCCGGCGGTCAGCAACAGTGGGCGAAACGCATCTTTGCCAAGGATGGTAGGGCGGTGGATCGAGCTGACCAGGTCATAGCGCGCCGAGCCTTCACTCATGCCTTCGGCCAGCACCTTGCAGATGATGTGGCTGGGGGTGACGCCGAAGCCCGAATAGCCCTGAACGAAGAAGGCGTTGCTGCGACCGGGCAGGGTGCCGATCTGCGGGAACAGATTCGGGCTGCAGGCCATCGGACCGCCCCAGGCCAGATCGATTTTCACGTCCTTGAGGTACGGGAAAATCTTCAGCATCAGGTTGCGGTTCCAGGCTTTCAGGTCCAGGGGAATGTGCTCGACCAGCGGTGTGGCCGCACCGAACAACAGACGGTTTTCGTTGGTGACGCGGTAGTAGTCGATCACCGGACGAATGTCGCTGTAGGCGCCGCGAATCGGGCTGATGCGGTTGATCAACTCGTCCGACAGTGGCTCGGTCATCATCTGGAAAGCGTAAGTGTTTATGGTCGAGCGGTGCAGCTCAGGTTCCAGCTTGTTGAGGAAACTGTCGCAGGCCCACAGAAGCTTGCTGGCCTTTACTGAACCACGGCCGGTGCGCACGGTGATGCGCTCGCCATAGCTGACTTCCAGCGCTGGACTGTTCTCGAAAATCCGCACGCCGTGCCCAACCAGTGCCTTGGCTTCACCGAGTAGCAGGTTCAACGAATGGACGTGACCGCCGCCCATGTGCAGCAATGCGCTGCTGTAGGCATCTGAGCCGATGATTTGCTTGACGTCCGAACCACCGAGAAAGCGAATCTCGTGTTTGCTGTTGATCGATTTGAAGTCTTTTTCCCAGGCGCGCAGGGTCTTTTCCTGGCGAGCGTTGAAGCCCATGTAGCCGTAGCCGTGGCAGAAGTCGGCATCGATGTTGTACTTGGCGATGCGGTCCTTGATGATGTCCGCGCCCAGGTCGCTGATCTCGAAGACCTGGCGCAGACCGTCCTCACCCACGTCCTTCTTGATCTTCTCCAGGTCGTGACCGATGCCGGCCATGATCTGCCCTCCATTGCGCCCGGTGCCACCGAAACCCAGGTAACGCGCCTCCAGCACAACGATGTTGGTGATGCCTTTTTCGGCGAGCTCAAGCGCGGTATTGATGCCGGAGAAACCACCGCCAATGACCACAACGTCGGCTTCCACATCCTGTTCCAGGGTCGGGAAGCTGAGATTGTATTTTTTGGTGGCCGTGTAATAGGTGGGAGTTTCGATATTGATCATGGCGCAGCCTGAAAAAAGTGAAGAAAAACTCAACGCAGGGCCTTTGATTAGCTCTGTACCGGATGACTCCTATTAAGAGCCTTGGCTCGGTGGATGTCTTGATTCTCTATGCCGGGATTTTTGATTCAGCGCGCCAGAAGGCCTTTGCGATAAGAAGTTATGGCGCGTTCGGGAGGACAGGATGATAGAGTTTCGTTAAATTATTAACTAAATCAACCGTGATCCTGACTCCGATGCTCAAACCCCGGCAATCCCTGACCTTGACCCTGCTGCAAGCACGTGAAGCAGCCATGAGTTTTTTTCGTCCCTCGCTCAACCAGCACGGGTTGACTGAACAACAGTGGCGGGTTATCCGCATTCTCAGTCAGCACGGGGAGCTGGAAATCTACCGGCTGGCGGAACTGGCGTGCATCCTCAAACCGAGCATGACCGGTGTGCTGGTGCGCATGGAGGCGGCCGGCATGGTCCATCGGCGCAAGGCCGAGCAGGACCAGCGACGGGTGCTGGTGACCCTGGCCGAAAAGGGCGAGGCGTGCTTTGAGTCCATGAGCCAGTGCATGGAAGAGAACTACCAACGGTTGCAGGCACAGTTGGGAGAGGAGAAGTTGCAGACGTTGCTCGGGCTGCTCAACGAGTTGAAGACCATCAAGCGCTGACAATATCGGAGCGATTTCGCGAGCGAGCTTGCTCGCGAAATCGAATGACGCGTTGTACAGAGATTATTTGATGCTCAGGCACATGTACTTCTGCTCGATGTAATCATCGATCCCATACTTGGAACCTTCGCGGCCCAACCCTGACTGCTTTATCCCGCCGAACGGCGCCACTTCGGTGGAGATCAGTCCTTCGTTGACTCCGACCATGCCGTACTCCAGCGCCTCGCTGACGCGCCAGGCCCGGCCCAGGTCGCGGGTGTAGACATAGGACGCCAGACCGAACTCGGTATCGTTGGCCATGGCGATTGCCTCGGCTTCGGTGTCGAAACGGAACAGCGGTGCCAGCGGGCCGAAGGTCTCATCCCGGGCCACCAGCATGACCGGGGTGACGTCGCCGAGGACCGTGGGCTCGAAGAAGTTGCCGCCCAGTGCGTGGGGTTTGCCGCCGGCCAGCAGCGTCGCGCCCTGGGCCAGTGCGTCGTTGATGTGTTCCTCGACCTTGGCCACCGCCTTGGCGTTGATCAGCGGCCCTTGTTGCGCGCCTTCGGTTTCTGCCCGGGCGACCTTGAGGGTGTTGACCGCCAGCACCAGGCGGCGGGCGAACTCGTCATAGACACTGTTTTGTACCAGCAAGCGGTTGGTACAGACACAGGTCTGGCCGCTGTTGCGGAATTTCGAGCCGATGGCACCCTCCACGGCGGCATCCAGGTCGGCGTCTTCGAAGACGATAAAGGGCGCGTTACCGCCCAGTTCCAGGCTGACTTTCTTGATGGTTTGCGCACACTGGGCCATCAGCAATTTGCCGATGCCGGTGGAGCCGGTGAACGAGAGTTTTTGCACTGCCGGGTTACCCGTCAGCTCCGCACCGATTTCTCGAGAGCGGGTGCCGGTGACGACGTTCAGCACGCCCGCCGGAATGCCGGCGCGTTCGCCGAGTTCAGCCAGGGCCAAAGCCGACAATGGGGTTTCTGAAGCCGGTTTAAGCACCACGGTGCAACCGGCGGCCAACGCCGGACCGACCTTGCGGGTGATCATCGCATTGGGAAAGTTCCACGGTGTGATGGCCGCCACCACCCCGATGGCTTGCTTGATCACCACCAGCCGCCGACCTTGCTTGTCATGAGGAATCACATCGCCGTAGACCCGCTTGGCCTCTTCGGCGAACCACTCGATAAAGCTCGCGCCATAGGCAATTTCGCCACGACTCTCGGCCAGCGGTTTGCCTTGTTCCCAACTGAGCAGGCGGGCCAGGTCTTCCTGATGGGCCATGATCAGCTCGAACCATGTGCGCAATACCTTGCTGCGTTCCTTGGCGGTTTTGCCGCGCCAAGCGGGCAGGGCAGCTTGGGCCGCGGCGATGGCGCGGGCGGTTTCGGCTTGGCCGAGGGAGCTGATTTGGACGATGACTTCGCCATCCGCCGGGTTGGTCACCGCGAAGCGTGAACCGTCATCGGCGTCGACCCATTGGCCATTGATGTAAGCCTGCTCGCGCAGCAGTTTCAAATCGTTAAGTTTCATCGGGCTTCTCGAAAAATCAGTACACGCCGCCGGAGCTGGTGGGCACCGGAGCATCTTTGAATTTGCCGGCGAGGGTTTGCAGGCCACGCATCAGCACGGTGGTGTCGACACCCACGGCAACGAATGCCGCGCCCAACTCGATATAGCGCCGGGCGAGTGTCTCGTCGGCGCTGAGAATGCCTGCGGCCTTGCCGGCCTTCTGAATCCGCACGATGGCGTCCTCGATGGCCGCCTGCACCTCGGGATGCCCCGGATTGCCGCGATGGCCCATGGACGCGCTCAAATCCGCCGGGCCGATAAACACCCCGTCCACGCCCTCGACCGCCGCAATGGCATCCAGGTTGACCAGGCCTTCGCGGTTTTCGATCTGTACCAGCAGGCACATTTGTTCATCCGCTTTGTCGAGGTAACCGGGAATGCTGTTCCAGCGTGACGCACGGGCCAGCGCACTGCCGACACCGCGTATGCCCTGGGGCGGATAGTGAATCGCACGCACCAGTTCCCGTGCCTGTTCGGCACTTTCAACCATCGGCACCAGCAGGGTCTGGGCGCCGATATCCAACACCTGCTTAATCAGTGCGATATCGCCGATCACCGGGCGTATCACCGGATGACTGGGGTAGGGCGCCACTGCCTGAAGCTGGCCGAGCAACCCGCGAAGATCATTGGGTGCATGTTCGCCGTCGATCAGCAGCCAATCGAAACCGGCATTGGCTGCCAGCTCGGCACAGTAGGCATCGGCCAGACCGAGCCAGAGGCCTATCTGAGCTTCGCCGCTTTTGAGGCGTTGCTTGAAACGGTTGATGGGCATGTCCATGGAACAGTCCTCCAGGGATCAAACAAAGCGGCAGGAGATGGAACCCAGCATGTCGTAATCGACATGGAAGGTATCACCGGGGTTGGCCACCACCGGGCGGGTGAAGGAGCCGCCGAGAATGATTTGGCCCGCTTCCAGGGTGACGTCGTAGGCGGCCAGTTTGTTCGCCAGCCATGCCACGCCTTTGGCCGGATGATTGAGCACGGCGGCCGACACCCCGGACTCCTCGATCACGCCGTTGCGGTAGAGCACCGCAGGCACCTTGCGCAGGTCGATCTCGGTCGGCCGCACGGCACGACCGCCCATGACCACGCCAGCGTTGGCGGCGTTGTCGGAAATGGTGTCGAACACCTTGCGTGTCGCCTTGGTCTGCGGGTCGATTTGCTGAATTCGCGCATCGATGATTTCCAGCGCCGGGATCACCCATTCAGTGGCGTCGAGCACGTCGAAGATCGTGCAGTTCGGACCTTTGAGCGGCTTGCCAAGGATGAACGCCAGCTCCACTTCCACCCGCGGCACGATGAAGCGCTCGAACGGAATGTCCGTGCCCTCGTCGAAGAACATGTCATCGAGCAAGGCACCAAAGTCCGGCTCGGTGATGTTCGAGGACACTTGCATGGCCCGCGAGGTCAGACCGATCTTGTGCCCGACCAGTTTGCGCCCGTCCTTGATTTTCTGGGCGACCCAGGCGCGCTGGATGGCATACGCGTCTTCGATGGTGATAGCCGGGTGATCGAGGGAAAATTGCCGGACCTGCTCCCTGGAGCGTTCAGCCCGATCCAGTTGTGCGGCGGCGTGAAGGATTTGCTGTTGATCGAGCATGACGAAGATCTCTTATTGTGGATTGACGATGGCCGCATTGGTGCGCAGCACCAGGAAGCCGCCGAGAGCGATTAACAGCGCCAGGACATACAGGGCCAGGCTGGCGCTCTGAGTGGTGTCGCGCATCCAGCCGATCAGGTAAGGCGCGAGGAACGAGGCGATGCTGCCGAACGAGCTGATCAGGGCAATGCCGGCGGCTTGTGTGCAGTTGGAGAGAAAGGCCGGAGGCAGTTGCCAGAACATCGGCAACGCGGCGCTGGCACCCATGCCAGCGACGGTCAAGCCGCCCATCACCAACAGCGGGTTGCCCGGCGCCAGGCCCGCCACTGCGATACCGGCGGCGGCCATCAGTAGCGGCACACACAGGTGCCAGCGGCGTTCGCGGTTACGGTCCGACGAGCGTCCGCAGCCGATCATGAAGAAACACCCGGCCAGATAGGGCACTGCACTGAGCAGGCCTACCTTGCCGTCGCTGCCAATTCCCGCGCCGTGGATCAGTGTTGGCATCCAGAAGGCCAGGGTGTTGACCGCCAGCATCACCGCAAAATAGATCGCCACCAGCAGCCAGACCTGTGGGTCGCGCACAATCCCACCGAAGGAGGTGATGGATTTACGCTGTTCTTCGCTGCTCAGTTGCGCGCGCAGTTGCTGTTTCTGCGCCGGGTTCAGCCACTTCACGACTTCGAAGTTATCCGGCAAACACTTGAGCACCACCAGGCCCAGCAAGACCACCGGCGCCCCTTCGATCAGGAACATCCACTGCCAGCCGCGCAGTCCACCGAAGTCATGGAGGTTTTCCAGAATCGCCCCGGACAGCGGTCCGCCGATGACTCCGGCCATCGGCACGGCAATGGCAAACAGCGCGGTGACTTGAGCCCGGCGCCGGGCCGGGTACCAGCGATTGAGGAACACCAGGATCCCGGGAAAGAAGCCGGCTTCGGCTACGCCCAGCAAAAAGCGCAGGACATAGAAACCGCTGGAGCTTTCGACCCACAACATGCTGGCAGAAAGTACGCCCCAGACCACCATCAGGCTGGCGATCCAACGCCGTGGTCCGACCCGGTCAAGGGCCATGTTGCTCGGTACCCCGAACAGCGCGTAGGCAATGAAGAACAGTCCGGCTCCGAAGCCGTAGACGGTGTCGCTGAAGTGCAGGTCGGTACTCATCTGCATCTTGGCGAAGCCGATGTTGATCCGGTCCAGATGGGCGAACAGGTAACAGATCAACAGCAATGGCATCAGGCGCCAGGTAACGGTGCTGTGGGTTCGATCGTGCTCGGCAAGGGTGATGCTGTCAGCGGTATTGGCTGTGCTCATGATGTTGTACTTTTTGTTTGAGTGGCCGTTGGCGGAAGGAGGGCGTGAATCAGCCCGCCTGGTTCTTCAAGAAGGCATGCACGTTGTTCTGCTTGAAATTCAGTTCGGGGTGCAGCTCGATCATCTCGAACGACAGCGCCAGCAAGCGTTGCGACTGCAGCTCGGCGAAGTGCTCGGTGATTACGTTGAACAGTGTTTGTGCGACTGTCTGCCGGGTCGGCAGATCTCGTCCGTGACCGACCTTGAGGGTCATATGGACGAAAGCGTAATCGTGCTTGCCATCCGCCATGCGCCAGGTGTCCAGGCGCACGCCACGACTGCGGATGCCGCCCAGGGGGAACACGCCGCTGTCTCCCAGGACGGCGTGGACCTTTTCGAATAGCGCGGGCAAGTCCGCCTGCTGTTCGATGTTGTCGGTGTATTCGGCGATGAAATGCGGCATGTGAGTCTCCGGGGCGCGGGCAACCTTCAGGCTGCCCGCGAGCGAGTGTCAGAGGGGGAAAATGGCGTTGATCTGGCCGGTGCCGGAACTGCCGAACGGCGGGGTGATGATCTCGGCTGGCTTGTTGTATTCAGGCCCGCCCAGCAGTCCAAGGAGCATCGCGGTGTCGTGCATCTTGCCTTCGCCGAAGCAATGCTCGGCGTAGTCCGGGAGCATTGCGCAGAACTCCTTGAAGCGACCTTGCTTCCACATCTCGACCACGTGCAGGTCCATCTGCTTGTCGAATTCACGGGTCCAGTTGTGAATGTTGGCTTCGGCTTCGCGGTCGTCGGAGAAACGGTGGGACAGCGAGCCGGAGGCCAGTACCAGCACCTTGCGGTCGCTCTTCTCGATGGCCCGGCGCACGGCGGCGCCGAAGGCGAAGCTGTCTTCCAGGCGATGCCAGGCGCACCAGGCGGCGATGGAGATCACGTCAAACTTCTGCTCGTCCGGGACGCCCATGTGCATGTAGCGCATAGGTACCAGAGTGCCGTATTCCAACTCCAGGCTCGGGATGTTATGGGCCATGGTGCGCACTCCGGCCTGATTGGCCTCGGTGGCGATCAGCTCGCCCAACGCTGGGCAACCCGGGTACTCGTACTCCATGTTCTTGATGAAGTGCGGCAGTTCGTTGCTGGTGTAGATGCCCTTGAAATGCTCGCCGCAGTTGACGTGATAGCCGCTGTTGACCAACCAGTGCACGTCGAACACCACGGCGGTGTCGGCACCGAGCTCGCGGGCGCGACGGCCGATTTCCTTGTGTCCGGCAATTGCCGCCTCGCGACAACCGTGATGCTTGCCGGGCAGTTCCGACAGGTACATCGAGGGTACATGGCAGATTTTCGCGGCCAGGACGACTTCGCCCATGATGATTCTCCTGAAATTGTTGTTATTCGATTCAATCTGGTGGCCAGTGAAGGCTGCGATGAGCCGATGCGCGGCCCATCGCTGCCTTCAGCAGCGACCATCGGCTGTTCAGAGACCCCAACGCGGGATGTGATGACTGCCCATGGAAATGCAGATGTTCTTGATTTCGGCGAACACCTCAAAGCTGTACTGGCCGCCTTCGCGTCCGGTACCGGAACCTTTCACACCACCGAACGGCTGACGCAAGTCCCGCACGTTCTGACTGTTGATGAATACCATGCCGGCTTCGATGCCGTAGGCCAGGCGATGGGCCTTGCCGATGTCCTGGGTCCAGATGTAAGACGCCAGGCCATACTCGGTATCGTTGGCCAGTTGCAGGGCCTCGGCTTCGTCCTTGAACGGAATCAGGCACACCACCGGACCGAAGATCTCTTCCTGGGCGATACGCATCTTGTTGTTCACGTCGGCGAACACCGTCGGCTGAATGAACTGGCCTTTACTCAGGTGCGCCGGCAAGTTGGCCGGACGTTCCAGACCACCGGCGAGGAGGGTGGCGCCTTCCTCGATGCCGATCTTGATGTAGCCAGTGACCTTGTCGTAGTGGGCCTGAGTGATCATCGAGCCGACCTGAGTCTTCGGGTCCTGTGGATCGCCGACGATCAAGCGTTTGGCGCGGGCAGCAAACTCGGCGACGAACTGAGGGTAAACGCTTTCCTGAATGAAGATCCGGCTACCAGCGGTGCAGCGTTCGCCGTTCAGCGAGAAGATGGTGAACAGTGCGGCGTCGAGGGCGCGCTCCAGGTCCGCATCTTCAAAGATCAGCACCGGTGACTTGCCGCCGAGTTCCATGGAGTATTTTTTGAGGCCGGCGGTCTGCATGATTTTCTTGCCGGTGGCGGTACCTCCGGTGAACGAAATTGCGCGCACATCCGGGTGCCGAACCAGTGCGTCACCGGCGGTGGCGCCGTAACCCTGGATGACGTTGAGCACGCCATAGGGAATGCCAGCCTCAACAGCCAGACGACCGAGTTCGTTGGCTGTCAGCGGGGACAGCTCGGACATCTTCAGCACCGCAGTATTGCCCAGTGCCAGGCACGGCGCGGTTTTCCAGGTGGCAGTCATGAACGGCACGTTCCACGGTGACACCAGACCGCAAACACCCACCGGCTGATACAGGGTGTAGTTGAGCATCTGGTCGTCGACGGGGTAAGAGTGACCGTCCATGCGGGTGCAGACTTCGGCGAAGAAATCGAAGTTGTGCGAAGCGCGGGGGATCAACACATTTTTGGTCTGATGGATCGGAAGGCCCGTGTCCAGCGTTTCCAGTTCGGCCAGACGCGGGACATTCTGCTCGATCAGCTCACCGAGCTTGCGCATCAGTCGGGCACGTTCCTTGGCTGGCGTATTAGCCCACTTGGGGAAGGCTTCCTTGGCCGCGGCTACGGCCTGAGCGACTTCTTCGGCGCCGCCGCTGGCGATTTCACCGATGGCTTCGCCGGTGGCCGGGTTGTAGTTGACGAAAACGTCTTTGCTTTCGACCTCACGGCCGTTGATCCAGTGTTTGATCATGCTGCTCAAGCCTCTTTACGGGCGGAGAAAAATTCCGCTTCGCTAACAATTCGATTAACCAGGCGACCCACGCCTTCCACTTCCACAATCACTTCATCGCCGGGAACCACATCGGCCAGACCTTCCGGCGTGCCCGTAGCGATCATGTCGCCGGGCTGCAAGGTCATGAAGCTGGACAGGTATTCGATCAGGTAAGGGATGTCGAAAATCATGTCGGAGGTCGAGCCTTCCTGACGTAACTCACCGTTGATCCAGGTGCGCAGTTTCAGGTTGCTCGGGTCCGGCACGTCGGCGACGTCGACGATCCACGGACCGACCGGCGTCGTGGCATCGCGGTTCTTCACCCGCAGGTTGGGCCGGTAGTAATTTTCCAGGTAGTCACGGATCGCGTAGTCGTTGCACACCGTGTAGCCGGCCAGGTACTGGAGGGCGTCTTCACGCTTGACGTTACGCGCGGGCTTGCCGATGACGGCGACCAGTTCGCACTCGTAGTGCATATAGGCGACGTTGTCCGGGCGCCATGTAGCCTGGTTATGGCCGGTGTAGGTGCCCGGGGACTTGATGAACGCCAGGGGCTCGGTGGGCGGCTTGAAGGCCAACTCGGCGGCGTGGTCGGCGTAGTTCAGGCCCAGGGCGAACATGCTGCCGGTGGCCGGTGGCAGCCATTGCACTTGTTCTTCGGCCAGCAGGCGGCCGTCGGCCAGGCGCACGGCGTTGTGCTCTTCGACATGGACGAGGTGGACTTCACCTTCAAAGCGGATACGGGCGTGTTTCATGGAAGCTCCTGTTACTCGGCCACGATGTGGTTGACGAGGCGGCCCACGCCGCTGATTTCGACTTCGACGGTGTCACCGGGCTGGACATCGACACGGCCTTCAGGGGTGCCTGTGATCAGCACATCGCCTTCGTGGAGGGTCATGAATTCGCTGATTTCGGCGATCAACTGGGGAATGCTGCGGACAAAGTTGGCCGTGGAGTTTTCCTGGCGCAGTTCACCGTTGACGAACAGTTTCAGACTCAACTGATGCGGATCGGCGAGCTGGTCAAGGCCCACCAATTCCGGGCCCAGCGAGCAGAAGCCGTCACGACACTTGGCTTTCACCGCCGGGCGGTAGTAGCTGTCTTCCGGCAGGCTGAACTCGTTGACGATGGTGTAGCCGGCCACATGTTCCAGCGCATTCTCGATGCTGACCCGGCTGGCGCTTTTACCGATCACCACACCCAGTGCAGGCCCCGGTTGCAGGCGTTCACCTTGCGGATGAATCACCGCGCGGTCATGGCCATTGCGGGTGTTGGGCGTCTTGATGAACAGCACCGGTTTAACCGGCGGTTTCTGGTAAGGCGCTTGCCCGAATTCGGCGATACGTTGGTTCAGCAACCCTTGATAGTTCAGCGCAACGCCGAACAGGGTGCCGTTCGCAACATCATGCAGGGCACGGCTCATGCTTTTCTCCTGGCAGTGGCGGAGCAATGACTGCTTCGCGAAATATTCGTTAACCTGTTAACGTTATAATTAATATGTTAACAATCGTCAAGCGTGGCAAAATGCGCTGGCAGTGGTTAGCCGCCGCAAACCGGCGCAGGATGAAAGTCCTTGCACTGCCAACACGCAAACAAGAAAGAGAACCGAGCGATGATCGATCGTCAGCCGATCCCCAATATCAACATCGGTCAGGTCTACGACCAGCGTTACAGCGATGCCGAAGTGCACTACGACAAACTCGGCAATCTGGCTGAGTTCTTCGGCCGCAATATGCCCGTGCACCGACACGACCGGTTCTTCCAGGTGCATTACGTGAAGAGCGGTGCGGTGCGGGTCTATCTGGATGACCAGCAATACCTCGAGTCGGGACCGATGTTTTTCCTCACGCCACCGACGGTGGCCCATTCCTTCGTCACCGAAGCGGACGCCGACGGGCATGTGTTGACGGTGCGCCAGCAACTGGTCTGGCAGTTGATCGATGCCGATCCGAGTCTGGCGCCGGGCTCGCAGTTGCCAGCGGCTTGCGTGGCATTGGCGGGGCTGGCACCACAGTTCCAGCCCGAGGTCAGGAGACTGGAGTTTCTGTTCGAGGAACTGTGCAACGAGATCAACGGCGACAAGCCAGGGCGGGGGGCGGCCTTGGAGAGCCTGACGCGATTGATCGTGATCAGCCTGCTCAGGCTGTGCGCCAATTCCCTGGAAGCCCGCCCGGCACGCCATGAAGACTTGCGGATCTTCCACCGCTTCAACGAATTGATCGAAGACCATTACCTGCAGCACTGGCCGCTGTCGCGCTATGCCGATGGCATTGGTGTTACCGAGGCACGGCTCAACGATGTCTGCCGGCGCATTGCCGACCTGCCGTCCAAACGTTTGATCCTTGAACGGCTGATGCAGGAGGCCAAGCGTCTGTTGTTGTTCACTGGCAGTTCGGCCAATGAAATCTGCTACCAGCTGGGCTTCAAGGACCCGGCCTATTTCAGTCGGTTTTTCCAGCGTTATGCGCTGGTGACTCCTGGGGAGTACCGCCTGCGGCAGTCGGGTTTGCGCTGAGGTAGCCATGTTTGCTTCTCGATAGGCGTCGAGTGTCTGTCGAGCAATCATGGTCGCAGCCGGTGCCCTGAAAAATGGCTTTTACAGGGAACCGATTGCACTTTTCATGGGCGGCTCACCACAAGGCCAGGCTGTAGCCGATGATGATCCGGTTTTCGTCTATATCGCTGGTCAGGCCGTTGCTTGAGCGAAGAGTGGCGTTGCGTAGCCGCACATTGACGTTCTTCAGCGGACCACTCTGCACCGTGTAAACCAGGTCGGTGTCACGCTCCCATTCCCGACCGTTACGCACGGTGGAGGTTTGCACATGAGAGCCGTCGACATAGCGAGTCATGAAGGTCAGCCCAGGCAGGCCCAGGGCCGCGAAGTTGTAGTCGTAACGCGCCTGCCAGGCGTCGGTCTCGGCCTTGGTGAAGACGTTGATGGTCACCAGGTTTACTGAATATGGGTCCAGGCCCGGAAAGGCGAAGTCGCCGTCTCCGGAGAGATTCTGGTACCCCAGGCCGAATTTATGGGCACCCATCGACAGGCTTACCATGCCGTTGAAAAAACGGTTGTCGATCTTGCCGCCATCGACCCTGGATGGACTGCGCAATTCATGGTTGCCTTGTTCGCGAGTATCGAAATAGCGCAAATCGCTGCGCAGATTCACACCTTCTGCCAAGGGCAATTCATGCACCAGACCGATGAAGTGCTGGCTGTAGATGTCCTGCATCCGGGCGTAATAATAGGTCGCTGCCAGGTGTGGATTGATCGCGTAGGTGCCACCGGCCAGATCGAGATGGCTGCTTTACACACCGGCGTAACTCATCTCGTCATTGCTGGAGGAGTCTCGTAGGTTCTGCTTTTCCAGGCGGCCCAGATTCAGGGTCAGGCCGTCGACTTCCTGGGAGGTGACCAGCTCACCGCTGTAGGTTGAGGGCAGCAGTCGGGTGTCGTTATAGGCGGCCACGGGCAGTTGCGGCTGTAGGGTGCCGAGTTTGAGCACGGTCTTCGATGTTCGCAGCTTGGCGGTCAGGCCCAATTCGCTGTAGCTGTCCTCTGGTTGCTGGCTGGCGCCAAAGGGCAGCAAGCCGGTGCCTCGACGATCGCGACTGGAGTCAAGTTTCACCCCGAGTTCGCCCAAGGCATCGACCCCGAAACCGACCATGCCGTCGGTGTAGCCCGACTCCAGGCGTAATACAAAACCCTGGGCCCACTCTTCGGCCTTGTTCTGTGGTGCATTGCTCTGACGAAAGTCTCGGTTCATGTAGAAATTGCGCAGGTCCAAACTGGCTTTACTGTCCTGGACAAAAGCAGCGTGAGCGCTAAACGGGCTAAACGCGGCGCACAGGGCAACGCTTGCCGCCGTGCGAAGGAGGCACGAATGCATGAGGGGGGTCCTTTTGTTGTTTTTGTAGGTATCACCCCCTATTCGGTAAGGGGTGTCATATAGTTAACATCTTATCTATTATTTTCGTAGCGTTTTTTTCAGTTTTTTCATAAGAAATAGGGGTGGTGGCGATTATTTTTTATCTGAGATCATTGATTTGTTTATAAGTTAATGATGTGCTGCAGAGGGGATGTTGCATGCACTCTGTGCCGACTCTAAGCTTTGACGCTTCGACCTCTTTTTCCGCGTGAACCATGCCGACCCCCAGACCGTCCCTTACGCTCACCTTGTTGCAGGCCCGCGAAGCAGCCATGGCATTTTTCCGGCCGTTGCTCAACGAACATGATCTGACTGAACAGCAATGGCGGGTGATCCGTATCTTGCGTCAGCACGGCGAACTGGAAAGCCATCAACTGGCCAATCTGGCATGCATCCTCAAACCGAGCATGACCGGCGTGCTGTCCCGGCTGGAGCGCGACGGTATCGTCCGGCGCAGGAAGTCGTCCGAAGATCAGCGCCGGGTATTCATCGCCCTGACCGAGCAGGGGCAGCAGTGTTTCGTCGACATGAGTGCGGGGATGGAAAGCAACTACTTGAAGATTCAGGAGCAGTTCGGCGCGGAGTCGCTTGAGCAGTTGCTGGAACTGCTCAATAAATTGAAGAACATCAAGCCCTGATTGACGCAATGTCCTGTATTTGACATCCCCTCCGAGCAAGTCAAAAAAGTCCATTGCCACCATCCGATCACCAGGAAATTGAGCGCACGCTAAGATTGCCTGCAAACGTTTCGATACCAATGAGGCAACCTCACGGGGCTCCGTAGTGAACATCGACACCCGCATCAAATTCCGTCACCTCGTGTGCTTTCTCGAAATGGCTCGTCAGGGCAGTCTGGCGCGGGCGGCGGATGTGTTGGCGGTGAGTCAGCCAGCGATGTCGAAGACGCTCAAGGAGCTGGAGGAACTGCTGGCGGCAAGTCTGTTTATACGCAGTAAAAGTGGTGTGAACCTGACCGAAGCCGGGGTTGCCTTTTTGCGTTATGCCGGGCCCTCGGTGCAGGCGCTGCGTGATGGGGTGAATACCTTGCGCGGTGGCGAATATGCGGCAGGCACGGTTCGACTCGGCGTGTTGTCGACAGTGGAAAGTTTGCTGGTGCCTGAGGTTGTACGGCGCTTGCACGAGCGCCATTCGGCGCTGGTGGTGAGTGTGGTGACCGGGCCAAGCGCCTATTTGTTGTCGCAGTTGCGGGTGGGCGATGTGGACCTAGTGGTCGGCCGTATGACCGATAGCCCGGAGATTCAGGGGCTGACCTTCGAGCATCTGTACAGTGAGTCCATGACACTGGTGGTGCGTCCCGATCATCCCTTGCTGGCCGAGCCACTGGAGCGTAGCGCCCTGGAAGATTTCCCGCTGGTGCTGCCGCTGGCAGGAACGACGATTCGCAAATATGCCGATAGCCTGTTCGTGCAATGCGGCATCAGCCAGTCGCGGCAGCGTCTGGAAACCTTGTCCGTGACCCTGAGCCGTCGTTATGTGTTGTCCAGCGAGGCGATCTGGATCGCGCCTCTGGATGCCGTGCGCCTGGATCTGGCAAGCGGCGAACTGCTTGAGATCAACCTGGGGCAGCGCGAGCCGGGTGGTTCGGTGGGGATTTCCAGTAACGCCAGCTTGCCGTTGTCACTGGCGGCCCAGTGGTGCGTCGAGGTGCTGCGCGAGGTAGGGCAGGCGTATCGCGAAGGGTCTTATCCATAACCATTTGGTTATGTGTTGAGGGTGGCTTTTCAATATTCCCCAGCCTTCTGTTGTTTGAAACTGCGCAGGTAGTGCTCCATAAATCAAACAACAGGAGATCGACATGTCTGATGCAGACAGCAGTCGTTTCGTTATTCGTGACCGTAATTGGCACCCCAAAGCCCTGACCCCTGATTACAAAACCTCTGTCGCCCGTTCTCCACGCCAAGCCTTGGTGAGCATCCCCCAGTCGGCCAGCGAAACCAGCGGCCCGGATTTCTCTCACCTGAAGATGGGGCGGTTCGATAACGACCTGCTACTCAACTTCAATAATGGTGGGCTGCCGGTGGGCGAGAGGATCATCGTTTCCGGCCGGGTCTGTGATCAATATGGCAAGCCCATCCCGCATACCCTGGTGGAGATGTGGCAGGCCAACGCCGGTGGTCGCTACCGGCACAAAAATGATCGCTACCTGGCACCACTGGACCCGAATTTCGGCGGTGTCGGCCGGGCTCTGACCGACCGTGACGGCTGCTACAGCTTTCGCACCGTGAAACCCGGTCCGTATCCTTGGCGCAACGGTCCGAATGACTGGCGCCCGGCGCACATCCATTTCTCCATCAGCGGGCCATCGATCGCCACGCGCCTGATCACCCAGCTGTATTTCGAAGGCGATCCACTGATCCCGATGTGCCCGATCGTTAAGTCGATCGCCAATCCAGAGGCGGTACAGAGCCTGATCGCCCGGCTCGACATGGGGAATGCCAACCCGATGGATTGCCTGGCCTATCGCTTCGACATCGTGCTGCGCGGCCAGCGCAAGACCCACTTCGAAAACTGCTGAGGAGTCCGTCCATGCCTATCGAACTGCTACCCGAAACCCCTTCGCAAACGGCCGGCCCTTATGTGCATATCGGTCTGGCCCTGGCGGCTGCCGGCAACCCGACACGGTCGGAAGAAATCTGGAATCAGATGGCCAAGCCGGGTGCCGAGGGCGAACAGATTCTGCTGATCGGTCATGTCTATGACGGCAACGGTCACCTGGTGCGAGACTCGTTTCTGGAGTTTTGGCAGGCCAATCATGAAGGGGTTTACGACCCGGTCTTCGACTCGGAAAAAACCTTCAACAGTTTCGGCCGAACCGCCACCACCTTCGATGCAGGGGAGTGGACACTCAACACCATCAAGCCTGGCGTGGTGAACAATGCCGCCGGGGTGCCGATGGCGCCGCACATCAATGTGTCGCTGTTTGCCCGCGGGATCAATATTCACCTGCAAACCCGGCTGTACTTTGCCGATGAGCCACAAGCCAACGCGACGTGCCCGGTGCTTAATCTGATCGAGCAACCGCAGCGTCGCGAAACGCTGATAGCGCAGCGTTGCGAGGTGGATGGCAAGGCGGCTTATCGTTTCGACATACGTATTCAGGGGGAGGGTGAAACGGTGTTCTTCGATTTTTAAAACCCGCTTCGCGCCGAGCCAGCGAGTTCAACGGGCCAAGCGTGCAGACAACAAAAAGCCGCTGCCACCCTCACAGGGCGGCAGCGGCTTTTTGTTGTTACAGGTTACTTGCTATCAGGCAGCGCGTAAGCGATCACATAATCGCCGCGATCGGGCGACTGACGCGCACCACCCGCGGTGATGACAATGTACTGCTTGCCTGTTTTCGGCGACACATACGTCATCGGGCCACCCTGGCTGCCCACGGGTAGCCGGGCTTTCCAGGCCTCTTCTCCGTTGGCGGAATTGAAGGCGCGCAGGTAGTAGTCCTGTGTACCGGCAATGAACACCAGGCCGCCCTGGGTGGAGAGCGTACCACCCAGCGTCGGCATGCCGATCGGCAACGGCAGATGCATCTTGATACCCAATGGGCCAGTGTCCTGGACGGTGCCGACCGGCACTTGCCACGCGACTTTCTGGGTTTTCATGTCGATCGCGGTCAGTGTGCCAAAAGGCGGTGCCTGGCAAGGGATGCCGGCAACCGACAGGAAGCGGTTCTTGTTCACTGCATACGGGGTGCCTTTGAGCGGTACTGCGCCCATGCCGGTGTTCAGTGCTTCACCACCGGAAGAGGTCTTGGCATCTTTCTGCGCCGCAATCATCTGGATCCACAGGCCCAGACGCATGTCGTTGACGAAGATAAAACCGTGTACCGGGTCAGTCGAGATACCACCCCAGTTCATCCCTCCCAGCGAGCCCGGGAAGCTCAGCGAGATATCGGTGCCTGGTGCGGTGTACAGCCCGTCGTAACGCATTTTCTTGAACGAGATACGGCAGAGCAGTTGATCGAACGGCGTTGCCCCCCACATGTCCGACTCGGTCAGCGTTTGCGCGCCGATCGCTGGCATGCCCACCGATTTCGGCTGAGTCAGCGAGTAAGGCTCGTTCGGGATGTTCGAGGTTTTGACCGGAACCTCTTCAACCTTGGTCAGCGGCTTGCCGGTGGCGCGGTCAAGCACGAAGATCTGGCCGGCTTTGGTGCCGATCACTACGGCGGGCACCTTGCTGCCGTCGGCTTTGGTGAAGTCGATCAGGCTTGGCTGCATGGGCAGGTCGAAGTCCCACAGGTCGTTGTGGACGGTTTGGTAGACCCACTTTTCTTCGCCGGTTGTTGCGTTCAGTGCAAGAACGGAAGCGCCGTACTTGTGGTTCAGTGCCGTACGTTCCACACCGTAGATATCGGTGGACGAACTGCCCATCGGCAAGAACACGGTGTTCATCGCCGGGTCGTAGGACATCGGTGCCCAGCTGTTGGGCGTGCTGCGCACGTAGGTGCTGCCGGCCGCCGGAGCCTGCTTGTCTTCGGGGTTGCCCGGGTCGAATGCCCAGCGCATCTCGCCGGTGACGACGTCGAAACCACGGATCACGCCACCTGGCATGTCGGTCTGGACGTTGTCGGCGACACGGCCGCCGACGACCACGGTGGTCCCGGCCATCAGCGGTGCCGATGACAGCTGGTAATAGGAATCAGGGACGTCACCAAGACCTGCTTTCAGATCAACCTGGCCGTTGTTACCGAAGCCCTGGCAGAACTCCCCTGTATCGGCGTCCACTGCAATCAGGCGCGCATCGATGGTGTTGGTCAGCAGACGGCGCTGGCAGTTGGCGCCGGCCGGTATCGACACGGGTTTGACAGGTGTGCTGCCGTCAGCAGGCTGGGCGAGCGCAGCGGTAGCGTCGAAGTAGGCGATACCGCGGCAACGTTGCCAAACACGGGTCTTGGCGTTGATCTCGTTCTTCCACAGCTGTTTACCGGTATCGGCATCCAGTGCGATGAGGTTGTTGTGCGGGGTGCAGATGAACACCTTGTCGCCAACCTGCAACGGTGTCATCTGATCTTCGGCGCCATTGCCGTCGCTGATCGCGATGTCCCCGGTATTGTAGGTCCATGCCGGCACCAGCTTCGAGACGTTGCTACGGTTGATCTGGTCCAGAGCGGCGAAGCGGCCGCCACCTTCGTCGTTACCGTAGTGTTCCCAGTTTTTCTGGGCCTTGGCAGGTTCGACCTTGGTCAGCCCTGGGCCGTCACCGGTCGGCGAAACAGGGGCATGGGGAACGAACATACCGGCACCACCTGCAACGATGGCGACTGCCAGCACACCGCTCAGAGCGTAGCCACTGCGACCGCTGGCCAGGCTATTGGCCTTGCGCAGATGGGGGTAGACCAATGCCACCAACAGGCTCAGCACGCCCAGGGCGAACAAGCGAGAGATCAGTGGCCAGAAGTTCAGTCCGACATCCGCCAGCGCCCAAATCACGGTCAGCACCATCACCGCCGCGAACAGCCAGGCACCCTGCAGACGCTGCTTGAAGAGCAGTACGGCAGAGACGATCAAACCGAAACCGGCGAGCAGGAAGTACCAGCTGCCACCCAGCGTGGCGAGGTAGCCACCACCGGTTGCGAAGAATAATCCAAATACCAGCACACCGAAGGCGACGACCCAGATGGGCCAGCGGCTGACGGATGCCGAAGGTCGAGACTTAGTCATGTTGCATGATCCTACTGACGCATGAACGTTTGTGGGGAGGGTTAAGAGCAGTGAAGGCAAGTCTGAAAATAGTTGTTAACTATTTGGTTAATTGCGCAAAGATATCAAAAAAAGCGAGTCCTGCGACAAATTGTCATTTGCCGGAAAGGAGAAACACTGTTGCGAAGATGGTAACAATCGAGAGAAATGCCCCTGAACACACGGGGCGAGCTGGCGAAGATTGCCTTCAGCCGGATGTCATTGGCCTACCGCAACGAGCGATAGGCAATGGGGTCGACGTACGCCGATTGCAGGTCCCGCTCCGGGATTTCCCAGATGATTTGCTTTGGCGGCGTTTCTTTGGAAGCCGGGTTGTTGAGGTAGCTGTTTGCAGCGCCAGAGAACGCTCCACCGTCTTTGGCGAAGTTACCCACGGGGGCGCCCAGTGCCTGCTGCAGAAACCCTGCGAAGTTGGAGTTGCGTGAGAATGAAGTGCCGATGAGCGCGGTGTTGGGGAGGTCGGCATCGCCAAAAAGGTCTGCCTCAGTGTCAGGGTTGGCGGCCGACGTAACGGGAAGTTCGTGGGTGCTGGTTTGGGCGACCATGTCAGGTGCGGGTTGCCATTTGAGCGGCAGCCAGTCGATGCCCGCCAGATGGACCAGATCGCCAGGTCGAACCGCGAGCGGGGCATGACGTTCATTGAACGACCTGCTTGGCGTGGCGCTGATGCCCAGGGTCTTCAGGCGCTGTGTGATGGCATCGGCCGCCGTTTTCGCGCCGGATTCGCTCCAGTGCGTATCGGTGCGCAACCAGGCACTGGCCCCCAGTGGCGTCAGCGCCGCGGTGAGGTCCAAATTCGACACGCCGCCCGCATCCAGCTTTGAGGTCCAGGCCTGGATGCGTCCTTCGAGAGCGGCTGGGCGGTGCAGTGTGCAACGCTGCTCGGAAGCGATGCGGCTCTTGTCTGGAACGATGACCACCAGCAGGCTGATACCACGCTGGGAGAGCTGCTGCTTTAGATCAATCACGGCCTGGGCTTTGGCATCGGCATTGCGCTGCGCTTGATGATTAACCTTGAGCTCATCGGCCAAAAACAACCAGCCAGGACAACCTGAGCGAACCCTCGGCCCGGTGTCACTGAGGAGCAGCCAACTGACTCCGCGCTCCAGCTTGGCGAAGGTCGTGGGGAGGTGAGCGTTCGACAGTTCCTTGGCGAGTCGATGAGTGATATCGCCGTCAAGAATCTGCGAGGTCTGCACTTCACCGGGTAACAGTGAGATCTGCCCTGAAACGATCAGACGGCCAGAAGACAGCAGTCCGACGAACAGGAATATCAGCAGCGCCACGCCTGCCAACCGACTGCTGCGAATCGCCAAATCATCTGGCTGAGTAGGGAGCGGGGGACGCTTTAGGGTTGTCATCAGAATTGGAAGTACAGGAAGGGTACGGTTTCGCGACTGGCGATCAGTGCGAACGACAGCATGAAACCGGCGATGGGCCAAAGGGCGGTGGTGTGGAGCAATAGGCCGCCCATTCGTTTCTCACAGTAAGGGTGCAACAACGGTGCAACGACACCGAACACCCCCAGCAAACCCGCAAGGCCGTGTACCGGGCGTAGGGTCGCGGACAGTTCGTCACCGAGGGCAATGCCCTGCAAGCCGAACTGTCCGGCATACAGGCTCAGCGCGCTATGAAAGTCGGGGGCGCGGAACAGTGTCCAGGCCAGGCAGACGAACAGCAGGGTCAGCCCATGGGAAAACACTGGCTGTAACGGGGGCAGGGTAGAGCTGTTCCAGACACGATTCACACACAACGCAATGCCATGGGCGCTGCCCCACAGCAGATAATTCCAGCTATCGCCACCGTGCCAGAGGCCGGCGATGGCCATGATCAGGAACAGGTTGCGATAGGTTTTCCAGGTGCCGTTGCGATTACCACCCAGCGAAATATACAGATAGTCACGCAGCCAGCTGGACAGCGACAAATGCCAGCGGCGCCAGAAGTCCTGGATGCTGTTGGCCAGATAGGGACGGTTGAAGTTCTCGGGAAAGTGGAAGCCCAGCATCAATCCAAGACCAATGGCCATGGCGCTGTAGCCGGCGAAGTCGAAGAACAGTTGCAAGGAGTAGGCAAGGCAGCCGATCCAGGCGTCAGAGAAACTTGGGTTCTGCACATTGAACGCCACATCGACCACCGGCGACAGGGTGTCGGCCACCAGGACCTTCATGCTCATCCCGACCATGAACCGGCGTGCGCCCAGCGAGAAATTCTGCCAGTTGAAGTGACGCTGATTCAGCTCACGCCGAACCCAGTCATAGCGAATGATGGGACCGGCGACCGAATGGCCGAACATCGAAATATAGGTGGCGTAATTAATGAAGCTGCGTTCGGCCGGCACGGTGCGGCGGTGTACATCCACCAGATAGGAAATCGCCTGCAAGACGATAAACGATAGCCCGGCCGGCATGATGACTCGCTGCCAGTCCAGCGGCATGGCGCCAGACCAGGCAAGGGCATCGATCAACGTACCGGCGACGATGTTGGCGTACTTGTACCAGCACAGCACCGCTGTGTTGAGCACGATCAGTGTCACGAGTAGCCGCACGCGACCCTTGTCTTTTTCCCGCAAGGCGTCAATCAGCAAGCCGCCGGCCCACGCCGTGATCGTCAGCACCACATGCACTGCGAGGAACCGAGGGCTCAACCAGCCATAGAACAGCCAGCTGCCGATCAGTAACGTGACGTTGCGCCAGGCGGCTGGGCACACTGCATAGCTGCACAAGAACAGCGGCAGGAACAACGTCAGAAACTCGAGAGAGGCAAAAACCATGGTGGTGGCGCGATCCGATCAGTGGGCCAGGACGTCAGTCGCGAGCAACAGGTGCGGGCCATTTGCACCAGGCAGCAGCACAACGCTGTAGCGCTCGCCGGCCTTGAGCTGGCCGAGGTCGAGTGGCGCACCGACATTGGTTTGGGCGCAGACCAATTGAACCGACAGGCTGACCGGGTTGATCGCTCGGCGTTGCACGCTGCCGTCGGCCACCTCCTTGAACAGGTCGGTGTTTTTCCCCGCAGCACGCAAACCGGCCTGGGTGCACGCTGGATCGGCACTGATAAACGCCAGCGAGGCTCTCAGGCTATTGAAATCGTCGGGTTGCTCACGGATGACGACCTGACGGATACCTTGAGCGCTATCTGGCAAAGCGATCACACTGGCGAATTCGCCTGCTGCTACCTGGATGTCCAGCGGCTGGCTTTTGCCGTTGCGTTCCAGGGTGCCCTTGATCGGCTGGTTGGCGGGCACGGGCAGGTAGTCGGACACGGCATTCGAACCCTCGAGCCTGAGGCTGGCCCGCGAGCCTTCGGCCAGCAGCTGCAAGGGGCGGTCGGCGGCGTTGATAAAGCGCAAGAAGGCCGAGTCCTGATCCGGGCCCGTCGGGTACAGGGCAATGTCGGCGGCCTGGGCGTGCAGGCTCAGCATCAAGGGCGCGAACAGCGCCCAGCCACATGCGGATCGAGTCATTTGCCGGCTCCTGTGCTGCTGACGGTGTCGGCGGGCAACTTGGCCAACGCACCACCAATCGCAGTGCCCCAGGCTTGATAACCGGCAACGGTAAAGTGCTGCCCATCGGTGGTGATCCACTGCCCGGGTTTGGAGAACGTCAGCGAATCGATGTAGGTGCAAGGCGCCACGTTCGCGGCTAAAAACTGCGACATCAACTGGGTGCGGGCATCATTCTTCTGGTACATGCCACCGGCTTTGCCCCAGGCCGGGCCCACCCAGGCGCAACGGGTCCCGGTGGCCGCGATGGCCTTGGCCAGGCCGGTGACGCTTTGCCATGCCCAGGCCTTCGGAAACACGGGCTTGTCGTAGGACGCCATGGTGTCGCCGATGACCAGTACCACCAGGTCGGGCTTGTCGGCGGCGATCAGGTCCTGGATCGGTGTGGTGGTGGCGTCACGACCCTTGATCACCATCTTGTCGTTGCCTTTGCGCTCGGCACCGCAGTCGACCTTTTTACTGATCAGCCAGTCGCCGGCGCTGGCGCCACAGGCACCGATGGAGTGAACCAGGGCGCCTTGACGAGTCAGGTTGTCGTGCAGCGGCTCCAGCAAATGGTCCGCGAGGCTCATATGGCTCTCCCCAAGAACAAGGAGCGTCAGGCCGGCAAGGGCAGAAGTGGGCATCGAAAACTCCAGAATGATCAGTTGGAATAAGGCGAGGTGTACGGGCTGACCGGCAGGCTCATGGGGCCGCTGATGTCCTCGAACAGGTAACGCAAAGACAGGGCGCCGCTGAATTGTTGGTAGTCGTGGGCGTTGTCCAGGCCCAGATTGGCGCCCAGCAGGAAGTTCGAAGCGACCTTGTATTCAGCCGCTGCGGCGACGCTGTAGCCGATCCCGGTTTTGTTTTGCCCGGCGTAACGCAGGCCCGAGGCCGCCTGCAGGGCTTTGTCGGTCGGGAAATAGTCGACACTGTCTTGCTCGAAATGCTGCACGCCGACCGAGCCCTTGACTTGATACGTCAAGCGCCCGGTGCGTTGTGCCCAGGTCACCGGTACGCCCAGGGCGAAGAACGTCTGCGGACTGAAATAGCCGCCGTGGCCATAGGTGAAATAGTCCTGATTGTTCGCGTAGCTGATGCCGGTCATGCTCAGGCCGACGGTCAGCTTGCTGTCCGTTGCATTTTGCAGGTACCAGTAGATGCCGCTGCCCAGTTCACTGCGGCTGTTGGATTCGACATGGTTGCCCAATAGCTGGTGCCAGGAGGCGTAGCCATAGGCGCCGACTTCACTGTCGTCATAGCTCAACTGGCCGCGCCCGCCGTTGGCGGTCACACCGCCCCAGGACTGCCCGCTGCGTTTGTCCGTGGTGCCGGCAAACGAGGTGACGCTGTCAGTCACCGGACGCCGGGAAACGCTCACCCCGTAGCGGACATTAGAGGAGTCGCTTATGGGGCGATCAACGCTGATGCCGCCCGTGGCGGTGGAGTATTTGAAGCCGAGCGGGGTGGTGCCGAGATCGGCCTTGAGCCCATCCGCGGGCCGTTGGATAGCGATGGAAAGACCGACACCCTCGGTTTTTTGCGAGCCGGCGCCTTCGCTCTGCGCACCGCTACCGAAGCGCTGCAGTGCTTCGCCGCTGGCACTGCCGGCGTTCAGCGAGACCGGTGTCACGCGCAGGGCGACGCGGCTTTCATCCAGCGGGATATTGATTTCCAGCGGCGTTTCAATATCGGTCAGTTTGCTCAACCCCGACTCACTGTTGTTGCTGCGAATGCTCACGCCCTGGGTGACGTAGGCACTGCGCTCCTGAAGGATTTTATTCAGCGCCAGTTGTGCGGGGCTGATGTCTTCACTCACCAGTGCAGCGCGCGGTAGCTGCGACTCGAATGGATTGCTCGCCTGCTGGGGCCTTGGCAGGACGTCGATGCCAAAAGGGGTGTTAGACCTCACGCTGCCCGGCATTTCCTGAGCCGGTGGCGGGATCGCTGCCAGCAAGGTGTCGCGACTGACCTCGCTGCGTGGCCCCGACACCCCCGCAAAAGGGTTGGGTGCCACCGTCGACCCGGCCAGTTGGCCGCTCTGGCTTCTGCGTTTCTCGCTCTGCTCGATGGCCACTGCCTTGCGCAGCAGATCGGTCGCCGTGCCGGTCTTGCCCATGTTCTGGTAAAGGCGGGCGGCCTCGGTCAGCGTTTGAGGGTTGCCGGATTCGGTCTTGAGCAGCTGTTGCAGTGCCTGTTCGGCAAAACCTGTGTCATGTGCCAGCACCGCCGCGTCGGCGGCACCCAACAGCAGTTGTGGGTCGTTTGGCTGACGTTGTAACAGCGGCTTGTAGAGTTCGAGGGCTTTTGCCGTGTCGCCGTTGGCCGAATACATTCGCGCCAGCGCCGCGACGGCGGCGCTGTCACCGGGACGCTGCGCCAGTGCGGGCGCCAGCGTGTCATACGCGCTGGCCAGATTGCCTTGTTCACGCAGATGGTCAGCCTGGCGGATGCGATAGAGATGGAGCAGGTCGTCGAAACGCTTGCGAGTCGGTGCGTTCAAGGGCTTGTTCTGAAGGTCGCGCAGAATCTCGTTGACCTGCGCGTCTTCCCCGGACTCAAGCAGGACCGAGGCGTATTGCAGGATGAAGTCCGCCGAGGGCGCAGCGGTGTGTTGCAACTGGCCGCGCATGAGGGCCAGCGCTCGGGTCGGCTCGCCGATCTCGACATAGGCCGAGGCCAGGCTCGCCGTGCGATCTGGACTGTTGTTGGCCATCGGCTGAGTACGATCGAGCAAGGTCAGGGCTTCCTGGCGCTGTCCGCGCTTGCCCAACCCGATCGCCTGGCTGAGTTGCAGGTTGAGGCTGACATCAGCGGCCAGTGCTTCCATGTCCGGGGTGCGCTGGTCGGGGCGCAAGCGTCCCAAGGTTGCCTGGGCGGCTTTCCACTCACCCATCTGGACCGACAGCAAGGCGCTGACGTAAAGCGCATCGGCATTGTCGGGGTGGGCCTGGAGCATGGTGTTGATCAGGTCCCGAGCCTTTTGCGGTTCGCCCATCGCTAGGTTCAGGCGGGCCAGGGCGAAACGTGTCCAGACGTTGTCCGGTTCGTAGCGCAGCGCGTCTTGCAAGGCGTTGCGCGCTGCGGGCAGGTCGTTGCGTTGTTCGGCGAGGGCGGCCAGTTGTGTCGCGCGCAAGGCTTGCAGGCGTGCGGACTGGCCGGTCTTTGCCTGTCCGGTGGCTGGCAGGCTGTTGATCAGTTGCAGGGCTTCATCGTTCTTGCCGCTCTTGAGCAGCACATTGACCAACCCTTCCTGTGCTCGAGGGTCGTCGCGGCGCAGATTCAAAATTTGCCGATAGTTGCGCTGAGCCTCATCGAACTGGCCCGCGCTGGCCTGAATATCCGCCAGGGCGAGGAGAGCATCCGCCCCGTTTGGATTCTGCCGCAGCGCCTGGTTCACCAAGGCCTGTGCCTGGGCTGTCTGGCCTTTGGCCTGGGCATCGCGGGCCTGCTGCAACGCAGACCAGTAGCGCACTTCGTTCAGCGCCACTTGCCAGCGGCTGCCGTTGTGTTGTCGCGTGGCCTGCCCCAGGAGCTTTTCCGCTTCGGCCAGTCGCTGTTGCTGCTGGCGAATAACCCCAAGGCCGCCCAGCGCGTCAGCGTCATCGGGCTGGGTTTTCAAGCGTGCTTGAAACGCCTGTTCGGCGGTGGCCTGGTCGCCTGCTTTGAGCGCCTTCAGGCCGCGCGCGACTTCGGCGGGCGGTTGCCATTCCTTGCTGGCCGTCGTTGCCGGCTGTTGCTTGCCCTTGTTCATCTGCGCGCGGATTTCCACGTCATCCGGATGCGTCTTGAGGTACGCCTCGAACAACGGTACTTGTGCCGGATTGGGCGGACCGATCCAGGTCAGTGCCAGGCGCCAGCTTTCGTCGGCATCACCGGCAATGTCGGTACGCTGGGTCAGCGCGGCCAGTGCACGAATGCCCTCGGCACGGCTGTCTTCACGACGGACCAGATGCTTGGCGTAAAACAGCGCGACGATCGAGTCGTTGGGCATCTCACGTTGCAGGCGCTGGAATCCGCTGCGTGCTTCAGCCCAGTCAGCCTGATTGAAGGCAAGGTTGTTGTAATACTCGCGGCCGATCGTACCTTGAGGTGGGCGGCCATCGAATAGCGAGCGAAACACGGCGGTCGCCTTGTCACGCTCACCGGCATCGACGAGGCGCCGAGCCTCCTCCAGGCGCTGCTGGTTCTGCGGTTGGGCCACGCCGATGTCCTGCGCCAATTGCAGAGCCTGCCGAGGCGTTGGCTGGATGGCCTGCAAGCGGGCGAGGTATTGCTGCGCCTGTTGTGGCTTGCCCTGTTGCACGCCGATCAAGCCGAGGCCATAGAGTGCGTCAACCTGGACCGGGTCCAGCAGCAGGACTTTCTGCCAGACTTCCGTAGCGCGTTGAGGGTTGTTGTGCGACTGCCAGTAATGCCCTTGCTCGACGAGTAACGTCTGTGGCGTCGGACTTTGAGCGTGTGCAGCAGCCGTCCATGCGCTCATGACGGCGATGGCTAGCGTGCGGTGGTGCGCGTGCATGCGGTCTCCCAGGAGAGTTTCAGCGTTCCGTCTTCCCGGAATCGGTAATGTTTATCTGCCCAGCCGAGCGCGAACAGGCTAAGCATGAAGTTGTAGTAACGCGGCGGACTGGCGTCGGCATCAGGCCTGGCCAGCGCCTCTTGCAAGGCGAGCTCCACGCGCTGGCGTTGTTGATCGGCCAACCGGGGATGCCCCTTGGCCTCAAGGTAGGGAATCAGTGCAGCCCAGAATCCAAACGGGCTCTGACCCTGGACACTGCCGTGGAGAATCCGGACTGTTTCCGGGGGGGAACCCGTCGCGACAGTGCTGCGAGCCATGCCGTCCAGCCGTTTGAGCAGGAGCGCTGCCAGCGGTTCGGAGGCGTCGCTCATGCCCAGCCAGAGGTACGCGCGAATGGCATCGTAGCTACCCGTGTCGCCGTTGATCGGGTCGCTGACGAAGACACCCGATTGCGCTGAAGTGCCTTGATAACCGACCCAGTCAGCGACAAAACCGTGGTGGCTTGATTGGGCAATCATCGTCGCGGTGTTGTTGGCAATCGCTTGCCAGGGGCCGTTGGGAGCTTCCTTGGCCAGCCGCCGTAACAGTGGCAGTGGCAGGTAGCTGGGGTTCAGGCGCCAGAGAGCATCCGGCAGGACGAAGCCCTGTGGTCCAGGCAATACCATCGGACCCAGCCCGGGCAGCGTGACGACCAATTGCACTTCAATCGTCGCCATCAGGTGCAGGGCATCCTGGCGATAGTCCGGCCGATGCCACAGGCGTGCGGCTTCGAGCAGGGCGTAGGCGATCCACAGGTCGGCGTCGGCAGCCGAGTTGGCGTCTTGCAGGCGCCACTGACCGTCCGTGCCTTGCCCCCATAACCAGCCTGGCAGGCGAGTGGCGGTGGCGGAGCCTGCGAGGTTGGCGGATGTCCAGCGCCAGAGTTTGTCAAAGCGTGCCTGATCGTTGCCGATCAGTGCGAAGAGCATGCCGTAGGATTGCCCTTCAGAAGTGCTGTGATTGTTCTCCAGGCTCGATTCCAGAACCCGGCCGTCGGCCTGGACGAAGCGCGTTGCGTAGGTTTGCCACAGTGGCCAGGCCGGCAACTCACAGGGAGTTGTGGCGGCTATCGCAGGCACCGGCAGGGCGAGCGCAAGCACAACGCTCAACCTGCGCACGTTACCGCGCAGGCACTGGCGAAGTGAAACCGCCCGGCTGCTCATGGACGACACAGGCATGCGCAGCTCATTGGCCAAGACGACGTTTGGCCCGTAAGCGCAGGGCCAGGTAAGTCATCGAAGCAAGCAGCAGGACCCCGAGGAGCGTGAACAGCATGAGCGCCATTATGTTTTGCGAGAGGTACCACTGCAGATAGCGCAATGGCCCCAGGCTCCCGACGTAGTAGTCCTGTTCGGCGACCAGCGATTTGACATGCTTGCCCTTGACCACCACCAGACTGCCTTGCAACTCGTGGGCGTTTTCTTCGCTGCTGAGCAGGGCGTTGGTCACGTCGGCCAGGCCGTTGGGCCTTGCGCTGGCGATAAACACCACACTGCGCCCACTCTTGAGCGGCGATTCGAATCCAGTCAGATAAGCACTGCCGTCGTCAGCGCTGAACCTGAAGCTGCTGCGCGCTTCACGCAGATTGGTTTTCGTATCCGGGCTGATCCAGTTGCGCAGACGCAAGGGCAGGTCAGACAGTTCAAAGTACTGCGCAGCAGCTTCGTCCTTGGCCGGCAGCAGGCTTTGCCATTGCTCCAGCAGCGGCTGATTGTTGCCCGAGGCGAGCACCAGCAGATCCCGGTCGCTTTGCTCGGCCACCTGGTCGGCGTGGACCACCTTTACGCCGGTGGCCGGATAACCGGTGGAGTCGCCGAAGCGGCCCAGCACGGTCAGATAGGCGCTCAGATCGGCCGGGCCTGGTTCGTTGGGCAGGATCACCGATGTTTCAGAAAGGTCGGCCATGCGGGTGAACGGGAAGCCGCTGTCCTTGAATACCCCGAGGTTGGGCATGGCCATGAAGTGTTCGTATTGGCTGAGGTCCAGGGTCGAGTCAGGGTCGATCACACCGCGCATGTTGTCGATGATGATGTCGCGGCAGTCGCCCTGTTTGATGTAGTCATACATAAAGCGAAATTGCAGGCGTGATTGCAGCGCTACGGAATTGAGCGGCAACAGCA
Source organism: Pseudomonas sp. URMO17WK12:I6 (assembly GCF_003253625.1). NCBI lineage: Bacteria > Pseudomonadati > Pseudomonadota > Gammaproteobacteria > Pseudomonadales > Pseudomonadaceae > Pseudomonas > Pseudomonas sp. URMO17WK12:I6. Next base: position 82,366 of record NZ_QKYZ01000017.1, read on the forward strand.
TGCGCGACGTGCGGGCCAGGCTGTCGTCGGTTTTGAGCATCGCCAGCAGGCTGTCGCTGCTGCCGAGTTTCTCGATCGAAGGCAGATCGATCGACTTGATGAAGGTATCGTTGAAGTTGACCAGCAACGAGGAATTGGTCGAGACCGGTTGCGGCGTATAGCGGTATTTCAGGTCAAGTTGTGCGCCGGGCTCACGCCAGTTGAACAGGTCGGGTGGCAAGCGCAGCGCAACCGTCATTTGTCCCGGGTTGTAACCTGACACATTGAGTTCTGCGGGCTTCGCCAGTTCACCCAGGCGAACCGGGCGGTCGGAGGGCAGCCAGTTAGGCGCGTCGTACGGTCGGCGTGGCTTGAGCGAGTCGATCCGGTCGATCACCACGCTCTGCCCGGAAAAAGCCGAGCCACCGAGGGCCAGCGCGTTCGCGGCGACTTTGAGATCGGCGCCATCGCGCCCGGAGACGATCAACAGTTTGCCCTGAGCATCATTCGGGTTGCTCACGAGTGTCAATGTCGGCCCCGTGGCCGCTTTGATCGGCAAGCCACTCAAGGCCGTCGATTCGCCACTGCTGACAAACACCACGGCGTTGCCTTTGGCCGGCAGGCTGGTGAGGCTGGCGGGGAAGGTTGCGCCGCGGTAGCTGGCCAGGGCGCCAAACCAGGACGACAGGATACCGGCGGCCTCAAGCTCAGGGCCGCCCGGGCGCGCAGTGAACACGAAGGGCAGCTTCAGGGGCGAAGCGTCTCGACGATCGAACAAGGGCAGAGGCAGAGCGGACAGGTCGTTGGGCTGTTTAATCGAGGACACCTGGAGGCTCAGCTGGCTATCGTTGCCGATCTTGGCCCACAGGCTGGAGTGCAGAGGGTCTTCACATTGCATCGTGTAGTGACCGATGAACTGCAGGCTGAGCCGGTTGAATTCGGTGATGGTCTGCGGCGGAATCTGCACGGTCCGGGTCTGCAATTTACCGGCCTCTTCCTTCGGGAGGGGCAGGCTGGCGGCCACTTGATCGTTGATCAGCACGTTGATTTGCGAAAGGTCGGCCAGCAGCGCCGGTGAATAGCTGTACTGCAGCGTGACCTGCGCAGCCGTGACGACTTCATCCGCGCGCACATTGAAGTTCACACTGTCGGTAGCCTCCACGCCTTTAAGGTTCATCGAATAGCTTTTGCCCAGCTCCTTGAGGGTGCGGGTATAGCTGTTGCTCGGGGCATCGGTCCCGGGCAGCGATGCGACTGGCATCACCGCCGGCTCTGTGGCGCTGATGGGGGTGGTAGCACTCAACGCCCAGTCGCTCCAGCCCACTAGTGAGCAGGCGAGCAGCATGAGTGAGCGACGAGGAGGAAAGGTCCGGCGAGTGGAAGGCTTCAAGATCGTTGCGTGTCCGCGGTGGGGTCGATGGGTGATGGAGTGGCCGGGCGTTTGCGCAGCAGCGCCTGGCTGTCCTTTAGGGTGGCAACGAACAAGCGCAGGATGGCGCGCAAGCCAATGCTGCTGACCTCGCGCAACGCTGACATTGGCGCGTCGAGGCGCCCGTTGCCCCACGTGTTGGCCCAGGTGTCGGCCCGTGAAAAGGTCAGTCGCACCAGCTCACTTTGCTGGCGCAGGGTCAAACCCTCGAATTTCACGCCTGCCACGTTGTCGTTGCTGAAGATCGTTGTTGCGGGAAAGAGGCTTGAGGGAGGGGTGCGCAGAATGCACAGCCGCAGCTTCTCTTTGGCGCTGAGCTGAACCTGCGGTGGCAGTACCAGACCCACGCCGTTTTGTGAGAAATCCCGGGTTATGCAATCGAACGATGTGCCGTCTTCGCGATAGACGCGCACGGGCAGATCCGCGGGCACCCTGGGCTCGTTGCGCACTTGAGAGGACTCAGTGGCCACCGCCACGGCGGTGCTGACGATGATGATGTTGTACACGGTCCAGACCAGGTTGATCAGCAGGGTAGTGACCTCGGCCGAATCACTCCCGACCAGTTTCACCACGCCGATCGCCAGACCGATCATGTTCAAGGTCAGCAGGACGATGTAAGGCCGCGCGAGCTTCCAGTTGAAATAGTCCTTTTCGACGGTGCCGCCCTTGTCGGTTACGTTGAATTTGCCCAGCGAAGGGCTGATCAGGGCCAGCAGTACCGGTCGCATGATGTGCCAGGCCAACACCGACTCATACACTTCGTTCCAGAAGGAATGGCGGAAGCGCCCCTGGATGCTGGAGTTGGTCAGGCTGGAGTGGAAAATATGCGGCAGCACATAGACCGTGACCATCAACGCCGAGGCATGGAAAATCTGCGCGTCGAAAAACAGGTAGGCCAATGGTGCGGTCAAGAACACCAGGCGGGGCAGGCTGTAGAAAAAGTGCATCATGGCGTTGAGGTAGCAGATGCGCTGCCCCAGGTTCAGCCCTTTGCCAAACAAGGGATTGTCGGTCCGAAAAATCTGCACCATGCCCCGTGCCCAGCGTATGCGCTGGCTGATGTGTCGGGAAAGGCTTTCGGTGGCCAGTCCCGCCGCTTGTGGAATGGCGAGGTAAGCGGTGTTGAAACCACGTCGATTGAGCTTGAGTGCCGTGTGCGCATCTTCGGTCACGGTCTCGGTGGCGATGCCGCCGACTTCCAGCAAGTGAGTCCGCCGGATGACCGCGCAGGAGCCACAGAAGAATGCCGCGTTCCACAAGTCGTTGCCGTCCTGCACCAGGCCGTAGAACAGCTCACCTTCATTGGGTACCGAGCGAAAGGTATCGAGGTTTTTTTCGAACGGATCGGGTGAGTAGAAAAAATGCGGCGTTTGCAGCAACGCCAGGTTCGGGTCCTTTAAAAACCAGCCCATGGTGATTTGCAGGAAGGAGCGGGTGGGCACGTGGTCGGCGTCGAATATGGCAATGAACTCGCCATCGGTGACTTTGAGTGCCTCGTTGAGGTTGCCGGCCTTGGCATGTCGATTGTTGTCGCGGGTGATGTAGTTGACACCAATCTGCTGACAGAAAGCCTTGAATTCCTCCCGGCGTCCGTCATCGAGCACGTGCACCCGCAGTTTGCCCTCGGGCCAGTCAATGGCCTGAGCCGCGAGCACCACCAGTTTGACGATACCCAATGCTTCGTTATAGGTGGGAATGAACACATCCACCGTCGGCCATTCAGCGGGTGGCTGTTGCAGAAACTGCGGTTTACGTTGCAACGGCCAGGCGGTCTGTATATAGCCGAAGACCAGGACGAGCAAGGCATACAGTTCTGCCAGCACCAACCCGTAGCCAAATACGGCATCCTGCCAGTTGTCGAAGTCCAGGGTGTCGGACAGGCGCCAGTACATGTAACGCAACGAAGCGATCAGCGAGAGGGTAATCAGGGTCAGAATCGCCAGACGCCCGGTTTGCTTGCGGATGATCAGGCTGGCGGCAAAACAGACGGAGGCAAACACGGCTTGGGAATACAGATTCTGCGGTGCAGTGAGGATACCCAGCACCAACAATGCTGCAATCAGCCCGCCTGAAATTTTCAGGCCCAGGCGCCAACGCAGGGGCCATTGACTTAAGCGATCCTGGAAAGAATCCAGTAGCTTCTGCAACCACCAGGTCTTTGCAGGTAGCTGATTCAGCTGGACGGTCATAGCGTGCCCTGCTGGCTGGAAGCATCCGCGAAAAGCAGGGCATGGACCGCGCCTGATAGCGACAGAATGTCCTGACAGCCAATGCTCTCAGGTGCGTACTGCAACAGGTCCCGACCATAGGCCAGCGACTCGTTGAACTGGTGATCGAGGCGAATCGTCCCGATCAGGTTAGCGCCGAGCCGTCGCTGAAACAGCACGCCCATGTCCCTGCTGAACGCACGGGAGTCATCCCGTTGGTTGAGCACATACCGCTGCCGCTGTGCGCGTCGCGGGCTGGTTTCCAGCCACTGGGTCATGGTGTCCAGTGCCAGGTAGGAGGCCGCGTCGGCCACCGTCATCACTAGCACCAGATCGGCGGCGTCGAGTGCCTGTTGCGAATAGACGGTCGCGCCCGAAGGCGTATCCAGGATCACGATATCGTTTTCGCTGAGGTTCATTGACGCCAGGTGCTGATTCAACCAGTCAGCATCTTCAAGCAGCATCTGCCTGAGCAATCGGCGTTCGTTCAGCTCGCCAGTGCCGAAGGGCAGGCACTCACTGTCACTAAAGCCCGGCAGGCGATGAACGCCCCAGTCGGCGTCCTGCTCTTTGAGCTGGATCAGCCCGGGAGCCGGCCTGGTGATACCCAAGTGGCTGGACAGCGCGTTCTGAGGGTCCAGATCAATCGCGATGACTCGCCCTCCAGGGTGCCGAAGGGTTTTCGCGAGGCCAGCGGCGACGGTACTTTTACCCACCCCACCATTCGCTGAAACGATGGCAATGACCTTCGCCTTCGTCCGCTTGTGAATCGTTTCTGGCAGACCGTCTCGGCGAACCTGGTTGAGTTCTCGCAACAGGTCGCTCAATCGCTGACGGTCACCCGTAGCAGAACTCGCAAGTGGTTCGGTCAGGGGAGGGGGCTTGGGCGATGGTGGCGAGGGGGGAATATTTTTCACCGGTTCGACCGGCGGTTCTGGCTCAGCCACCGCAGGTATGACCGGGTCGTCTTTGAAATCTTTATAGTTTGGTTGTATTTCCTGGTAAGTCTCTGCGTTTGCGCCAAAACGTGTAAAGAGTTTCGTAATGTCGTCTACATATTTCATGCGTTGTACCAGGAATGAAATAACTTAGAAACTCAGCATTCCATTAACTTAACAAAGTTGATGCGTCGTCTAGGCGTTGGCAGAGTGCCATTAATTTAGGGTTTCCATGTAGGTGTGTCAATAATTGTTATAAAAAGTCAGCGAGTTATGTTGGTGTTTGTCCAAGTATTATTTGTGTGTTGTGATATTTGTAGAAAGTGTGAATGTTAAAGTGCGCTAAAATAATAACTGTCCAATGAGGTGTGGTGCGGTAGCAGATAATAAGTGCATTTATCGGGAGAAATAATTTCAGAGTATTTCTGCTTCAGGAATAAAAGAAATCTCTTCGGTTTCAATGGGGGTGGAGTAGTGTGAGTCTCGTTTCCGCTAAAGTTATTGTTCTATTGGCTTTCGTTGAAGTTCGTGAAGATTGAAAAAAAGAAACTTCGGTCTCTTTTTATGGTTACCAAGTTCCACCACTTCTGACGCAAATGTATCTCTGTGTATCCAGGCCGCATGCCGATACAGACTGTTGCTTTTATGGGCGGTTGGTGACACATCCGGGATACCCGTTCGGCGTCAAATGAACTCCATCGAGACATCGTTCAATAGTTCAACCACCCAAGGAGTTTCCAATGAAAAAAGTAATGGCCGCTCTGGCCTGCACCGTTAGCCTGATCATCGGCGCCAACGCGTCGGCGCAAACTGAAAAGCCTACTGTTGTTCTGGTGCACGGCGCCTTTGCCGATGCTTCGAGTTGGAATGGCGTGGTGAAGATCCTCGAAAAAGATGGATACCCTGTTGTGGCCGCCGCCAATCCATTGCGCAGTGTGAAGAGCGATGGCGCTGCTGTTTCTGCGTTGCTCGATGGCATCAAGTCGCCTGTTGTGCTGGTCGGCCACTCCTACGGTGGCAACGTCATCAGCGAAGCGGCCAACGACCATGCCAATGTAAAGGCACTTGTTTACGTCGCCGCCTTCGCGCCCGAGGCGGGCGAAACGGTCGCCGGGCTAGCCGGAAAATTCCCGGGGAGTACCCTCGGCCCAACCCTCGCAGCGCCTGTCGCACTGGCTGATGGCGGCAAGGATTTGTACATCCAGCAGGACAAGTTTCACGATCAGTTCGCCGCTGACGTCCCCACCGCGCAGGCGGCATTGATGGCGGCGACTCAGCGCCCGGTCACCGAAGCGGCGCTGAACGAACAGTCAGGTACGCCCGCCTGGAAGCACATTCCGTCCTGGTACATCTATGGCGACAAGGACAAGAACATTCCACCGCAGGCCATGGAATTCATGGCCAAGCGAGCCGAGGCCAAGGTGGTGAAAGTCGTTAAAGGGGCTTCCCATGTCGTGATGGTTTCAAACCCGGAGCCGGTAGCCCGGCTGATTGAAAAAGCGGCTGCGGCGATGTGATTCCTGCGCTTGTGAAGTATAGGTAGGCAGAGGGTCAAGTATCGAATCAAGGCATCAAGTGAGGAACTCATTTGTGCCTTGATCGATTTTTGAACGGGTGGTCGTCAGTAAGTTGATCAGCCGGTGAGCCTCTGCGCCGAAGCATTTCACCGGCTTGCCGTAGCGACGCCTCGCAAGGCGCCGATCTGTTTAACCCCTTAGAACCAATAATGCAGGCCGAGCATTAATGACTGGGCGCTGTAGTCAGTACGCACATCGCCTTGGGGCAGGCCCTGAATGTCACCGAAGTGCGCATCGCGAGTCTTGAGGTATCGATAATCCAGGGACATGGACCATTGTTCGGTGAGTTCGTAACCTACCCCGGCGCCGAGTTGATAGGCCGATACAGTGTCGCGATGAGTGCCGCCGAACTGGACGCCGCCGGCTTCCAGGCCACTGACCGACAGCGTGGTGTAACCCAGGCCGCCGCCGATGTAAGGGGTGAACCGACTGAAGGGTGCTGGCAGGTTCAAGACGTCATACCAGAGGTTGGCCATGACGCTGGTGGCTTCCTCTTCGCCTTTACCGTCGATGCTCCCGCCGCCTTCATAGACCCGGTTATTGAATTGGGTCAGGGTGTTTTTGCGGTAGCTGAGTTCCACTTCAGGTCTGAGCCCGATGGGGAATCGCCAGCCCAGTGCCAGTCCGGTGGCGTAGCCGGAGTGTAACGGTTGGTTGAATTCCATTTCGACAAAGTCGAGGTTGTTCTGGTTAAGGTCCTGCGGAGCCACCCAGTTCAGACCACCCATGACACTGACATAGGGGCCGAGCGTGTCGGCGGAACTGGACTCAGGGGCAATAAGGCCCATGCCAATGACGCCCATCACGAGATACTGAGGTTTTTTAAATAGGTTCATGCTCGGTCCGAAGTGTGCCGTTATCGATAAGTAAGCGGGGGGTGTTAGGGAGCGAGCGTTCAACACGCTCCCTCCCGGGATATTTCATACACGGTGCAAATGCTTTCCAGGTTTTTCGAGCCCTGGGGTACTGATGGCGTTCGCTCGTTGTTCAGCCAGCGTGCACAGGTTGCGCAGTGCCGTGGTCATTGCCGCGGTCAGCATTTTGCGTAGCAGCCCGCGGTATAAAAAACTCAAGGGGCCAGAGATCTTCGCGCTATGGATGACCTGGGTTTCATTCGGGGAAAGTCTGCGCATCTGGTGATCGAACTCAAGGTCGATCCAAAGCAGTCTTGCCGTGTTCCGATAGCTTTCATGCAGCTTCACTGCTTCCAGTTTCAGCGGCATATTCAGGCCATTTTTGAGGACGCATTTGCCTCGTGTTCCAGGTTGAAACGGGCCATTGAGCTCACACTGGCGAACGTCGGTATCCCATAGCGGCGCTTCTGAAAAATTGCTCCAGATATTCCAGATTTCAGCACGCGGCGATTTGACTATGACTTGCACTTTGACATCGTTCACGGCGACACCTTGATTGTTGGGGGCACGGTCATGCGGGAGAGTGGGATCAATTGAGTGCCTCAGGCCGCGGGTGCGGATTGACTCAGCACTTGAGCTGTAATGCTGGCTTGACCGATTTTTTCGCCCCGGTTGAACAGGTCGATATAGATGCGGTTGGTTTTGAACGGCTGCTGTGCGTCAAAACCGGCTTGCGGTGCCAATGACAGCGGACTGTTCCTGGGGATTGGCCGATCCAGGGTGAAACTCAAGGCCAGCAGGTTCATCGGGGTGTTGAGTGGAATCCGCAGATGGCTGTGGGCAATCTGCATGTAGCACTGGCGGGCAACTTCGAGGAAATACACCATCGAATGGTGCTCGGGGTCGCCCTCCTGGAAGAAGTGCTCATCCGGCAGTTTGAGCGTGTCCACGCTCAAGCCCTGAGCGATGCCGCTCATGTCACTGACGATGACGTTTTCTTCCCTGGCCTTGTGCAGCAAGGCCTTGTCGCGGCAGCGAGTGGCCGTGAACTCGCCGGCGGGCGATTTCTCGAACGCCGAGCTGTAGGCCATCCCAAGGACGCAGGTGCACATCAGCTTTCCGGCTTGCATCACCTTGGCATTGAACACATGCGGGTCTTTACCCTGTTCCAGATGCAGATCGATCACACCCTGCTTTTGTACGTATTGCTGGAACTTGATATTCAGGGTTTTGACATAGGCGACCCGTCCACTCAGTGGCGGCATGGCAAGTTCAATCAATTGCAACACGCCCTCAAGCAATAAAATGCCGGGGATGTGATCAAGAGGGTGATCGAAGAAATAAGGGTGCGCTTCATTCACCACGAGCTGGGCACGCAGTGACTGGGGGCCGCGCTGGACGTTGGTGATTACGACGTTTTCCGGGCAACGTTGCCAGTGCGCCGGGCGCTGGGCTTCAGTGCCACGGTGCAGGGCGAAAAGACTCTCCATGGCGCGAACCCGGACACGCAACCCTGAGAGCAGGGTGTTGGTCAGCATGTCGCTGAGTTGCAACACATCGACGCCGTCGTTTTGTGGTTCGCGGACAAGGCTGACAGGACGGGCAGGCGGGATCACCGGCTGCAGTTCATGGTGGGCCGAGTGAGCAAAACGCAGGGTAAAGGGATGCTTGATGGCAGGAGCGGGTTCGGCCGCCGTGCTCCATTCCCGAAGCTTTTCAGTAAACAACCACATCACTGCCTTGCCGGCTTCGCGAACCTCGATCACCGTGTGAGCCGATGCACTCAACATCACCGCCAACAGGGTTTCGATGCCACTGGCTTCAGCCAGGAAACCGGTAATCTCTTGCAGAGATCCACTGGCATGAGTCGCGTCAGGTTGCAGCTCGCAGACTTCAATGTTCTGGTATTGACTCCGCTCTTTGCCCAGCAGTTGGCAAGCCTCTTCCAGCGAGTTCGCGGCATGGGCGAGAACCGCCGCGCGGATCACCAGTACAGGTTTGTCGCTGGCGTCTGGTTGATACGGACGCAGCGCAATCAGCCCCAGTCCTTCGCCTTGCACCGTCGCTGAATGTCGGGCGCGCTCGATCTCGATTTCACCGCTGATAAAGCGCCCTGCACCGAGCAACAGCGTGGTTATGCCGTTCTTGAACCATTGCTGCGATGCCAGCAAGGTTTGCCAGAACAGACCCGGGGTGCCGACCAGTGTTTGATGGAAACCCTTGAAGTCAAAAATTTGCGTCGGGTAGCCGGACAACATGTTCGGCAACATGGTTGCCACGTCCGCTACCTCCACGCCCGGTGGCGTGCCTTGAGCTTGGGAGTAGAAGCTGTGAGCGCTGCTGTACGCATTGCTGAAGCGTTCCCCGCCCATGTTGCAGCACATGACCATCGCCGTGCCGGGTGAGCCGGCCACACCCGGCAGGCGTCGCAGCAAATGATTGACGCGATCGGTGATCAACAGCTTGAACGGATCGACATGGGCCAGAGGTTTGGGACCCATGCCGAAACCGTCGATATCAATGACGCGATCCTGCGCCAGGAATTGGCCCAGTAACGGCTGACCTGGGGCAGGGGAGTAATCAACGAAACGCCCATAAGGGAAACTGACTGATGGCGCTGCCGGCCGATCGAGCTGTTGCTTGAATGACTGCAACGAGCCGTGACTGCCGATCGCTGCTTCAGCCTCGACAATCGCAAGGTCCAGCATTAACACGCCGGGGTTGGCGTGAGGGGCGACAGGGCGGTTGTCGGGAATATATTCATCCACTACCAGATGCGCATTGGCGCCGCCAAAACCGAAGCTGGATATGCCTATGCGGATCGCCGACTGCCGGTCCGCGAGGGGCTGTATCTGCTTTGTGGCCAGTCGCAGGCTGGTCTCGTCGACTTTTGCGCTGGTACGGTAGTCGGGCTGAGGTGGAATCCCTTTGTGGCGCAAGATCATCAGCGCCTTGGCGAGCGAAGCGCCTCCAGCAGCGGCCAGTGGGTGGCCAATGACAGACTTGATTGAACCGATGGTGATTTTTTTGCCGTCTGTGCAGTGGGGGGCGAAGAAGCTGTTCAGCGAGTCCAGCTCTGTCGCATCACCCAGCGGAGTACCGGTGCCATGGGTTTCGATGTAGTCCACGTCATTGGGATCAAGACCGATATAGGCACGCTGGTAAGCCGTGTACTGGGCCTGTTTGCCAGGTGCAAACACTGAACCTTCGGCGCCATCGGCGGACATTCCCAATGCCCGTAAAACACCCAGGGGACGGCGCTGCGCAATCAGGGCCTGCGATACAGGTTCGACCAAAAAGGCGACTGCACATTCGCCCGGCACAATGCCGTCAGCGTCCTGGCCGAACGCCTGCATTTGGGCCCGGGCGGAAAAGGCGGTCAACTGCGAGAAGCCCAGAAACAGCGCCGGTGGCAGCACGGTGTTCAGTGCCATGACAATCGCGTTATCCGCCTGTCCGCTATTGACCAGGGCCTGAGCCATGTCGATTGCATAGGGGAACGAACTACAGGCGGTGTCGACCGATAACGCCGGGCCACCGAAGGCAAAAGCCGCCGCCAGTTCAGCCACTTGTTCACCCGGCGTGTAGCCCTGTGGTGCTTCGGTTTTTCCGGACATGCCGGTGACGAAATAACTCTCGTCACTCCAGGATGTTGCGACCACCAATGCGGTGCGTTCTTTGATCAGAGTCGAGCCTTGTCCGGCAAGCTGGGCGAGGAGTGTCTGCAGTACTTTCTTACCGATGGCGACTTGCCGTCCTTCATGCCGTGAAGGGGTTGATGCGTCATCGGTCAGGCAAAAAGCGCTGTCCAGGTAAACGCGATCCTTTTCACCTGCCTTTGCTGAATAGATTGACGCCTTATCCAGTTCCCAGCGTGTCAGCATCGAATTGATAGGTGCTATCTGTCCTTGCGTCAGCAAATGCCAAAGCGCATCCGTTGACGGTGCCCCGGGAAACTCGCCGGCCATCGCGCTGAAGCAAAAGTCGCCCTCTGTTGTTACCGCGCCATTCATACCCTGTCTCCTGATTGCCAAAATGCTGGGTGATCTGTCCGATCACCCGGATTCCATGCCATTTTTTACAGCGGCTCAGTGCTTCAGCTCAGTCGTGCCAGAAGCGACAAGGCGTCCTGCGGCGTACGACGCGACATCAGTGCTTCACCGGCAAACTCGCTGGCAGAGCACTGTTGCGCCATTGATTGGCAGAGTGCTTCTCGGGCAAAACCGTTGAGCCCTAACTGTGCAAAGGGCGTCTCAATGTCGATCGACTGTGGCGCGTCCGGGATCAGGGGTGACAGGGAGTTGAAAAGCAGGTTGCTTGCCTGCCCTTGGTCGTCCGTTGTGGCAGGTGCTTGCACTTCGGTAGCGGGTGTTGATGTCGACTCGGGGGCGGCCAGGGCGGCTTTAATCAGGGCGATTGTTGCCTGCGGATACTTGGCGTTGGCCAGCTCAGTGCTGTTGGCCTTGAGTTGCGGCCACAATGCGACGACCGACTCCAGGAAGTCCAGCTGCACGAGGGAGTCCAGGCCCAGGCTTTCATAGCTTTGTTTTTGGTCGATCTGGTCAACCGTAAAACCGGTGATATTCGCCAGTTGTTCCAGTACCCATGCTTCGACATCCACGGCAGGTGCCTGCGGATCGGCTTCAAGCCGCGCCAGCAAAGCGGTAGGAGTGGGGGCATCAAAGAGCTGCGAGGTGAGCTCTTTCTTTTCCGGGAAGTGCTGGGCCAGGGATTCGAAAATATCGACCATGCCGAGAGAGTCGATACCCAGGCTTTCGAAACTTTGATCGAAGTCGATTTGTTCTTTTTTGAATCCTGTGACTGTACTTATTTCGGCGCGCAGCCATTGCCCGTAGTTGAGTGCGGGTGTTTGTTCCGCAACAGGTGTCGATTCCAGTATTACCGGGTTCGAGTGTACGGGCTCCAGCACCGCAAGGTTTTTATTGACGGGGGCTTCAATCCCATTGGCATAAACACCCTCGAGGACTTGTTGGTGAGCATTGAAGTAATGCGCAGTGACGGATTCGGCCTGCTCCAGCAAACGCATCAATATTGATTCTTTTGCAATATTGGACTCGCACAGTGAATCAATGATTTTTTCTGAAAGAGAAAAATAGCTGTTGGCTATTTTTCCATTGGACACGATGAATTCCTGCACAACATCGTTGAGTTGGAAGCGCATGAGGTTCTCCTAACCAAAGTCGGTATATGTTTTCTACAAACAAGAAATAAAAAGTCTTGGCCCAGGGGTGGGCCTTGTGTGAATCAATGAACCAGGTTGGCAGTAGCCATATAGCGACTTAAAGTTGGAGTTCCACTGCGTCGATCTCGGAAGATGTTGTTTTTCTGGCTCCTTTGAGCAGCCCGGATCTTACGTTCAGATAAGTGAAGAGCGTTATTGCATCGGCTCCCTGGAAAGCGATGTAGCCGTCAGGACGAATCAACATCAACGTGCCCGCTTTGGCATGGTAACGCTTGTGCAGCCGCCAATCGGGGTCCAGCAACGTCGAGTGCCAGGAAGGCAGTTCGGCGCTGCTCAGGGCATCAATAACGCAATAAGCCTTGATGCCCGGGTAGTCCTTCTCCACCGACTCGGCCAGCGAGTAATAGCCCGGCAACAACGGGGAAAACTGATCGGCTGCGCTGAAAATCAACAGCGTGAACGTTCCGTGGAACAAGTCGATCAAGCGCTTTGGCGGCATACCTTGCAGTTGCCACAACTCGACATCGGGTGCCAGTTGCCCGGCGCGAGGCACCGACGTCTGGAATTCAGGTTTCTTGCCTTTTTTATCCCAATTCATGCGCTGCTTTTTCGTCAGCGATTCCTGGATGTAATCACTCTTGCCGTAGTGGTACTGATGACCGGAAATCATCGACGGCAGTTTGCGCTGAACCTTGCGCCTGTTGCTTATCAGTGGCAGAACATTGTCGCGCAGCCAAACGAGGGCGCGATGCTTGACGGTAATCAGTCCGGTCAGTCGATGTGCCGTGTTCTCGACTTCCAGGGCCACCGGGTAACGCTCTTCGTTGTAGCTTTCCAGCAACGATGGATCAGCCAGGCCCTGATCGACATAGGCCATTTTCCACGCCAGGTTATAGGCCTCGGAAACCCCCAGGTTCATCCATTGGCCACCGATCGGGCTGCCGATATGAGCCGAGTCGCCTACCAGAAACACAGAGCCTTGCTGCAACGACTGCACGCGGCGATGTTGGAAAGAGGCGATGGTGGTCGATGAAATATTGGACAACGTCATCTTTTGCCCGCGTCCTTCGCACAACCGCTGAAAGTTCTCCAGGCTCAAGGAAGGGCGCTCACCTTCTGGTGGCAGGTTGTAGGGCATCTCGATGAAAAGTCGATAACGGGATTGAGCGCTGATCGGCGCGACCGCGACATAACCGTCCTGTGCACCCAGGAAGAAAGCGCCTTCGTCCTTGCTTCCAGACCACTCGATATCGGCATCGGCGAGCATGAAGAAGCGGTCGTAGGACGATCCTTCGAAGGTCATATCAAGACGTTTTCTGATGTTGCTGCGAGCACCGTCGCACGCGACCACCCAGCGGCTGGAAAAGGACTCGGCGCTGCCGTCCGCATGCTGAAGCGTCATCTGCACCGAGCCCGGCTGGTTTTCTATATCGACCAGCTCGGTATTCCATTCAACATCTGCTCCCAACTTGTTCAGTCGCTCAAGCAGAATCTTCTCTGTCTGCGGTTGTGGCAGGCTGAGGAGCAGGGGGTAGGTGGCGTCCAGGTAGGAGAAGTTGTAGTTCAGCACCCGTTTGGCGTTCGATTGCACCGAAAACTGGTTGATAGTGAATCCGTCGCTGATGGCCTGATCGGCAACTCCCAGATCTCGGAAAATTTCCAGGGTTCTGGAATGGATGGCCATCGCTTTGGTTGCGGTCGAGGGACCGGCATTCTTTTCAATGATGCGAAAAGAGACGCCCCACTTCTTCAGCATGATTGCCAGGGACAGGCCAATCGGGCCGGCGCCTACGATCATGACTGTCGGGGTATGACCGGGTTGGCTGAAGTGCTTGGGGGCCAAAGTGCTCAGAGTGTTCATCGGTTAGTACCAGTTTCTGTAGAAGGGAGAGTTGGCAATGCCGAGCAGGGCATCGTCACCGGATGAATCCCCGTAGGCATAAATGTAAAAGTCATCAAGGTTGCTCAGGCAGCCCTTGAGCCGTGTGACTTTCTCTCTCTCAACACAGTTGGTACCTGATATTCCTCCGGTCAGTTTGTTCTTCGCCGTCGCCAGGCGAGTGCCGCAGACATAGTCAAAACCCGCTGCCTGACCCCAGGGAATCAGGTAGTTTTCCGGCGAGTTGCTGACCAGCGCAGTGACATGCCCCATGGACTGATGCCATTGCAGCCGGCGCAGGGCCTCGGGCCTGAGCCAGAGCGGTAGCAGCTCGCTGATGAAATACTTGGCATGCTCGCGCTCTTGCTCAACGGACAGACCGCCCAGATAACAGGCAATGAATGCCAGTCGGGCTTGCATCAATGGCGTGATGCCAACGATTACACTGAGCATTTTGGGTAGCAGGGGAATGATCCTGAGCCAGAACGATCGGGTTCCCACGATATAACGCATGTAGCGCCAGAACGTATGTCTGTCGGTCAATGTGCCGTCAAAGTCAAACACGGCCAGTACCGGTTGTGTGCCATTAGCTTGCATGAATCTCTTCCTTGAGAGAGATGATCTCGATGGTTTTGGGCAACTTGAAGCCCGAGAGGTAGCGCGAGAGCAGGGTAGAGACAGCGCTCTGGGTCAGGTCGCCGCTCCCTTCAACGCACAGGTGCAGTACGTTGACCTCCTTGTTGTCCGGGACGATGTAAGCTTTCGCGCGCACCACATCCGGGTGCTTCAGGGCAATGGATTCGATTTCAGTCAGGTCGACCATTTGCGCTTTGATCTTCGAGATTCGCAGGCGTTGGCAATAGAAGAACACATGCCCGTCGTCGTCCCGCCAGACCAGATCACCCGTGTGTAGCCAACCATCACGGAAGAACCGGGCATTGGCGTCCTCTGCATCGTTATAGCCGTCAATCACCATCGAACCGCGAATCAGCAGTTCGCCAATGCGTCCAGGTGCGACATCCCGCCCTTCGGCATCGACGACCCGTAGTTCTACGCCTCTGATCGGTTGTCCCATGGCGCCGCGATGGACCTTGCCAATCGAGCTCTGGACAATCACCGGCATGCTCTCGGTCAATCCATAGCCTTGCAGCACCGGATTGCACCCCAGCAGCCTTCCCAGCTTCTCGGCTTCGTCTGCGGGTAAATGACTGCCACCCGAATAAATCATCAGGTGAGGGTGCAACGGCAACAACGCGCCCTTGCGTTTGGCCAGTCGTGTATTGAAGTAGCGAATGACGTCGGGCACCAGGCAGGCAAAGGTGACCTTATGCTGGGACAAGACTTCTGCCAGATCCCTGTTGAGCAGGGTGTTAGTCATTAACAGTGTGGCGCCCACGCTCAAGGGGAAAACCATCATCACCGACAGGCCGAAGATGGCATACAGCGGCAGCGTCACCAGATGAACGGAGCCGACACCTTGAAGATGAAACTGCTCATGCAGGCCATCACTCGATTGCGTCAAATCAAGGTAGCGGTGAGAAACGGCCAGCGGTTTACCGATGCCCCGGTAGGTGAACTGTACCGAGACAATCGGATTGCCTTCGGGCAGTAACAAGGGCTCGGTCTGTCGGGGAAGCCGAGAGTCCGCTGTTGCGTTGTCGGGCAGGGGCGATGACGGCTCGCTTGCGGCGTTCAACACCAAGGAGTGCTTAACGCCGTAGTCAGGCTGAAATGTCTCGCTATGCTGCTCGAACAGCGTTTCGGTGGTCACTACCAGCGTCGGTCTGGCGATGCTGATGACGCTGTTCATTTCGAATGGCGTCAGTTTGTAGTTGAGAATGACCGGAACCGCACCGCGACCGATGATCGCCAAATAGTAAGCGATGAACTCCACCCCATTGGGTAGAACGAGCGCTACTTTGTCGCCAGGCAATACATTTAATGCTGAGAGTGCGCCATTGCACTCTTCAGCCTTTATACGCAACTCACGGTAAGTGACGGTATCTTCTTCCGCGTCCAGGTTCCTGATAGCAATGTGCTCGGGGAACGACTCTGAAAAACCGACGAACCGATGCAGAAAACCTTCTTTAGATGAAAGGCTTTTCATTTACCAACCTCTCTCAATCCTTGAATTTATGGTCAGACAAAAAAGTACTACAGAGGCAGGCTATATATAAATTGTTTCAATTAAGCATCAATGTAGTTATTTTTCCGATACCAATCCAGGGTATCGGTCAATGTTTCCGTCACGGGGCGGAACTTGCACTGCAATTCTTTCAGGCTTTTGTTGTGGCTGAAATGGGTGCGCCCTTGCTCTTGTTCCATGAGTTTGACAGTGGAAGTGCTGATGAGCACCGGCTTTTTCGTGATTCGGTAATAACCTTCATAGATCAAGGCAATTATACGCAGCATGAACAGTGGCACTTTGCGCTCCGGCGCTTTTACGCCGCTGACACTGGAGAGCGCCTGGAAAATGCTTTTCATGTCCATGTGATTGCCGGCTGCCAGGTAGCGTTCTCCGGATCGGCCGCGTGTGATCGCCGCGAGTTGATGCTCTGCTACATCCCTGGCATCGACAACGGAAAAACTTCCAGGCAGTACGCCGGGCAATTTCTGTCCGACAAAGTCGAGCAGGAACTGTCCTGATGAGGTCGGGCCGATGTCCCCAGGGCCAAACATCCAGCCAGGCAATACCATGGCGACGAACATGTCCGGATGCCGCGCCAGGAATTCCTGAACTTTCTGTTCAGACAATATTTTACTCAGGTAGTAATCGTCAGCCTCCGATTCACTGCGAGACATTGTTTCATCGATCACCTGATCTTTATCGCCCTTCAAGACGGCAATGGAGGAGGTATGGACTGCACGACGAATGCCTGCGGCATAAGCGGCCTGCAACAGGCGCTCGGTACCGGTCACGTTAGTGTCATACAGTTTCTGCCAGTGCTTTCCACCTTTGTAACTATCGCGGAAATAGGCGGCCGTATGAAACAAGGCATCACAGCCTTGCAAGGCATGACTGAAGGCGTCGACATTGAGCATGTCGCCTTCGATAAATTCGACAGGCAGATTGCCGAACTGCTTCTTGGCTTTTTCGACGGAGCGGACCAGTGCTTTTACTTTGATGTTTCGCTTTAAAAGCGCATGAACCACATTATTGCCGAGCAGGCCTGTAGCGCCTGTAACAAAGGCATATTCCATTAAAATCCAGCTCCTGTGGGGTGGTAACCTGCTACTGCATTGAGATTGATGTCACCGCGCTCGATGCTTTGACCAGGCAGGGGGCGTCAACGGCGGCAAGTAAAAACCATTCGGTATCTGGAAATCAAGCGGTATTTAACAGTCGCCACAAGGTCGACGTCCTTGAACCCGACCTGAAACACGAAAATCCTGTGGTTTAGAGCGTTGTCGACAGCAGGCATTCACCGGGATCGGGCGGATTGAGGTCATCGCTAGACATTTTTGCCGTCCGTCGCCTGCCTTCTGGGGGGAGTCAAAAGACACCCTCGCTGACTCGATTCATCAGGGCGCGCGCGTCAGGCTGGATACCAAGGCGCCTGAACGTGCGGGGCCCAATACATGGCATTTACATGGCACTCCTTAAAAGTTTAAATGCAAAGTGATTAAGAGGGCTTAGTATAAGATATGATAGTTAAAACAGGTTTGCGCAGTGAGTGGCAGATCCGTTGCATCCAGTTACAAATAGATTTGTTTGGCCAAAGGAGCCGAAGGCGTGATTAAAAAGAGATTAGGTCGAGAAGAAAGTCAGCAAATAACAAGGGATAAGTTATTCGATACCGCCACTGACCTTATGGTGAGAAAAGGTTTTCACGCCACCAGTGTCAACGCTATTTCCGAGGAAGCCGGTTTTTCGAAGGGGGCCTTCTTTTCAAACTTTACAAGTAAGTCGGACTTGCTTCTGCAGTTAACTCAGAGATTCAAGGGAGTTGAGATTGATCGATTGAGTGTCACCCTGACTTCAGGGTATTCATCGGAAGAGCTGACCCATGGATTGAATGCCTATATTGACACGCTTAAAAATAATACCAGTTGCGCGATTCTTGATGCTGAGTTGCAACTGATCGCCTTGCGTGATGAAGAGTTCTCAACGCATTACTACGATCTGCATCAGGAAAATAGTGAAGCCTTGGGTAAGTTGATTACCATCATATTTAATCATGCAGGCAAGAAGCCTCCTTTGGCGAATGCCGCTCTTGCAAGGACCTTCACCGCTTTGTCGGAAGGTTTGATACTGCAAGGGCATAAAGATCCAGCCTCTGAAATAAAACTGGTGTTGAACTCGCTTATCCAGACAGCAGAGCCCTTATAGAACGCTGCCATTCTTGTGATACATACGATATTCGCATGTCCGGGGCTCAGACCTCGGGCAGGATGCGAGCAGCCATGCCCATCTTTAGCGCACACAATAAGGTCTGCGCAGTAGCGCTCAGTGATTCTGGAACGTTTTCAATCCTCGTTGTACGGCGGGCCTGGCTTCGATCGCGTCGAACCAGCGTGATAAGCGTGAAAGCACTGCCCAATCCAGCCGATCACGAAATGATGCCGCAATGGTGAAAGCGGAGATGTCCGCCATGGAGAACTGATCTCCGGCCATAAAGTCGTCGGTAAGAAACCGTTCTGCGTAGACGAGTTGTTCAATGACGCGTTGATCGATAACTGTGGCCGCATCATTAAATCCTGCCTGGCGCAGGGAAAATGCAACATGACTGGGCCCGATGACGTCCGTTACGAAAAAGAAATAACGATCAAACACCCGGTCGCGTTTTGGTCCACGATGCGCAGGTGCAAGCCGACCCGGAGCTTTTGCATCAGCGAACTGAATGATTGCGTTCGATTGGTTAATGACCAGCGGGAGTGTCGATGAATGGTCGACCAGGGTTGGGACTTTTCCTGCCGGATTAAGCGCCAGGTACGACAAGTCGCGTTGCTCATTCGCCTGCAAGTTCAGTCTTCGTGCGGTGTAGGGGATACCTGCTTCCTCCAAGGCTATTGCAGCCCTCAGACTGTTGCCGGTAGGCGCGCCATACAGCTCTATTTTCGGGCTCATCAGACACTCCCTGAAAATGAATGGATGATTATTGGATGCTAAGTGAAAAGCGGCATACGCGCCTGTCTACAAGGAGTACGCACAACGTTTCGCGTCAGTTAACCAGTCCGCTTAGGTATGCCCATTCGACGAGCATGGCCAAGTAGAATGTGTACGCCGCTCAGCACTAATGTGACTTGTGATGGTCAATACACCCCGCGCGACCGTCAGCGGTCGTACTGCCCGGCGCCGACCGGATCCGCATCGGCAATTTGATCAAGGACAGTGAAAGCATGCTCACCGCAATATAATCCGCAACCGCCTGCACCTGGTTCCGTGAATCGGGACTCGCCGTACGTTTACCCCTCAATCCAATTCGAAGATTTAAAGCATGCACCTACGCAAAATTGCAGTTGGGCTGTCGGCCCTTGTTTTGCTCTCGACCGGGGCACAAGCCCGCAGTCTGCTGGATTTCATCAAGCCGCCCACCCAGCATCAGCAACAAACCTCCCACTCGGGCTCGATCAGCCAGAGCGCGGCGCTGGAACTCTATTCAAACAAACAGAAACAGGCATCGTTTGACGGCTGCGCGGATCTGTTCCCGGCCGCGAAACCGATCAACATGGCCACTGTGCCTGCCACAATGAAACCCTTGGCCCTGTGTTCCGATAACTTCGCGGTGCTGTACTCGCAAACCAGCAAGACACCGCTGGTAGTGGTCGAACGCCTTAATGCCGCCCAGCTGCAGGATGCCAAAGGGGAGGAGCGCACCAACCAGTTCTACCCGGACCCACGCATTCCCAAGAGTGGGCGGGCAGAGTTGAGCGACTACCGTAGCCAACATCCGGCCGTGGACCGTGGCCATCAATCCCCGGCGGCCGATGCACCGAACCCCAATGCAATGGCCCAATCCTTTGCGCTGTCGAACATGGTGCCGCAAGACCCAACCAACAACCGGAAGATCTGGAGTAAGGTCGAGTCCGATGTCAGAAAGTTTGCCAAACGAGCCGATGGCAATGTCTTTGTCTTTACCGGCCCGCTCTTTGATTCAGGCCACGGCACCGTCGGCGACAACAAGGTCTGGGTGCCGACCCGCCTGTTCAAACTGGTTTACGACGCATCGTCCAAGCGTGCCTGGGCTTACGTACTGCCCAACGCTGAAACCCGCATCGAGAAACCGATGGACTATGACGCTTTCGTGAAGAGTACCGGGCTCAACTTGCTGGGAAATCTACCGGTCACAGGTTCCGTGGGGCGCTCTTGATGGCTTGATTGATTAATCCGTAGCAGCTGTCGAGCCGGGGCGAGGCTGCGTTCGGCTGCGCAGCAGTCGTAAAACCAGAACTTACGGTGCATCAGGCAGACCGCGTCAGCCGGATTCACGACTGCTTCGCAGCCGAACGCAGCCTCGCAGGCTCGGCAGCTGCTACAGAGAGTGTGCCGCGGCTAGCGCGCCGCCCAGGCGTTGAAGTGTTCTTCCAACTCCTCGCCGTGGTCCACCCAGAACTCCGCATCTACCGACTGAGCCTTGGCCAAGTTGGCTTCGGCCGTCGGCAATTGCTGGCGTACTGGCTCCGGCAGCAGTGCCAGGGCCTGGCGGTGGACGGGGCCGTAAGGGATGTTTTCCGAGAAAACCTTCTGGGCTTGCGGTTGACTGGCAAACGCGATGAAACGCTCGGCCAGCGCCTTGTTCGGCG
This sequence comes from Pseudomonas sp. URMO17WK12:I6, assembly GCF_003253625.1. NCBI lineage: Bacteria > Pseudomonadati > Pseudomonadota > Gammaproteobacteria > Pseudomonadales > Pseudomonadaceae > Pseudomonas > Pseudomonas sp. URMO17WK12:I6. Next base: position 103,176 of record NZ_QKYZ01000017.1, read on the forward strand.
ACCCTTTGACCACGGCCCAGTATTCCGGGTCGTACAGGCTCTGGGGCCAGACGATGCTCAGGTTCATACCTTCTTTTTGCGCGGAGGCGATACGACCGTTGTAGGCGGCACTCATCACCACGTCACCGGCGATCAACCATTGCGCCGGTTGGGCTCCAGCCTCCCACCACTGGATGCTTGACTTGATTTTGTCGAGCTTGGCAAAGGCACGGTTCACGCCCTCGGGGGTGCCCAGCACTTTGTAGAGCTCGTCTGGCTTGACACCATCGGCCAGCAGAGCGATTTCCAGGGTGTACTTGGCGCCTTTGCGCAGGCCGCGCTTGCCCGGAAAGTCGGTGACGTTCCAGAAATCCGCCCAGGAAGTCGGGGTCTTGGCCAGCTTGTCCTTGTTGAAGGCCATGACCATCGACCAGACGTAGGTGGCCACACCACACTCGGTCAAGGTCCCCGGTACGAACTGGGCCTGGTCGCCAAAACTGGCCTTGTCCAGTCGCTCGAACAAGCCGGCATCACAGCCACGCAACAGTTCCGGACTCTCCACCTCGACCACATCCCAGGTGGCATGGCCCACATCGACCATGGCCTTGATCTTCGACAGTTCGCCATTGTATTCGCCGGCGACGATGCGTCCTGCACCGCTTGCATTGAAGGGTTGGAAATAGGCCTTGTCCTGGGCCTGCTTGGTGGCGCCACCGAACGAAATGACAGTCAGGGCCTGGGGCTCGGCGAGCACGCCGGTGCACAACAGGGCCAGGGAAAAAGGAACACAGGTACGTAAGGATAAAGACATGGAACGCTCCCACAGCTGGTTTTTAGAATGGTGTAAAGCCGGGCAGTGCTGGCCAGAGGCCGATAAGGTTCCACCGTGCCGGGCTCTTGGGGCTGGCATCGTTATGAAAAAAGCTTTCATCCGGGAAAGCCGGACCAGAGGTGCTCAGTGCGGTTTGATAGTGCGGCATCAATCGGAAGAGGAAAATTATTAAAAATATGCTTGGGAGCTATAAAAAAGCTCTTCAGCAGTGGGCACTGCTGATCCGGGTTGTATTCAGATGAGGTGGATCAACCGGTCACAGGGTCTTCTACCGACCTGTTACCAATGAAGGCTCGAACTGGGCGAGGCCGCCCAGGGCGTCATGTCTCATCTGGCGGTTTGATTCGTACTGATTTCGAATGGTCCTTCAGCGCATTTCAATCTGCGCCTGCAACTGGCCGCCGACGATGGATATTTCTTTGAACTGTTCACCGTCGCGCAGCACGAACAACGCGTCCATCCCGCGCTCTTGTGCCAGGCGTGGGCCTTCGGTTTCGCCCAGCACCATCAGCGCCGTGGCCCAGGCGTCGGCGAGCATGCATGAGGCCGCCACCACTGTGACGGCCGCGAGCGCGTTGCACAGCGGTGCGCCGGTGGCCGGGTTCATGGTGTGGGCGTAGGACTGCCCCCTCACATCGACCCAGTGTCGGTAGTCTCCAGACGTGGCGATGGCAGCGTCGCAGAGTTCCATCACACCCATGACTTCGCGCACACCCCGGCAGGGTTTTTCAATGGCTACGACCCAGGGGTGGGCATCAGGTTTGACGCCGCGGGCGCGCATCTCGCCATCGATGCCGACCAGATAACGAGTGATGCCAAAACCCTCCAGACAGCGGGCCAGCTCATCGACAGCAAAACCCTTGGCGATACCGTTCAGATCGAGGTTCAGCGACGCACGTTTGCGCACCTGATTACGTTGCGGGTCAACGCTCAGCGCCGCACTGGCGGACAGGCGAGCTTGCGGCGGCAGCGTGTCGAGCATCTGCTCCGTGACGGTCTGTTCGCCGGGGCCGAACCCCCAGGCATTCACCAGATCGCCGACCGCGATGTCGAAGGCGCCGCCGGATTGCTGACTGACACGCAGCGCGGCAGACAGCACCATGGCCAGTTCCTTGGGTACCGGCACCCACTCCTGTTCGGGGGCGACGTTGAGGCGGTTGAGATCGGAGTCGGGTTTCCAGGTGGACATTTGCTGGTCTACCCGGGCCACGGCGCGTGCCAGGCTATGGTCGATGTTGTCGGTATTGATCCCGGCTTGCGCATAGAACAGGGCGGTGTAACGGGTGCCCATGGTCTCGCCATTCAGGCTGTAGCGTTGCAAGTCAGTAGACATCTTCACGGTAGCGTCCTTGTGCCTTGAGGGTCAGCACACTCAGGTTGATCGGCGCCAGCACTTCATCCAGGGCCTGCATCACGCCCTTGGCCATCTCGCGACCGCCACACACCAACACTTGGGCGCCTTTCTCAATCAACCGGCGCAAGACCAGCGCATCGCTGATCAACCGGTCTTGCACGTAACTGCCGCCCATGACCTGGGAGAAGGCGGCACGCAATGCCGTGAGGCGCTGGTCCGCCAGGTAACGTTTGAGCTCCGATTCATAGAGAAAATCCGAAGCCGGATTACGCCCGCCCCAATACAAGTGCATGGGGTGTCGGGCCTTGTTGTTGCGAATAAAACCGGTCAAGGGGCCTATACCGGTACCGGCGCCGATCAGGATCACCGGGTGCGCGCCCGACGCCGGACGAAATTGTGGGTTGGGCTGGATAAAAGCTTCGATCGACGCACCGATGTCCAGGTTGTGAAGGAATTGCGAGCACACGCCACCTTCGTGTTTACGTACGCAGATTTCCAGCACACCGTCCTGCGAACTGCTGGCCAGCGAGTAAAACCGCGGGATCGCGCTACCAGGGGGCAGAATCCCTGCCAGGTCTCCGGCCAGAAACTCCGGCAGCTCGCTGGCTGCCTTGAAGCGTAGTACGTGGGTCGGCGCATTCACCTGTTCGCCGTAGGCGATGCGCTCCATCAGAATCAGTTGATGGGTACGTGGCTGCTCCGGAGTGTGGACCAGCGTCAGGTCCTGCCCCAGTACTTTGCCCAGTGCGCGGCCCCAGCGAGCAAATTCCTGGGCGGACTGGCGGTTGACGGTTTCCAGCTCCAGCAGCGGTGAGCCACCGGCCTGTAACATCGCGTCCTGCACCTGATGGGCGTACTGACAGAACTGCGCAAACTGGCGGTCGCCCAAGCCCAGCACGGCAAATGGAAGGCCGGGTTTGAGGCCGACCCTGGTCAACCGTGCCAGGAACTGCGAAGCCGAGGCCGGGGCGTCGCCGTCGCCGTGGGTCGCGGTGAGGATGAACACCCGTTGGGCATTGCCGTATTCGCTGGTGTATTGATTCATCGCCGCGCTATGTACTCGGTGTCCGGCCTGGTGCAAAGCGTCATGCAAGGTGTTGGCAAAGCCCCAGGTGCTATTGTTTTCACTGCCGACCAGAATCACGCTGTCGGCAGATTGCGCGGTGCAGTTTTCACGGATGTTCGGAGCGGCCTTGCGGCGGCGCCACCACAGCAGGATACCGGTCACGCTCATCAACGGCACGCAGAGGGCACAGAGCCCCAGCGGCAGACCGAGCCACCAGAGGCCTTCACCGGTGTGCAATTGATAAATCAATTCGTAGACGTTGCGCATCGAATCGTGGGCTTGATAGGACAGCAAAGTGCCGCTGGCCTGGTCCACGTAACCGTCGCCCTGGGCCGTGCGCAGGGAAAACATGTCTTGCGGGTTATTGGGGTTCGGGTAGACCAGCTCGCGCAGGTCATTCAGGTCAGTGGCCTGCAAGGCTTTCAGGTTCGCCACCGGCAAGGCCGGGCCGGCGCTGACGTGGGCGGGGAAGGTGGGCTCATTCTGACTGCCATCAGCGATAAAGCCGAAAGTCGTGGCGCACATATAGAGCCCGCTCAGTGCCGACAACAGCAGCCCAAGCAATGCCAGGCGTCCGACTTCAGCATGCCAGCGCTGGCTGAAGGAACCTCGCAGTGGCCGCAACAGGTTGCGCCAGCCGCCCAGCCGCCGGGCCAGCAACAGCGCACCAGACACCGACAGCATCAGCATCAACAGTGCGCCGACTCCAGACACCCCGTGGCCAGGTGTGCCAAGGAACAGCGAGCGGTGCAGGTCTTTCATCCAGCGCGAGAAGGCGGATGGCTCGTAAGGTGCGAGGCCTTGACCGGTCAGTGGATCGACCTTTTCGGCCCCGGCCTGACCGTCCTGGTTGTAGTAGACGATGACCGTCCCGGACGCTGTGCGCTGGATCTGCTCCACGCCCTGGAAATGGCTGGCTACGCGCCCGGCCAGTTGACTGACGTTGACTTGCCCGGCAGCGGTGGACGTGCTGTGCAGGCGTTCCAGGGCGGGGTCGACAGACAGCATCGCGCCGCTGATGGCCAACAGCATGACCAGCAGGGCGGCGATCAGGCCGGGCAGGGAATGGAACTGGCGAAGCATGTTCAGCCTCCAGAATGGCCAGTGCTACAGATCGTAAGTAAAGGACTCGACGTAGGTGCTGCCGGTCGCCGGCTTGCCTGCGCCCTTGGACGTCAGGGGCACGCTGACATCGGCGCGGGCATCACGTTTGTCCTCGACGGCGCTGTCGATGCGGATTTGATAGCCGGCATCGATCAGGGTGTCTGCCAGTTCGACACTGACTTTGAGGGTGCGCCCACTGCCGACGCTGGCGCCGCTGACTCCGTCAAACTCGCTCGGGTTCATCCCGCTTCCACGGGCCCAGTCGGCCAGATGTCTGTAATACTTGGCCTTCTTGCCGGCCACCCAGAGGGTTTTCTGGTATTGGCCAGTGGCGTCGGTGACGTAGATCGCCAGATACGCATCATTGCCGCTGTAGTCCTTGAGCTGAGTGGTCAAGGTCACTTCACGGGCCTGGACCAGTCCTGGCAGGGCAACGGCGCCGGCGAGGCAGGATGCAGCGATAATTTTTTTCATGGGAGTGTCCTTTTGATCGTTGGGTCCAGATCCTGGACTTGCTTGCTGACAGCAACCTGAAGCGCAGTAAAAATCATCGACAGAGGAACTCACCTGAGTCTTCAGATTTACGTCAGGTAAGACGATTAAGGTGCTGCACGATAACCATCAAGGAGGTGCCAGATGCGGGTTTTATTGGTCGAGGACGCACCGGGGTTGGGGGAGGCGGTGCGCGAACAGATCGCCGATGACGGCCACGCCGTCGATTGGGTGCAGCGCCTGGAGCATGCGCGCAACAGTGTGCGCACTACCCCTTACGACCTGATCCTGCTTGACCTGATGTTGCCGGACGGTCGCGGGCTGGATTTTTTGCGTCAGCAGCGTTCCGCAGGGGATGCAACGCCGGTGATCATCCTGACTGCCCAGGATCAGATATCCGATCGTATCGCCGGCCTCAATGCCGGGGCCGATGATTATCTGGTCAAACCGTTCGACCTGTTTGAACTTTCGGCCCGTGTGGCTGCTGTGGCTCGCCGTTATAGTGGCAACCCCAACCCGCAGATCAAACTCGGCGAATTGCAGATCGATATGAGTGCCCGTACGGTGCAGCGGGCCGGTGCGACTGTGGACCTCACGGCGCGGGAGTGGGCGCTGTTCGAGGCATTTGTCCAGCGCCCCAGCGCACTGCTGTCCAAGGCGCAGCTCGAAGAACGGTTGTACGCTTTCGGTGCCGAAATCGAGAGCAACACAATCGAGGTCTATATCAGCCGGTTGCGTAAGAAACTCGGGCGCGACCTGATTGAAACCGTGCGCGGCATGGGCTACCGGTTGACGTCCGCATGAAGTCGTCCAGCCTGCAAAAACGTCTCGGCGTGGGCTTGACCCTGGGCATGACCTTGCTTTGGCTGGGGGCGACCGTCGGCGCCTGGCTGGTGGTGCAACATGAGTTGAATGAGGCATTCGACAGCGCGCTGGAAGAGACGGCGCAACGCATGCTGCCCCTGGTCGTACTGGAAATCAGCAATCGGGAAAAGCCCGATGAGACACACCACGTGGCCCCCCTCACAATGCACAAGGAATACCTGACCTATCTGGTGCGCGATGCGAGGGGCAAGATCCTGATGCAATCCCACGACGCCAACCCGAATATCTTCAACAAACAACCGACCGAAGGTTTCTCCACCACTGAAAAATACCGTCTGTATGGCGCCAGTGCGTTGCGGGAAACGCTGTTCATTGAAATCGCCGAGCCCCTTGGCCATCGCCGTGAGGCTGCGCGGGAAGCCTTGTTTGCCTTGCTGATGCCGCTATTGGCGCTGATTCCCATCAGCCTGTTGGGCACCTGGTTATTCGTGCGCATCAGCCTGCGCAGCGTATTGGCCTATCGTCGAGCGGTGGAGGCCCGTGGGGTGGGTGATCTGTCGCCGATCAAAACGTCGCGCCTGCCGGCCGAAATCGATCCGCTGGCTGACGCGGTCAACCATCTGCTGGAGCGTTTGCGCAAGGCCCTGGAGGCCGAGCGTAGTTTTACCGCCAATAGCGCTCATGAACTGCGCACGCCACTGGCCGCTACCCTGGCGCAGGTCCAGCGGCTGCGTCACGAAGCGCCCGAAGGCCCGTTGCGAGTGCGCGCGGCAAAGATCGAAAACTCGTTGCGCGAGTTGGCGCGGCTCTCGGAAAAGCTCATGCAACTGGCCAAGGCCGAAGGCGGTGGGCTGCTGTCCGAAACGCCCCAGGATCTCGTTCCGTTGCTGGTCCATGTGGTTGATGAGTGGAACCATAGCAGCGCTCGCCACATCGAGCTGCAGCTGCCAACCCAGGCCTGCGTGTACTCGGTCATTGATCCAGACGCTTTCGGTATTCTGTTGCGCAACCTGATCGAGAATGCGCTGAAGTACGGTGCGATGGATCAACCGATCGAAGTCAGTCTGACCGACCAGGCGTTGCTACGGGTGGTCAACGGTGGCCCGGTGGTGCCGGAGCCCGTGTTGCAGCACCTGACCGAGCGTTTTGTGCGCGGTCACAGTGAAGCCAGCGGGTCAGGGTTGGGGTTGGCGATTGCCAAAACCATTGTGCAGGGGGTCAACGCGCGAATGATGCTGGTGTCGCCGGCAACAGGTCGACAGGATGGATTCGAAGTCTGCGTCTGGTTACCGCTCGTGTCCGCTGTCGAAGGCTGAGGGCATGCTTGGCATGTGCTAACTGTTCGCCACTATTTTCTCTGGCTGCCCATGAACGAGGAGAGTCCGGGCAGAATTACAGCACCGATCTCAGACCAGGTTGACATGCGTAAAAGCGTTATCGCTCAGCCACCAACAACAACGACTGCGGCACCGGACTTTGCGGGTGCTGCGGCTCCTGCAGGGCGGCCAGCCGAAAACCGGCCATGTCCAGGGCGTTGAGCCAACTGGACAAGGTGCGCGAGTACCACGGCATGGGTTGCCACTGCCCCTTGAACCCGGCGAAGGTCTCTTCCCGCCAACCGTCCTGATAGTTGCCCGCCGCCGCAGTCCACGGATGCAGCGTCTGGATCACCAGCGCGCCGCCGGGGGCGAGCAGGGCGTTCATGGCGGCGAGCAAGGGGATGATGTCCTGGTGCAGCAGGGCGAAGTTGGCGCAGATCAGGTCGTAGTCACTGCCGATGTCCACCTTGGCCTCTACCAACTCGTCATAGCTCGCCAAATGCACCCGCGAAGAGCCCGCCGCCCGTGCTGCTTCGACCAGTGTCGCATCGCCATCCACACCGACCGCCTCGATGGCCCGCTCAGCCAGCGCACGCAACAGCCAGCCCTCGCCGCAGCCCAGGTCGAGCACGCGCTCGGGTTGGCGGCCCAGTATCGCCAGCAGGATTGCCTGGTCGGTGACCTTGAGGCGGCTTTCGATGGTGCCGGTGCGGATAGCCTCGATCCAGGGCTTGGCGTTGTGGTGCCAGCTCTGGAGGAGGGTGGATTCGGGGGCGGGCATTTTGATGTCCAGAGTAATGGGGTGGATGGAAGGATAGGACAAGTGCGGGGCCTTGTTGGGGAAAGAGCTGAACCGGGGCAATTGCAGGGATAAAACTCGTGTGCCTTTGACGGTCTGTCGATTGCTACACACAGTCGTTCGGCATGATCTAAGCTCCTCAAGGTATGACTTTCCGAGCAGGGGTTTCCATGCGAAACACACCTGAAAACAGTCTGAAAATAGCGTTGAAAGCCTGTAGAGACAGCTTTGTTTCTGTTGGCTTTTTCAGCTTTTTCATCAACGCGCTGATGCTCGTTCCTACCTTCTATATGCTTCAGGTGTATGGACGAGTGGTCACCAGCGGAAGTCTGACGACCCTGGCGATGCTGACGCTGATCATGACCGGGTTGGTGGTCACACTCGGTTCCCTGGAATGGGTGCGTTCACGCATCATGGTTCGGGTCAGTACCCGGCTGGATGTGTTGCTGAGTCGCCAGGTCTATAAGGCCAGTTTCAAACGGGCGCTGGAAAGTGGCGGCATGGATGCCTCGGCCCAGTCACTCAACGACTTGACGGGCTTGAGACAGTTTCTCTCCGGTAATGGATTGTTCGCCTTTTTTGATGCGCCCTGGTTGCCTATCTATGTCGCTGTGATGTTCATGTTCCATCCCTGGTATGGCTGGGTAGCGGTGGGCAGTGCGTTGTTGTTGTTATTTCTCGCATTTCTCAATGAGAGGTTGACGGGGCCGGCACTTGCCCAGGCCAACAAGGAACATATCAGCGCGACGCTCCACACCACGAAAAATCTGCGCAACGCTGAAGTCATCGAGTCCATGGGCATGCTTGAAACCCTGATGGACCGGTGGGGGCGTCGCCAAAGACATGTCCTGATGCTGCAGTCCGGGGCGAGTGATAGAGGTGGCATCATCAGCACGCTTTCCAGGTCCTTCCGGATCCTGGTGCAATCGCTGATCCTGGGGCTGGGGGCGTACCTGACCGTGGATCACCAGGTGGGGCCAGGCATGGTGTTTGCCGGGTCCGTGCTGCTAGGGCGCGCATTGGCTCCCATCGATCTGATCATTGGCAGCTGGAAGGGCTTTATTGCGGCCCGCTCGCAGTACCGCCGTCTCAACGACATCCTCGATAAACAGCTGGCTCAGCCCGAGCGTATGTCATTGCCTGCGCCTCAGGGGCATGTGCAGGTGGAGAATCTGATCGTTGCGGCACCTGGCTCGAAAACCCCGATCATCAAAAATATGAGTTTCAGCGTACCTGCCGGCAGCATTATCGGAATCATCGGTCCAAGTGCGGCGGGCAAGTCCACCCTGGCCAGGGCACTGATGGGAGTATGGGCGCCGCAGCATGGGGTGGTCCGGCTTGATGGCGCAGACATCAGCGCGTGGGACAAACATGAACTTGGGCCGTACATAGGCTACTTGCCCCAGGACATTGAATTATTCGAAGGCAGCGTCAGCGAGAACATTGCCCGCTTCGCCGAGGTCGACTCCGAGAAAGTCGTTCTGGCGGCCAAGTCCGCCGGGGTTCACGAAATGATTCTGCTGTTGCCCGATGGCTATGACACCGTCATTGGCAGCGATGGCGTCATGCTGTCGGGAGGGCAGCGCCAACGCATCGGCCTGGCCCGTGCCCTGTATGGCAACCCGCGGCTGATTATCCTCGACGAGCCCAATTCCAATCTCGACGAAGTCGGTGATCGTGCCCTGGCGGTGGCCATCCAGCAGCTCAAGCTGACAGGTGCAACCGTTTTTGTGATTACCCACCGAACCAACATTGTGTCCCAACTTGACCGGCTGATGGTGATGAGTGATGGCGCCATCAGTCTCTATGGACCACGCGAACAAGTGCTGGCCGAACTCGCGCAGCGGGCACAAAAGCACGCCACGCAAGCAGGCGCAAGCGTGGCTTCGGTGGCTACTCGCAAGGGTGATGCCGATGAACAGTACGATGCTCAGTCGTCAAACAGATAACTTCGCCGACCTGGCGGTCTCTGATCGAAAGATCCGTCGCCTGGGTTTTGGCATTTTATTGATGACCTTCGGGGTGTTCGGCACCTGGGCGGCGGTCGCACCGATCGATGGCGCGGCTTACGCGCCTGGTGTGGTCACCGTGCAGGCTTATCGGAAAACGGTACAACACCTCGAAGGTGGCATCGTCAAAGAGGTGTTGGCCCATGACGGTGACATCGTCAAGCAGGATGACCCGCTGATTATTCTCGATGATGCCCAGCTGCGATCCGAATACGAGATGACCCGAAGCCAGCTCATTGCCGCCAGAGCCATGGAGGCAAGACTCAAGGCTGAGCGGGACAATCTGCCAGTCATTGGCTTTGACGTCATGACCGATGCCGACAGTCTGCGAGGTGCCGAGGCGCGCCAGGGCGAGACCCAGGTATTCAACGCACGACGGGGGTCACGGTTGGGCCAGATATCGGTGCTGCAAGAGCGCATTGGTCAGTTGAATCAACAGATCAAGGGGCTGGAGGCGATGATCGGGGTCAAGAGCCAACTGAATAAATCCTACAGCGGTGAAATCGTTGAATTGACAGACATGTTGTCACAAGGGTTCGTCGACAAACAACGCCTGCTTGAGCAGCAGCGCAAGCTTGAAATGGTCAAGTCCGAATTGGCCGACCATCGTTCGACCATCACCAGGACGCGCCTGCAGATCAATGAAACACAGCTGCAGATTCTACAAGTCGATAAAGACTTCAATGCCGATGTCGCCAAACAATTGGCCGATGTCCAGACCAAAATCTACGACCTGCAAGAGAAGGCTTCCGCCCTGGAAGACCGGCTCAGCCATATCATCATCCGCGCACCCGAATCGGGCATGGTGATCGGCATGACGGTGCACACGATTGGCGGCGTCGTGCGCTCGGCGACGCCTTTGCTGGACATCGTTCCCTCGGTTTCTGAACTGGTCATAGAGGCCCAGGTGGCGCCGGTCGATATCGATCGCATCGCCATCGGCAAGCGTGCCGATATCCGTTTCGGCGCGTTCAACAGTGCGACCACGCCGGTGATCCAGGGCGAGGTCATCAGTGTCTCGGCGGACCGGCTGGTCAACGAAAAGACCGGGACTCCCTATTACCTGGCGCGGGTCCGGGTCACCGAAGCCGGCGTGCGCGCCTTGGGTGATCGCAAATTACTGCCAGGGATGCCTGCGGACGTGTTGATCATCACGGGGCAACGCACGCTGTTGCAATACCTTCTGCAGCCGGCCCGCAATGTCATCTCTCAAGCGTTGATCGAGGAGTGATCATGCGAGCGTCGACAGTTCTGCTGGGCGGGGCGTTCATGTTTGCCGCGGGTGCCGTTCTGGCGCAAACCACTGAAGCAAAGCCGACCGGGGTCAGTGCCTCGACTTACTCCACTGATCTCATGCAGTTGTACCGCGAGGCCCGGCTGGAAGACCCGCGAGTGTTGGCCTCGTATGCGCGAGCGAAGGCGGGCGAGGAACATCAGCGCGAGGCCCTGGGCTCGCTGTTACCACAGGTATCGCTCAACGCCGGGCAGAACCGGATTCATCAGGAGAGCGACCTGGTGCAGCGCAGTTACGACAGCGAAATCTACAGCCTGGTGCTGCGTCAGTACCTCTACAACAAGGCCGCGTGGGAGAACTACCAAAGATTCAAAAGCCTGGCCAAGCAAACCGAATCAGAAGCGCAGGAGGCCCAGGCCGAGGCTACAGTGGATCTCGCCCAGCGTTACTTCGCCGCATTGGCGGCCGAGGATGAACTGGAGTTGGTAAAGGCGGAGCGTCAAACCACGCAAAAGAGCCTGGACAGGGTCAATGCGTTGTACGAAAAGCAGCTGGCAATGATTACCGATCAGCTCGACCTCAAGGCCCGGGTCGATTTGCTGGCGGCGCAGGAACTGGATGCCCAGAACCAGGCCAGTATCACTCGCGAGGCATTGGCGGAGATCGTCGGCCGGCCAGTCAAGGAGAAGCTCAACCGGATTCGCGATGACGTGCAACTACAGGTGTCGACGCAGAGTCTTGAAACGTGGGTTCGCGAGGGTATAGCGCAAAACCCGGCGCTCAAGGCCAACGAAAGTGGTGTCGAGGCCGCAGGCGCTGCGTTGCGCGGCGGCAAGGGCGGACACTATCCGACCGTGAGCCTGTCTCTGAGCGCGCAACAGACCAACGAGGGCTACAACAACTCCCTGGCGCCGCGTACCGACAGTTATGTCGCCGGTATTGGCGTGCAAGTGCCGATATACAGCGGTGGTTCAACCTCGGCGCGGGTGCGGGGGCTCTACCAGGATCAGATTGTGGCGGAGCAGCAACTGGAAGCAGTCCAGCGCCAGGTGGTCAAGGAGATCACCACCGCTTACCTGACGGCCAACTCGAGCGCAGAAAAGATCAGTGCGAGCCGGCATGCCCTGGCCTCGGCACAGCTGTCCAGAGTGGCGGCAGAGAAAGGACTCAGTTACGGAATGGTCAATGCCGTCGATGTACTGACCAGTGTACGCAACGAATTCCGGGCTCGTCGTGATCTGCTCAAGACCCAATACGACTTCGTCACCAATGTCTTCACGCTCAATCGCTGGGCGGGCAAGCCGCCTGTCGAGAGTGTCGAAAACGTCAATGCCTGGCTGAGCCCCCGCAGCTCCAGCCAAAAACTCACATCCCCCTGAACTTGCCAGCAATACCGCCGTTGTAGACCCTCCACGCCAGGCTGGTTTTTCAGTGCCTGCCCACGGCCTGGGGCCGGCTTTTGGGTGGCTCGGCGAGGTGGGTTTCGCCGATAAATTGACGCTGGTTTTATTGTCGTGCTTTTCTGCACGCCACTCGTCGGTTAATTGACGATTTTGATCGGGGCAGACTTCAGCCGCAGGTCGCCGGTGGCGAGCCTAAGACCTTGATTTTCTAGGGGAGATGGCACCGTTGGGAACATCAGCCGGGCTATCCGCATGAGGCTGAGTCGACGACTGGCGGATGGCTGGGCTGGCAGCGCGCCGAGCTGGCCTAGACTCAGTTGAGCGGTTCGCAGGAGCACTTCATCAAGCGCAAACTATTGATGATTATTCCTATTTTTGTTGTTTCGATGGCTTTTGCCCGGCTTCTGGGAACGTCCGCAATCCCTGCCGGTGCAACGGGTGGAAGTGTCCCCCAGGGTTAATACCCGGGCGGGCACTGTCAAGGCCTGTCGGCGCTCGTATCTGTCCGTCAATCGTGAAGGACAGGTGAATGAGCTGCTGATCCAGGAAGGCCAACGGGTGGAGGCCATCGTTCATTTTTCAAGGGAGTCAGGACGGTAATGACGACCCAAATAAAACCAATAAGCGTGATGCTGATCGACTGTCGTCCTCTTGTTCTTATGGGCCTTCAAGACTTGATCAATGCCCGCAAGCCTCAGATGGAAGTGAGCGGGCAGGCCACCACCTATACCAAAGCGCTGGATCTTGCCGATCAGTTGCGTCCCGATGTCATTTTTTTCAGTTTCTTTCCGGATGCGCTGAACCCATTGGCGGTCGTCGCGGGGCTCGCCCGCAGCGCCGAAATGAAAGTCCTGGTGCTCAAGAGCCTGTACGAAACCGTCCCTGTTGCCCAGGCGATAGAGGCGGGCGCACGCGGCGTCGTGCTGGCGGAAGACCCGACGGAATCGATCATCCGAGCCATCATCCAGGTCCACCATCGCGACATCGGGCTGGATAGAGCCTGGGTCGGTGGGCTTTCCGACTATGCCGCGACCGGGCATATACCTTTGAAATGCAATTCGGAGCAGGCGAAACAGGCGCGGCTGACGCTGCGTGAAAAGGAACTGATTCGCGCCATCGTGGGGGATCCGTCTGCCAAATACATGTGCATCGCCGGGCGCCTGGGTATCAGCGAGCACACCGTGCACAATCACCTCAGTAACATTTATCAAAAGCTTAATCTCGTTAACCGGATCGACTTGCTGATATACGCACAGAAGCACGGGCTCACCAACAACGAAGAACCGCCCGAGTCCACTTGGGTGCAACTGCGCTGAATTTCTTCGGGGCGCCCAGCCGTCACTGTGTCGCCGTTCGTGAGCCTCATATCAGACCTGTAAGGCATGCGAGGGTGGTTTCTCACCACCCTCGCATTCTTTTACGCGTGCGCTTCCTCAGGCGCTGCCATGGACAATGTCGGTATTCAGGAGATCGACCCCGACCAAGGTGATGGTCGTGATTTGTCCGCCCGTTTCGGCAATCGTCACGACGCTGTTAGCGCCGCTGTTGTCGATCGACTGGACAACGGAGCTTTGGTCGCCGTTGAGCACCAGCGTGTCGCGCAGCCCTGCGCTCGCATCGAAGCCGGTGACCTGGTACTTGTTCTGGGTGAATGACAAGTCGACGTTGAAGGCATCCCGCACACCGGCCGTGCCAGCCAGCGTGAAGTCGAAGGTGGTGCCCAAGTCGTTGGCGAACAGGTTGGCGTTGAAACCACTCGTCGCCGAGTCCCCATCCTTGTCCGTCAGCGTCGCGTTGAACGCCAGCTTGATATCACTGGCCATGTTCTCGGTCTGCTGAATGAACTGGATCACCGGGATCTTGACATCGCCTCGGCCCATCGTGAGCTGAACCGCGTCAATCAGCAGCGAGCCTTCCTTTTGAACGAGGAAGGACACTTGTCCGCCGGCTTCTGGCGTCAGAGTGTTCACCTCGGTGAGGGCCGAAAACGTGCCATTCTCGTAGTAGATCCGGTAGTACAGGTCCTCGGTCGCCGTGTTGTACCCCCCCACGGAGTTGTCGATGAAAATCTTCATCCCCGTCAGCAGGCTTTCCGGATTGATCACGAAACTTTCATCGGCGGAGCTGATGGCCGCCAGGCTGTCTCCCTGGAGAAGGTTATTGCCGACGCCGATGCCGGACGTGCTGACGTTCATGGCCGCCGGGTCGATGTACGACGGCAGCGGGGTGGTCTGTAGCTGGGCTTCGGTGGGGTCGGGTTTACCGACCCCGATACCGGGAAGGATGTCCGAAGGCGACGCCGTTGCCTTGGCGGAAAAGAACACAATCTCCTCGGATGGCGAAGGAATCGTCGGCGGATTCTGCGCCGGGATCAGCAAGGTGCGCACCGGATCCGGGCCGCCGGCACTGAGCGAGCCGTCGGCACTGCTGAGCACGATCGTCGAACTGAAGCCTTGCACCAGGTCCAGTGTGTAGCTGCCATTGGTGTAGGCGGTCAGCGTGTAGTCGACGCTGGTATTTGCCGTGGAGGCGTTGTTGTCGAAATCGCCGGTCAACGTGCCTGCGAAATGGTAGGCGCCGTTGGCATCCGGTGAGGGTGACTGCTCGGTGAGCGTGCCGGTGCCGGTGGTGGTCGTGTTGTCTGGCCGGACGAGGGTGAATTGGTTATTCACCAACGAAATATCCAGCCCGGTTGCACCCAGCCCGTCGGCTCCGTTCGAGTGATCCCAGTACCCTGTTTGTGGAAGGATACTACCGGTCCCGATCAGGTTGCCGAAGGCAAGTGTAGGGCCGTCGTCCTTGAACACCAGGTTCTGCCCTATGTTCAGGGTCGCCTGGGCGCTGTCGCCGTCCCCATCGGTCTTGGTCGCTATCAGCGTCACCAGGTTGTCCGCCGACAGCGTCGTCGAATCATCGGGATTGCTGGCGTTGGGATGCACCACGGCACGGAGCTGGTCGAGGGTGACGTCGCCATTGGCGGCGACGCTGGCCGTGAACACCAGCAAGTTGCTGGTGGCCGTGCGGCCTTCGACCACGCCGCCGTTGAGCGACAGGTTCACCGCCTGGCCGCTGGCCGTGTCGGTCAGCCCGGAGGCCCCCACCACCACGCCCAGCGCATAGGTCAGCGTGCCGGCGCCATCGGCGCCAAACGCGGAGGTGAAGTTAGCCGCGAAGCTCTTGGTATCGTTGGTCGCCAGCACCGTCTCGTCGACCGTCAGTGTCGGCTCCGTGCCGGTGGTGCTGATGCTCGGTCCGTCGTCCTTGAACACCAGGTTTTGTCCGATGTTCAGGCTCGCCTGGGCGCTGTCGCCGTCCTTATCGGTCTTGGTCGCCGTCAGGGTTACCAGGTTGTCCGCGGTCAGGGTCTTCGAATCATCGGGATTGGTCGTGACGGGATGCACCACGGCCCGGAGTTGGTCGAGGGTGACGTCGCCGTTGGCGGCCACGCTGACCGTGAATACCAGATCGTTGCTAATCGCCGTGTGGCCTTCGACCACGCCACCGTTGAGCGACAAGTTGACCGCCTGGCCCGTGGCCGTGTCCACCAGCCCGGAACCGCCCGCGACCACGCCCAGCGCATAGGTCAGGGTACCGGCACCGTCAGCGCCAAACGCCGAGGTGAAGTTAGCCGCGAAGCTCTTGGTATCGTTGGTCGCCAGTACCGTTTCGTCGACCGTCAGGATTGGCTCGGTGCCGGTGGTGCTGATGCTGGGGGCGTCATCCTTGAATACCAGGTTCTGGCCGATGTTGAGCGTTGCCTGGGCGCTGTCGCCATCACCATCGGTCTTGGTTGCTGTCAGCGTGACCAAAGTGTCCGCAGTCAGGGTCTTCGAATCATCCGGATTGGTCGCGTCGGGATGCACCACGGCGCGGATCTGGTCGAGGGTGACGTCGCCATTGGCGGCGACGCTGACCGTGAACACCAGCAGGTTGCTGGTGGCCGTGCGACCTTCGACCACTGCGCCGTTGAGCGACAGGTTCACCGCTTCACCGGTGGCCGTATCGGTCAGCCCTGAGCCTCCCGCGACCACGCCCAGGGCATAGGTCAGCGTGCCGGCGCCATCGGCGCCAAACGATGAGGTGAAGTTGGCGGCAAAGCTCTTGGTATCGTTGGTCGCCAGCACCGTTTCGTCGACCGTCAGCGTTGGCTCGGTGCCGGTGGTGCTGATGCTTGGCCCGTCATCCTTGAACACCAGGTTCTGGCCGATGTTGAGGGTGGCCTGGGCGATGTCGCCGTCCTTGTCGGTCTTGGTCGCCGTCAGGGTCACCAGATCGTCCGAGGTCAGGCTCGTCGAGTCATCGGGATTGGTCGTGACGGAATGCACCACAGCGCGGATCTGGTCGAGGGTGACGTCGCCATTAGCGGCGACACTGACCGTGAACACCAGGTCGTTGCTAATCGCCGTGTGGCCTTCCACCACGCCGCCGTTGAGCGACAGGTTGACTGCCTGGCCCGTGGCCGTATCCGTCAGCCCGGAGCCGCCCGCGACCACGCCCAGCGCATAGGTCAGGGTGCCGGCACCGTCGGCGCCAAACGCCGAGGTGAAGTTGGCGGCAAAGCTCTTGGTATCGTTGGTCGCCAGTACCGTTTCGTCCACTGTCAGCGTCGGTTCTGTACCGGTGGTGCTGATACTTGGCCCGTCGTCCTTGAACACCAGGTTCTGGCCGATGTTGAGGGTGGCCTGGGCGCTGTCGCCGTCCTTATCGGTCTTGGTCGCTGTGAGCGTCACCAGGCTGTCCGAAGTCAGCGTTTTCGAATCATCCGGATTGCTTGCGTCGGAATGCACCACGGCCCGGAGTTGGTCGAGGGTGACGTCACCGTTGGCGGCGACGCTGACCGTGAATACCAGATCGTTGCTCGTCGCCGTGCGGCCTTCCACTACGCCGCCGTTAACCGACAAATTCACCGCTTGGCCGGTGGCGGTGTCGGTCAGCCCGGAGCCTCCCGCCACCACGCCCAGGGCATAGGTCAGCGTACCCGCACCGTCAGCGCCAAACGCCGAGGTGAAGTTGGCGGCAAAGCTCTTGGTATCGTTGGTCGCCAGCACCGTCTCATCGACCGTCAGTGTCGGCTCGGTGCCGGTGGTGCTGATGCTCGGCCCGTCGTCCTTGAACACCAGGTTCTGGCCGATGTTGAGGGTGGCCTGGGCGCTGTCGCCGTCCTTGTCGGTTTTGGTTGCCGTCAGGGTCACCAGATTGTCCGCGGTCAGCGTTTTCGAATCATCGGGATTGGTGGTATCGGGATGCACCACGGCCCGGATCTGGTCCAGGGTGACGTCACCGTTGGCGGCGACACTGACGGTGAACACCAGCAGGTTGGTGGTGGCCGTGTGGCCTTCCACCACGCCGCCATTGAGCGACAGGTTCACCGCCTCGCCCGTGGCTGTGTCCACCAGCCCTGAGGCTCCCACCACCACGCCCAGCGCATAAGTCAGGGTGCCGGCTCCATCAGCGCCATACGCCGAGGTGAAGTTAGCGGCAAAGTTCTGGGTGGCGTTGGTCGCCAGCACCGTTTCGTCGACTGTCAGCGTTGGCTCGGTGCCGGTGGTGCTGATGCTGGGGGCGTCATCCTTGAACACCAGGTTCTGCCCGATATTGAGGGTGGCATGGACGCTGTCGCCGTCCCCATCGGTCTTGGTCGCCGTCAGTGTCACCAGGCTGTCCGAGGTCAGGGTCTTCGAATCATCGGGATTGGTCGCGTCGGGATGCACCACGGCGCGGATCTGGTCGAGGGTGACGTCGCCATTGGCGGCGACGCTGACGGTGAACACCAGCAGGTTGCTGGTGGCGGTGCGGCCTTCGACCACGGTGCCGTTGAGCGACAGGTTGACTGCCTCACCGGTGGCCGTGTCGGTCAGCCCGGAGCCACCCGCGACCACGCCCAGGGCATAGGTCAGCGTGCCCGCACCGTCAGCGCCAAACGCCGACGTGAAGTTGGCGGCAAAGCTCTTGGTATCGTTGGTCGCCAGTACCGTTTCGTCCACCGTCAGGGTCGGTTCCGTGCCGGTGGTGCTGATGCTCGGCCCATCATCCTCGAAGATCATCTTGGAGCCGATTTCGGCGGTTGA
>NZ_QKYZ01000018.1:0-113958 GCF_003253625.1 Pseudomonas sp. URMO17WK12:I6
TTTTCAAAGTTTCCTTTGCAACTTCAACCACTTGCGCTTCCGATCTCTCGTTAGCGGGAGGCGAATTCTACAGCGTTAGTCGCTGCTGTCAACACCTCTTTTTCTCCGCTTTCGACCGAGAAGATCGAACCGTCAATAAGGCGACAACATCATGCCCTACCAACTCCTTCTGGCTTCGATGAACTGAAGCGTAACCGCTGTCGAAAACTGCGTAACTCGTTGTTTACCAAGGAGTTTTCCGTTTCGACTGCGCCGGAAGTGGGGCGAATTATAGACGTCCAGAGTCTGCCGTCAACCCCTGATTACGCTTTTCTATCAGGATGTTCAAAATCCCTGCTTATATATAGACGCAACCGCAACGAATGCGCAGTATATTGCCCAACACATTACACACTACTCTCGTTTCTCACCTCGGACGATGCCACGCAATGAATGACCACCCCCGCAGCCTTGCCTCGACCCTGTTCTCGGTAGGCCTGCTCTTGATAGCCATGGCATCGATCCAGTCCGGAGCCTCCCTGGCCAAAAGCATGTTCCCGGTTATCGGCGCTCAAGGGACCACCACCCTGCGGCTGATCTTCGCCAGCGTGATCATGCTGCTGCTATTGCGCCCATGGCGAGCGAAGCTCACCGCAAAATCCCTGCGCACGGTAATTGTCTATGGGATGGCGCTGGGCGGCATGAACTTCCTCTTCTATATGTCCTTGAACACTGTCCCTCTGGGTATCGCGGTAGCTCTGGAGTTCACCGGCCCATTAGCGGTCGCTATTTATGCCTCACGTCGGGCGATCGACTTTCTGTGGATCGCTCTGGCAGCAGTGGGTTTACTGCTGTTGATTCCAACTGGCGCCACGAGTGCAGGTATTGATCTGGTTGGCGCAGGTTATGCCCTTGGCGCCGGTGTCTGCTGGGCGTTGTACATTCTGTTCGGCCAGAAGGCCGGTGCCGACAATGGCGTGCAGACCGCCGCATTGGGCGTGATGATTGCTGCACTGTTCGTAGCCCCCATCGGTATCGTCCATGCTGGTGCTGCGCTGCTGACACCCTCGCTGATTCCCGTGGCCATCGGGGTCGCGATTCTGTCCACTGCCCTGCCCTACACCCTGGAGATGGTCGCCCTCACACGGCTGCCGGCCCGGACCTTCGGCACATTGATGAGTATCGAGCCCGTGTTCGGTGCACTGTCCGGCCTGTTGTTCCTCCATGAATACCTTTCCCTGTCTCAGTGGATGGCAATCCTGTGCATCATTCTGGCGTCCGTCGGCGCAACCATGACCATGGGGAGCACCGCCAAGCCCGCAGTAGCGGCGGATTGATACGAGATTTGACGAGGGTCTAGTATTTACCGCTCATTTAGGCCATGTTTAGGCCACGTAACTCAGTGTCAGACATGGATTTTTTCAGATAGGGATATCAGAACGCTTCAAGCAAAAGCGAATGCAGGCAGACCCGGGCACAAAGATCCGGGGCCTCAATAAGGACAGCAATGAAACGAATTTTGATACTGATCGCCGTGCTTGCAGTTGCGGGCTGCGCGGCGACCTCGAAAACCCAGATCAAACACGGCAAGAAAGGGCTGCATATCAACTGTTCCGGGCTGTCGTCCTCCTGGGACCAGTGCTACACCAGCGCTGCCAACTCGTGCGCGCCCAAGGGTTACAAGGTGATTGCCAAGTCTGGGGATGCGGTCGAAGAGCCCGGAGATTATCCGTTTGGCCTTAACCCGGCCGGCTATACCAGCCGCAGCATGATCGTCATCTGCAAGTAATCCTCCAACCCTATTGGGCTTGCGTAGCCCGATAGGCGCCTCGCCCGGGATGCTGCTAACGTTCGTCAGTCACTGACCGTTCAGCAAAGGGCGACATCCATGACCACCGCTATCAATAGCAAGAAAATCGTATTGGTCGTCGGCGCAGGCGATGCCACCGGCGGCGCCATCGCCAAGCGTTTTGCCCGGGAAGGCTACGTCGCCTGCGTCACACGTCGCAGCGCTGACAAACTTCAGCCACTGGTAGATGCCATCACGATCAGCGGCGGCGAGGCTCATGGTTTTGCCTGCGATGCGCGCAAAGAAGAGGACGTGATTGCGCTCGTCGAGCAGATCGAAACCGCGATCGGCCCCATCGAAGCGTTCGTCTTCAATATCGGCGCCAATGTGCCCTGCAGTATTCTCGAAGAAACCGCCCGCAAGTATTTCAAGATCTGGGAAATGGCCTGTTTCTCAGGGTTTCTCAATGCTCGCGAAGTGGCCAAACGCATGGTCACCCGCCAACGGGGCACGATCCTGTTCACCGGGGCCACCGCCGGTTTGCGCGGTGCCGCAGGTTTTGCTGCCTTCGCCGGCGCCAAGCACGGGATTCGCGCCCTGGCCCAAAGCATGGCCCGCGAACTGGGGCCGATGAACATCCACGTCGCCCATGTGGTGGTCGATGGTGCCATCGACACCGACTTTATCCGCGACAGATTTCCGGAAAAATACGCGACCAAGGATCAGGACGGCATCCTCAATCCCGAGCACATCGCCGAAAACTATTGGTACTTACACAGCCAGCCACGGGACGCCTGGACGTTCGAGCTGGATCTGCGCCCCTGGAGCGAACGCTGGTAAGCCTTCCCCTACGACAAAAAGAAGAGCACATCGACATGAGTAAAACCGTGGAGTTCTTTTTCGACCTCGGCAGCCCCGCCACCTACCTGGCCTACACCCAACTGCCGAAAATCTGCGCGCAGACCGATAGTCAGCTGATCTACAAACCGATGCTGCTGGGCGGCGTCTTCAAAGCCACCGGCAACGCCTCCCCGGTGACCATTCCGGCCAAGGGTCGCTACATGTTTCAGGACCTGGACCGCTATGCCAAGCGTTACGGTGTACCACTGAAGTTCAACCCGCACTTTCCCATCAATACCCTGATGTTGATGCGCGCGGTCACGGGTATGCAATTACGTCATCCCGAACGCTTTCAGGCGTTTATCGATTGCCTGTTTCACGCCCTGTGGGTGGAAGGGTGCAGCCTCGATGATCCCGCGACCGTTGCCGCCGTGCTGACGCAAAACGGTTTCGACCCGAACGAGGTGCTGTCGCTAGCCGCAGATGAGAACGTCAAAGCCGCCCTCAAGAAAAACACCGAGGAAGCAGTACAACGCGGTGTATTCGGCGCACCGAGCATGTTTGTCGGGAATCAGCTGTTCTTTGGCCAGGATCGGCTGGACTTCGTCCTTGAAGCCCTGCGGGCACAATAGCCAGGCATGAGCCAGGCGCTGTTTCCAGCGCCTGAACTCAAGCCGATCAAATAGCCGCGGTCCGGGTGTTCAACCACTCAAGGGCCGCGCCATCGAGCAACGGGCTCAGGCGCTCGCGCACTTCGGCATGGTAGCCGTTGAACCACTGCTTTTCGTCTTCGGTCAGCAGCGACGGTTCCAGGCAACGGGTGTCGATCGGGCACAGGGTCAGGGTTTCGAACTTCAGGAATTCACCGAACTCGCTCTTGCCCGCCTCGCGGTTCAACACCAGGTTCTCGATCCGCACGCCCCAGCGGCCCGGACGGTAGGTGCCCGGTTCGATGGAAGTGATCATCCCTGGCTGCATTGCAGTTTGCGGCGCGGCTGCCGCCTGATAGGCGATCACTTGCGGGCCTTCGTGAACGTTGAGGAAGTAGCCGACGCCGTGACCGGTGCCATGACCGTAGTCGACACTTTCGGCCCAGATCGGTGCGCGGGCAATGGCGTCCAGCAACGGCGACAGAATGCCCCGCGGGAACTGCGCGCGGGAGAGTGCAATCACGCCTTTGAGTACGCGGGTGCAATCGCGCTTCTGCTCGTCAGTCGGCGTCCCCACCGGCACCATCCGCGTAATGTCGGTAGTGCCGCCCAAGTATTGGCCGCCGGAGTCGATCAGCAACAGGCCGTCACCCTCGATGACCGCGTGCTCTTCTTCGGTGGCGTGGTAATGCGGCATCGCACCGTTGGCGTTAAACGCAGCAATGGTGTTGAAGCTCAGTGACACATAATCCGGACGCCGGGTGCGGGCCGCGGTCAGGTGTTCGTCGATGGTCAGTTCGGTGATGCGCTCACGCCCCCATGCCGCCTCCAGCCAGGCGAAGAATTCGCACAGCGCCGCGCCATCCTGCTCCATGGCCCGACGGATGTGCTCGGCATCGGCCAGGCTTTTTTGTGACTTGGCCAGGGTGGTCGGGTTCAAGCCTTCGACCAGTTTCACATCACTGTTCAAGTTATCCAGCAGACCTGCCGTGACCCGCGCCGGATCGACTTGCAGGCTCGCGCCGCTTGGTATGGCGCGCAAGGCGGCGACCACTTCGCTGTAATCGCGCAGGGTCACGCCGTCCTGTTCAAGGATGGCACGCAGCTCGGCGCTGACTTTACTCAGGGCGACGAACAAGGTGGCCTGTTGCTGGCTAATGAGCGCGAAGGACACAAACACCGGGTTGAACGACACATCGCCGCCGCGCAAGTTGAACAGCCAGGCGATGTCATCGAGGGTGGCGATGAAATGCCAGTCGGCACCGCGCTCTTTCAACACGTCACGCAGCTGGGCGAGTTTTTCGCCACGGCTGACGGTCGCCTGAGGCGGTAAGTGCTGATAAATCGGCTCGTTCGGCAAGCTCGGGCGATCACTCCAGACTTCGCTCAGCAAATCGATGTCAGTGCGCAGACGTGCGCCGCGTTCTTGGAGTTTGCTGCTCAGGGTACGCGCCGACGCCACGGCCATCACCGCGCCATCGACTGCAACGACACCGCCTTCAGGCGTTTGCTCGGCCAGCCAATCAAGCGGGCCGGGTTGACCCGGTTGCAGCTTGACCAGCTCGATACCGCTGCCCTTGAGTTCCTTGCTCGCTTGTTCCCAATAGCGGCTGTCGGCCCAGACGCCGGCGAAATCCGGTGTGACGATCAGCGTGCCGACCGAGCCATGGAAACCCGACAGCCACTGCCGCCCCTGCCAATAGCCCGGCAGGTATTCCGACAGGTGCGGGTCGGCCGACGGCACCAACAGAGCATGAATGCCCTCCCGGCTCATCAGCTCGCGGGTTTGCGCCAGGCGCCGGGGTACCAATCCATTGATCGAAGGCTGCGTACTCATCGTGTCTCCTGCTAACCACTTCATCATTATTGTTGGGTGCCGATCAGAGTCGGCGCTTAAGGACCTGTCGCCCAGAATGCCGGAGCACTGGCGGTGGCCGTTTTGATCAGGTGCGCAGCCTGGTCGATATCTTGCTCGGTGGTGAAACGCCCCAGGCTCAGGCGAATGGTGCGACTGGCCGAGCGCGCGTCATGCCCCAGCGCCAGCAGCACATGAGATGGCGCATTACTGGCGGAGTTGCAGGCCGACGTCGCGGAAAACGCGATCGAAGTGCTCAACGCCGCGGAGTTGAACTCACCTTCGTTGAAGGTCAGGCTCAGGGTATGGGGAATGCGTTGGGTCGGACTGCCATTGACGCGAATACCGGAAATGCTCAGCAGCTGATCGAGCAAGCGTTCACGCAGGCGCACGATGGTGGCTTTTTCTTCATCGAACAAAGCGGCCGCCAGTGCGAAAGCGGCGCCCATGGCTGCGATCTGGTGCGTCGCCAGAGTACCGGAACGCAACCCGCCCTCATGGCCGCCACCGTGGATCTGCGCCTGCAGGCGCTGTTGCGCACGAGGCCCGACGTACAGCGCACCGATGCCTTTGGGGCCGTAGACCTTATGCGCCGAGAACGACATCAGATCCACCGGCCACCGGGCCAGGTCGATCGCTACTTTGCCCGCGCCCTGAGCCGCGTCAACGTGGAACAACGCATCGCGATCACGCACCACCTGGCCGATGGCCGGGATGTCGTTGACGGTGCCCAGTTCGTTATTGACCAGCATCAGCGACACCAAAAAGGTGTCTTCGCGCATCGCCTCGCTGACTGCTTGCGGAGTTATCAGGCCTTCGGCATCGGGCACCAGATACGTCACGGCTACGCCGGCATCCTGCAATTGTTTGGCGGTGTCGAGAATTGCCTTGTGTTCAATCTGGCTGGTGATGATATGGCCGCCGGACACACCGCGGGCCTGGGTAACGCCCTTGAGTGCCAGGTTGTTGGATTCGGTGGCTCCGGAGGTCCAGACGATCTGCTCGGCCTGGGCGCCCACCAGTTCGGCGACCTGGCGCCGTGCGTGCTCGACCGATTGCCGGGCCTGTTGACCGAAGGCGTGGGAGCTGGACGCTGGATTGCCGAAGTTACCCGTGAAACCCAGACACTCGACCATCACCTTGATGACCCGCTCATCCACCGGCGTGGTGGCGGCGTAGTCGAAATACAACGGACGTTTATTCATAGAAGACTCGCAGAGCGTGTTCCGGGATCAGGAAGCTCGTCACTGGAAATATCAAAGCGCCGCCTTATGAGCGGCGCCGAATTTGCAGAACGATAGCAATACCCGATCGGAGGCCATTAAAGAAGAACAACTTCATTTAAAAGTGCGTAGGAACGCTCCTGAAGTCGAGCTTAACAGGCATCGGGCAACCGGTTGAAGCAATGCGTCAGCTAAAACTTTCAAGCAACAACGGATACATGGAAGCCACCAGCAACAAGGCCATGCCCCAGTTGAACAGGCGTAGCCAGCGGCGATCGCGCAGCACATTGCGCAACAGCGTGCCACAACCGGCCCACACACCGACGCTCGGCAGGTTGATCAGAGCGAAGACCGCGGCAATCACAATCACATTGGTGAAATAGCCCTGCATCGGCGTGTAGGTGCTGATGGCACCGATGGCCATGATCCAGGCCTTGGGGTTGACCCATTGAAACGCCGCCGCGCCCAAATAATTGATCGGCTTGCCCTCGCCCTGCTCACCCTCGGCGACCGGCCCGGAATGCGCAATCTTCCAGGCCAGGTACAGCAAATACGCCGCGCCGACATAACGCAGCACGGTGTAAAGCAGTGGATAGGTTTGAAACACGGTGCCCAGGCCGAAACCAACGGCCACCACCAACACGAAGAAGCCGCAGGTAATGCCCAGCATGTGAGGGATGGTGCGGCTAAAGCCGAAATTCACGCCCGATGCCAGCAACATGGTGTTGTTCGGGCCGGGGGTGATCGAGGTGACAAGGGCGAACAGGGCAAAGCCCAGCAGCAGGTCGAGCGAGAGCATGGGGGGCAGTCCATCAGAGTCAGTCAGGTGTTGACCCTATCGCACGCCTTGAGGGAAACCCATGGACAGTTGCGTGAAAGTTAGAGCAGTACAGTTGTCGCTCAGCTTTGGCGACCGTGCATCTGTACTGTGCGCTCGGCGTTCATCTCGCCTTGCTTGTCAAAACTGATCGATTTGGTCGGCTGGCCGAGCAATTCGGCTTTCTTCGCGTGGTACTCCTCGAAGGACAAGCCCCGACGGTTCAAGGCTTCCAGCGCCAGTTCCCGGGTTTCTTCAGCGGTGTAGGGGCGTAGTTCCGGTGAAACATGACTGGCACATCCGGCGAGGACGGAAACGGCGAGCAACAGAAAAGTGGTGAGTAGAGTTTTCATTTCGAAAGTCCGGATAGCTGGGTTCGGGGCAATGAACACAGGCTACCGACGCGCCCCGACGGGCAGAAATCAATGCTCTCGATAGTGGGTATCGGGAATTGGTGAACTGGCAGTGAACAAGCGTCGCGCCACAGAGAACCTGTCGATCCAGGTTCTTACCGCTGATGCACCAAAATTGCAGTGCGGCGCGTTGTCGTGACTGCGGCTACTCGTCGGGCACTCAGTTGTGGCGAAGGGGTTGACCTATAGTTATCCGACCGGAAAACGGCGAAGGAACACCTTAACTCCACAACAATAAAGGGAGAACCGTCATGAGCGTCAAACCTATTCCAGAGGGTTATCACAGCATCACCCCTTATCTGGGCATTCAGAAAGCTGCCGAAGCCATCGACTTCTACAAGAAAGCCTTTGGCGCCACCGAAGTCATGCGCCTGGCCATGCCCGACGGCGGCATCGGGCACGCCGAACTGCGTATCGGCGATAGCCCGATCATGCTGGGCACACCCTGTGACCAGGGGCCTTTGAGCAACCCGGACAAATCGCCGTCCGTGGGCCTGCATTTGTATGTGAACGATGTGGACAAGTCCTATAAACAGGCCATCGATGCCGGTGCCACGGCGGTGTCCGAGGTCAAGGATCAGTTTTATGGCGACCGCACGGGGACCTTGAAGGATCCCTATGGGCATGTGTGGTTTCTGGCCACGCGCAAGGAGGATCTGACGCAGGAACAGATCGAACAGCGGGCGAAGGAGATGTTCAAGCAGGGTTGATAGCTTCGGTATGTGATCAGCCCCCATCGCGAGCAGGCTCGCGATGGGGGCATCACATTCAACATCAATATTGGCTGTTCCCACACAGCGCAGAAACACGAAACATTTACTTTCATATCCCCTTTCGGGATTTCCGATGCTCATACGTCTTATTTAGATGCAGCCGGTCGCGTAGGCAAAAGCCACGACCGGGCCTTTCATGGACCTCAACGCTGGGAAGCCCGCAGCAGAAGTCCTCTCATCGAAACAAGACCTTTAATCATGTCGAAGAAATCCCGCTCAAAACTCTGGTTTCTGGTCCATAGCTGGCTGGCCCTGCCCATCTGGTTCTTTGTATTGATCGTCTGTGTGACCGGCACATTGGCGGTGGTCAGTCAGGAAATCGTCTGGCTGGCCAACCCGCAAATGCGCGCCAGCCCGCCTTCGGACGACGCGCCGCTGCTCAGCTATGACCAGATCATCGCCGCCATCAAAAAGGCCGACCCCCAAACGCTGGTCGAAAGTATCAACCGTCCCGACGAGTCGCATTTTGCCCTGGATGTGAAGGTCAGCTACCCGGACGGACGCTCGGTGACGGTCTATGTGAACCCCTACAGCGGGGCGATTCAGGGCACCGCTCCACCCTTCAACTTCCAGGCCTTCACTCGCGCGCTGCATGGCTGGTGGCTGGTGCCATTCACCAACGGCTACAGCTGGGGCTGGTATCTGGTGTCGTTCCTCGGCTTGCCGATGCTGGCTTCACTGGTGACGGGGCTCGTGGTCTACAAACGGTTCTGGAAAGGCTTCTTGCGACCGACCCTGCGCATTCGTCATGGCGCGCGGATTTTCTGGGGCGACTTTCACCGGCTCAGCGGCATCTGGTCGATCTGGTTCATTGCGGTGATTTCCGTCACCAGCACCTGGTTCATGATTGAAGCGATCCTGTCCGATAACCATATTTCGATTTCCACCGCGCCGGTCGCCCCCGTCGTCCCGCGTGAGAGCGTGCCGCTCACCGTCGATGGCGCACCGGCGCCGATGATCAGCCTGGAAAGCGCGATCCGCGAGGCCAAGGAACGCATTCCTGGCCTGGAAGACAGCTCTGTCAGCCTCCCCGCCAATGCCTATAGCCATCTTTTGGTGAGCGGGCGCAGTTGGTACCCGTTGATCTACCAGAGCGCCGAGGTCAACCCTTACACCGGTGACATTTCCACCACGCGCCTGCTGTCGGATCGTTCGGGTCTGGAGCTGGTGACCGAATCCATGCGTCCGCTGCACACCGGCGACTTCGGCGGTATCTGGATCAAGCTGATCTGGTTCTTCTTCGGCCTGATCCTGAGCATGATGGTCCTCAGCGGCCTGTTGATCTGGACCAAACGCACCGCTCTGGCCACGGCCAATGCCCTCAAGCGCAACAACAAGCATCCACGGGCTGCGCTGACCGGCCAGCCGGCCCCGGCCATGTGCCGCGAAGCCCCGGAGGGCAGCCGATGAGCCAGGTCGCAGCAGAAAAACCGCGCTCGCCGCTAAGCCGCTTCTGGCACACATGGCGCTTCCACATCAATGTGCTGCTGTTGCTGGTGCCGCTGGGGTTCATGCCCAAATACTTCGCCGACGCAGCGCTGTTTCGCGGAGACACCGGCCTGGGTGAGCGTGAAGTCGGTGAAATTCAGGTCGGCCCCTGGAGCCTGCGCCTGGCTGAATTGCGCAACGCAGCCCCGGTATCCGATGGCCCGGCCGGCTACTTGAAGTCCTTCAATGCTGCGCTCTGCGACAGTTGTCGCGATCAGGTCAAGGCGACTTACCTGCGCATTGGCAAACCGCGCAGCCTGCGCGCCGCCGGGGTGATTTTCTTCGGCACGCCCTACCACATGGGCGCCGCGCTGCCGGTACCCGAAAAGACCAAAAACGATGCTGAGCTGTGGATCACCATGGAAGGCTGGGACGGCGCCATGCATCAAGCCTCCATCCCCCTGAGCCAGGCGTCCCCGGCCACCGTCGCATGGCTGAACAGACAAGGAGGCAAACCATGACCAGCGTTTTTCGCCCCGTTTTACTGGTGCTCTGCACCGTCTTCAGCACCAGCGCCCTGGCCCACAACCCGATGTGCGAGTGCAAGGCCATCGACGCCGAACAGATCCGTTGCACCGGTGGTTTCTCCGACGGCAGCGGCGCGCCGGGCGTGACTCTGGATGTGATCGGCTACGATGAAACCATTCTGGTGCCAGGCAAGCTCGGCACCGATTCGACCCTGACGTTCAAGAAGCCCGGCGCTGAATTCTACGTGCTGTTCGACGCCGGTCCCGGCCACGTGGTCGAGATCGACCAAGCCGACATCGAGGCGCCCTGAGCATGAGCACGCCAACCACCCAAGTGGTGCGCCCGGCCGGAGCCGGCCATGAAACCCTCTATGTGTTGCTGTTGTGCCTGATGATCCTGGCGGTGGCCGGCTCGGTAGTCGCCTGGCGCGGCGAGTCCCGGGAAGTGAGCAGCGTCGGCAGCCATCAACTGGATGCCCGCCGCGACCTGAGCGCATCCGAGCAAGGTATTTACGCAGACCTGCGGGTCACGCTGGATGAAATCCACCTGTTGCGCGAGGAACAACAAGCACTGCCCACACCCGCCACCCTCGCCGATGAAGGTTTCGCGCCGTTTGCCCAAGACGCCAGTTCTGTCAGCCGAGGCGGTCATGCCTGGCAACTGCTGGACGCCAAGGCGTATTTCGGCCAGAGCCAGGCACCCACCGTGGCCGGCTCATTCCTGATGCGTTTGACTGCTGACGACGATGCGCCAGACGTCTGGCTCAACCGCTCCAAAGCCCTCGCGCCCCCGGCTGATCTGACTGACGCCGCGCTGGAAAGCGCTGGCTGGCAGCAGATCGTCGCGCAATTCGATGCCGGGGTCACCCGCCAGCATCGGCACTGAACCCTCGCCCTCACCCGAGAGAAGACCGCTTTCCCATGCCTAGTTCATCTCAACGTCGTTTTTTGCGCCTGCTGCTGGTCGGCCTGCTTGCCTGTTTGCTGACGCCTCTGGCCAGTGCCGACGAAGCCAAGCGCCTGCGAATCGGCATCACCCTGCACCCTTATTACAGCTACGTGGCCAATATCGTCGGCGACAAGGCCGAAGTGGTGCCGTTGATTCCGGCCGGTTTCAACCCGCACGCCTATGAGCCCCGCGCCGAGGACATCAAACGCATCAGCGGGCTCGACGTGATCGTGCTCAACGGTGTGGGCCATGACGACTTCGCCGACCGCATGATCGCCGCCAGCGAAACCCCGAATATCAAAGTGATCGAAGCCAACGAAAACGTGCCGCTGCTGGCCGCCACCGGTGTCGCCGCTCGCGGTGCCGGTAAAGTGGTCAACCCGCACACGTTCTTGTCGATCAGCGCTTCGATTGCCCAGGTCAACAACATTGCCCGCGAGTTGGGCAAGCTCGACCCGGCCAACGCTAAAACCTACACCCAGAATGCCCGCGCCTACGGTAAGCGCCTGCGGCAGATGCGCGCCGATGCCCTGGCCAAACTGACCCAGGCGCCGAACGCCGAGCTGCGCGTGGCCACGGTCCATGCCGCCTACGACTATCTGCTGCGCGAGTTCGGCCTGGAAGTCACTGCCGTGGTCGAGCCGGCCCACGGCATCGAACCCAGCCCCAGCCAACTGAAAAAGACCATCGATCAACTGCGGGAGCTGGACGTGAAAGTGATCTTCTCGGAGATGGATTTCCCCTCCACCTACGTCGAGACCATCCAGCGTGAGTCCGGGGTGAAGCTGTATCCGCTGTCGCACATTTCCTATGGCGAATACACCGCCGACAAGTACGAAAAGGAAATGACCGGCAACCTCAACACCGTGGTTCGGGCGATTCAGGAGTCTGGCGCATGACCGCTCAAGAAACCCTGACCGTACAAAGCGCCGGCCCGACCCTCGACTTCGCCGAAGTCAGCCTGACGCTGGGGCGCACGACCATCCTCGACAACGTAACTTTTCAGGTCCGGCCCGGCAGCGTGCATGCCCTGGTCGGCCCCAACGGTGGCGGCAAGAGTTCGCTGATCAAGACTCTGCTCGGGCAGATGCAGCATCGGGGTCGCTTGAGCCTGCAATGGCCCGACGAACCGGGGACTATCGGCTACGTGCCGCAAGCGCTGGAGTTTGATCGCGGTTTGCCGATGACCGTCGACGACTTCATGGCGGCCATGTGTCAGCGACGTCCGGCGTTCCTCGGTTTGAGCAAGCATTACGCAACGGCCATTGGCGAGGCGCTGGAACGGGTCGGCATGCAGGACAAACGCAAACGGCGCATGGGCGCGCTGTCCGGCGGCGAGCGCCAGCGGGTTTTGCTGGCCCAAGGGCTGATTCCGACGCCACAGTTGCTGGTGCTCGATGAACCGATGTCGGCGCTCGATGAGGCCGGTATCCAAGTGTTCGAACGGCTGCTGGGCGATTGGCGCCAGAGCGGCATCACCGTGCTGTGGATCGAGCATGATCTGGAAGCGGTCGGGCGTCTGGCGGACCGGGTCACCGGGCTCAATCGCCGGGTGTTGTTCGATGCCACGCCGAAACAGGCGCTGACCCCGGAGCGACTGCTGACCCTGTTCTCGACCCATCCCCGGAGCGCTGCCTGATGAGTTATGAAGCCTTTCGTTTGATGGTCCAGGGTTGGGCCTCGTCGGGTTACCTGCCGGAAGCGCTGGCCTATGGATTTGTGGTCAACGCCCTGCTCGCTGGATTGCTGATCGGCCCGGTGCTGGGCGGTTTGGGCACGCTGGTGGTGGTCAAGCGCTTCGCGTTTTTTTCCGAAGCGGTGGGTCACGCGGCGTTGACTGGCGTGGCCATCGGCATTCTGCTCGGTGAACCTTACACCGGGCCTTATGGCAGCCTGTTCGGTTACTGCCTGCTGTTCGGGATTTTGCTGAACTACCTGCGCAACCGCACAGGTCTGGCGCCGGATACATTGATCGGCGTGTTTCTGTCGGTGTCGTTGGCACTGGGCGCAAGCCTGCTGTTGATCCTGGCGGGCAAGATCAATGTGCACATACTGGAAAACGTGCTGTTCGGCTCGGTACTGACGGTCAACGGCAACGACCTGCTGGTGTTGGCCATCGTCGGCTCGCTGGTCATGGCACTGGCCCTACCGCTGTACAACCGCATCATGCTTGCCAGTTTCAACCCGCAACTGGCGGCGGTACGCGGTGTGGCGGTGAAAACCCTGGACTACCTGTTCGTGATCCTGGTGACGCTGATCACGGTGGCAGCGGTGAAAGTCATCGGCGCGATTCTGGTCGGCGCCCTGCTGGTGATTCCAGCGGCGGCCGCGCGGTTGCTCAGCCAGTCGTTGAAGGGTTTTTTCTGGTGTTCGGTGCTGATTGCCACGGTGAGCACCTTGTGCGGAATTCTCGCGCCGATTGTCTTTGACCTGCCCATCCCGTCCGGTGCCGCGATCATTCTGGTGGCCGGTATCGCCTTCGCCCTGGCCGCGATCGCTCGCGGCATCCTCCCCAGCCTGAAAGGGAACCTCGGATAAATGTGTTTTTCTCTGCGTCAACTGACCCTGGCATTGACCTTCACATTGCCCCTGTGCGGTCTGGCCAATACTGGCTTTGCGGCGGACAGCGCCAAACCGCTGCACGTGCTGGCGTCCTTGCCGATCACCTATGGTCTGGGCGAAGTGTTGCTCAAAGGCACCGAAATCAAACTGGAACGGGCCGCTCCAGAGAATCTGCCCGGCAGCCGACAGACCGCCTATTTCACCGGTCGTGGCGCTCCGGCGCTGGCCAAGCTGGCGACCGACGCCGATGCCGTGATTGGTCTGCGTTCCCTGTGGGCGGATGATCCGCTGTACCCGATATCCCGGCGCAGCAATATTCGTATCGTCGAAGTCGACGCCGCCCGCCCGGTGGATGGCGCCCTTCCCGGCATCGCCGTGCAGCCCGGCAGCAAGGTCGACGGGTTGAACAGCCAGCCGTGGCTTTCCAGCAACAACATGGGGCGCATGGCAGACGTGATGGCGGCGGACCTGGTGCGCCTGGCGCCGGCGGCCAAACCGACCATCGAGGCCAATCTGGCAGCGCTCAAGCAGCGCTTGCTCAAGCTCAGTGCCGACAGCGAAGCGCGGCTGGCCAGTGCCGATAACCTGAGCGTGATGAGCCTGAGCGATCATTTCGGCTACCTGATCGGCGGCCTCAACCTGGAGCTGATCGGCCTCGATGCACGGCCGGATGCCGAGTGGACGCCTGAAGCGCTCAAGCAGTTGAGTGCGACGCTCAAGGACCATGACGTGGCGGTGGTGTTGCATCATCGACAGCCGTCGGAGGCGGTGAAAGCGGCGATCTCGCAGGCAGGCAGTCGGTTGGTGGTGTTGAGTGTCGATGCGGCAGATCCGGTGGCCGAGCTGGAAGGGAATGTGGATCAAGTGATCAAGGGGTTGAGCGGGGCATAACGTCAGTTAAACCCGCGATGGCAGCCGCGCAGACAACAGAGATTTCAAACGTGAAAAACCCGCTGACCGTCACCGGTTCAGCGGGTTTCTTTTTGCGCGGCGACTCAGTGAGCCACGGCCGCCTGCTCTTCCATTTTCTGGCGCAGGCTCAGTGGACGCATGTCAGTCCAGACCTCTTCGATGTAGGCCAGGCATTCCTTTTTCAGGCCGCTCTTGCCCACGGTGCGCCAGCCTTGTGGCACGGCTTTGTAGTCGGGCCAGATCGAGTATTGCTCTTCGTGGTTGACCACGACCTGAAAGAGGATGTCCTCGCGGTCGAATACTGACGTCATGCTGTCTCTCCATCGCTATAGGGTGGGCTGCACACCGCGCGCAGCCGTTATGTAGAAGGAACGTTAAAGGCGCTGAAAAATTTAGAGGCTGGCGACGGCTGCGGCCATGGCCCTGCCGAAAATGTCGGCCACCCGATCGATTTCGGCAGCGGTGATCACCAACGGCGGCAGGAAACGCACGACACCGCCATGACGCCCGCCCAGCTCGAGGATTAACCCACGCTTGAGACATTCGCGCTGCACCAACGACGCCAGACGACCGAATACCGGTGGATGGCCTTGAGCGTCCGGCGCACCAGCCGGGTCGACCAATTCGACACCCAGCATCAAGCCACGTCCGCGAATGTCGCCCAGCTGCGGGAAGTCCCGCTGCAGGATGTGCAGGTGTTCGCTCAAGCGCTCGCCCATGGTGGCGGCGTGCTCGCAAACCTTGTGCTCGGTCAGGTAGCGCATCACCGCAGAGCCTGCGGCCATGGCCATCTGATTACCGCGGAAGGTTCCGGCATGGGCGCCCGGCAGCCAGGTGTCGAGCCATTCGCGATAGACCACCACCGCCAGCGGCAGGCTGCCGCCGATGGCCTTGGACATCACCACCACGTCCGGAATGATTCCGGCGTGCTCGAAGGCGAACATCTTGCCGGTGCGGGCAAAGCCGCTCTGAATCTCATCGACGATCAGCGCCACGCCGGCCTGCTCGGTGATGCGCCGCAAACCGCGCAGCCAGTCGAGATCGGCCGGAATCACCCCGCCCTCGCCCTGCACCACTTCGACGATCACCGCAGCCGGCAGTTGCACGCCAGCCTCTGGATCGTTCAGCAGGTTCTCCAGGTAATTCAGGTTGACCTGCACTCCCTGCACACCACCGAGACCGAACGGGCAACGGTAATCGTAGGGATACGGCATGAACTGCACGCCATTGCCGAGCAAGGCACCCAACGGCTTTTTCGGTCCCAGACTGCCCATCAGGCTCAGTGCACCCTGACTCATGCCGTGGTAACCGCCCTGGAACGACAAGACGGTACTGCGCCCGGTGGCGGTACGCACCAGCTTCAGCGCGGCTTCCACGGCATCGGTGCCGGTGGGGCCACAGAACTGAATCTTCGCTTCAGCGGCCAATGCCGGCGGCAGCAGGCCGAACAGGTCCTGGACAAACCGGTCCTTGACCGGCGTGGTCAGGTCGAGGGTGTGCAGCGGCAGTTCATCGCTCAGCACTTGCTGGATCGCTTCGATCACCACCGGATGGTTGTGCCCCAGGGCCAGGGTTCCGGCACCGGCCAGGCAATCGATGAAACAACGGCCTTCGACGTCTTCGACATAAATGCCCTTGGCACGCTTGAGTGCCAGGGGTATGCGTCGCGGGTAGCTGCGGGCGTTCGATTCCTGTTGGCTCTGACGGGCCAGCAGCGGCGATTCGTTGAACTGATAAAGCGTCTCGGCAGGCGTCGGGGCAATCCGGGCCGGCTGATCTTCGATAAGGCTGGTAGCGACTGACATCTCTCGACCCCTGTTGATAGTGACCAAAACTGCACACCGGGCAGGTGCGCATTCCGTTCACGGGGCGCACTTGCAGGTTTTCCTGTTCTGGAAACGCATCAAGGGCTCGAGGATTTAGACCCTCGATCAGCTTTCTATGAAGGTGGTGGCAGCGCCTTGTGCATGGGAATGGCGTGGAGCCCCGCCACCGTGAAAGCTTCAGCGCAAGCCCGGTAACCCAGGCGGTGGTAAAACGCTTCGCCGGTGCGCGTGCTGTTGAGACGTGCCAGGGGCAAACCCTGAGCAATCAACCACGTCTCCAGATCATGCACCAACGCTTGTCCGGCGCCGCGTCGAAACCATTCCGGTTGCACGTAACAAAACGCAACCTTGCCGCTGATCGCTGCCATGGCGACGCCGACCGGTTTGTCTTGCAACAGGTCGATGTTCAGGTACAACCGCGGGTCGTTCAGCCAGGGCTGCACGTGTTCGATGGTTTTGTTGTGGGTCCAGGTGGCGACGGTTCGCGGGTCGTTACGGTGGTCGAGCGCGCAGCCGACGCGAATGGAGCGCTCGACGATTCGGCTGATGATGCCGGCGTCGGCAGACGTTGCCTTGCAGATGTGTATCGATGCAGTCATGGCGCTGTTACCTCAATCCATTGAGTCAAAGCTGCCGGGGACGATAACGCCGTGGGGGCCGGGAGGCCAACGGAGAGACGTTACATTTGGTGTGCGACAACATAGACACCCTGTGGGAGCGGTGTCTGTTAGACAGGTTGCAACGGCATCGTCAATTCAACCCGCAGGCCATCCGGCCGGCTGTCGAAATGCAGGGTACAGCCGCAGCGCTGGACGATGGCCTGGACAATCGCCAGACCGAGGCCGCAACCGGTGCTCTGGCCATTGCGCCAGAAGCGTTGGGTCAGGTGTTGCAAGTCGTCTTCGGCAATTCCCGGACCGTGGTCGCGCACCAGAAAGTGCACGCGATTGCCATTGGTTTCCAGGCTCAGCTCCACCGCCCTATCGCCCGGCGTGTGGCGCAGGGCGTTGTCGAGCAAGTTGCGTAATGCAGCAATCGACAGCACTGCGGGCATTTGCAGCGGCGCATCGGAGAATCTGGCCGGCACCTGAAACTTGATCCGCTGACGATCGCCGCTGGCGGCATCCTGAATCGCCAGTTTCGCCACCTGCTCAGCGCTGCACTGCACGCCATCATCGAACGACAAGCTGCCCTCGACACGCGCCAGCAGTAGCAATTGTTCAAGGGTACGGTGCAGGCGGTCGGCGCCCTCTTCGGCCCGGGCCAGGGACTGATCCCGTGCGGCACCGTCGGTCATGCGCGCCACTTGCAGGTGGGTTTTGATCGCAGTCAGCGGGCTACGCAATTCGTGCGCCGCATCACCGGTCAGGCGCCGTTCACGCTCGATGGTCTTGCCGATGCGCTGGAACAACTGATTCTGGGTTTCCAGCAGCGGTTGCAATTCGCTGGGCAACGGCTGGATCTGCAATGGCTCCAGAGAATCGGCGCTACGCCGCATCAACGCATCGCGCATACGATTGAGCGGTGCCAGCCCCTGACCGATGCCGAGCCACAACAGGCACAGGCAGCCAAGCAGCGCCACGCCGACCGGCACCGAAGCCGCCAGCAGAATGGACATGTTCAGCGCTTCACGCTCGATCTGCCGGTCGGCGGTGGTAATGCGCACATCGCCCCGCGCCAAGGTGAAACTGCGCCATGGCGCGCCGTCGATAATCTGATCGTGGAAACCCATTTTCTCGGCTTCCAGCGCTTGCTCGGGGTTGCTGTGGCTGCGGGCCAGAATCTCGCCGCGCAACGAGCTGACCTGACAGGCCATGCCGCCGGGGATATTCAGTTGTTCAGCGCTGAAATGGGTGCCCTCGCCCTTGCTCGGCAATGCCGGCAGTTGCTCCAGTAACCCGGCGACCATCCGCGCCGAGGCAACCAGCCGCTGGTCGAGGGAAAACATCATCTGGTTGCGCAGATCGCTGAGCATCCAGGCGGCGGCCAGGGCCCAGATCAGCGCAAATGCGGCGCCGAGGGTCAGGCTCAGACGCAAACGCAGGCTCATCACTTCGATTCTTCTCCGCCATCGGCCGGCCCCAGGCGATAGCCCAGGCCACGCACCGTCTCGACAATGCCATTGCCGAGTTTACGCCGCAGGTGATGGATATGGACGTTAAGGGCGTTGCTTTCCAGCTCATCGTTGAAACCGTAGACGCTGTCTTTCAGTTGCTCGGTTGAGAGTACGCGACCACGGTTGTGCAGCAAGGCTTGCAACAGCGATTGCTCGCGACGGGAAAGGTCCACCGGCTGACCGCCCAGCATGGTTTCGCGGCTGCTCGGATCGTAGGTCAAACGACCGTGCTCGATCAGGTTGACGCTGCGCCCCGCCACTCGTCGCAGCAAGGTGTGCAGGCGCGCTGCCAGTTCGCGCAGGTCAAAAGGCTTGAGCAAGTAATCGTCGGCCCCGGCCTGCAAACCGTCGACGCGATCGGTGACCGAATCCCGCGCCGTGAGAATCAACACCGGAATCTCCAGGCCACTGTGACGTAACTGCTGCAACAGCTTCAGGCCATCCTCATCGGGAAGGCCAAGGTCGAGCACCATGACATCGAACTCAGCCACCTTGAGCATCGCCCGGGCAGCCGACGCGGTGGCGACGTGCTCGACGGTCAGGCCTTGCGCGGTCAGGCCGGCAACAATACCGCTGGCGATCAGCTCATCGTCTTCGCAAACCAGTACATGCATGGGAGCCCCCAGGACAAAAAAGCGAGTGAAGCAGCTGAGGATTAAGCCGCAATTATGGCAAGGCCCGCCGCTGACGAGAAGCAGCGCCTCCCTCGCAGGCGTCGCGATCGCAAATCGACGAAATTGAAAGTGAAGTTTGCTGTTAATGCATGGCCGGACGCCTGCGCACATGTCGTTTCAAACCGAAACATATTCCATCCTGAAAACATGACCACAGCCTAAAACATCACGCTACCCTAGCACGGCTCCACTCCAGGCCAATTATTACCTGGAAGAAAGTCATTTAAGACCCGAACCATACTTAATTATCTGAAAGGAATCAGATCATGCCGACACTTAAAAACATCGTGACCGTCGATTGGCGTTCAGGAAAAGACAAGATCTACTTCATCTTCAAAGACACCGATACTTATTCCCGCTTTGATATTCCCGATAACAAGGTCTCTGATGGATACCCCTGGCCGATTAAAGGAAACTGGGGGACGTTGGAAAACCACATGAAAAACCTACGGTTTGGATTTACGACCACGGGCATAACGCTTGATCGTCCCATGGACTCTTCTGACCTCGATATCCTTTGGCTTTTCTATTACGAGCGCACTACGCCGATGGTCTGCGCCTACAATCAGGATACCGATGCGGCAATGCAGACCCGCAAGGTTGAAGACACTAAATGGAAGCTGCTGTTGCCTCACTTTGATCGAATCGTTGCAGGGACATGGTGGCAAGTAAGTCGCCCCTCACTCTTTCGATTCATCATGAATGACGGGAACTCCCTCTATCTGGATTTGGACGAGGATCCCAACCGGGACCGCGGCTATATCGGTGGCAAACTTGACGACGACCTCCCTCCTCCTGTTGTGACCCCGGTCCAGTCACTGAGGACAGAGCCCATTACAGAAGCTACCTGGCCCGGTCTTGCTCCCTATAAAGACCGGATCATTACAGCGGTGCAAAACGATCGGACTTTCGCCGACAGTTATTACTATATCTTTCTGACTGACAATCAGTTTCTGACTTACAACATTCCGGAAAATCGCCTGGTTTCCGGTCCGCTTGCGGTCGACAGTCAATCCTGGCCAGGCCTGTTGCGCAACTGAAGACTGCCTTCTGACGGGGCAAGCGGGCGGTACCGGCGGCGGTTAATCATCGGTTAATCGCCGCCACCCATTGTGCAGTCAACTTGCACAGGGATAAGGCTTACCCATGCGTCGACTGTTTCTATTTTTTGTTCTCTTGATCTCGGGTGTGGCCCAGGCAGGGATAAATCCGTTCGACACCAAACCTGAATTCTTGCCAGTGGAAAAGGCCTTTGCCTTTACCTCCGAACGCCTCGAATCAGGTGAAACACAGCTCTATTGGCAGATTACCGACGGTTATTACCTTTATCAGAAACGCCTGAATTTCGAGGGTTTGTCTGCGCAACAGCACCCGGTATTACCTGACGGCGAAGCACACAGCGATGAGTTCTTCGGCGAACAAGAGGTTTATCGCCAAGGCCTGGAGCTGAAGATTCCGGCGGGAGCCACCGGTCAGATCAAGGTGGGTTTCCAGGGGTGTGCCGATGCGGGTTTGTGTTATCCGCCGCAAACCCAGATCGTGGACCTGGGCGGCAAGGCTACTGCATCTGCGGCCAGCGAAGCGCCGGACCAAGCCTTGGCCAGCGGCCTGCAACAACGTGCGCTGGGCTGGAGCTTGTTGGTGTTCTTTGGTCTGGGCCTGTTGCTGGCCTTCACCCCTTGCTCGTTGCCGATGCTGCCGATTCTGGCGGGGTTGATCGTTGGCAGTGGTGCCACGCCCAAACGCGGTTTTGCCCTCGCCGGCAGTTATGTGATCAGCATGGCGCTGGTGTATGCGGCGATGGGTGTTCTGGCGGCGTCGCTTGGCGCGAACCTTCAAGCGCTGTTGCAGAATCCATGGCTGTTGGGCAGCTTTGCGGCGGTGTTCGTGCTGCTGGCCTTGCCGATGTTCGGTTTTTTTGAACTGCAATTGCCGGTGGCCGTGCGGGATCGGCTGGAACATGTTTCACGCAGCCAGCGCGGTGGCAACCTGATGGGCGCCGGTGTGCTGGGGGCCTTGTCCGGTCTGTTGGTGGGACCGTGCATGACTGCCCCATTGGCCGGCGCCCTGCTCTATATCGCCCAGAGCGGCAATGCGCTGCACGGCGGGTTGATTCTGTTCGCCCTGGGCATCGGCATCGGTGTGCCGCTGTTGCTGCTGGTGACCGTCGGCAATCGCTTCCTGCCTAAACCTGGCGCCTGGATGAACCTGCTCAAGGGTGTGTTCGGTTTCCTGTTTCTCGCCACGGCTTTGCTGATGCTGCGCCCGGTGCTGGATGAATCGCTGTGGCTCGGTATGTGTGGCGGTTTGCTGCTGATCGCCGCCTACAGCGCCTGGCAGCAGTCCCAGGGGTTTGGCCGCGTTGCCCACCTGTTCGGCGCCAGTTCGCTGCTCTTGGGTTTATGGGGCAGCCTGCTGGTGGTCGGTGCGGCGGGCGGCAGTGACGATCCGTATCAGCCGTTGCAGGTGTACAGCGCCGGTCGTACCGGCGCTGTCTCGCCAAGCGCTCACGATGCATTCACTACGATCAAGGAGCCCGCGTCCCTGCAACGCGAGCTCGACGCTGCCAAGGCCCAGGGCCAATGGGTGCTGCTGGACTATTACGCCGACTGGTGTGTGTCGTGCAAAGTCATGGAAAAACAGGTCTTCGGCAAACCCCAGGTACTGGATGCGCTGAGCGATGTGCGCTTGCTACGGCTGGACGTCACCGCCGACAATGCCGCCAGCCGCGAACTGCTCGGCCGTTATAAAGTGCCGGGGCCGCCGAGCCTGTTGTGGATCGGCACCGACGGCGAAGAGCGTCGCAGCCAGCGCATCACCGGCGAGGTCGATGCCGGCACTTTCCTGCAACGCTGGACCACCACCCGAGACGCTCGTTAATGCTGACCTTTACCCTCGGCACCTTTGCCATCGCGCTTAACCATTTGCTGCTGATCAGTGCCCTGGCGCTGGCGACGTTTGTCGGCTGGCGGGTGGCCAAGCGTGGCGGCGAGAACCCGGAATCGGTGCTGTTCAGCCTGTTCCTGCTGGGCATGCTGGCGGCCCGGGTCGGCTTCGTGATTGCCTACTGGGCACAGTATCGCAACGATCCGTGGCAGATCATCGACCTGCGCGACGGTGGTTTTCTCGCCTGGCCGGGGGTGGTCGTGCTCTTGCTGGCGGCGTTGTACCGCGGCTGGCGTCAACCGGGCCTGCGTCGGCCATTGGGCTTTGGCGTGGCCAGCGGTCTGGTGTTCTGGCTGCTGGCGAGTTTCTCCCTGAGTATTTACGAACAAGGCACGCGCCTGCCGCAGATCACCCTGCGCAATGCCGCCGGCCAGACCATCCAACTCAGCGATTACCAGGGTGGCCCGTTGGTCATCAACCTCTGGGCCACCTGGTGCCCGCCGTGCCGCCGGGAAATGCCGGTGCTGGAGAACGCCCAGCAACAGCGCCCGGACCTGACCTTCCTGTTCGTCAACCAGAGCGAAAGCATGCAGAGCGTCGCCACTTTCCTCGAAACCCAGGGCCTGAGCCTGACCAACGTGCTGTTCGATGGCAGCGGTCGATTGAGCCATGCCGTGGGTTCCATGGCATTGCCGACTACGCTGTTCTATAGCCCCAACGGGTATCTGTTGGGCAGTCACCTGGGTGAGTTGTCGGAAGCCAGCCTGGCCCGCGCCCTGGAACACTTCGACACCCCGAACCCGGCCACCTCGGCCACGCCTTCAAGGAAATTGCCATGCTCCGCCTCCGCCACCTGCTGACACTGACCCTGGGTGCTGCCCTGCTGCACCTGCCGTCGGTACAGGCCGAAGAACTGCCTGAAGCGATCAAGAAGATCGAAGCCAAGGGCGCCAAAATCGTCGGTACCTTCGACGCGCCCGACGGCCTGCGCGGTTACGCGGCGCAGTACCAGAACCGCGGCATGACGCTGTACCTGACCCCGGACGGCAAACATGTGCTGCTCGGCAATCTGTACGACGCCGACGGCAATGACCTGAGCAGCGCACCGTTGCAGAAACTGGTCTACGCGCCGATGGCCAAGGAAGTCTGGGGCAAGATGGAAGCAAGCAGCTGGATCGGTGACGGCAATAAGGACGCACCACGGGTCGTCTACCTGTTCAGCGACCCGAACTGCCCGTACTGCAACATGTTCTGGGAACAGGCACGGCCGTGGGTCCAGGCCGGCAAGGTGCAGCTGCGGCACATCATGGTCGGTATCATTCGCGAAGACAGCCCCGGCAAATCCGCCGCGCTGCTGGCCGCCAAGGACCCGCAGAAAGCCCTGGAAGAACACGAGAAATCCGGCAAGGGCAGCTCGCTCAAGGCCTTGAAGGACGTACCACCGGCGGTTCAGGCGAAACTGGCGGCGAACATGAAGTTGATGGAAGACCTGGAACTGGCCGCCACCCCGGCGATTTTCTACATGGATGAAAAGGGCCAGTTGCAACAACAGCAAGGCGCGCCGTCGCCGGACAAGTTGCTGAAGATTCTCGGGCCCAAATAAAGATCAAAAAATCGCAGCCTTCGCCCTACGCGCCTGTGGGCAAAACCGAAGGCTGCGATCTTTTTAATCAAGCGCTACACGGATTTCTGTCGGCCAGAAACTTCAGCAGCGCCTCAGTGACAAACTCGGGGTTCTCCAGATTGGAGATATGCCCCGCCTCCGGCACCAGCACATACGGGCAATCGATCAACTCAGCCATTTCTCTGGTTTCCGACGGCGGCCGCGGTTTGTCCTGGTCGCCACACATCAACAGTGTGGTTTCAGGGTTCAGCTGAGCCAGGCGCGGCAACAAATCATCACGACTAAACGTGATCCGTCCCATCGGCACAATGCT
Organism: Pseudomonas sp. URMO17WK12:I6; assembly: GCF_003253625.1. Classification (NCBI taxonomy): domain Bacteria; kingdom Pseudomonadati; phylum Pseudomonadota; class Gammaproteobacteria; order Pseudomonadales; family Pseudomonadaceae; genus Pseudomonas; species Pseudomonas sp. URMO17WK12:I6. Next base: position 24,157 of record NZ_QKYZ01000018.1, read on the forward strand.
TTCACGCAGCCGGTTGACTGGCAACGCAGCCAGTTTTGCGCGGAAATCCTGATACAGCGCCGACTGAGGATCGATGCCCGTCCGGAAGAAGATCGGCACAATAATGTCGAGCAGTTGCGGCGAGATCTCACCGCTGTCTTCGATCTGTTTGAACAGCGAGAAGTAATACTGACGAGTCGGTTCCGGTTCGACACCAACGTAGGTGTCCATCAGCACCAACCCGTTGAGCCGCTGCGGCGCTGACAGTGCCAGGCGAACGCCCCACATGCCACCGACCGAAAGACCGACCAGCGTGACGCGATCGATGTCCAGATGATCGAGCAATGCCAGTGCCTGACGCGCCACGTCATCCAGCGACGTCATGCCCTCGGGCATCCGCCCGGACTCGCCATGGCCCCAGAGGTCCAGGGCAATGACCCGATAGTACTGCGACAGCGCCGCAATCTGCGGTGCCCACATGGCTTGGTCCCACAGGTAGCTCCCGGCCAGCAATACCGCCGGGCCCGTGCCTTGATCTATGTAGTGAAGCGCTTGTCCATCAACCGTTACGAAGGGCATCGACTGTCTCCCTGGTGAAGATAGGATCCATTAAAAAACCACGGGAAGCCTGAGCCGCGTGGGCTCGGCAGTCAACCCGGGTTAAAGGCCCTCCAGCTCCGCCATCAGGTCATTCAACCGATCCACCTTCTCCTCGGTAATGTCGCTTGCCGCCAACCCATCGATGTACTCGGCCAATTCCGCCACCGTGCTGCACTCGAACATCGCCCGCAGCGGCACGTTGCGTTGCAGGGCTTTTTGTACCCGCGAGGCAATTTGCGTGGCCAACAGCGAATGCCCACCCAGCTCGAAGAAGTTGTCACGCACGCCAACCTTCTCGACCTTCAACACTTCGGCCCAGATATCCGCCAAGGTCTGCTCCAGCTCATTGCCCGGCGCCTGATAGTCCTGGCTCTGCAACTGGCCGATCTCCAGTGCCGGCAAGGCCTTGCGATCGAGTTTGCCGTTGGCGTTGAGCGGCAGCTTGTCGAGCCACAACCAGTGCAGCGGCACCATGTATTCCGGCAACTCGGCACGCAGGCGCTGCTTGATCCGCTCCAGTCGTTCGTTCGGATTGAGCGCCGAATCCGCTGCCACCAGATAGCCGACCAGATGCTTGCCGTTGACGCCCTCCTGCACCCCGACCGCCGCGTCGCGGACTTCCGGCTGTTCATGCAGACGCGCCTCGATTTCACCCAGTTCGATGCGGTACCCGCGAATCTTCACTTGATGATCGATACGCCCGACGTATTCCAGCACGCCATCACTGCGCCGACGGGCCAGGTCACCGGTGCGATACAGCCGATCCCCTGGCGCACCGAACGGGTTCGGCACAAACACCTGCGCGGTGCGCAACGGATCGCTCACATAACCGCGCCCCACCCCGGTGCCGGCCACGCACAACTCACCCACCGCCCCCAACGGCACCAGCTCCAGCGCGCCATCGAGCAGGTACAAACGGTTGTTGTCGGTCGGCGTACCGATCGGCAAATAGCTGCCACGGGTCGAAGCCAGGTCGATGCGGAAGAACGCCACATCGTCCGAGCATTCCGCCGGGCCATAAGCGTTCACCAGCCCCATCTGCGGGTAACGCAGCAACCATTGATGCGCCAGTTCCGGCGGCATCGCTTCACCGGTCGGCAACATCCAGCGCAGGCCATCGAGGCTCATGCAGTCCTGGGCGAGCATGCCCTGAATCAGCGACGGCACGCTTTCCAGCACGCTAATGCCCTGGTTCTGGACATGGGCCATCAAGCCTTGGGGATCATGGGCGATGCTGTTCGGCACGATGTCCACCCGAGCACCGAACAACAGCGCCGCGAGGAACTGCCAGACCGAAATATCGAAGCTTTGCGAAGCGGTCTGGGCGATCACATCGGCGTCGCTCAGCTTCAGGTACGGTACCTTGCTCAACTGGTTATTGAGCATGCCGCGCTGCTCGACCATCACGCCCTTCGGCAGGCCGGTGGAGCCCGAGGTGTAGATCACGTAGGCGAGGTTGTCCGGGCCACTGTAGACACCCGGATTGGCCACCGAAACGTCGCTCGCCTGCACGTCTTCCCAGACCAGCAATCGAGGCCGGTTGGCACATCCGAATTCCTCCAGCAGCGCGACGGCTTGTTCACGGCACGCCTGGGTGCAGACCAGCAACGGCGTGCGGCTCAGGTCGATGATGCGGCTTAGACGTTGACTCGGCAGGCCCGGGTCCAGCGGCAGGTAACCGGCACCGGCCTTGAAGCTGCCGATAATCATGCCCAGCAGATCGAGATTACGCTCGGCGAGCAGCGCCACCGGTTGATCGAGGCCGACGCCTGCAGCGATCAAGGCATGGCCGAGACGGTTGCTGCGCTGGTTCAACTCAACATAGCTGTGTTGCTGATCGAGATAACTGGCGGCAATCCGCTGTGGATGCCGGGCAACCTGCGCTTCGAACAATGAGACATAGCTCTGCTCCAGCGGATAGTCGTGTTCGCTCTGGTTGCAGCCATGGATCAGGAAGTCCTGCTCCTCGACGCCCAGCAGCGGCAAATCGGCCATGTCACCGTGGAAGCCCTCGACCAGCGCCAGCAACAGGCGCTTGAACTCACCGAGCATGCGCTCGACGGTGGATTCGTCGAAATAGCGCTGGTCGTAGGACAGGTGCAAACCCAGGTCATCCCCCGGATAGCAGACCGCCGTCAACGGGAAGTTAGTGTGGGTGCGGCCCGAATCCGAAGTGGCATTGAGGCTTTGCGCACGGTCCAGCACCGAGACTTCCACCGGGGCGTTTTCGAACACGAACAGGCTGTCGAACAGCGGCTGGCCTTTCGGCAACTCGCTGTTTTCCTGGATGCTCACCAACGGCAGGTACTCGTATTCGCGCAGTTGCATGTTGCTGTCGAGCAAACCGCTGAGCCACTGACGAACGCTGCAGCGCTGATCGTCCTCGGGCATTTTCACCCGCAGGGCGATGCTGTTGATGAACAGCCCGACGGTGCGCTGCATCTCTGGCATCTCCACCGGACGCCCGGCCACCGTGACGCCGAACAACACGTCGCGATCGCCGCTCAAGCGACGCAGCACCAGCGCCCACGCCGCCTGGGCGAAGGTGTTGACGGTCAACTGATGGGCCTGGGCCAGTTCGCGCAATTGTGCGCCATCCCGGGGATCAAGCCTTGTGTAACGGTCGCCGACGATCATGCCGCCGCTGTCGCCGGCATGTTCACGCAGGAACGGCCGGTCGCTCGGAATCGGCGTGGTGCGCTCGAAACCTTGCAGGTTCTGCCGCCACCACTGCCGCGCCTCGGCCAGACTCTGGCGTTGCAGCCAGCCGATGTAATCGCGATAACGCGGCGGCACGGCCAGTTGCGCTTGCCGGCCTTCGCCGAGGGCGGTGTAGATTTCGAAGAAGTCGTTCATCAGCAGCGAACGGCACCAGGCATCGATGAGGATGTGGTGGTTGCTCATCATGAACCAGTAGCGCGCCGCGCCGACGCGGATCAAACGCAGATGGAACGGTGCCTGGTTGAGCAGATCGAACCCGGCCTCGCGCTCGCTTTTCAGCAGCGCCTGCAGCTTCGGTTCTTGCTCGGTTTCGGCAACCGCGCTCCAGTCCAGATACTCGATCGGCGTGCTGCCCGGCTTATGGATCACTTGCAGCATGTCTTCGCCGACGTTCCAGCAGAACGAGGCGCGCAAGGCTTCGTGACGGGCGATCACCGCTTGCCAGGCCTGGGCGAAACGCACCGGGTCGAGCTCGCTGTTGATGCGGTAGCGGTCCTGCATGTAGTAGAGGCCGGTGCCCGGTTCGAGCAAGGTGTGCAGCAACATGCCTTCCTGCATCGGGGTCAGCGGGTAAACGTCTTCGATCATCGCCGCCGGAACTGGCAGTGCGTCGAGTTGCGGCTGAGTCAGTCCGGCCAACGGGAAGTCCGACGGTGTCAGGCCGCCCGCGTTGTCGCTCAGGCAGTGCTGGATCAGGCTGTGCAATTCATCCAGATACGCCTGCGCCAGGTCGGCGATGGTTTGCCGGTCGTGGCGCTCGGCGCTGAAGGTCCAGCGCAACACCAGTTCACCACCGTACACCTGACTGTCGATGCTCAGTTCGTTGGGCAGCGGCGCATGCGAATCATGGGCCGCACCCACCGGCTCATCGAGCGGACGGAACAGCGCATCGCTGCCGAAGCTCTGGTCGAACTGGCCGAGGTAGTTGAAGGTGATCGGCGCCACCGGCAGCGCGGCCATGGTCTGCCGACACAGGCCATCGGCCAGGTAACACAGCACGCCATACCCCAGGCCTTTATGCGGCACCGCGCGCAGTTGCTCCTTGATTACCTTGATCGACGCACCCTGCTCACTCACCGGAGTGAGGCGCAGTGGATAAGCACTGGTGAACCAGCCGACGGTGCGGGTCAGGTCAATCTCGTCGAACAGGGTTTCGCGGCCGTGGCCTTCGAGTTGAATCAACGCCGACCCATGACCGCTCCAGCGGCACAACACACGGGCCAACGCAGTCAGCAGTAAATCGTTGACTTGGGTGCGATAGGCCGCCGGCGCCTGTTGCAACAGTTGCCGGGTGCGCTCGCTGTCGAGGCGCACGCTGACGGTTTGTGCGTGACGATTCTGCTGCCCGCCCCGAGGCCGATCACACGGCAATTCAGCGCTTGGGCCGGCCAGTTGCGCCTGCCACCAGCTCAATTCTTCCCGCAAGGATTCGCTGCCGGCATAAGCCTGCAACCGTGCGGCCCAGTCCCTGAAGGCACTGGTTTTCGCTGGCAGTTTTACTGACTGCTCTGCGTCCAGTTGACGATAAACCGTTTGCAGATCGTCCAGCAGCACCCGCCACGACACCCCGTCCACCACCAAGTGGTGAATGGCAATGAACAGCCGTTGGTGCCCCTCGGGATCATCGACCAGCAGCGCCCGCATCAGCGGCCCTTGCTCAAGGTCGAGGCTGCGCTGGGCATCGGCGAACAGCGCCGCGCACGCGTCCAGGGTCGGCACTTGCACCTGCCATAGCACGGTAGCGTCGGAAACTGCCTGATGCTCGGCCTGCCAATGACCGGCGACTTCGGTGAAGCGCAGGCGCAAGGCATCGTGCTGTTCGATCACCGCCAACAGCGCTTGCTCCAGGCGATGCGGCTCCAGCACCACGGTCGGTTCCAGCAGCAACGCCTGGTTCCAGTGTTGACGCTGCGGGATTTCGGTGTCGAAGAACCAGTGCTGAATTGGCGTCAGACGCGATTCACCCGTGAGCAAACCTTGTTCGGCGGTGACCTGCTCGGTACGAGTCGCCACCGCAGCCAACGTCTGCACGGTCTGGTGCTGGAACAGGTCGCGGGGGCTGAAGTGAATGCCCTGCTGCCGCGCACGGCTCACCACCTGGATCGACAGGATCGAATCGCCGCCCAGTTCGAAGAAGTTGTCGTTGAGGCCGACCTGTTGAACGTTGAGCACTTCACACCAGATGCCGGCCAGGGTCAGCTCAAGTTCGTTGCTCGGCGCCACGTACTGCTGACGATTCAACTCCGGGTCCGGTGCCGGCAGTGCGCGACGGTCGAGTTTGCCGTTGGCGGTCAGCGGCATGCTGGCCAGCAGGATCAAGTGCGTCGGCACCATGTAATCCGGCAACTGAGATTTGAGGTGCGCCTTCAACGCTTCGCGCAGTGCAGTTTGTTGCGCTTCATCCTGCTCGGCCACGTCTGTAACCAGATAGCCCACCAGTTGTTTGCCGCTCGGTGCATCGAGCGCCAGCACGACCGCTTCACGGATCGACTCATGTTCCAGCAGACGGGTTTCGATCTCGCCCAGTTCGATGCGGAAACCACGGATCTTCACTTGATGGTCGATACGGCCGAGGTACTCGACCAGGCCATCGGCGCGCTGCCGGACAAGGTCGCCGGTGCGGTACAAGCGTCCGCCGTTCGCGGCAAAAGGATCAGCGACAAAGCGTTCGGCGGTCATGCCCGGACGTTGGTGATAACCCTGCGCCAGACCGGCGCCGCCGACATACAACTCGCCGGTCGCGCCTTGTGGCAGCAACGCCAGGTCGGCGTCGAGAACGTACGCCACCCGAGCGCCGATCACGCTGCCGATCGGCACACTGCCCAGCCCTTCTTCCAATTGCTCGGGGGCCAGGCTGGCGAGCGGCATGACCACGGTTTCGGTCGGGCCATACGCGTTGAAAAACAGGCTCGGCTCGAACGCCGCGCGAATCCGCTGCAAGTGTTCGCCAGTCAGGGCTTCGCCACCGGTGATGCACATGCGCACCGGCAGGGTTTCACCCTGGGTTGCCAGCCATTGCGCCAATTGGCTGCCGTAGCTTGGGGTGAAGCCGAGGATGTTGATGTTATGGCGACGAATCAGCCCGCAGATTTCCTGCGCATCCCACTGGCCTTGAGCGCGAAAGACCACTTGCGCACCGCTCAATAACGGCACCAGCAGACGCTCGGTCGCGGCATCGAAGTTGATCGAATAGAAGTGCAACTCGCAATCATCGGGGCGCATGCCGAAACGCTCGATCACCGCGCGGCAATGCATGGCGATTTCACCGTGGGACACCACCACGCCTTTCGGTTTTCCGGTGGAGCCCGAGGTGTAAATCAGGTACGCCTGATGCTGCGGCATACTGATAAACGGCAGCTCGCTGGCCGGGTAATTGGCCAGGTCCGCGGCATCGTCTTCCAGGCACCAACGACCGACGCTGGCCGGCAATTCACCGAGTGCTGCGAACATCGCCGCATCGCTGAGCAACAAACCGATGCCGCTGTCTTCGATCATGTAGTGCAGGCGATCCAGTGGGTATTCCGGGTCCAGCGGCACATAGGCGCCGCCCGCCTTGAGGATTGCCAGCAAGCCGAGGACCATCTCCAGCGAACGTTCCAACGCCAAGCCGACCCGCACTTGCGGCCCGACACCGCGCTCACGGAGCATCCAGGCCAGACGATTGGCGCGGCTGTCGAGCTCGGCGTAGCTCAGGGTTTGCCCGGCGAACGTCAGCGCCGGCGCGTCCTTGCGTACCAGCGCCTGCTCAGCGAACAGCTGATGGATGCATTGATCGAGGCGATGCTCACCCGGCTCGATGCCGAGGCTGTCGAGCAGGTTTTGCTGTTCAGTGGCGTCGAGCAACGGCAGTTCACTCAAGCGCTGTTGCGGATCGGCCAGCAACGCTTCCAGCAGATTGCGCCAGTGCCCGGCCATGCGCGCAATGCGCGGCTCGTCGAACAGATCGGTGCTGTAAGTCAGGCAGCAACCGAGGCGATGGTCGAGGTCGGTGACTTCCAGGTTGAGGTCGAACTTGGTCGCTCGCGCATCATTGGCCAGGTACTCGACGGTCATCCCGGCCAGGTTGCGACTCTGCTGGAACTCCCAGCGCTGCACGTTGCACATCACCTGGAACAGCGGGTTGTAAGCGGCGCTGCGCGGTGGCTGCAGGGCTTCGACCAAGTGATCGAACGGCAGGTCCTGATGGGACTGGCCTTCGATCACCGTGTGGCGAACCTGCTCGAACAACTCGCCCACGGACATCTGCCCGTCGAGCTGGCAACGCAGCACTTGGGTGTTGAGGAACGCGCCGATCAGCCCTTCGCTTTCCGGACGAATGCGGTTGGCCACCGGCGCACCAATGCGCAGGTCGGTCTGGCCGCTGTAGCGGTAAAGCAGCACGGCCAGGGCGGCGGTCATGGTCATGAACAGGGTCAGGCCGTTGTCTGCGTTGAAGGTACGAACCCGCGCCGCGAGGTCATCGCTGAGGTCGAAGCGAAACAGTTCGCCCTGATGACTTTGCACCGGCGGACGCGGACGATCGGCGGGCAATTCCAGCAGCGGATGTTCGCGGCCCAGTTGCGCGGTCCAGTAATCGAGCTGGCGCTGACGTTCGCCGGATTCCAGCCACTGACGCTGCCACACGCTGTAATCCAGGTACTGCACCGGCAAGGGTTGCAGTGGCGATTCGCGGTCATCGACGAAGGCTTCGTAGAGCGCGCTGAGTTCCCGGGCGAAGATGTCCATCGCCCAGCCTTCGGTGACGATGTGGTGCAGGGTCAGCACCAGGTAATGTTCCTGCTCGGCGGTCTTGACCAGGCAGGCGCGCAGCAACGGTCCGGTTTCCAGATCGAAAGGCGTGTGCGCCTCGCTGTCGGCCAGTTGCTGGACTCGCTGCTCACGGGTATCGGCCGCCAGTGCGGAGAAATCCTTCCAGTCCATGCGCATACCGGTGTCCGGATGCACCTGTTGCCGGGCCACGCCGTCGACGCTCGGGAACGTCGTGCGCAGGGTTTCATGACGCATGATCAGCGCTTGCAGCGCCGCTTCGAAACGCCCGACATCCAGCACGCCGCGCAACCGCGCCATGCCGCCGACGTTGTAGGCCGGGCTGTCCGGTTCCATCTGCCACAAGAACCACATGCGTTGCTGGGAATAGGACAAGGGCACCGGTTGGCGGCGGTCGACCTTCTCGATCGGCGGCTGCCGGTTGGTTTTGCCGCTGGCCTGGATCAAGCGAACTTGCTCGGCAAACGCGCCCAGCTCACTGGCCTCGAACAGCGCTCGCAACGGCAACTCGACGTCGCAGGCCTGACGGGTACGGGAGATGATTTGCGTGGCCAGCAGCGAGTGGCCACCAAGGGCGAAGAAGTCGTCGCGCAGACCGATCTGCGTCTGGCCCAGCACTTCGCGCCAGATGCCGGCGATTTGTTGCTCAAGCGCCGTGACCGGTTCAACGTGCTCGCGGACGTGCCACTGAGGTTCCGGCAAGGCGCGGCGATCGAGTTTGCCGCTCGGGCTCAGGGGCATTTGGTCCAGACGCAGCAGCTGCGCCGGGACCATGTATTCCGGCAACTCGGCGGCCAGTGCGGCTTTCAGGCGTGCGGTTTGAGTGTCGAGGTCTTCAGTGGAATCAGTGGCGGTGTAGTAACCGATCAACTGCCCGCCGACCGCTGTTTCGCGCACCAGCACCACCGCTTGGGCGACGCCGGATTGTGCCAACAGCCGCGCTTCGATCTCTTGCGGCTCGACACGAAAGCCACGCAGTTTGACCTGCTGATCGAGACGACCGAGGTATTCGATTACGCCATCGGCGGTCCAGCGCGCACGGTCGCCGGTGCGGTACAGACGCGCGCCCTGCTCGCCCAGTGGATCGACCACGAAACGCTCAGCGGTCAGCCCCGGACGGCCCAGATAGCCCCGAGCCAAACCAATACCGCTGATGCACAGTTCACCCGGCACGCCGGCCGGCACCGGGTTGAGGTCACTGTCGAGCACCCGGCACAGCACGTTGCCCAATGGCCGGCCAATCGGCGAGCGCTCGCCATCGGCGGTTGTGCAGTGCCAGTGAGTGACGTTGATCGCTGTTTCGGTCGGGCCATAACGGTTGTGCAGTTGCACCGCCGGTAGCTGCTCCAGCACGCGGTTGCGCAGTTCGACGGGCAAGGCTTCGCCGCCGGAAAACACCCGGCGCAGGCTGGTGCATTCGGCGGTCAGCGGTTCGTCGATGAACAGCGAAAGCAGCGGCGGCACAAAGTGCAGCGTGGTCACGCCGTATTGCTGAACCAGTTGCGCGATGCGGTGTGGATCGCGGTGTTCGCCGGGACCGGCGATCAGCAAGCGGCACCCAGTGATCAGCGGCCAGAAACACTCCCACACCGACACGTCAAAACTGATCGGGGCTTTTTGCATCAGCACGTCGGTATCGTTCAGGCGATAAGTGCTCTGCATCCATTGCAGACGTTCAGCGAGCGCTGCGTGAGTGTTGCCAACGCCCTTGGGCTGGCCGGTGGAACCCGAGGTATAAATCACGTAGGCCAGGTTGTCGCCGTGCAGGTGCAAACCCGGTGCATGGCTTGGCCAGTTCTCCAGGTGCAGGGCGTCCATGGCGATCACGCAGACGCCATCAGTGGCCGGCAAGCGGTCGAGCAATTCGGTTTGGGTCAGCAACAACTCGACGCCACTGTCGCGGAGCATGTAGGCCAGGCGCTCGGCAGGGTAATCTGGGTCCAGCGGCACATAAGCGCCGCCGGCCTTGATGATCGCCAGCAAACCGATCAGCAACTGCGGCGAACGTTCGGCGGCGATCGCCACGCACACGTCCGGGCCGACGCCTTTGTCGCGCAGGTAATGCGCCAGGCGGTTGGCCTGAGTATGCAGTTCGGCGAAGTCCAGGCTGCCGCCGTCCCACAGCAACGCGGTGCGCTCCGGGGTCTGGCGCACTTGTTCGTTGAGCAGTTCCGGCAACCACTGCTGCGCCGGGTTGCAGGGGGCAACGCTCCAGTCATTTTGCTGAGCGTGTTCGGCGGTAGTCAGTAGTTGCAGGTCACCGATCGCTTGTTGCGGGCGTTCACAGATGGCTCGCAGCATGTTGCTGAAGTGCTCGGCCAGACGCTCGATGGTCGGCGCGTCAAACAGTTCGCTGGCGTAGTCGAACGACAGGCTCAAGCGTCCGTTGCGGTCTTCTTCGCTGTGCAGTTGCAGGTCGAACTTGGCTTCGCGGCTGTGCCACGGCAGCTCTTCGGCGAGCAGCCCCGGCAGACGACGCAGAGCGCCGAGATCCCGTTGTTGATGGTTGAACATGACCTGGAACAGACCTTGTTCGCGGGCCTGCGGGAAAGCTTCGAGCAGTTGTTCGAACGGCAGGTCCTGATGCGCTTGCGCCCCCAATGAGGCTTGCCGGGTTTGCGCCAGCAACTCCACGAATGGCAGTCGCGAGTCCACTTCGGCACGCAACACTTGGGTGTTGATGAAGAAGCCGATCAACCCTTGGGTTTCCAGGCGTGGACGGTTGGCATTCGGCACGCCGACGCGGATGTCGCGCTGGCCGCTGTAGCGATGCAGCAGGCTCTGGAACGCTGCGAGCAACAGCATGAACGGTGTCGATTCATGGGCCTGGGCGGTCTGGCGAATCGCGTTGCTCAGGCTCGCGTCCAACCGCAGCGTGTGGCGGGCGGCGCTGTAAGTGTGCTGCGCCGAACGTGGGTGGTCGGTGGCCAGGCTCAGGGTCGGATGCTCATCACCCAACTGCTCTTTCCAGTAAGCGAGTTGCCGTTCACCCTCCCCTTGCGCCAGCCACTGGCGCTGCCAACTGCCGTAGTCGGCGTATTGGGTCGGCAAGGCCGGGAGGCTGGCGGCCTGGCCTTGAGAGGCCGCCGCATACAGGCGCGAGAATTCGTCGATCAGCACGTTCAGCGACCAGCCATCGGCGATGATGTGGTGCATCGTCACCAGCAGTTGATGATCCTCATCATCGAGGCGCACCAGGGTCACCCACAGCAGCGGGCCGTTCTCCAGATCGAACTGGGTGCGCGCTTCGTCCTCGCGGATTTGTTGCGCGCGGGCTTCACGCTCAGCGGCCGGCACGTCGCTGATGTCGATCACTTGAAGATTGAATTCAGCGGCAGCATCGACCCGTTGCAGGGCCACACCGTCGCGCTCGAAAAACCGTGTGCGCAGGGATTCGTGACGTTCGATCAGTTGCTGGAAACTGGCGCGCAAGGCGTCTTCGTCCAGTTCGCCGCGCAGGCGCAAGGCGCCGGGAATGTTGTAGGCGCTGCTCTGCGGGTCGAGTTGCCAGGTGATCCACAAACGGTTTTGCGCCAGGGATTGCGGCATGGCTTCGTTGTGCGACAGCTGAGTGATCGCGCCTTGGGCGAGGCCGCCATCCTGTTGTTGCCGGGCGACTGCGGCGGCGAATGCGCCGAGGGTTGGCGCTTCGAACAACAGACGCAGATTCAGCTCCAGACCCAACGTTTCACGTAGTCGAGCAACCACTTGAGTAGCGGCGATGGAGTTACCGCCGAGCAGGAAGAAATGATCGTCGGCGTTGACTTGTTTGACCTGCAATTGCTCGCACCAGATCTGGCCGATCAGGGTTTGCAGTTCGGAACCCGACTCGCTGCTGCCTTCACTTTCGTTCGCTGCCGACGGGAAAACCGCATAGCTGTCGAGGCTGCCATCGGCCAGGCGATTGCGGCAGGCCGAACGTTGCAACTTGCCGCTGGAGGTCTTGGGCAGTGCCCCCGGATTGAGCAGCACCACCACGCTCGGCGCCTCCTGATACGCCTCGGCCACCGCTTGGCGGATGGCTTTGATCAGCGCCTCGGGCGACAGGATTTTCTGCACGCTGCGGCTGATTTCCGCGGCAATGCCGATGCCTTCCTGACCCTCGAGATTGACCGCGAACGCGGCCACACGCCCCTTGCGCACCACCTCCACTTCGCGCTCGATGGTCTGCTCGATGTCCTGCGGATAGAGGTTGTGACCACGAACGATCAGCATGTCTTTCAGGCGCCCGGTGATGAACAGTTCACCGTCACGCAAAAAGCCCAGGTCGCCGGTGCGCAGCCAGGTGCGGCCCGCGTGCTGGACGAAGGTCTTGGCCGTGGCTTCAGGGTTGCGCCAGTAGCCATGGGCGATGCTCGGCCCGGCGGCCCAGACTTCACCGACCGCGTTGTCGGCGAGTTCTTCGAGCGATACCGAATCGACAATCAGCACCGCATGATCCGGCTGGCCGATGCCGCAACTCATGACCGGACTGCCGTCGCCCGGTTCGGCGCGGTTTTGCGCCAAGGCCTGATCGTCCACGCGCAACGCCGGAATGCCCTGACCGCGCGGAGTGCCGGCAACGAACAGTGTCGCTTCCGCGAGGCCGTAAGAAGCCATGAAGCTGTCCGACGTAAAACCACAGGCCGAGAACTTCTCGGCGAAGCGTTCCAGGGTGTCGAGGCGAATCGGTTCGGAACCAGAATACGCCACGCGCCAGCCGCTCAAATCAATGCGCTCCAGAGCCGATTCGCTGACGCGCTCGCTGCACAGTCGATAGGCGAAGTCCGGCCCGCCGCTGATGGTGCCGCCGTATTCGCTGATCGCTTCCAGCCAGCGCAACGGGCGACTGAGGAAGTACGCCGGCGACATCAACACGCACGGCACACCACTGAAAATCGGCTGCAGCAGACCACCGATCAGGCCCATGTCGTGGTACAGCGGCAGCCAGCTGACGATCACGTCATCAGGATTGAGGTCAATGCCAAAGCCGTGACGAATCAATCGTTCGTTGGCCACCAGGTTGCCGTGGCTGACTTGCACACCTTTAGGCAAAGCAGTGGAGCCGGAGGTGTATTGCAGGAAAGCGATGTGCTCGCCTTGCAGGTCCGGTGCAACCCAGCGTTCAGCCACGGCGTTGTCGAGGGTGTCGACACATAGCAGCGGCGGCGCCCCGTTGATTTGCAACAAGGCGTCGCGCAGGTCGGCGCTGGTCAACAGCAGACGCGGCTCGGCATCGCTGATGATCGACAGCAGGCGTTCCTGATGATGACGACGGGTCGATTCCGGCGGATAGGCCGGCACCGCGATCACCCCGGCGTACAGGCAACCAAAGAACGCCGCGACGTAATCCGGACCGCTGGGAAACAGCAGCACCGCGCGATCACCGAACGACGCCTGGGCCTGCAACGCGCCGGCAATGGTTCGCGCCCGTTGGTCCAGCTCACGATAACTGAGCACCACAGCCTGATCCTGGGTTTCGGCAAGAAAACGCAAGGCCACCCGGTCCGGCGTCAGGGCCGCGCGGCGCTGGAGGGCTTGGACCAGTGTGCTGGGGAGTTCGAACGCGTCGGTCATGAGGTTTCCTGCCTGAATTCGGCTTGCAAGTGGAATCGGTTTTCATATTTCACGCCCGTTCTCGGGCATGCAGGACGCGGTCTTCGCCGACCGCGCAAGGCTTGGGAATGCTGTTTTGGCCGGGGTTTGCGCCCGCAGCCATTCACCAATGAGAACGGATGAGGTCTTGGAATAATTAGTCGCCGGGCTTGAGCGCCGGCAGGCTTGTGGCCGGTGGGTGAGTCAGCGTGTCGCCGTTCTCGGTCCGCACCGCAACGGAGCATTAATTCTCTTTCTCAATTGACAATCATTATCATTCAACATAATTTGTCGCTCGATATGTAGGACGGCTCCGACCCCCTTGTCGTCCCACGACCCTATTTGCAGCAAGGTGATTTCCAATGACGGAACAAGTATCCACAAGCAGGTGCGATTCACCGCTACTTCAGGCCTTCGTCGACAACCGAATGATTCTGGTCAAGATCGCCGCCCGCATTACCGGCTGCCGATCCCGCGCCGAAGACGTGGTGCAGGATGCGTTCTTCCGGTTGCAATCGGCGCCGCAGATCACCTCGTCCATCAAGGCGCAGCTCAGTTACCTGTTCCAGATCGTGCGCAACCTGGCGATCGATCACTACCGCAAGCAGGCGCTGGAGCAGAAGTATTCGGGCCCGGAAGAAGAAGGCCTGAACGTGGTGATCCAAGGCGCTTCGCCGGAAACCTCGCACATGAATTTCTCGACCTTGGAAAACATTGCCGATGCACTGACGGAGCTGCCCAGCCGCACCCGTTACGCCTTCGAGATGTACCGCCTGCACGGCGTGCCGCAAAAAGACATCGCCAAGGAACTGGGCGTCTCGCCGACCCTGGTGAACTTCATGATTCGTGATGCGCTGGTGCATTGCCGCAAGGTGTCGGGCAATCGTGCCGATACCTTCGCCCGTCGTTAAACGCTTCGCGGGCAAGCCTCGCTCCACAGGGAATATTGCCTGTCACTGTAGGAGCGAGCGGTGCGGCGATCCGACTTGCCCGCGAAGACTGACTCAAGCCAACGAACACCGATCAAAAAACCGCTCACGCCCCAGCACCATCAACGCCGCGCGCTTGTGCGGGAAGTCGAACTCTTTCTCGCAGTGAAAACACTGATTATGCAGATGCCCGATCATCTTCGCGTTGTCGGCGCGAGGTTCGGCGACCACCCGTTGAGTGCGCGGATCATCGAGAAACAGGTAGTGCACCAGCGCCGATAACCAACTCGCCACCTTGTGCGGGCCACGGTGATCTTCCTCACCCACCAGCATGTGAATGCCACGGTCGTAATCGCCGGCGTCATAGAACGGCGCAATGCGATCTTCCTTGGCCCAGTAGGCTTCAAAGTAGGCAAACGGCTGATCATCGAAGCAACCGATCAGGGTCAAGGTGTGCGGGTCGGCTTCGAGTTTGCCGAGGTATTCCCGATGCTTCTCGAGGCTGCCCTCCTCCTGCCAGAAACTCGCGACCCGCGGGCTGTTCTGCCAGCGGTTGAAACGCGCCAGGTCATGCTCAATTTCTACCGTGCGCAAGGAGACCCACGCACCGAGCCGCGCATCGAAGCGTCGATAGACCTCACCACGGGGTTTCACCGCACGCAGGGGATGGCGCTTGCCGTCACTGATGACCATCTGCTGCGGATAGCTATCGGTCAACGACTCACCCAGCCAAGGCTGAGGCAATTGCCAGAACAGCGTGCGTTCACAGCGATATTGACCGTTGACGTCGGTCGCGATCAGCAACCCGCTGAGCAAGGCTTCGGTGGGCACTTGATCGAGGTGCCAGGTCAGACGCTGACACTGCGCATCACGGGCAAACAGCCAATAACAGGCCGCCCAGAATGCTTGACCGTCAGGACGGCCAAAGCGCTCCTCCAGCCGCAGATGCACCTCGGGCTCGCGGATCAGCCGCAGTTCGATCAGCGGCTGCCCTTCCAGACTGAGGCTCAGGCGACTTGCGGTTTCATCGGCTACAAGACGGTTGCCTGACGGCAAGGCCAGGGCGGTCAGGTCATTCAGATTGGACATGGGTCGGGCTCACGGTAATCGTCGACAGTTCAACGATGTGACGTGAGCCGGGGCAGAAAATTTAAGCGCCGTCGCCAAATACGCGCCCCATGGCGCGATTCAGTGCTTGCCCACCGGCACCAGGGCAATTTTGTAGGGATCGAAAATCTTCAGCATCTGGCCGTTGTTTCGCAGGCCTTGCAGCAACTTGCCGAATGCTTCCCCCGTAATCGGCGCCTCTGGACGAATCAGCGCGTAATGGTGATAGACCTGATCGATGCGTTGCGACACCAGCAACTGCTCGCCGACTTTTTCGTTGCGCAGCAGGTAATCGCTCAGATAAGAGCGTGTCACCAGGGCAATGTCCGCTCGCCCGCGCAGCACCATCAGCAGGTTGCTGTCGTGGGAATAGGTCAACGTGGCCTTGTAAGTGTCGGCCAGATACTTGGGATCGGCATTGAAATTGGCAAACTCGTAGTGATAGCCGCTGTACAGCGCCAGCCGCTTGCCCGTCAGGTCCTTGAAGTAACTCTCATCGCGACCGGGTTGCTTCTGCGCGACAAAGATTTCTGCATCTTCCAGGTCCATGTCAACGAGGGTATGCGGGATGTCCTTCCAGCCCCAGTCCGGGTTCTCGAAAATCGCCATATCGACCCGGCCTTCCTTGAAGTCATTGAAACGCCGGGGAATCGAGGTGGGCACCAGCACAAACTGATAATCGGTTTGCAGCTGATTCAACGCTTCCACCAGTTGCGGCAGCAGACCGGTGTCGGCACCGGACTCCGGGCGCACGGTATAGGGGGGAAAATGGGCGGCCCCGACCCGCACCTGTTGCGCGGCCTGAGATGGCAACACCCAGCACACTACAAGCGCCGCCAGCAAAAGCCGCGACGCCATTCGAATTGATGAAGACATCAAAACAGCACACTCCCCAAAAAAATACTCACCAATGCATACAAACTAGGCGGTTTCGTCAACTTAGCCAGTTTCTTGCCGAGATAGACGGCTCTTACCGTTCTTCAAGCACCAAAATCAGCGCTTCATCGGCCAATTGATCGAGGTTCATACTGCCATCGGCGCGAAACCAGGTGGTGGTCCAGGAGAGCGCGCCCGTCAGGAAGCGGCGGGTGATGAACACGTCGCCCCGGATAAAACCGGCGTCCTTGGCTTCTCCCAGCACCTGCAGCCAGATGGCTTCATAAATATCGCGCAGCGCCAGAACCTGCGCCTGGCCTTCCTCAGACAGCGAACGCCACTCATACACCAGCACCGCCATGGCCTCGCCACTGCCGCCCATGATCGACTGCAATTCGCAGCGAATCAGCGCCAGCACCCGCTCACGCACATTGCCGGCCTCGGCCAGCGCTGCACGCATCAACGCGGTGTTGTAGCGAATGGTCTCCTCCATCACTGCCCGCAGAATCTCGTCCTTGCTTTTGAAGTGATGAAAAATGCTGCCTGACTGAATGCCCACCGCACTGGCCAGGTCACGCACGGTGGTGCGTTCATAACCTTTGTTGCGAAACAGGTGAGCGGCCACTTGCAGCAGTTTGCCGCGGGCGCTGTCGGGGTCGGTCAATTGGCCGCTGTCGACCAATTCGCGCATCACCCTCAGGGCTTTTTGCTCGTCCACCCGTTCTCTCCTACAGTCGATCAATCAAATGCGCCGCTGCCCGTTAAAACAGCAGGGTTGCGCGGGCAATTTAAGCTGGCGGGGGCGACCAAGCAAGCGCTCGGGAAGAAGATAATCAAGGCGTTTACAAACCAAGCGCTTGCTTGGTAGTCTCGAAGCACTTCTGTCGCAGGTGGCTATGGAGTTGACTGTGCCTAAAACAATTCGCATCGGTTGTGCCAGTGCATTCTGGGGCGACACCTCGACCGCCGCCGCACAGTTGGTGGAGGGCGGGCGACTGGACTATCTGGTGTTCGATTATCTGGCCGAAATAACAATGTCGATCATGGCCGGGGCGCGGATGAAAGACCCCGCCACCGGCTACGCCAGCGACTTCATCGAAGTCCTCAGCCCCCTCCTCGAGCAGCTCGCGAAACAACAGATCCGGGTGATCAGCAATGCCGGCGGGGTTAATCCACAGGCCTACGCCGTTGCCCTGCAAACGGCCTGCGACAAGGCCGGGGTGGCGCTGAAAATCGCCGCGCTGTCGGGTGACGACCTGCAACCGCAGTTCAAACACCTGAGCAGCCTGGGTATCCATGAGATGTTCAGTGGCGCACCCCTGCCGCTGATGTGCGTGTCGACCAACGCCTACCTCGGCGCACCGGGCATCGTCGAAGCCCTGCGCTTGGGCGCCGACATTGTGATCACCGGGCGCGTGGTCGACAGCGCCGTGGTCAGCGCCGCGCTGGTGCATGAGTTCGGCTGGTCGTGGCACGACTACGACAAACTCGCCCAGGCCGCATTGGCCGGGCATCTGATCGAATGCGGCGCCCAGTGCACCGGCGGCAATTTCACCGATTGGCATGACGTGCCCGACTACGAACACATCGGCTTTCCGATCGTCGAAGTCGGTGCCGACAGCCAGTTCATCGTCAGCAAACCCGACGGCTCCGGCGGCCTGGTCACGCCCCTGACGGTAGGCGAGCAGATGCTCTATGAAATCGGCGATCCGCAGGCCTATTTGCTGCCCGATGTGGTGTGCGATTTCAGCCAGGTCAAACTCGTGCAACAAGGCAAAAACGCGGTTCAGGTGCATGGCGCAAAAGGCTTGCCGCCGACCGCTCAGTACAAGGTCAGCGCAACGTACCCGGACGGTTTCCGCTGCACCGCCAGTTGCCTGATCGCCGGGATCGATGCCGTGGCCAAGGCCCGACGGGTCAGCCAGGCGATCATCAACAAGACCTCGGAAATGTTTAGCCAGCGCGGCTGGGCGCCCTACAGCGAGGTGAACATCGAACTGCTGGGCAGCGAAGCCACTTACGGCCCCCACGGCCAGCGCCAGGACAGCCGCGAAGTGGTGATCAAACTCGCCGTGCGCCATCCGAGCAAGCAGGCCTTGATTCTGTTCTCCAGGGAAATCGCTCAGGCTGCCACCGGTATGGCGCCTGGGCTGACGGGAATCGTCGGCGGGCGGCCGACGGTGTATCCGTTGATCCGGCTGTTTTCGTTCCTGATCGACAAAACCGCCTGCACCTTGGAGATCGACCTTGCCGGTGAGCGCCATCCGTGTGCCCTGCCCGCCCTCGATGCGCTCGACCCAGCTGACTTGCCGCTGCCGTTCGACCCACCCAAAGCCACAGAGCGTGCCGACGCCAGCGTGGCCTTGATCAAACTCGCCGTGGCGCGCTCCGGCGACAAGGGTAACCACAGCAACATCGGCGTCATGGCCCGCCACTCCGACTACCTGCCGTGGATCGCCGAAACACTGACACCCGAGGTGATGGTCGACTGGATGAGCCATGTCCTCGACCCGATCCACGGACGCGTCGAACGCTGGTATTTACCCGGCACTCAGAGCTTTAATTTTCTTCTGGAAAACGCACTCGGTGGCGGTGGCGTGGCCAGCCTGCGGATCGATCCGCAGGGCAAGGCGTTCGCCCAACAACTGTTGGAAATCCAGATTCCGGTGCCCCAGCGCATCGCCGATCAGTTCAATTAGAGGACTGTCGCCATGGCCTATGACTCGATTTTCAAACCCGATCTGTTCACCGGCCAAACCATCATCGTCACCGGTGGCGGCAGCGGCATCGGTCGTTGCACCGCCCATGAGCTCGCGGCCCTCGGCGCGCAAGTGCTGCTGGTGGGACGCAATGCCGACAAATTGAAAAAGGTCAGCGCCGAAATCACCGAAGACGGCGGTAAAGCCAGTTGGCAGGTCTGCGATATCCGCAACGAAGACGCCGTCACGCAACGGGTCAGCGAGCTGATCCGCGAACACGGGCCGATTCATGGGTTGGTCAATAATGCCGGCGGGCAGTACCCGTCGCCGCTGGCGTCGATCAATCAGAAAGGTTTCGAAACCATCCTGCGCACCAATCTGGTGGGCGGTTTTCTGATGGCCCGGGAGGTGTTCAATCAGTCCATGAGCAAGCACGGCGGTGCCATCGTCAACATGCTCGCCGACATGTGGGGCGGCATGCCCGGCATGGGCCACTCAGGCGCGGCGCGCTCGGGCATGGACAACTTTACCAAGACCGCCGCGTTCGAATGGGGCTACGCCGGCGTGCGGGTCAACGCCGTCGCGCCGGGCTGGGTCGCGTCCAGCGGCATGGACACCTACGAAGGCGCGTTCCGGGCGGTGATTCCGACGCTGTGCGAACACGTGCCGCTCAAGCGCATCGGCACCGAATCGGAAATCAGCGCGGCGATTGTGTTCCTGCTCAGCCCGGCAGCGGCGTTTGTCAGCGGCAGCACGTTGCGCATCGACGGTGCCGCCAGCCTCGGCGGGCGGGCCTGGCCAATGCACAAGGCGCAGAACAGTCACTCGTACAACGGCTTTCACCGCGCCTATTTACCTGAAGTACTCAGGCCGGACGCCTCCAAACCAGACGAACCGAAGGACAAGGAATAACCATGCCGGTCATCCAGTCCCAGATAGACCCGTTCAGCGAACCATTCGCCCGCAACCGTGCGGCCATGCTGGCCGGCATCGAGCAGGTCCGCCAGCTCGAACAGAACCTGTTGAATAAAGCCGCTGAAGCCAAACCGAGGTTCGACAAGCGCGGGCAATTGCTGCCCCGGGAGCGGCTGAACCTGCTGCTTGATCCCGGCGCGCCATTCCTCGAGCTGGCGAGCCTGGCCGGCTACAAGCTGCACGACGACAAGGACGGCAGCGCGGCCGGCGGCGGTTTGATCGCCGGGATCGGTTACGTATCCGGCGTGCGGGTGCTGGTGGTGGCGAACAACAGCGCGATCAAGGGCGGCACCATTTCCCCCAGCGGCCTGAAAAAGTCCCTGCGTCTGCAACAGATCGCCATGGAAAACAAACTGCCGGTGATCACCCTCGCCGAGAGCGGTGGCGCCAACCTCAATTATGCGGCGGAGATTTTCGTCGAAGGCGCGCGCAGCTTTGCCAATCAGGCGCGTATGTCGGCGATGGGCTTGCCACAGATCACCGTGGTCCACGGCTCGGCCACGGCGGGCGGTGCTTACCAGCCAGGGTTGTCGGATTACGTGGTGGTGGTGCGTGGCAAGGCCAAGCTGTTTCTCGCCGGCCCCCCGCTGCTCAAGGCCGCCACCGGTGAAGTCGCCACCGACGAAGAACTGGGCGGTGCCGAGATGCATGCGCAAACCGCCGGCACCGCCGAATACCTGGCCGAGAACGATGCCGATGGCGTGCGCCAGGTGCGCGAGATTGTCAGTCTGTTGCCGTGGAACGATCAGTTGCCGTGGTTACCGGAACGTCGGTGGGAAGAGCCGCTCTACCCCATCGACGAACTGCTGGGGCTGATCCCGGATGACCCGAAAAAACCTTACGACGTGCGTGAAATCATCGCGCGGGTTGCCGACGCTTCGAACTTCCTCGAATTCAAAAGCGAGTTCGATCAGCAGACGGTGTGCGGGCATTTGCAGATCCAGGGTCGAGCCTGCGGTTTCATCGGCAACAACGGCCCGATCACCTCCAAAGGCGCGAGCAAGGCCGCGCAGTTCATTCAACTCTGCGACCAGAGCCAGACGCCGCTGCTGTTTTTCCACAACACCACCGGCTTCATGGTCGGCACCGAGTCGGAACAGCAAGGCGTGATCAAGCACGGCGCGAAAATGATTCAAGCGGTGGCCAATGCCCGGGTGCCTAAACTGACAATCGTCGTCGGCGGTTCCTACGGTGCCGGCAATTACGCGATGTGCGGCCGCGGTCTCGACCCGAGCTTCATCTTCGCCTGGCCCAACAGCCGCACCGCGGTGATGGGCGGCGCCCAGGCCGGCAAAGTGTTGCGGATCGTCACCGAAGCCAAACAACTCAAGGACGGATTGGTGCCCGACCCGAAAATGCTCGACATGCTGGAACAAGTCACCGCGCAGAAACTCGACAGCCAGTCCACCGCGCTGTATGGCAGCGCCAACCTGTGGGATGACGGGCTGATCGATCCACGGGATACCCGCACGTTGCTTGGATACTTGCTGGACATCTGCCATGAGGCCGAGGTTCGGGCGCTGCAACCCAACAGCTTTGGTGTCGCCCGCTTCTAAGGGCGATCAGGAGAACAATAAAAATGATCTTCACCCAGGAACACGAAGCACTGCGCCGCACCGTCCGCCAATTCGTCGATCATGAAATCAATCCCCACGTCGAGGAATGGGAAAAGGCCGGGCGCTTTCCGATCCATGAGATCTTCCGCAAGGCTGGCGACCTCGGTCTGTTGGGAATCTCCAAACCGGAAAAATTCGGCGGCATGGGCCTCGACTACAGCTATTCGATTGTGGCGGCCGAAGAGTTCGGCACCATTCATTGCGGCGGCATTCCGATGTCCATCGGCGTGCAGACCGACATGTGCACCCCGGCCCTGGCGCGCTTCGGCTCCGATGAACTGCGCGAAGAGTTCCTGCGGCCGGCGATCACCGGCGAGCAGGTCGGCTGCATCGGTGTTTCCGAAGTCGGCGCCGGCTCCGACGTCGCCGGGCTGAAAACCACCGCCCGCAAGGACGGCGACGATTATGTGATCAATGGCAGCAAGATGTGGATCACCAACTCGCCGAGCGCCGATTTCATTTGCCTGCTGGCCAACACCTCGGACGACAAACCGCACATCAACAAGTCGCTGATCATGGTGCCGATGAACAGCCCCGGGATCAGCCTCAGCTCGCCCCTGGACAAGCTCGGCATGCGCAGCTCGGAAACTGCCCAGGTGTTTTTCGATAACGTGCGCGTGCCGCAACGCAACCGCATCGGCCACGAAGGCGCGGGGTTCATGATGCAGATGCTGCAATTCCAGGAAGAGCGGCTGTTCGGCGCGGCGAACATGATCAAAGGCCTGGAGTACTGCGTCGACAGCACCATCGAGTACTGCAAGGAGCGCAAAACCTTCGGCAACGCGCTGATCGACAACCAGGTCATCCACTTTCGCCTGGCCGAACTGCAAACCGAAATCGAATGCCTGCGGGCATTGGTCTACCAGGCCACCGAGCAATACATCAAAGGCCAGGACGTCACCCGCCTGGCATCGATGGCCAAACTCAAGGCCGGGCGACTGGGCCGGGAAGTCAGCGACAGTTGCCTGCAATACTGGGGCGGCATGGGCTTCATGTGGGACAACCCGGTGGCCAGAGCTTACCGCGATGTGCGGCTGGTATCGATTGGCGGCGGTGCCGACGAAATCATGCTGGGGATCATCTGCAAACTCATGGGCATCCTGCCGGGGAAAAACAAATGAGCACCCTCCCCACCTGTCAAACCCTGTTGCTCGGCCTGCATGACAGCGTGCTGCACATCACCCTCAATCGTCCCGAAAGCCGTAATGCCATGAGCTTGCAGATGGTCACCGAACTGCGTGCGGTGCTGGCGGCGGTTCGCGATGATCGGCAGATTCGTGCGCTGGTGATCGGCGGTGCCGGCGGGCATTTTTGTGCCGGTGCCGACATCAAGGACATGGCCAACGCCCGCGCTCAAGGCCAGCCCGCCTACCGCGATTTGAATCGTGCGTTCGGTGTGCTACTGCAAGAGGTGCAACACGCGCCGCAAGTGGTGATTACGGTGCTGCAAGGTGCGGTGCTTGGCGGCGGCTTCGGCCTGGCCTGCGTCAGCGACATCGCGATGGCCGATCATCAGGCGCAGTTCGGCCTGCCGGAAACCAGCCTCGGCCTGTTGCCGGCGCAGATCGCGCCTTACGTGGTGCAACGCATCGGCCTGACCCAGGCCCGCCGACTGGCCCTGACCGCCGCACGCTTCGATGGTACCCAGGCGCGGCGCATGGGGCTGGTGCATTTTGTCGAACATGACCCACAAGCCTTGGCCGAACGCCTCGATGAGGTGCTGGCCCATGTGTTGTGTTGCGCACCGGGGGCGAACGCGGCGACCAAAAAGCTGTTGCTGGCGAGTGCCGGACAACCCTCGGATGATCTGCTGGATCAGGCAGCCGAGTGGTTCAGCGAAGCAGTGACCGGGGCTGAAGGGATCGAGGGGACGATGGCTTTTGTGCAGAAGCGCAAACCAGGGTGGTCCGTTTAAGAGCTTCGCGAGCAAGCCCTTACATTCACCGCAAAAACCAAGGGAATATCCCATGCCGGCCCTCAAGAAAATCCTGATCGCCAACCGCGGTGAAATCGCCTGCCGCGTCCAACGCACCGCGCAAGAGCTGGGCTACCGCACCGTCGCCGTATTCAGCGACGCCGACGCCAATGCGCTGCATGTGCAGATGGCCGACGAAGCCGTGAACATCGGCCCGGCCCCGGTGCAGCAGTCTTATCTGAACATCCCGGCCATCATCGATGCTGCCCGGCGCACCGGTGCCGATGCAATCCATCCCGGTTACGGCTTCCTCTCGGAAAACTCAGGTTTCGCCCTCGCCTGCCAACAAGCCGGCATCATCTTCATCGGTCCCAGCTCCGAAGCCATCGAGCTGATGGGCAGTAAACGGCTGTCGAAACTGGCCATGATCAAAGCCGGCGTGCCCTGCATCAAAGGCTATCAGGGCAGCGAACAGGACGACGCCACCCTGCACCGCGAAGCCGAACGCATCGGCTATCCGCTGATGATCAAGGCCAGTGCCGGCGGTGGCGGTCGCGGCATGCGCCTGGTGCACAGCGCCGCCGAATTGCCGGAACAGCTCCGTAGCGCACGCTCCGAAGCGCTGCACGGGTTTGGCAGCGACGAATTGATCCTCGAACAAGCCTTGATCGATCCGCGTCACGTTGAAATTCAGCTGTTCGGCGACCAGCACGGCAACCTGATCTACCTCGGCGAGCGCGACTGTTCGATCCAGCGCCGCCACCAGAAAATCATCGAAGAAGCGCCCTGCCCGGCGATGACCACCGAGTTGCGCCAGGCCATGGGCGAGGCGGCGCTCAAGGCGGGTCGCACGGTGAATTACGTGGGGGCGGGTACCGTGGAATTCCTACTGGATGCTCACGGCCGGTTTTACTTCCTGGAGATGAACACCCGATTGCAAGTGGAACACCCGGTGACTGAACTGATCACCGGCCTCGATCTGGTGGCCTGGCAATTACACATCGCCGAAGGGCAACCGCTGCCGCTACGACAGGAACAGGTGCAGCTCAACGGGCATGCCATGGAAGTGCGCCTGTACGCCGAAGATCCGGCCCAGGGATTTCTGCCGCAAACCGGTCGAATCGTGGCCTGGGAGCCAGCGATCCAGGGCAGCGTACGGATCGACCATGGCCTGATCGAAGGCCAGTCTGTCAGCCCGTTCTATGACCCGCTGCTGGGCAAGCTCATCGCCCACGGTGCCACCCGTGAAGAAGCCCGACGCAAGTTGCTCCGGGCGATACAGGACAATGTGCTGCTGGGCGTGCAGAGCAATCAGCGCTTGCTCGCCAATCTGCTGGAACACCCCCAGTTCATCAGTGGCGAGTTCAGCACCGGGTTCATCCCCACGAACTTCGCCGACCATCCCTGCCTGCACCCTCATGCGCCGAGCGCCGACGAGCTGGCCATCGCCGCGGTGCTTTTTTATCAAGCATCAGCGCAGGCTCACCCCACCCCGCTGGCCGGTTGGCGCAACAATGCCAGCGTGCCTCTGCACTATCGGATCGGCTTGGGGGATCAGGAATGGCCGGTCGAACTGCACGCTGAACCTGGCGAACCCTACCGTGTTCAGATCGGCGCCCGGACCCTCGAACTGAAGGTCATCCAGTGCGACGAACGCTGGGCCACCCTGCAAATCGACGGCATCCGCCAACGCCATGCCTACCACCTCGAAGCCGGGCAACTCTGGTTGTTCGCGCGCCCCGGCAGCCTGCAGCTGGTCGATCGGACCCGGGCGCTGGTCAGCGGCCAGGCCAGAGTCAGCTCCGGCACGCTCAAGGCGCCGATGGACGGGGCGATCGTCGACGTATTGGTCAGTGAGGGGAGCCCGGTCAGCAAAGGACAGCTGCTGGTGGTGCTTGAAGCGATGAAAATGGAGCATCCACTCAAATCGGGTATCGACGGCGTGCTCAAGCGCTTGCAGGTCAGGGTCGGCGACCAGGTAAAAAATCGTCAGATTCTGTTGGAGGTCGAATAAGCCGCTAGGCGGATCCGCCGGGTTTGGCTACGCTCAAGCCCTATCAGGATGCGGATACCAGGAAACCTGCAATGCCTCACTGGCTGGTCATTGATCTGGAAGCCACCACCGATGAGGGCGGCTGGCCAGTAACAGAAATGGAAATCATCGAAATCGGCGCCACCCTCGTGGACCGAAAAGGCCGGGAACTGGATCACTTCCAGTGCTTCGTGCGCCCGTTGCGTCGGCCCCTGTTGACCCCGTTTTGCCGCGAATTGACCCACATCACCCAGGCCAATGTCGATGCTGCCCAGCCCCTGAGCGACGTCTGGGTTTCGTTCGAACACTGGCTCGACCAACATCTCTCGAATCTGGAAGGCTGGGCCAGTTGGGGTGACTACGACCGCAAACAGCTGCTTCAGGAATGGCAGCGGCTGCAACTCGACAGCGCCCTGAGCCGGGTGCCGCACATGAATCTCAAGCAACGTTTCGCCAAGGCCTGTCGACTGGAGCGCCCGCTGGGGCTTAATGGCGCCCTGCAACTGGCGGGCCTGCAGTTCAACGGTCAGCAGCATCGGGCGCTGGAGGATGCGCGCAATACCGCGCGCCTGTTACCGCTGATTTTCCCCGCCAATCCTTGAGTGCAGGAGGTGACGCCTATCGACACCTTGTGCATACTGGCCGGCCCTTTTTAGCCCTTTTCGAGGAATCGCCCATGTTTAAAGTCAACGAGTACTTCGACGGCACCGTCAAGTCGATCGCCTTTGGCACCGCTGAAGGTCCGGCGACCATCGGCGTCATGGCACCGGGCGAATACGAATTCGGCACCAGCCAGCGTGAAATCATGCACGTGGTGTCCGGCGCCCTGACCGTCAAACTGCCTGACAGCAGCGACTGGCAAACCTTCGCCGCCGGCAGCCAGTTCAACGTGCCCGCCAACAGCAAGTTCCAGCTGAAAGTGGCCGTCGACACCGCTTACCTGTGCGAATACCGCGGCTAACCCCCTAGGGTTTCACAGCGAAAAAAAATGCCCGTGTTCTTGGACACGGGCATTTTTTTTATCAGGGCTGCTATTCGAGGATCGTCACCGGCATGCCGACTTCGAGCCGACCGTTACCGTCATTGACCAGGTTCTGCCCGAACATCGCGCCGTCCTCTTGAGCCCGATATTGCTGCAAGGTCGCCAGAGGCTCGCGGTCGTCGCTACGTTCGCCGGTCTGCGGGTCGATGGTGGTCAGAATGCAACGTGAGCAGGACTTGACCACGCGGAACTCGACATCGCCAATGCGGATGCGCTTCCAGCCATCTTCGGCGAACGCCTCGCTGCCCTCGATCACCAGATTGGGCCGAAAGCGCAGCATCTCCAGCGGTCGCCCGACCCGTTGCGACAAGTCTTCCAGCGACGCCTGGCCAATCAGCAACAACGGAAAACCGTCGGCAAAAGCCACCTGATCGTCGTCCTTGCCGTAGCCGGCCTGGGTGGTCCGCGCACGATCGAGCGGCACATGCACCAGACGCGTCGGCTTGCCGATGAACTCACTGACCCAGGCAGCCGCAGCAATGCCGGCATCGGGCACGCGCAAGGTGTCGCGCCAGATGGTCACGCCACGCAGCTCTGCATCGCTGGCGGGCAAGGCGATATCGATCGGTGAATGGCCTTGGGCACTGAGGGTCAAGCCACCGCTTGCGTTCCACAACGCCGACAGCTGACTCATTTTCGCCTCCGCGCGCTGGGTCAGAAAACGCCCGCTGGCCTCGTCGACCAGCATCCAGCGCCGGTCGCCGTCCAGCCCCAGTTTGTCCAGGCTGACCTGATTCAAGGTCTCGCCCTTGCCGGATTTCAACGGAAAACGATAAAGCGCGCTCAGATGCATGGCCACAGCTCCCTGGTGGGCAAAAACGCCACCCTATACGAGCTTGATCGCTGAATCAAAGACCCTGTGGCGAGGGGGCTTGCCCCCGTTGGGCTGCGCAGCAGCCCCAAACCCTGCCACCGCGCTTTTCCAGATTGTTATCAGGCCGGCACTTCGTCGAGCATCAGGCGCTGACGCACCACGTCGACGAGTTTGTCGGGCTGGAATTTGGAGAGGAAGTTGTCGCAGCCGACCTTCTTGACCATCGAGTCATTGAAGCTACCCGACAGCGAGGTGTGCAGGACCACATAAAGGCCGCGCAAACGGGGGTCGTTGCGGATCTCGGTGGTCAGGCGATAGCCGTCCATCTCCGGCATTTCCGCATCGGTGAAGATCATCAACAGCTTGTCAGTCATGTTCACACCGGTATCAGCCCAAGCCTTGAGCATGTTCAGCGCCTTCAAGCCATCACTGGCGATATGCATTTTCACGCCCAACTGACCCAAGGTGTCGCGCAATTGCGACAGAGCCACGTTCGAGTCATCCACCAGCAGCACTTCACGGCCACGGGCGCGCTCCAGAACCGGATCGTCGAGTTTGTCGCGAGAGACCTTGGCGTTGTACGGCACGATTTCGGCCAGGACTTTTTCGACGTCGATGATTTCCACCAGTTGATCGTCGACCTTGCTGATGGCGGTCAGGTAATGCTGGCGACCGGCGCTGGTCGGCGGCGGCAGAATGGCTTCCCAGTTCATATTGACGATGCGGTCCACGCCACCGACCAGAAATGCCTGCACCGAGCGGTTGTACTCGGTGACGATAATCGTACTGGTGGGGCTTGGCACCAGCGGACGCATGCCGATGGCCTGGGACAGGTCGATCACCGGCAGCGTCTGGCCACGCAGGTTGACCACGCCACAAACAAAGGGGTGACGCTGCGGCATCAGGGTCAGCTTCGGCAGCTGCAGCACTTCCTGGACCTTGAAGACGTTGATCGCGAACAATTGCCGTCCGGCCAGCCGGAACATGAGAATTTCCAGGCGATTCTCACCCACCAGTTGCGTGCGTTGGTCTACCGTGTCGAGAATGCCGGCCATTAATGACTCCTGGGCTTGTTCTGATGAATTCACTAAAGAGAGTTATCGGCAGTTTTTGCCGAATCTTGACCCCCGGACAAAATGCCATGCCCAAGCATTGATGTCACATTAACATCATGCTTTACTGACCCCGTGAATTCATCTGCTTCATCCCTTGCGGCGCGACCTCGGTTTGCACGTTAGGTTCCCCTGTGTAAGGGATTCCCCTAGGCACAATCAGGCCCAACCTGATATTCGCAATATCCAATAGCCATTAATGTGACGCCATTCTCATTGCATGAACGGAGTCAGGCTTTTGTGTGCGATCGCAGGTCAGTGGCCATCCACCCTCTCGAGTTCCCCAGTCGGTGCCCAAGCCTGCCAGAGCGCGATCTCACCAAGGCATGGCAGCGCCGGGACACGTAAGGTTCTCGTCGACACACACGACATTCCCTCATCTGACATGACGTTGTGGAGATAAGCATGGCGAACAACCCTAAAGAGTGGGCCCAGCGGATTCCGGAGTTTCTCGTCGAGGCTGAAACACTCCTGGCCAAGTTCGAGGAGTGCCTGAGTCATTTGCAGTTGATCAGCAATGACAAGGACGCCATCGATTGCATGCTCAGTACCCTTCTCAAGCTGGCAAGCAAGGCCGATGCCTTGGCACTGGCAACGGTTTCGGAATTCTCGCTGCACATTCATGGATTGCTGAGCCACGCCCAGAATCACATGGACCTGCATGATCAGGCCCTGGATGCGCTCAAGGATTGCTTCACGTTAATGGCCTGGCAACTCGAACTCATCGACCAGACCACCGGTCAACTCGGCCTCGATGACAGTGAACAGACGTCCCTGATCGAAGCGTTTGCATTTCAAGTGGGACAAAGTCAGTTTCAGCCGCCCAGCCACTCCAAGCAGTTCAGGCTCGTTTCGTTCTCTGAACGGCAGGCTTAAATTCACCAACCCCGTGTTGCGCATTTTTTATTGTAATGATGCCGCCCTGTAACTTGAGTGTGCGCATACCGCAATTGAATATTTCATACCCGTCGATGGCAGCTCGAAACAAATAGATACCCCCGCCCCGACTTCAGATAGTGCCTGCCAATAGAAATTAAACGCCTGGCACACTCGATATCTTTCGAAGATAAAAATCAAAAAGTTTTTCCATTGTGGAACTATCGTCCAAAAACGTTATTTCCTGAAGGTGCCTACCTATGTGCCGAACGCGACCAACGGTATCTTAAGTGGTATTATGCCGCCCATTCGTTGACGTCAATTAATGACAGAGTGCCCCTTGGCGCGAACAAGCTCATAACATTGAAGGCTTTATTTCGAGCATTGCACTGCCATCATTAAAGGCGACTCATACAACCTATTTTCAAACAGAGACCCGTCAGCCCTTATGACCGGTCTGCCCGCAGCGAACATCCATTGGCTCCATCCGCTATGTACGCCAGCCTCAAGTCAATCGCCCTGTGGCCACCCTCCCGAAAAAGCGCTCGCCGGTTCACGCTTTTCGTGTGCACCTGCTCGACGCTTGGCAGCCTGTTGGTCTACAGCTTGTCGATGCCTCTGCCGGTGAGTCTGCTGGTGCTCAATACTGCGGCGCTGACCTGCGTCTGGGTGGGGCATCGCCTCTCGCTCAAATCGATAAAGTTTCAGCCTCAAGAATTGGCCGACCGTCTGCTGGAAGTTCAGGAAAATGAACGTCACCGGCTCAGTCGGGAACTGCATGATGATATTGGCCAATTGCTGACCGCCGCAAAACTTCAGAGTGAATGGCTCAAACGTCGATTGCCTGAAGAACTGCAGGGTCAATGTTCGGTCCTCTGCGATACGCTGGACGAAACCCTGACCAAAGTTCGTGATGTATCAGCCATCCTGAACCCACGACAGTTGACCAGTCTCGGGCTGGAAGCCAGTCTGCGTGCGCATTTACTCAGAACCCTGGCCAATACGTCCGTGAACTGGAGCCTGGAATGCCATCAACGTTTGACTGGCATACCGGAAGAAATGGCGGTGGCGGCCTTTCGCATCACTCAAGAGGCGGTTACCAATATGCTGCGCCATGCCGAAGCCAGGAATCTGTTGGTCCGCCTGCAACGTCTGCCCCAAGGCCTGACGTTGTTAATCAGTGACGATGGCCTGGGGTTCGAGCCAGCGGCAGACCCTGCTCGCGAGGGGCAACGCGGAATGGCCGGAATGTCGGAACGGATCGATCAGTTGGGCGGCACGCTGACCGTGACCAGCGAGCCGGGCAAAGGCACTCAAATCGAAGCACTCTTCCCCTGGGCGCCCCGTGCGCTGGAACGGGCCAGTACGAATAAGGTTATGCGTTGACTTGTAACTTACTTCTGGTGGACGACCACTCGCTTATCAGGGCTGGCGTGCGCGCTCTGGTGCTGGATATTCCCGGCTATGCGGTCATTGGGGAGGCCAGTGACGGCTCGCAGTTACTCGAGATGGTCGAGCAACTGTCCCCGGACATCATCCTGCTGGATATCTCCATGAGGAAAACCGGTGGCCTTGAAGCCTTGCAGCGACTCAAACGAGTACGTCCGCAGTGCAAAGTGCTCATCCTGTCGATGCACACCGACCCGGCACTCATCATGCAAGCACTCGAATCCGGGGCTCATGGCTACCTGCTCAAAGACACCACGGCCACCGAGCTCGAACATGCCCTGGACGCCTTGCGCAATAACGAACGCTACCTGAGCCCGGCCATTGCCCACACCGTCATCAACCAGGCGCTGACCCGAACCCAGAAAAATCAGGCGCCAACCCAAGACTCGCACAACCTGACGGCACGCCAGCTGGAAATCCTGCGATTGATTGTTCGCGGAAAATCCACCCGGGAAATTGCCAATGGCTTGGGCCTGAGCATCAAGACTGTCGAAACCCACCGCTCGCAGATCATGAAACGCTTGCAGATCTACGATGTGGCCGGCCTGGTGTTGTTCGCCGTGCGCGAGCAAATCATCAGTCTGGACGATTAGCCGGATTCGAGCCGCTCAGCAGCGGCGAGCCCTCGGGCAAATGCACCCGCAATGCCGCCGGCCGTGCCGAAAACCGCAGGCTATCGCCCTCCAGAGGCTCACCATCAAGGTTGATATAAAGGCCCTCCGATACTTTGATCTCGACCCATGGCAAGCGGGCTCGCACAAACATGTTGTCGATTCCGAAGCCATCGGTCAGCAGGTCTTTCAAGGTACCGACCACTTCCTGGGGCGCGGGCAAAATGCTGATATCCAGCAAACCATCGTCAGCCAGCGCCTGCGGGCACAACATATGACCACCGCCAGCCTGTCGGCCATTGCCGATGCCTAATGCCAACAACTCACCGGCCCAGTGAAAATCCGGCCCCTGCAACTCGCCATAGGCCGCATGCAACTCACTGAAGCGCGATAAACCGGTGAAGAGATAAGCCGCGCCGCCAAGAATTTTTTTCAGTTCCTCGGAAGTATTGGCCGTGACCTGACTGCCAAAGCCGCCCGTGGCCATGTTCAGAAAAACCTGCCCACCCACCTCCCCCAGATCAATGGCATGCGGGGCGGCCTCCAAAAGCTCCAGCGCTTGAGCGGGCTCCAGGGGCACACCCGCGGCGCGTGCAAAATCGTTGGCGGTGCCCAAGGGCAAAAGCACCAGGCTGGCCTGAGTCGAATGCGCCGCCATGGCTTCGGCGATATCACGCAAGGTGCCATCGCCGCCGCCGGCAATCAGCTGCGTATAGCCCGCCGTCAACGCTTCCCCCACCAGCCGCTGCGCATCACCAGCCTCCCAGGTCAGTCGAACAGCCAGTTCCCAGCCTTGTTGGCGCTTGCCTTCGACAGCTGAACGGACCTGCTCATTGAGTGCCTGCTTGCCATGCAGAATCAACAGCGCCTTGCGCTCGTTCATTTTGATCACCCCCCTTTCCGAATCCGTATGGGAGATGTTGACCTCGCAGCCCCTCATAAAAGTCGCAAGGATTTCAATTATTTCCTGGGGAAGGACACTTGAGTCCTACAGAGCGGTATTTTTTCTTACAAAACCTGAGGAATCGGCTCAATTGACCCATCAGGGCAATTGGTACACCGTTGTGTCAGCGGTTATCAGTCATCACCAGTAAATTACACAGGGATGTGCAAACAATGAATGGAACCCCTTTAAGGTCCTCAAAAATCGTAAGTAATAACCGTATCGGCCACCTGAATGGTTTTAACGCAAGGAGCCAATTATTCCATGCAAAGCCATGACCTCAGACTACCGGTAACTCCGGTTGCGCCGTTCTCAGACAATCACGTCAATCAGCAGGCTGAATTCAAAAGCAGCGCAAAGCCCACCGGAGAAGTTGATATGGAACCTCGCGTCACTGAACTGGAGACACATCTCAAGTACATCCGCAGAGACCTGGATGAAGTCCGTGGCGACGTCAAATCCATCAAGCACAGGCTTGCCTATTCAGCTGGCGGAACAGCTGTGGTCCTGGGGCTTTTGAGCTGGATCTCCAATAGTCGCTTCGACCAGGTCGTGACACTTCTGGCAAATTAAGGAACGGTCATGCACGCAAGCCCCAACGCTTTCGACCGGGCTTGCGTGGCAGAACCAGGACCTGCATCAGCCCAGGACTTCACTCAACGGGATGAAGCTCACACTATCACCCTCGATCAGCGTACGGTCCTCCAGCACTTCAACCAGACCGTCCGCCCAGGCGGCACTGCGAAGTACGCCAGAGCTCTGATTCCTGTAGATGATTGCCCGGCCATTCTCCAGACGTCCGCGCAAGTACTCACGTCGGTTACCAGCCTTTGGCCAGACAAACCCTGCCGGTACCTGAAACTTCAGGGGTTCGATCTCTTTTACGCCTTGGCGGCGCAAGAGGTAGGGCCTCGCCAACAAAGCAAAAGTCACCAGGGTTGACGCCGGATTGCCGGGCAAACCAATGACAGGCACACCGCGAAAATGCCCGAACGTCAGCGGCTTGCCTGGCTTGATGGCAAGCTTCCACAGGGTCAACTCGCCCTCTTCCCGCAAGGCAATGCCCAGAAAGTCGGCTTCTCCCACCGATACGCCACCGGTGGAGAGAATCAGGTCGACATCCTTCAACTCGCCGAGACGGGCACGAGTGGTCGCTAAATCATCGGGAAGAATGCCAGCATCGATCACCTCACAGCCCAAGCGCTGCAACCAGCTGCAAAGCAACACTCGATTGCTGTTGTAGATCTGTCCCGGTCCAAGGGCCTGGCCCGGCTCAATCAGCTCATCCCCGGTAGACAAAACCGCAACACGAACCTTGCGAACCACATCCAATTCAGCGCATCCCAACGATGCCGCCAGCCCCTGTTCGATGGGCCCCAGGCGTGTACCGGCGGGCAAGATCAACTCAC
The DNA here is from genome assembly GCF_003253625.1 of Pseudomonas sp. URMO17WK12:I6. Classification (NCBI taxonomy): domain Bacteria; kingdom Pseudomonadati; phylum Pseudomonadota; class Gammaproteobacteria; order Pseudomonadales; family Pseudomonadaceae; genus Pseudomonas; species Pseudomonas sp. URMO17WK12:I6. Next base: position 58,203 of record NZ_QKYZ01000018.1, read on the forward strand.
CGGCGGTGGTTTCCTGGCCTTGTGGACGGATGTTCTGCCCCGGCGTCATGGTCTCGGTGAAACGTACCCGCTCATCCGCCTGAACCTCGGCGTTCTCCTGCATCTCGACACAGTCAGCACCCGCGGGCACAGGCGCGCCGGTGAAGATCCGCGCACAGGTCCCCGGCTTCAAGGGCTCCGGAGCCTGACCTGCAAAAATCTTCTGGCTGACCGGCAACGGTTCTCCCGTCCAGTCGGCGACGCGCAAGGCATACCCGTCCATGGCACTGTTGGGCCAGGGCGGCAGATCAAGTGTCGAGACCAGATCAGCAGCCAGTACACGCCCCAGAACCTGCGCCAACGGCAAGCGTTGGTGCTCATGAATTCTCGAGGCGTCGGCCATTTCCAGTAACCGCGCGAGCGCCACCTCGACGGCCATCAGGCTGCCAGTCTTGCCTGGCTTACCCGCGGGATTCACAGGGTGCCGCCTGTTTCAGATGAGTCACGAAATTGCACGGACGGTGCCGGGAATCCAGTTGTTCGGCGAGAATGCCGTCCCAACCGGTGCGCACCGCATTGGTCGAACCCGGCAAGCAGCAAACCAGCGTGCCATTGGCCAGACCGGCCAAGGCCCGGGACTGAACCGTGGAAGTACCGATATCCGCCACCGATATCTGCCGGAACAGTTCACCAAAACCATCGACCTGCTTATCCAGCAGGCAACTCACCGCTTCAGGCGTGCTGTCACGACCGGTAAACCCGGTACCGCCAGTGATCAGCACCACTTGCACGACTTCATCGGCAATCCAGTTGGCCACTTGCGCACGAATTTTGTAGAGATCATCTTTGAGCAATACACGGGCCGCCAGGTTATGACCGGCAGCGCTCAAGCGGTCGACGAAGACCTGGCCTGAGGTGTCGGTTTCCAGGGTACGGGTATCGCTGACAGTCAGCACCGCGATGTTGAGCGGTGCGAAAGGTACATCAGCCTTGGCTTTCATAGGCTCGTCCAGTTGTAGGAGAAACAGCCCGGTGTTATATCACAGCGCCTCATTTTTTCGCCGCCCCCATGGAGAAGTGCAATGACCTCGGATACACCTTTGGCGCCGTGCTCCATTTTGCTCCTGGCGGGTGGGCGTGGCCAACGCATGGGCGGTCAGGACAAGGGTTTGCTGGAATGGCACGGCGAGCCACTGATCGCGCATCTGCACCGCAAGACCCGTCTGCTGAGTGATGATCTGATCATCTCCTGCAACAGAAACCTGGAGAAATATGCGCCTTATGCGGATCAGCTGGTCCATGACGATGAAGGCGACTTTCCGGGACCATTGGCGGGTATTCGCGCTGGCCTGAAGGCCGCCCGCCACACGCACCTGCTGGTATTGCCCTGCGATGTGCCATGCATCGATGCGGCGCTGCTCCAGAACATGCGTGAAACTGCCGCGCAGCATCCGGACAAACCGCTGATGCTACGCCATGGAGAACACTGGGAACCTTTGCTGTGCATGATTCCCGTCGCTCTTTCAGGGGCTTTCGAGACGGCCTGGAACGAAGGCGAGCGCAGCCCGGGCAGACTGATGCGCACATTGGGCGCCATGGCCCTGCAGTGCCCCGAGAACGACTCTCGCCTGGCCAACCTCAACACGCCGGAACTGTTAAGCACGCATCACACTGTGTCAGACTGATAATTGAAGGAACTTGCGCGTGTTGCATACGTCTCAAGCTCAGCAATCAAAAGATTTTCCATTCGGAGACACACCCATGACCCAACGGACCCTCGCCACTTTCATGCTCGCCCTGGGCCTTGCGACCCTCGCCGGTTGTGCATCGCCTTCAGTGATCACCTTGAATGACGGTCGAGAAATCCAGGCCGTCGACGCGCCTAAGTACGATAAAGAATCGGGCTTTTACGAGTTCGAACAGCTGGATGGCAAGCACACCCGCATCAACAAGGATCAGATTCGTACCGTTAAAGAGTTGTAATCTTTGCGGCGACCATCGGATACAGAAAAGCCCGCTTTTAAAGCGGGCTTTTTCGTGACAGAAGAAAAACAGGATCGCCTATGATCACCACTCCAGAGTGATTGTGCTTTCGAACTCTCTTTCCTGCCCCGTAACCGGATCGACAAATCGCAACCCCTGGGCCAGCAGCTTCAAGGGATTGGCATAGTCGTCTTCAACATCCTTGAGCACCTGCGGATAGAACGGGTCATTGCAGATACCAGCCCCCAGGGCCGCCATGTGCACTCGCAACTGATGTTTCTTGCCTGTTACCGGGTAAAGCGCATAGCGCCAGAACTCACCGTTTTTTTCCCGGACCTCGACAGCCGTCTCGGTATTGCTGACGCCCGGACCTTCCTGCATGCGAAAGAACGGTTCGCCATCGATGAGTCGACTTTTATGAACCATCGGGAAGGTCAGTTCAGGCAATGCCCGGGCGATTGCTTCGTAGCGTTTTTCGATCTGGCGTGTAGGAAACAATGACTGATACGCCGACCGACTCTGAGGATTGGCTGAGAACAGCACCAGCCCTGCCGTATGCCGGTCAATACGATGCAAAGGCACCAGATGCGGGTTATCCAGTCGCCGGATCAGTCGTCGCAGCAATGTCTGCTCCACATACTCCCCAGCCGGCGTCACCGGCAGGAAGTGCGGTTTGTCCGCCACCACCAGATGCTCGTCGGCATAGAGGATCGACTCCACCACCGGGATCGGTTTTTCGTCCGGTACTTCACGAAAATAATGAATCCGCAGACCTTCCTTGTAAGGCAGATCCAGGGCGATCGGCATGCCTTGTCCATCGAGGACACGACCGCGAGCAATTCTGTCCAGCCATTGCTCACGACCGATGGCGCTGAAGTGTTCGCACAGGCAATCGAATACGGTCTGCCACGGACCAGGCGGCAGATAGAGCGTGCTGGCCTGGTTGTGCGCAGCAGAAAACGATGAAGTGGACATACGAAAAACTCTAACCCTCAATGCAGGGCAGCATTATCCAACAGTGGCCGGAACGAACCTAGAAGAGAATCCTCAGGCCGGTATTGACTGCGTTCGAGCGGCCGCTTCGGTGAACTCCTTGAGCCAGCGCAGCACATCGACCGCTTCCCAGCGACCCGGATCATAAAGCGCGTACAACAACCCCTGATAGCCCACGACATCGAGCTGCCGGTGATAACCCGCACGCTGGAACAAGGCTTCGATTTCGGCGAAACAGGTATTGAAATGCAGTTTGTTGAAAGGCGTTTTTCCTTCCGTGACCAGACCATCCAGACGCAACTCGAGAACCGCCTCGCGCACCACATCGGCCGACATCCGGTTCACACTGTTCTTCAATTGTTCGACATTGACCACATTTCATCCCTCTGACGTCCGGGATCATCTGCCCAAACCCGAACAGGGAGAAGCATGGCAGGCAATCCGAATAACTGTATAGGCATACAGTAACCGAATAACCAACCTTTCGCCAACGAATGAAACGAGGATCGCGACAGGTGGGGCATCGCCAGCAGTGTCAGGACTCGCGCAGGAACGCCACCACCTGCTCGGCACTAAACGGCCAGCCCAGTTCAGCGCCGGTATCGACCCGACGCAACACCGGAATACGCAGGCTGTAGGCTTCGAACCAGGTTTCATCATCAGCGATATCCACCAGCTCCACCAACAGACCACGCTCGACAAACTCCATCAGCATGGCTTCGGCGACTTCACAAAGATGGCAACCAACGGTGCCGAACAGCTGACATTCAGGAGGCATGACGACAAGACCAAACGAAGTAAGCGCTCATTCTAGGCCCGCCATCAAACGCAGTCGAGCCGACGTCCGAGCAACGGTGACTTCAAGAGATTTCAGCAAAACTCTGACGCAAATCATTTGCGTCGCCGGTCATTTGCGCAATGCTCGCGTCTTTTTTGCCTCTACGCTTGAGTAGCCAGAACCCTCACCGGAGTTTTTTGTGTTTGCCAACTTGTTGATCATCCTCGCCTCCTCCCTGGTGGTGATTGCACTGTTCCAGCGCCTGCGTTTGCCACCGGTGCTGGGCTACTTGTGCGTAGGGCTGATGATCGGGCCGACAGCGTTCAACTGGGTGAATGAAAACGAAGATTTGCCCGATCTGGCCGAATTGGGCGTGGTGTTCCTGCTGTTCTCCCTGGGGCTTGAGTTTTCCCTGTCGAAGATGCTCGCACTGCGCCAGGTGGTGTTTGGCCTGGGCAGCCTGCAAGTGCTGGGGTCCGGGATCTTGCTGGGAGCTTTGCTGATGCTGTTCGGCATGCCGATCACACCAGCCCTATTACTCGGCGCCGGTCTGGCGCTGTCGTCTACCGCCATTGTCAGCAAGGAGTTGAGCAGCCTCGGCGAAATATTCAGCCGTCACGGCCAGAATGCCATCGCCGTGCTGTTGTTCCAGGACGTGGTTGCGGTGTTGCTGCTGACGCTTGTGCCGGTGTTCGCCGGCAGCAGTGACCACGCCTGGTATTGGGCGCTGCCGCTGACGCTGGCCAAGACCCTGGTGCTGTTCGTCGGTTTGCTGCTGGTCAGTCGCTGGTTTCTGCCACGGCTGTTCCATGAAGTCGCCGCGGCCCGGTCCGCGGAGCTGTTCGTGCTGTTGGCACTGGTGATTGTTCTGCTGACGGCCTGGCTGACTCACCTGCTCGGCCTCTCTCCTGCCCTGGGCGCCTTTCTCGCCGGCATGCTGCTGGGGGAAAGCCATTACCGACATCAGATCGAGGCCGATATCCGTCCGTTCCGCGATATTCTGCTCGGAGTATTCTTCGTCAGTATCGGCATGCTGATCGACTTGCGCCTGTTTGCCAGCCACGGCCTGCTGATTCTCGGTCTGACGTTGGGGTTGCTGCTGATCAAGGGCACCCTGGTCGCACTGCTGGTCAAATGGCGCGGCAGCGATGGCGAAACTGCATGGCGCAGCGGCCTGGCATTGGCCCAGGGGGGTGAGTTCTGTTTTGCCCTGATGGCGCAGATGCAACAGAACAAACTGATGCCCGCCGACCTCGGCGGCCTGCTGCTGGCGGCCACGTTCTGCTCGATGCTGGTAACGCCTTTACTTCTGCGCGCCGCTCCCCGCATCGCCATGCGTCTGCACCGCAAACCCAACAAAGCAGCCGAACTCGAAGAAATCAGCGCGCTCAATGCCGGCCTGCACAATCACGTGGTGATCTGTGGCTATGGCCGCGTCGGTCAATCCATCGGGCGCTTCCTGCGTCATGTTCAGCAACCGTACATCGCGCTGGACACCGATCCGGTGCGGGTCCAGGAAGCCGTGGTCAATGAGAGCAGTGTGCATTACGGCGACTCACGCCGCGGCGAGCTGCTGATCGCGATAGGGCTGGAGCGCGCAAGACTGTTGGTGGTTGCCGTGGACAAGACGGACATCGCCCTGCTGATTCTCAAGGAAGCACGGCGGTTCAACCCGACCGTGCCGATCCTGGTGCGCACCCGGGATGACAGTCAGTTGGCCGAGTTGAAGGCGGCTGGAGCCAGCGAAGTCGTACCCGAGTTGCTGGAGTCCAGCCTGATGCTCGCCTCCCACGCGCTGATCATGCTGGGCATACCCGGCCAGCAGGTGCAGGACCGGGTCGACCAGGTACGGCATGACCGCTATCGCCTGCTGCACGATTTTTATCCCGGCGCCAACGATGAAGAACGCTGATTCAATCCTGGCTCACGGCGCCGATCTTGTGCACCGACAAATCCGCGCCGTAATACTCTTCTTCCTGGCTCAGGCGCAAGCCATGGACCGCCTTGATCGCGCCATACACGGCAAAACCACCGGCCAGCGCCACGACTACCCCCAAAGAGGTGCCGATCAACTGGCTGATCAGGCTCACGCCCCCCAATCCACCCAAAGCGGTTTGCCCGAAAACGCCGCAAGCGATCCCGCCCCAGACACCACACAGCCCATGCAAAGGCCAGACACCCAGCACATCGTCGATACGCCATTTGCCTTGAGCCGCGGTAAAGCACCAGACAAACAGGCCCCCGGCGATGGCGCCGGTCACCAATGCGCCCACCGGGTGCATCAGATCCGAGCCGGCGCAGATCGCCACCAATCCAGCCAACGGGCCGTTATGCAGGAAGCCCGGGTCATTGCGCCCGACGATCAACGCCGCCACCGTGCCGCCGACCATGGCCATCAACGAATTCACCGCCACCAGCCCGCTGACCCCTTGCAGGGTCTGGGCGCTCATCACGTTGAAACCGAACCAGCCGACGATCAGGATCCACGACCCCAACGCCAGGAAGGGAATGCTCGACGGCGCGAATGCCACCAGTCGCCCGTCGCGATAACGACCTTGCCTCGGCCCCAGCAGCAACACCGCCGCGAGTGCCAGCCAGCCGCCCATGGCGTGAACCACCACGGAGCCGGCGAAGTCATGGAAACTGGCGCCGAAACGTGCCAGCAACCAGGTTTGCAGGCCGAAGTTGCCGTTCCAGACCACGCCCTCGAAGAAGGGGTAGATAAACGCCACGATCAGCGCCGTCGCGCACAACTGCGGGACGAACCGGGCGCGCTCGGCGATGCCTCCGGAAATGATCGCCGGTATCGCCGCGGCAAAGGTCAGCAGAAAGAAAAACTTCACCAACCCATAGCCATGGTCGGCGGTGATCACCGCCGCCGGTTGCATAAAACTGACCCCATAGGAAATCCAATAGCCTATAAAGAAGTAGGCCAGGGTCGAAATGGCGAAGTCACTGAGGATCTTCGACAAGGCGTTGACCTGATTCTTTTGGCGAACCGTGCCGACCTCAAGAAAGGCGAAACCGGCGTGCATGGCCAGAACCATGACCGCACCGATAAGGATGAACAACGTGTTGGAGCTATGGACCAGACTGTCCACAGCACTTTGCAGATTTTCCATGGATTGGCAGACCTGAAGGCTGAAAAAAGCACCAAAGCAGTTCGCGCAGATGGTCGACGCACCAAGTTGCAGCCAATCCAGACCGCAACGCTGATCCGGATGAACCGCTTTGGCGCACAAGACCGCCGCCTCTGCGCGAGTTTTGATTGTTTGAGTTAGGGTTTTCCTGAAATCATGCCCGGCAACAGCGCAATAGCGCCGGCTGACGCACCACGACGTAGCAAAAGATGTACCAGTCATTTGTACTGAACCTTCGCGCAAGGCTCATACTCGAACGCTTCAGAAGCCACTTACGGAGATCACCAATGGCACGCATCAAGGCAAAGACTGCTCAAGAAATTCTGATGGAAGATTTTCAGACACTGGTCAGCGATACCGAACGGTTGCTGGAACACACCGCCTCCCTGGCCGGTGATCAGGCCGATGAGCTGCGCGAACAGATCCGCGACAGCCTGCTGCGTGCCCGGGAAACCCTGAGGCTGACCGAAGACGCCCTGCAAGAGCGCGGCAAAGCGGCTGTCGCCGCCACGGAAGATTACGTCCAGGCCAACCCATGGCAATCGGTCGGGATTGCAGCCGGCGTGGGTTTCCTGATTGGTCTGCTGGCTACTCGGCGCTGATATGGCAATCGATGAATCCGGCTCGTCCGCGACGGGCACCCGCTCTTCATCGCGGCGCCTGGGTGCCGCGTTTCTTGGATTGCTGCATAGCCATGTCGAACTGTTCGGCATCGAACTGCAGGAGCAAAAAGCACGTACCGTAAGCCTGTTGCTGTTTGCAGGCCTGACGCTGGTCTTTGCCTTGTTGTTGCTGGTGGGGTTGTCGACGCTGGTGTTGATCCTGTTCTGGGACACCTATCGCCTGGCGGCGATCATCGGGCTCTGTGTGTTCTACACCCTCGCTACGTTGTTCTGCGCGATGCGCTTGAGGGCGGCGATTTTCGATGAATCCTCACCCTTCCATGGCACCCTCGAGGAGCTGGCCAATGATCGGGAGCGTCTGTTGCCATGAGCATGCCTGAACTTCCCCGCAATAGTTCGCGAACGGAAATGCGCAAGGCACTGATCCGTCTGCGCATGGAAATGCATCGCCAGGAAATTCGCCACGAATCCCAACAACTGCTGCAGCCCCTGCAACGGGTGCGCGGCATGACACAAAGCCTGCAAGACGGCTTCGGCATCAAACACGCCCCGCTCTGGGGCATCGCCGCCGTGATCGGGTTGGGTTTTCTGACCGGCAAGGGTGCCAAGGGCGGCGGTATCGGCAGCCTGACCAAGCTGGTTAGCCTGGGCGCCGCACTAGGGCCGCTGATCAAGCTGGTCATGCAGAGCGCTTCGCGCAAACACTAATCAGTCTTGTCTGGCTGCATTCTTGCAATACCACCAGGATCAACCTCTTTATCGAGAGGTTGATCCTGCGTGCCTACCTGGGACCAGGTATTTATCCAGAACAACACCTTAATAAGGAGGCCTCGTGATCGACGGGCAACCGCTCGCCTGTTTTCAGCCATTCATCGATACCGCCACAGGCCGTATCGCGGGTGTCGAAGCGCTGGGCCGACTGCGCCAGGCCGATGGTCAACTGGCCTCGGTAGGTGCGCTGTTCGCCGATCCGCGAACCCCGGCCATCGCCCTGCGACGTCTCGATCGCCAGATTCGCGACAACGCCCTGAGCCGTCTGCACGAAGCGCCCGCGGACTGGTTTCTCAGCCTGAACATCTCACCCCGCTGGATCAGCCGCTTGCGCCGGGACCAGGCACTGCCGAGCCTCAAGCAACTGAGCAGGCATGGTGTCGATGCACAGCGAATCGTCTTCGAGATCACCGAATTGGGCGGCGACAGCCAGCGTCTGGCTGAAGTCGTGGCCCGCTACCGGCAAGCCGGGGCGCGGATCGCCATCGATGATTTCGGTGCCGGTTACTCTCAACTCGATCGCGTGCTGGCCCTGCAACCGGACATTCTCAAGCTCGACATGCGGTTGTTCCAGGCCGCCGCGCTGGGCGGTCCCAGCAGCGATGTGGTCAAGGCACTGGCGCAAATGGCGGAAAAAACCGGTTGCTGGATCATCGCCGAAGGCGTGGAAACCGAAGCTCAACTGAATTTTGCCCTGGAGTGCGGCTCACGCTACGTACAGGGCTTTCTGTTCGCCCGAGCGCAAGCGGATTTCTTCGCCACCGACGCCTTTGTCGAGCGCTTCGCGCAACTGCGCCAGCGTTACGTTCAGCAAAAGCTGACTGAACGCGCTCGCCTGATGATCATGCGCCAGCAACTCAGCGAACTGATGACCATCCTGCAAGCCTGGGCTCAAGCCAGCGCGCCCCTCAGCGCCTTGCCGCAACTGCAGGCGTTTCCCTGGCTGCTGCGTTTTTATCAGTGCGACCGCCACGGCACGCAACTGACCCCCAACCTGGAATGGCGCAACAACGGCTGGGAAGCCGATAGCCGCTACCTGGGCCATAACTGGTCATGGCGCCCCTATTTCTATCACTTGCTGGCCGAGGGTTGGGATGAGCGCCGTCTGACGCTTTCCAACACTTACCGCGACGCCACCAGCAATCAGTACTGCCTCACTGCGGGGCAGTTTTTCGATAACGGCGAACGGCTACTGCTCATCGATATCGACGCTGCGGGGTTGTAGTTCTCCTTGCAGGTACCGGCGCGAAACGGGAAGCTAGGGGTTCAGTCACCTGACGGAGAAACCAGCCTTGGATTGGCACACCCTGCTTACCCGCGAACGCCTCGGAAAACCTGTGCACAGCCCGGAAGAACTCGGCCGCAGTCCTTTCCATAAAGACCACGACCGGATCATTTTCTCAGGCGCGTTTCGCCGTCTCGGGCGCAAGACCCAGGTCCATCCGGTCTCCAGCAACGATCACATTCATACGCGCCTGACTCACTCGCTGGAAGTCAGCTGCGTCGGCCGTTCGCTGGGGATGCGCGTCGGTGAAACCATCCGCAGCGCGCTGCCCGACTGGTGTGAACCGAGCGACCTGGGGATGGTGGTGCAATCGGCTTGCCTGGCCCATGACATCGGCAACCCACCCTTCGGCCACTCCGGCGAAGACGCGATCCGCCACTGGTTCCAGCAGGCCGCTGGCCGTGGCTGGCTGGATGCCATGAGCGAAGCCGAACGCAACGACTTCCTCAACTTCGAAGGCAATGCCCAAGGTTTCCGGGTGCTCACCCAGCTTGAATACCATCAGTTCGAAGGAGGCACCCGGCTGACCTATGCCACCCTGGGCACCTACCTGAAATACCCGTGGACGGCCCGGCACGCCGACTCACTGGGCTACAAGAAGCACAAGTTCGGCTGCTACCAGAGTGAACTGCCGCTGCTGGAACAGATCGCTCATAAACTCGGCCTGCCCCAACTGGAAGAACAGCGCTGGGCGCGCCATCCGCTGGTGTATCTGATGGAGGCCGCCGACGACATCTGCTACGCGCTGATCGATCTGGAAGATGGCCTGGAAATGGAGCTGCTGGAGTACGCCGAAGTCGAGTCCCTGCTGCTGGACCTGGTGGGCGACGATCTCCCGGAAACCTATCGTCAGCTCGGTCCACAGGATTCGCGGCGGCGTAAACTGGCGATTCTGCGGGGCAAAGCCATCGAACACCTGACCAACGCAGCAGCCCGAGCCTTTGTCGAGCAACAGGACGCGTTGCTGTCCGGCACGCTACCGGGGGACCTTGTCGAACACATGCATGGCCCGGCCAAACGCTGTGTCTTGAATGCCAAGGACATGGCACGCAAAAAAATCTTCCAGGACAAGCGCAAGACGCTCCACGAAATCGGTGCCTACACCACCCTGGAAATCCTGCTCAATGCTTTTTGCGGCGCAGCACTGGAGCAGCACAATGGTCGTACGCCCTCCTTCAAGAACCGGCGCATACTCGACCTGTTGGGCAACAATGCACCCGACCCGCATGGCCCGTTGCACACCTCTTTCTTGCGCATGATTGATTTCATCGCTGGCATGACCGACAGCTATGCCGGTGAAATGGCGCTGGAAATGACCGGTCGTTCAAGCCACGGATAACAGCGCATCGATCAGCCGCGTCAGCGACGTCTGAACGGCTGATCGAATGTCTCGACATTCATCTGTATTTCAACATCGACAGAATCGCCCTACACCTTGTGCAGAGCTGACTGATCGATTGTTCGACCATCTCGCGAAACAATTGCACACCCACTGCTCGACAGATGACGCATGAAAACTCCTACGTTCAAACACGATTGGCACATATTGCTGGTGGAAGATCATCCGTTTCAGCTGAGAGCGACTCAATACCTGCTCGAGAGTTACGGCTTCACCCAACTGACCACCACTGACAGTGCCGAAGGCGCCTTGCAACAAATGCTCAAAGCTGCGCAACCGTTCGATATTCTTCTGTGCGACCAATGCCTGCCCGACCTTCCCGGTCTTGATTTGATCGAGTTCGCCAGTCACCGGGGAATGATCAGACAGGCAATACTGCTGAGCAGCCTGACATCCGCCGAACTGGAAAAACTTAAAACAGTAGCCTACGAACACGGACTTCCCTTGCTGGGTTACTTGATCAAGCCATTGAAACAATCAGATCTTAGAAACTTGTTGACCTTGGCCTCACAATAAAAAACACCAACTCTCACACACTAGAACCACATCCAAAACACAGATTAATACTTATAGCCAAACGCCTTTTAGCCTCTTGACTAAACCATCAAATTTTTAACCCTTCCTCATTCAAAACCTAGTTGACACGTAGTCCATTTCTTTTTCAGTTGTAGGACTTTTCCTATATTGCTGCTATCGGCTTGTCAGTTCATGCGCCCCCTCAACTACTGAGCTAAGGTGCGCGCTTTATTTGTGCACGTATGGGATTTGATTATGAACTCCGTTTTTATTGTCGACGATCACCCTGTCATCCGCCTTGCCGTTCGAATGCTGCTGGAACATGAAGGTTACAAAGTCGTCGGTGAAACTGACAATGGCGTCGATGCCATGCAAATGGTTCGCGAATGCATGCCCGACCTGATCATCCTCGACATCAGTATTCCCAAACTGGATGGGCTGGAAGTGCTCTCACGTTTCAACGCAATGAGCACACCATTAAAAACACTGGTGTTGACTGCACAATGCCCAAAACTTTTTGGTATTCGCTGCATGCAGTCAGGTGCATCAGGGTATGTATGCAAACAGGAAGAGCTCAGTGAACTGGTAAGCGCGATCAAAGCAGTATTATCAGGTTACAACTACTTCCCCAGCGAGGCCTTGAACCCAGTTCGTTGTGACGACGCACAGTGGGCAGACCTGGACTTGTTCAAATCCGTAAATGATCGAGAGTTGATGGTATTACAACTTTTTGCCCAAGGTCGCACCAACAAGGAAATTGCCAAGGGCATGTTCCTCAGCAACAAGACTGTCAGCACCTATAAAAAACGACTTATGCAGAAACTCAAAGCCAAATCTCTGGTTGAACTCATCGATATGGCAAAACGTAACGCGCTAGTGTGAGGAACAGGATGCCCAGTCGTTTGAAGGATTATCTAAGACTCATGGTCACGGCTTTATGCATGAGTACCCCGGTGCTCGCGGCGCAGACAGCCAGTGAAAACTACACCCTGCTCAGTCGCTCAACGACCGGGCACATGGAAGTCCGACTGGATACCTCACAACGACAATGGGTCAAAGACAAACGTGAATTGATCCTGGGCACATCAGGCCCGGATTATCCGCCTTTCGACCTGACCCTCAGCGGCCACGACTACGAAGGTTTCACCGCCGACTACGCCGGCATCCTCGGCAAGGTTACGGGGTTGCCCGTCAAGGTTCAGCGCTTCGCGTCCCGAGGGGCTGCGATCGAGGCACTGGAAAAGGGTCAGGTCGACATGCTCGGCACCGCCAACGGGTTCGAGGCCGACAATGCCGACATTGCGCTGTCCATCCCTTACGCCGTGGATCAACCCGTGCTGGTCACACGGGAAGGAGAAACCCGATCACTGACCGAGGGTCTTGCCGGCCTGCGGCTTAGCATGGTCTATCACTATCTGCCCCTGGACGAAGTCAGGGCGCTGTATCCGAAGGCAATCATCACCTCCTACCCGTCCTACCAGAATGCAATCAACGCGGTTGCCTTCGACCAGGCCGACGTTTTTCTCGGTGACACCATTTCAACTCATTACATGATCAACAAGGGGTATCTGAACAACATCCGCATGGCCAACTTCGGTAAACACGAAGCCCATGGTTTCAGCTTTGCCGTACAGAAGGACAACCCGGACCTGCTCGGGATCATCAACGCGGTACTCAAGGCCATCCCCACCAGCGAACGGGAAAACATCGCCAAACGCTGGAGTGCCGGCAGCGACATTCTTCTCACCGATCAAAAACTGCAACTCACCCACCACGAAGAACGCTGGCTGGCGCAACATCCGGTTGTGCGGGTGGTGGTTAATGAAGCATTTGCGCCGCTGACGTTTTTTGACAGCGACGGCAACTTTCGGGGTGTCACGGCTGACCTGCTCGAACTGATCAGATTGCGCACCGGTTTGCGCTTCGAGATCCAGCGCAGCCGAAGCGATGACGAGATGGTCGAGCAGATCGCCAACCAGCAGGCCGACCTGATCGCCGCCCTGCTCCCCAGCGCACAGCGTGAAACGATGTTGAACTTCAGCCGCCCGTATCTGGAAAACTCCTTTGTCCTGCTGACACGCAAAGCGGCCGACAGCCCGACCAACCTCAACCAACTGCAGGACAAACGCCTGGCCATTGCCCAGGGCAATCCACTGGTGGATTACCTGCGCAGCGAGTTTCCGCGGATCAATCTGGTTGAAACTCCAGACACATTCAGTGCCGTGGAGTTGCTCGCCGAGGGCAAGGCAGAAGGTGCGGTGAACTCATTGGTGATCGCCAATTATTTCATCTCATCGCGGATCTTCGAGCGGGCACTTCAGATCACCACCACCATCGGCACTCAACAGGCGGCATTTTCCCTGGCGACCGGGCGCGACGCCAAAGAACTGAATGCCATCCTCGACAAGGCGCTGTTGAGCATCGCACCGGAAGAGCTGGGCATCATCAATAACCGCTGGCGTGGCTATTCGGCAGCCTCGCAAAGTACCTGGCGCAACTATCACAGAGTGTTCTATCAGATCGTTACCGGTGCTGGCGTACTGCTGCTGATCTCCGTTGCCTGGAACGCCTATATGAGACGCCAGATAAAACATCGGCAGGCGGCGAAAGAACGTGCCGATGAAGCCAACCGGGCTAAAAGCACCTTTCTGGCAACCATGAGCCATGAGATCCGCACGCCGATGAACGCGATCATCGGCATGCTGGAGCTAACACTCAAACGCATTGATCCTGGCCATCCGGATCGACCGGCCATCGACGTCGCGTATCACTCGGCAAAAGACCTGTTGGAACTGATCGGGGACATTCTCGACATTGCGCGCATCGAATCCGGACGTCTGAGCCTGAGCCCGGAACGCGTCAATCTGGCTGAAGCCGTGGCCTCGGTGGTGAGGATCTTCGACGGGCTGGCCCGGCAAAAGAATCTCGGACTGCACCTGGCATTCAACCCTGCTAAACCTGCGACCGATGTCCTGCTGGACCCGATGCGTTTCAAGCAGGTGCTGTCCAACCTGGTCAGCAATGCAATCAAGTTTACGCAACAGGGTCAGGTCAGGATCAGCCTCGAGTTGCAACCGACCGACGAGCCCGACCGCATGCAGCTGCAGTTGCTGGTTGAGGACAGTGGCGCCGGGATCAGCGAGCAGGATCAGCAGCGACTGTTCGAGCCTTTCGTCCAGGCCAATAACTCCAGCCAGTTACCCAGGGGCGGTGCGGGTCTGGGACTGGTGATCAGCCGCAATCTGTGCGAAATGATGGGCGGCAACCTGCAATTGAGCAGCCAGCCTGGGGTCGGCACTCAGGTTCGGGTTTCGCTGAATCTGGCAACCCTGCCGCCTGTACAGATGCCGGAAATTGCCGAGCCACAGATTCACCAGAGCGCTGCCCCCTTGAACGTTCTGGTGGTCGATGATCACCCGGCCAATCGCTTGCTCATGTGCCAGCAACTGGAGTTTCTGGGGCATCGGTTCAAGGTTGCAGCAGATGGCGAGGCGGGATTGGAGGCGTGGAAAGATCAGCCATTCGACCTGGTGATTGCCGATTGCAATATGCCGATCATGAATGGATATGAGATGGCTCGTGCCATTCGCCAACATGAACAGCGCGTGCAGCGCCCTGCCTGTACCGTTCTGGGTTTCACCGCTAATGCGCAACCGGAGGAAAGACAACGCTGCAAACAAGCCGGGATGGACGATTGCCTGTTCAAACCTCTCAGCCTGACAGCCTTGAGCCAATGGATCGAAGGCATTGCACCGACGGTCCGCGACCCGGCGTTCAGTCTGGAGGGGCTGCACCTGTTAACCGGTGGCAACCCGGCACTGAACCGGCGATTGTTGACCGAGCTGCTGAATAGCAACCACCTGGATCGGCAAACGCTGCTGACGTTGTCCCGGTCAAACGACCGGCAGTCACTCCTCGACATTGCCCACAAAATCAAGGGAGCGGCGCGAATCGTCCAGGCCTCCCGACTGATCGACAGTTGCGAGGCGCTCGAAAAGGCCTGCCATAACAGGCCCCACCACGATCAAGTGGCCGATTGCAGCAAGTCCATGGAGCGCGCCATGCTCGAACTGGATCACGCGTTGCGACAACAGCTCGCACGCCACGACAAACAGCAGAATGACGGAGCGTTAACTATGCTGGAAGGCTGAGCAGTGTGTTCATCGTCATGGAGAAATCTGCAATGCCCAGCCCACTGCGCCCGGACCAGCGCCGATTTCCCCTGCACATCCATATCAGCGTGATGTTCACGTTCCTGCTGTTGCTGACCGGGGTGGTGCTGGGCATTTTCAACTATCGGCAAACCACCCGGATCATTCTTTCCAGCAGTGAAAAGCTCTTCAATCGCATCGAGCAGGATGTCCGTCTGGACCTGCATCGCACCTATGAGCCGATTCGTCATCTGCTGAGCCTGCTGGCGGACAATCCGGCAACCCAGGCCGCCGACCTTGAGCAACGCCTGGCGTTGCTCAAGCCCTTCAGTCAATCACTCACGGACAACCCCGATCTGGCCTCTCTGTACCTGGGCTACAGCAATGGCGACTTTTTCATGGTTCGCCCCCTGCGCAGCGTCGCCCTGAAAACGCAGCTCAAGGCACCGGACACCGCGGCGTATCAGGTATGGAGCATCGAGCATCCAGGCGGCGGTCAGGTCCGCTCCCAATCCTTGTTTTTCGATCAGAACCTGGCCCTCGTCAGCCGTCTGGACAACCCCGACGAAATCTACGATCCACGCACCCGCGCCTGGTTCTCCAGCGCCCGCAGCGACCGTGATCAGATCACCACCGAGCCCTACCTGTTTTTCTCCACCCACAATGTCGGCACAACCCTGGCGCGGCGCAGTGGTGAGCAAGCGGTGATGGGGGCCGACCTTACGCTGGCGGAACTGTCAGCGACCCTGGCCAAACATGTGGTGACGCCCGGCACCGAAATTGTGCTGCTCGATGCCGAGGGTAATGCCGTCGCCTACCCCGACAGCAGCAAACTGATCGTCGACGACCAGACAGCCCGGCTGATCAAAGCCGCCGACCTGAGCCCCAGCCTCGCGGCCCTGCTCACCAGTCCGCCTGAGATCAATCGCCTGAACGCCGCGGGTCGTCAATGGATCGCGGCGCGCAGCAGCATGCAGGAAGGTGGCCCACAGGGGCTGCAACTGGCGCTGCTGGTGCCGGAAGACGAATTGCTCGTCGATGCCTACCGCATGCGCTGGCAAGGCGCGCTGATTACCCTGGCAACGCTACTGTTGTGCCTGCCCATGGGTTGGCTGACCTCCAGAGTCCTGGTCACCCCCCTGCGCGCCCTGGTGCGGGAAGCCGATGCGATTCGTAGTTTCGATTTCAATTTTCCGGCCAGCCGTCGCTCGCCGGTGCTGGAAGTCGACCAACTGAGCGTGTCGATGGCGCGCATGAAAGACACCCTGGCGAGTTTTTTCCGGATCACCGAAAGCCTGAGCGCCGAAACCCGTTTCGCCCCCTTGCTGCAACGGGTGTTGTTTGAAACCGTGCAGATCGGCCAGGCCCAGGCCGGTCTGATCTACCTGCGTGAAGGTGATGAAAATCGCGTGGAACCTCATGCGCTGGTCATCAACGGCAGTTCACAGGCCTTGCCGCCATTCGACATTCAAGGACACGTGCTCCAGGATTTTCAGAGCCCTCAGTGGATGCAAACACTGTCGACCGCCGACAATGTCGTCACCTCCCTGGGTTTCGAACAGGCGGGGGATCTGCAGAAAGTCTTGCTCGCGCTGGAGTGCCCGCGGGTTCATCTGGTCGGTATTCGGCTGCACAATCGTCATAACGAAACCGTGGGGCTGCTGGTCCTGCTGCTGGCCGACAGCGGCACACAAGACGACCTGGAAAAACTGCGCCCGGATCGCATCGCGTTTCTCCAGGCGGTGTCTGGCGCGGCCGCCGTGAGTATCGAAAGTCAGCGCCTGCAAGCCAGACAAAAACAGCTGCTGGACTCATTCATTCAATTGCTGGCCGGCGCAATCGACGCCAAGAGCCCCTACACCGGCGGGCACTGCCAGCGAGTACCGGTACTGACGCTGATGCTGGCACAGGCGGCCGCTGCCAGTCAGGACCCGGCCTTCCGTAGCTATCAGCCCAGCGAAGATGAATGGGAGGCGCTGCACATCGCCGCCTGGCTGCATGATTGCGGCAAGGTCACCACCCCTGAATACGTGGTCGACAAAGCCACGAAACTTGAGACCCTGTACGACCGCATCCACGAAATCCGCACCCGTTTCGAAGTCCTCAAGCGTGATGCCTGGATCAATTATTGGCAGGCCATCGCCCTGGGGGGTGACGAGTCGCCTCTGGCGCAATTGCGCAATGCGAGCCTGGCGGCGCTGGATGATGATTTCGCGTTTGTGGCGCGCTGCAACCTGGGCAGCGAGGCCATGGCCGAGGCCGATCTGCAGCGGTTGAACACCATCGCCCAACGTACCTGGACCCGAACCCTGGATGATCGGCTTGGCGTTTCGTGGGAAGAGAACCGGCGCCAGGCCCGGACCCCGGTGCCGACCCTGCCGGTCAGCGAGCCACTGCTGGCGGATAAACCCGAGCATCTGCTCGAGCGCGCCGACAGCGAACTGATCCCGGACGACAATCCCTGGGGATTCAAGCTCGACGTGCCGCGATACAAGTACAACCGGGGCGAACTGTACAACCTGAGCATCGTCCGAGGCACCCTGACCCGCGAGGAGCGTTACATCATCAATCACCACATGGTGCAGACGATCCTGATGCTCAGTCGCCTGCCCTTCCCCGGTCACCTCAATAACGTCGCGGAAATCGCCGGCGGCCACCACGAAAAAATGGACGGCACCGGTTATCCCAAACGCTTGAAGCGCGAAGACATGAGCCTGCCGGCGCGGATGATGGCGATTGCCGATATTTTCGAAGCGCTGACCGCCGCCGATCGCCCCTACAAGAAAACCAAGTCCTTGAGCGAAGCGCTGGGCATCATGGCCACCATGTGCCGTGACGCCCACATCGACGCTGAATTGTTCGGGCTGTTCATCAACGACGAAATCTACTTGCAGTACGCCAGCCAATTCCTTGAGCCACAGCAGATAGACACCGTTGACCCGACAAGCCTGCTGATCAAGGCCGGCTTGAAGGGCTGATCAGCAGTCGGTCAGACGCAGGAAAATCGCCGCCAGCTGCTCGATTCCGGCCTGATCGTCAGCGGTAAAACGCGCCAGCTTCGGGCTGTCGAGGTCCAGCACACCGATCAGTCGACCGTCCTTGACCAATGGCACGACGAGTTCACTGTTCGATGCGCTGTCACAAGCGATGTGGCCGGGGAATTCATGTACGTCTTCGACCCGCTGGGTCTGCAAGGTGGCAGCGGCAGCCCCGCACACGCCGCGACCGAATGGAATCCGTACACAGGCGATCTGCCCCTGAAACGGGCCAAGCACCAGTTCTTCGTTGCGATTAAGGTAGAAACCGGCCCAGTTCAGGTCATCGAGCTGGTTGAACACAAACGCGGAAAATTGCGCGGCGTTGGCGATAAAATCACGCTCGTCCGCCAGCAACGATTCCAGCTGTGCCCATAGCATGCCGTAGCCCTCAAGGCCCTGGCCGCTCTTTTGTAAATCGATCATGCCTTTTGCTCCAACAGCTTCAGCCCGACCCAATAGCGGGCAAATTGATACGCGCAACGTCCGTTGCGATTACCCCGGCCCGTGGCCCAGCGCACCGCGAGGATGTCCAACTCTTCGTCACGCTGCCACTTGAGACCGGCCTTGTCGGCCAATTGGCCGATCCAGTGCTCGACGACGTTGAGGAAATGTTCCTGAGTAAACGGATAGAACGACAGCCACAGGCCAAAACGGTCCGACAGTGCGATCTTGTCTTCCACCGCCTCATTGGGATGGAGCTCGCCATCGACCCTTTTCCAGTTTTCGTTATCGCTTTCCTTTTCCGGCACCAGATGGCGACGGTTGGAGGTGGCGTACAGCAGAACGTTATCTGGCGCCTGCTCGAGAGAGCCATCGAGTACGCTCTTGAGCACGCGATAATCGCCCTCGCCCGACTCGAACGACAGGTCATCGCAGAACAGCACAAACCGTTGAGGCAGCTTGGCAATCTGCTCGACCACCCGCGGCAAGTCCGCCAGGTGATCGCGCTCGATCTCGATCAGCCGCAGGCCGTTCTTGGCGTGTTCGGCCAGCAAGGCGCGCACCAGCGACGATTTACCGGTGCCCCGCGAGCCCCAGAGCAAGGCGTGATTGGCAGGCATGCCGTCGAGGAACTGTTGAGTATTGCGGCCCAATTGCTCAAGTTGCCGGTCAACGCCGATCAGGTCGGACAGGCGCATGTCGAGGCTGACTTGCAGCGGCAACAGAAAACCGTTGCGACCCTCGCGTTGCCAGCGTGCGGCCAGGCAGTGTGTCCAGTCGACCGTTTGCCGAGGCGCCGGCAGCAGCGGTTCGATACGGGCCAGAACGGCATCGGCGCGTTCAAGAAAAGCATTCAATCGGGAATCCACGTCTTCTCCTCGGGCACGTTCACAGTGATGATGGCGGTACAGCGACGAAACACAGCATCCGATGCCCGGCCAACACCCCGTACAGGTGTTTTGCGAGAACATCGGTATCCATTGATGATCGACTATGCTTGAGCAGCGAAGGGAAACGGAAGTGGTTCAACACCCCATGGATATCAAGTTCAGCCAGCGGCTGTCGTACAAGCAAGCCAAGCTTACGGTGCTGGTCGGTTTCATTCTGGGCACGCTGCTCAGCCTTGTGCAAATAGGCATCGATTATGCCAGCGAAGACGCCTCCATCAACCGCGAAATCCTGTCGTTGCTGGAAATCAGCCATAACCCCGCGTCTCGCATCGCCTACAACATCGATGCCGAACTCGCCCAGGAACTGATCCTGGGCCTGCTGCGCTCCCCGGCGATCATCGGCGCGAAATTGACCGACAACAACAATACCGTGCTGGCCAGCGCCAAACGTCCGGGCCTGGAAAACAATTACCGGGTGCTCAGCGACTTCCTGTTCGGCGCCAACCGACAGTTTGAAGACCGTCTTTACCTCGACCACTTGCCGGACGAATCCCTGGGGACCTTGCACCTGGATGTCGATACCTACACTTTCGGCAGTCGTTTCCTGCGCCGGGCCGAAGTGACCCTGCTCAATGGCTTCGCGCGCAGCCTGATCCTTACGGGCATTCTGCTGGCGCTGTTTTACGTGATGCTGACCAAACCGCTGGTACGGGTCATCCGAGAACTCAGTGGTCGTGATCCGCGCAGCGCGGAGCCGACTTGGCTGGAGTATCCGGCGGGGCATGAAAACGATGAAATCGGCGTCTTGGTCAAGGTCGCCAATCAACAGTTCGATAACATTGCCACCGAGATCCAGCAGCGGCGCAATGCCGAAAACCGCCTGACCGACTACCTCTCGCAACTGGAAAATATCGTCTCGGCCCGTACGGCGGAACTCAAGGCCATCAACTCGCGGCTCAGCCAGTCCAACGAGGAACTGGAAGTCGCCCGCCGCACCGCCCTGGACATGGCCGAGGCACGCTCGGTGTTCCTGGCCAACATGAGCCATGAAATCCGCACGCCTCTCAACGGTCTGCTGGGGATGATCGCGCTCTCGCTGGACGGCCCGCTCAATGCCGAGCAGCAGCAACAGCTGTCCATCGCCCATGACTCGGGCAAAGTGCTGGTGGAGCTGCTCAACGATATTCTCGACCTGTCGAAATTCGATGCCGGCCAGCTGGAACTCGAACACATTCCATTCGACCTCGGCTCGCTGATCGAAGACACCGCCAACCTGCTGTCCCAGAACGCCGCGCCGAGCGTCGAGCTGACGTGCCTGATCGACCCGCAATTTCCCGCGCTGGTACTCGGTGATCCGACCCGGGTCCGGCAGATCGTCAGCAACCTGTTGTCCAACGCCCTCAAGTTCACCCGCTTCGGGCGGGTCGATGTGCGTCTTTCAACGTTCGAAGACGGCGTGCGAATCGAGGTCTGCGACACTGGCATCGGCATTGCCCAGGACGCACAGGTCAAAATCTTCCAGCCCTTTACCCAGGCCGGTGCCGGCATTACCCGGCAATTCGGCGGTACCGGGCTGGGCCTGGCGCTGACTTACAACCTCTGCGAAGCCATGCAGGGGCGTCTGACGATCAGCTCGGAAGCAGGCTTCGGCAGTCAGTTCTGCGCCGACCTGCCGCTGCCCTGCCACACCCGCGCCATCCCGCCAGCAGCTCTGCAAGGCAACATCGTCGCGATCACGGCTGCCAGCAGCGGACTGGCGGAACTGCTACAGAATCTATTGCCCGAATGGGGGCTCGGCTATCAACAACGTTCCATCGATGACCGATTGATCGGCCTGAAACCGGACGTGTTGATCACCGACTGCCCCGAATGCCTGTTTGGCCTGCGCCCGACTTTTACCGCGCCGATTCTGCTGGTGACCGCTTACGGCAGTTTCCTGCCCAGCGAGCAAGCCAGCGCCCTGGCACCTTTGCAGCAACAGGCGCGACCGTTGGCGCGCAATGCGCTGTACCAGACATTGCGACGGATCTTGCAGCCGGAACTCAACACGATCAACGGTGCCCGGGTCGAAGTCCTCTCGCCCCAGCGACGCGGGCGCATCCTGCTGGTGGAGGACAACCCGGTCAATCAGTTGGTGGCCAAGGGCATGCTCGGCAAACTTGGCTGCGAGGTGAGCGTCGCGGCCCATGGTGCCGAAGCCCTGGATCAGCTCGAACACAGCGAATTCGACCTGGTGCTGATGGACTGCAACATGCCGGTGATGGACGGTTATGAAGCCAGCCGGCAGATCCGTCGCAGCGGGCGCTGGCCACAACTGCCCATCGTCGCCCTGACCGCCAACGCCATGTCCGAAGAACGCGAACGTTGCCGTGCGGCGGGCATGAGCGACTACCTGGCCAAACCCTTCCGCCGGGAAGAACTGGCGGCCCTGCTCGACTTGTGGATACCCACTACGACAGCGATTTGATTTGCCCCAACAGGTGATCAAGACCATCGCGCAGCTCATTCAGGCGATCCAGATCGACACCGCTATCGCACAACAGGCGGGCCTTGAGCGGCCCGACCTGATCGCGCAAGGCCTTGCCGGTGGACGACAGGCTCAAGTGCACCTCGCGCTCATCGCGCGCCGAACGCTGGCGCTGCACCAGTTGCAGTTGCTCAAGACGCTTGAGCAGCGGCGTCAGGGTCCCGGAATCCAGCGCCAGGCGCTCGCCCAGCGCCTTGACCGTCGGCTGCTCCGGCGCCGCCTCCTGCCATTCCCACAGCACCAGCATCGCCAGGTATTGCGGGTAGGTCAGGCCCAGTTGATCGAGCATCGGCTTGTAGGCACGGATCACCGCCCGAGAAGCGGCGTACAGCTTGAAGCAGAGCTGACTGTCGAGTTTCAGCGAATCAACTGACAACGTGTTCATTTGAGCAGAGCTTCGATCTCGCGGCGCAGCGCTTGCGGCTTGGTTGCCGGAGCAAAGCGCTTGACCAGCTGACCGTCCTTGCCGATCAGGAACTTGGTGAAGTTCCATTTGATGCCCTGGGAACCCAATACACCTGGCGCGCGTTTTTTCAGCTGAACGAACAGCGGATGAGCGCCGGTACCGTTGACTTCGATCTTCTTGAACAGCGGGAAACTCACCCCGTAATTCAGCTCGCAGAACTCGGAAATCGCCCCTTCGTTGCCCGGCTCCTGCTGGCCGAACTGATTGCAGGGAAAGCCGAGTACCACCAAACCTTGATCCTTGTAGCTCTGCCAGAGCTCTTCGAGGCCTTTGTACTGCGGGGTGAAACCACATTTGCTGGCGGTGTTGACCACCAGCACCGCTTTACCGGCGAAATCGGCCAGGGTCTTTTGCTCCCCCTTGATGGTGGTGCAAGGGATGCTCAGCAGGTTGTCGCTCATGGCACGAACTCCGAGTGAAGGAAGATCAAACATAGCGAGCAATTGAATTGTGTGCAATTTAATAAATCAATAGATGCCCGGCACGCGAACATCATTGCAGGAGCTGCCGGAGGCTGCTCCTGCGTATACAAATCAAGCGCACGACATCAGCAGATTATTCGCGGGGAACGAGGTCCAGGCACACCGAGTTGATGCAATAACGCAAACCGGTTGGCGGCGGACCGTCCGGGAACACATGCCCAAGGTGCGCATCGCATTTGGCGCAGACCACTTCGGTACGGATCATGCCATGGCTGATATCACGGATCTCGACCATCGCGCTGTCGCCAATCGGCGCATAGAAGCTCGGCCAGCCGCAGCCGGAATCGAACTTGGTTTTGGAGTCGAACAGCGGTGCGTTGCAGCAGATGCAGTGGTAAACGCCGTCGGTTTTGGTGCCGTTGTATTTACCGGAGAACGGTCGCTCGGTGCCCTTGAGGCGGCAAACGTTGTACTGCTCCGGATCAAGCATGGCCCGCCATTCTTCCAGGGTTTTTTCCAACTTTTCCATTGATACACCTCAGCAGCTGAAAAAGCCCGATCTGTACCTTTTCCACGGATCGGGCGGCACGTATGATTGCGCCTCGTCAAACGCCAGTCTGGCAGCCAGACCACGCGCATTCAAACGGATTTATGAGTGCCGCCACTCAAGGCGTCAGGCCTGTGTGAATACGCAGGATTCCCAGCACGGTCGTTCACACGCCGCCTGGATCGTTCATTTTCGGGAACACATCGCCATGCAGGTCAGCAAATCGAACAAGCTCGCCAACGTCTGCTACGACATTCGCGGCCCAGTGCTCAAGCACGCCAAACGCCTGGAAGAGGAAGGTCATCGCATCCTCAAGCTGAACATCGGCAACCCGGCGCCCTTTGGTTTCGAAGCGCCGGACGAAATTCTTCAGGACGTGATCCGCAACCTGCCGACCGCCCAGGGCTACAGCGACTCCAAAGGCCTGTTCAGCGCCCGTAAAGCCGTGATGCAGTACTACCAGCAAAAGCAGGTGGAAGGCGTCGGCATTGAAGACATTTACCTGGGCAACGGCGTTTCCGAGCTGATCGTGATGTCGATGCAGGCCCTGCTCAACAACGGCGACGAAGTGCTGGTGCCGGCCCCCGACTATCCGCTGTGGACCGCCGCAGTGAGCCTGGCGGGCGGCAACCCGGTGCATTACCTGTGCGACGAGCAGGCCAACTGGTGGCCGGACCTGGCCGACATCAAGGCCAAGATCACCCCGAACACCAAGGCCCTGGTGATCATCAACCCGAACAACCCGACCGGCGCGGTGTATTCGAAAGAAGTCCTGCTGGGCATGCTGGAACTGGCCCGTCAGCACAATCTGGTGGTGTTCTCCGACGAGATCTACGACAAGATCCTGTACGACGACGCCGTGCACATCTGCACCGCCTCGCTGGCACCGGACCTGCTGTGCCTGACCTTCAACGGCCTGTCCAAGTCCTATCGCGTGGCCGGCTTCCGCTCCGGCTGGATCGCCATTTCCGGCCCGAAACACCACGCCCAGAGCTACATCGAAGGCATCGACATGCTGGCTAATATGCGCCTGTGTGCCAACGTGCCGAGCCAGCACGCAATCCAGACCGCACTCGGTGGTTATCAGAGCATCAACGATCTGGTATTGCCCCAAGGGCGTCTGCTGGAACAGCGTAATCGTACCTGGGAACTGCTCAACGACATTCCGGGCGTGAGCTGCGTCAAGCCGATGGGTGCGCTGTATGCGTTCCCGCGGATCGATCCGAAAGTCTGCCCGATCCACAACGACGAGAAATTCGTGCTCGACCTGCTGCTCTCGGAAAAGCTGCTGGTGGTACAAGGCACGGCCTTCAACTGGCCATGGCCAGACCATTTCCGCGTGGTCACCCTGCCACGGGTCGACGACCTGGATCAGGCCATTGGCCGGATCGGCAACTTCCTCAAGTCCTATCGCCAGTAAATGGCCTGTCACCGTGCGACGCGGATAAAAGTCGCACGGTGATTAATTCAGCAACACTTCTGTGCGCCCTGCCCTGCCTCGTTGTTTCAAGCGCTGACTGACGACACGCTTCATGCCCACGCCCAATAACGGCGGGGGCCTGTGAAGCTAATCGGCTGACAACCGTTTCCCATGTCGACGTCGGAAATGCCCTTCAAGCAGCTAGACTGTTGCCGTAGGACACAGTTTGAAATAGTCACCCGGTTGAATAGCCCGGTGCAGCACCTTATATACCCCGCAGTACGCTACATCTTTAGCACGAGGAGATTTCTACAACCATGATGCGCATTTTGCTGTTTTTGGCCACTAACCTGGCGGTCGTGCTGATTGCCAGCATCACCCTGAGCCTTTTCGGCTTCAACGGGTTCATGGCGGCCAACGGGGTTGATCTCAACCTCAATCAGCTGCTGATTTTCTGTGCGGTCTTTGGTTTCGCCGGTTCCCTGTTCTCGCTGTTCATCTCCAAGTGGATGGCGAAAATGAGCACCAGCACCCAGATCATCAGCCAGCCGCGCACCCGGCATGAGCAATGGCTGCTGCAAACCGTCGAGCAACTGTCCCGCGAAGCCGGGATCAAGATGCCCGAAGTCGGGATTTTCCCGGCCTATGAAGCCAACGCCTTCGCCACCGGCTGGAACAAGAACGACGCACTGGTCGCGGTCAGCCAGGGCTTGCTCGAGCGTTTCTCGCCGGATGAAGTGAAAGCCGTTCTGGCCCACGAAATCGGTCACGTGGCCAATGGCGACATGGTCACCCTGGCGCTGATCCAGGGCGTGGTGAACACCTTCGTGATGTTCTTCGCCCGGATCATCGGCAATTTTGTCGACAAGGTGATCTTCAAGAACGAAGAAGGCCAGGGTATCGCCTACTACGTGGCGACCATCTTCGCTGAACTGGTCCTGGGCATCCTGGCCAGCGCCATCGTCATGTGGTTCTCGCGCAAGCGCGAATTCCGCGCCGACGACGCCGGCGCACGCCTGGCGGGTACCAGCGCAATGATCGGTGCCCTGCAGCGCCTGCGTGCCGAACAAGGGCTGCCGGTGCACATGCCGGATACCCTGAATGCCTTCGGCATCAACGGTGGTCTCAAACAAGGGTTCGCCCGCATGTTCATGAGCCACCCGCCGCTGGAAGAACGCATCGACGCACTGCGTCGCCGGGGCTGACAGCTTCCGCAGCACTAAAAGAAAAGGCCCGCAGTGAATGCGGGCCTTTTTTGTCTGTTTGATTAATGCGGTGCTCTTCAGGCCCTCTTCGCGGGCAAGCCTCGCTCCTACAGGTCTTGTGTCGTTCACATAATCGGCGAATTACACAAAGCCTGTAGGAGCGAGCGGTGCGGCGATCCAACTTGCCCGCGAAGAGGCCAGCAAGCTCAACACACCTTAATGGCTGGAAACCCGATACACACGCTCCTCAAGCCGCGTGACACCGGCCTCGAGAAACTTCCAGCTCTCACCCAGGACATCCTGGTCTTCCAGGATCTTCAGCTCCCACGAAGCCCCCAGCAGCCGTTGCACTTCGTCATCAAGCACAGCAAATGGCGGTCCGGCCATTTGCTTCTGGTCGTAATCCAGCGTAATCAAAATCCCTAAAGAATCCTTCGGCAGAATCCGGATCAGATGAGCCGCGTATTGTTCACGCATCGCTGGCGGCAAGGCGATCAGCGCCGCGCGGTCGTACAGTGCGCTGCAATCGGCAACATCGCCTGCCGTCAACTCGAAGAAATCGCCGCACCACAGCTCGATCGACCCGGCCCGATAGACGTTGAAAGGCCCCTGGTCGCTGATTGCCGGGTCCAGTTGATGCTCATTGAAAAAGTCCTCGATGGCCTTTTCCGACAACTCGATACCCAGCACCTCATGACCGCAGTGCGCCAGCCACAACAGGTCCAGGCTCTTGCCACACAACGGCACCAGTACGCGAGAACCTTCATCAAGGCCCAGTTGCGGCCAGAACCGTTGCAGATAGGGATTTACTTCCGGCAGATGAAAGCCGATCTGATTCGACGCCCACCGTTTGTGCCAAAACTCCGGCTGCATAATTAACCCCGAAAAATTCGATCAAAAGACTCTAAAACTTATATTAGATTTAGATCAATGATCTGACTGAAGATGCTGCCATCTTACTCCCAGGAGCTCAATTATGTTCCCCAGCCTGTATATCTCTCATGGCTCCCCCATGCTGGCCCTGGAACCTGGCGCCAGTGGGCCGGCCCTCGCGAATCTGGCCGCGACAATGCCCAAGCCCAAGGCCATCGTGATCGTTTCCGCACACTGGGAAAGCAGCGAATTGCTGGTCAGCGGCAACCCCCAACCCGAAACCTGGCACGACTTCGGCGGTTTTCCGCGGGCCTTGTTCGAGGTGCAATACCCGGCACCCGGCAGCCCGCAACTGGCGACAGAGGTCGTCGAGCTGCTAAAAGCCGATGGCCTGCCTGCGCGCATCGACGCCAAGCGCCCCTTCGACCACGGCGTTTGGGTACCCTTGTCGTTGATGTACCCGCAGGCCGATGTCCCGGTGGTGCAGGTCTCGCTGCCCACCCGTGGCGGCCCGGAGCTGCAAACCCGCGTCGGCCATGCCCTGGCCAGCCTGCGTGAGCACGGCGTGCTGTTGATCGGCTCTGGCAGCATCACCCACAACCTGCGCGAACTGGACTGGCACGCCGGCCCGGAAAGCGTCGAACCTTGGGCCAAGGCGTTCCGCGACTGGATGATCGAAAAACTCGAAGCGAACGATGAAGCCGCGCTACACGACTATCGCCAGCAAGCGCCGAACGCGGTGCGCAACCATCCGAGTGACGAACATCTGTTACCGCTGTACTTCGCCCGCGCGGCCGGAGGCGAGTTCAGCGTTGTGCACCAGGGGTTCACCATGGGGGCGCTGGGGATGGATATCTATCGTTTCGACTAATAAGTCGACCGCTGCCCCCGCTCAAACGCCAGACACAAAACAGCAGGCAAAAAAAATCCCCGAACCAGTCGGGGATTTTTTATGTTCGATCAATCAGCCCGAGAGCGGATCAATCTTCGCGGTAGCGACGCAGCTTCAACTGCTTACCGGCAACGCGAGTGTCCTTCAGTTTGGTCAGCAGACGCTCCAGACCATCTTCCGGCAGCTCGACGAGGCTGAAGCTGTCACGCACCTGAATGCGACCGATGGCTTCACGCGCCAGACCACCTTCGTTGAGGATGGCGCCCAGCAGGTTCTTGGCAGCGATACCATCACGCGCGCCCAGCGCGGTACGGCAACGAGCACGGCCTTCAGCCAGCGGGATCGGAGCACGACGCTCGCGGTCACCACGGTCCGGACGATCACCGGAACGCTCTGGACGATCGCCACGCGGTGCATTGTTCGGCACCAGCGGACGTTCTTTCTCGATCGCGGCCAGGGTCAGCGCTTGACCGTTGGTAGCCTTGCGCAGCAGAGCTGCGGCCAGGGCACGCGGGCTGCAACCGATGTCGGCAGTCAGACGATCCAGCAGATCACCGTGAGTCGACTCGGCATCACCTACCAGCGGCGACAGGCTGTTGGTCAGTTTCTTGATGCGGGCATCGAGAACAGCTTGAGCGTCCGGCAGGCGAACTTCGGCAACTTTCTGACCGGTAACACGCTCGATCACTTGCAGCATGCGGCGCTCACGAGGAGTGACCAGCAGCAGCGCGCGACCTTCGCGACCGGCACGGCCGGTACGGCCGATACGGTGAACGTAGGATTCCGGGTCGTACGGCATATCAACGTTGAACACGTGAGTGATACGCGGAACGTCCAGGCCACGAGCGGCAACGTCGGTCGCCACAACGATGTCCAGACGGCCATCCTTGAGGGATTCGATGACGCGCTCACGCTGGTTCTGAGCAATGTCACCGTTCAGCGCAGCGGCTTTGTAGCCTTTGGCTTCCAGGGCACTGGCCAGGTCCAGGGTCGCTTGCTTGGTGCGCACGAACATGATCAGGGCGTCGAAATCTTCCACTTCCAGCAAGCTGAGAACGGCAGAAGTCTTCTGGTCAGCGTGAACCAACAGGTGAGCCTGTTCGATCGCGGTAACGGTCTGAGTCTTGCTCTGGATCTTCACATGCTTCGGATCGCGCAGGTGGCGTTCGGCGATGGCACGGATCGATTGCGGCAGGGTGGCCGAGAACAATACGGTCTGACGGGTTTCCGGCATGGCCTTGAAGATAACTTCCAGGTCGTCCATGAAGCCCAGCTTGAGCATTTCGTCCGCTTCGTCGAGAACCAGGTGGTTCACGGTAGCCAGGACTTTTTCGTCGCGACGCAGGTGGTCGCACAGACGACCCGGAGTGGCGACAACAATCTGTGCGCCATTACGGATTGCTTTCAATTGTGGGCCCATCGGCGCGCCGCCGTAGACAGCCACAACAGTTACGCCCGGCATTTGCTTGGCGTAGGTTTCGAAAGCGGTTGCAACTTGTAGCGCCAACTCACGAGTTGGGGCCAGGATCAGAGCTTGCGGCTCGCGCTTGGACGGATCAATGCGGTGCAGAATCGGCAGGGCAAAGGCAGCGGTTTTACCGGTACCGGTTTGCGCCTGGCCAATCATATCGTGACCGGCGAGAATGATCGGGATCGACTGCTGCTGAATGGCCGAAGGCTCTTCATAGCCGGTAGCGACTACTGCAGCGACAATATTAGGGTGAAGTTCAAGAGCGGCGAAGCCGCCGATTTCCTGGGTCATGGGTCTGCCTCTAAGTGCATCCGCAAAGACCCATGCTCCAAAGCTGCGCATGCCGTGTTGAGACTCAAGAGTCGCCCTGGCAGCTTTGTCGGCGGGGATTTGCGAAAACGAATGAATGAAAAGAATCGTCAAGGAAGAGTCCGCGGGGCGGACGTGCAGCCGAAGCTGGCTTCGGGGAATTGCGCTACCTAAACGCGGCCCGGTTAAAGGCCGGCGCGCACTATACCGGAATTCGGCAAAAAAGGGAGCTTTTTTTGTCGGAAAAAACCGGCATACGCCGTTGTGTCACAGGCTTTGCGGATAATCGTACAACCGTCTATTTTGCAAAGGCCCGGCCCTGCTGACGATGGCGCTAAAACGGTTCACCCTTGCGACGCAGACCTTTGGTCTGACGCACCCTTCCCGCCCGAGGAAATGCTCCATGAATCAGCCCAGCCCCAGTCGTGTAACCCGTGAAAGACACGGTCATGTCCTGATGATCGGCCTGGATCGGGTGGCCAAGCGCAATGCCTTCGACCTCGACCTGCTCAATGCGCTCAGCCTGGCCTATGGCGAATTCGAAGCCGACAGTGAGGCGCGGGTCGCAGTGGTGTTCGGCCATGGCGAGCATTTCACTGCCGGGCTCGACCTGGTCAGCGCCGGCGCAGCCCTGGCCGAAGGCTGGCAGGCACCGCCCGGCGGCTGCGATCCCTGGGGCGTGTTCGGCGGCCCCCGGGTCAGCAAACCGGTGATTGTCGCGGCGCAAGGCTACTGCCTGACCGCGGGCATCGAATTGATGCTGGCCGCCGACATCAACCTGTGCGCCAGCAATACCCGTTTTGCCCAAAAGGAAGTGCAGCGCGGACTCCTCCCGTTCGGTGGCGCCACCTTGCGCCTGCATCAGGTCGCCGGTTGGGGCAACGCCATGCGCTGGCTGCTCACCGGCGATGAATTCGATGCACATGACGCCTTGCATCTGGGCCTGGTGCAGGAAGTCATGGCCAGCGAGGACTTGCTGCCACGGGCGATCGAGTTGGCCGAGAGGATTGCGAGGCAGGCACCGCTGGGGGTTCAGGCGACGTTGATGTCTGCGCGACAGGCGCGCTACGAGGGTGAAATTGCTGCGACCCAGGCATTGCCGCCGCTGGTGAAGAAACTGCTCAACAGCGAGGACGCCAAGGAGGGTGTGCGGTCGATGATCGAGAAGCGGCCAGGCGTCTTCAAAGGCTGCTGACAGATCGGCTTTTGTGGCGAGGGAGCAAGCTCCCTCGCCACAGATGACCTCATCGCATTAAGTCGCCGGCCGAATATCCTTGATCAGCGATTGCAACGAATACCCCAACCGCGGCGCCAGGCCTTCCGCGCGGGCGATCAGCCCTTCCATGTCCAGCTCCTGATCCAGCTCCGATGGCACGATCAGAATCACGTTGCCCTCCTTCACCGGCAGTTCCCAGTAATGCCGGTGATAGAGACCGCGCAACAACGCTGCACCCAACGGCTTGCCGTCGTCGGTAGCCCACTGGTTGATCACCAGCCACCCCCCCGGATTCAAGCGTTTCTGACAGTTTTCCAGAAAGCTCCAGGCCAGATGCCCGACACCCGGCCCGACATCGGTGTACAAGTCGACGAAAATCAGATCGGCCGGTTCAGCCGTATCGAGCAACTCCAGCGCATCGCCGACGCGGATGTACAGCCGCGGATCGTCATCCAGCCCCAGGTATTCGATGGCCAGGCGCGGTACGTCAGGGCGCAGCTCGATGGCTTCGACATCTTCCAGTGGCAGGAACTTCAAGCAAGCCTGGGTCAGTGTCCCAGCACCAAGGCCGAGGAACAGCGCGCTTTCCGGCTGCTCGTGGCACAGCGCACCAATCAGCATCGCGCGGGTGTAATCGTACTCGAGCCAGCTAGGGTCGGCGGTGAACACGCAGCTCTGTTCGATGGCGTCACCGAACTCCAGAAAACGGTAATCGGCCACTTCCAGCACGCGAATCACGCCGAACTCATCCTGCACCTCGGCGAGCAGATGCTCGACGCGCTCCTCAGTCATTTCGTCTCCTGATCGTTACCGGCCCCGGCAACACGATAAACCGCAACATAAAGCGGCAAAGGCGCGATTGTCCGCGAAGCGACGGGAGCAGGTCACGCACTAATTGCTGATAACATAACCGTCCGAGCGTAAAACACTAGAGACTGCGATGAGCCAACCCTGGAGCCCTGACAGCTGGCGCGCCCTGCCGATCCAGCAACAACCTCAATACCCCGACGCGGCGCATTTGCTGCACGTCGAGCAAACCCTGGCGAGCTATCCGCCACTGGTGTTTGCCGGTGAAGCGCGGGAGTTGCGCCGTCAGTTTGCCGAAGTCACCCAGGGCCGGGCATTTCTGTTGCAGGGCGGCGACTGCGCCGAAAGCTTCGCCGAATTCTCCGCCGCGAAAATTCGCGACACCTTTAAAGTGTTGCTGCAAATGGCGATCGTCATGACCTTCGCGGCCGGTTGCCCGGTGGTCAAAGTCGGACGCATGGCCGGTCAGTTCGCCAAACCCCGTTCGGCCAACGATGAAACCATCAACGGCGTGACGCTGCCGGCCTACCGTGGCGACATCGTCAACGGCATTGGTTTCGACGAAAAAAGCCGCGTACCGGACCCGGATCGCCTGCTGCAGTCCTACCATCAGTCCACCGCGACCCTGAATCTGCTGCGCGCCTTTGCCCAGGGCGGCTTTGCCGATCTGCATCAGGTACACAAATGGAACCTGGACTTCATCGCCAACTCGGCACTGGCCGAGAAATACAGCCACCTGGCCGATCGCATCGATGAAACCCTGGCCTTCATGCGCGCCTGCGGCATGGACAGCTCGCCGCAACTGCGCGAAACCAGTTTCTTCACCGCCCACGAAGCGCTGCTGCTGAACTACGAAGAAGCCTTCGTGCGTCGCGACAGCCTGACCAACGACTACTACGACTGCTCGGCCCACATGCTGTGGATCGGTGACCGTACACGTCAACTGGACGGTGCTCACGTCGAATTCCTGCGCGGGGTGCATAACCCGATCGGGGTCAAGGTCGGCCCGAGCATGAACCCTGAAGACCTGATTCGCCTGATCGATGTGCTCAACCCGGACAACGACCCGGGTCGCCTGAACCTGATTGCGCGGATGGGCGCGAACAAGGTCGGCGATCACCTGCCGCAACTGATTCGCGCGGTGCAGCGCGAAGGCAAGCAAGTGCTTTGGAGCTCCGACCCGATGCACGGCAACACCATCAAGGCCAGCAGCGGCTACAAGACCCGCGACTTCGCGCAGATCCTTGGCGAGGTGAAGCAGTTCTTCCAGGTTCACGAAGCGGAAGGCAGTTATGCCGGCGGCATACACATCGAAATGACCGGGCAGAACGTCACCGAATGCATCGGTGGTGCGCGGCCGATTACCGAAGACGGGCTGTCGGATCGTTATCACACCCATTGCGACCCGCGGATGAATGCCGATCAGTCGCTGGAACTGGCGTTTTTGATTGCAGAGACCCTGAAGCAAGTCCGCCGTTAAATCGCGTTAAGCCCTTCGCGGGCAAGCCTCGCTCCTACAGGTTTTGGGTCGTTCACATTTCCGGT
Source organism: Pseudomonas sp. URMO17WK12:I6 (assembly GCF_003253625.1). Taxonomy (NCBI): domain Bacteria; kingdom Pseudomonadati; phylum Pseudomonadota; class Gammaproteobacteria; order Pseudomonadales; family Pseudomonadaceae; genus Pseudomonas; species Pseudomonas sp. URMO17WK12:I6. The sequence goes on from NZ_QKYZ01000018.1 coordinate 91,890, forward strand.
GGACGACATAAAACCTGTAGGAGCGAGGCTTGCCCGCGAAGGCGTCAATTCAAACAACACTGAATTGAGCCAACGCCCCCCGCAACCGCGCCGCACTCGCCCGCGGGCAATTCAGCTGAAGCCGCTCGAGCCCCAACCAGTCCGCCATCCGCCGCAGATTGACCGCCAACGCCAGCATCCCTTCATCATCCAGCCCCGGCTCTTCCTCATGCACGGCATGCACCGCCAACCGGCCCGACGCTCGTTCGGCTCGCAAGTCGACCCGCGCAGCAATCCGCTCATTGTGCAAAAACGGCAAGACGTAATAGCCGTAGACGCGTTTATTCTGCGGCGTATAAATCTCCAGCCGATAACGGAAATCGAACAATCGCTCGGTACGGCTGCGCTCCCAAATCAGCGAATCGAATGGTGAAAGCAGCGCACTGGCCTCGACCTTACGCGGCACTTTCGGCTCAGCCAGGCAATAAGCCGGTTGCCGCCAGCCTTCAACTCCACAGACCAGCAGCTTTCCGCCCTCGACCAGTTCCGCCAGACGCGGCCGGCTGTCTGCCGGGCTCAAGCGAAAATAGTCCCGCAGGTCCTTTTCCGTGCCGACGCCCAACGCCGTGGCCGCATGCAGCAATAACCCGCGCTGGGCTTCGGCTTCACTGAGCAAGGGCTGCTGCAGAAGCGCCGAAGGAATCACCCGTTCCGGCAAATCATAAAGCCGTTCGAACCCGCGCCGGCTGGCCACGGTCACTTCACCGGCGGCGAACAACCATTCAAGCGCATGCTTTTCAGCGCTCCAGTCCCACCACGGCCCTGCCCGTTCCTGACGGGTCGACAGGCTGCCCGCCCCCAGCGCACCGAGCTCCTGGACCGACGCTAAAACACGGCGAATCGTGTCCTGCTGCTCACGACCGAAACGCGCCAGTTGCTGGTAGATATCTTCGCCACGGGAAGCGCGCTGCATGCGCCAGCGCATCAAGGGGTACATCGACAACGGTAATAACGAAGCTTCGTGGCCCCAATACTCGAACAACGTGCGCCGGCGGCCCTGACTCCAGGCAGCCTGATCGAGCAAGTCGGTTGAATAATTGCCAAGACGGGAAAACACGGGAAGGTAGTGCGAACGCACCAGTGCATTGACCGAATCGATCTGCAGAATGCCGAGCCGTTCGATCAGCCGGTTGAGCTGAACCGGCTTGATCGCCGCCGGCGGCTGGCGCCCGTTGAACCCTTGGGCAGCCAGCGCCAGACGCCGAGCCTGTTTGAGGGAAAAGGACAGTGTGGCGGGCATGAGCATCTCCTTGTCTGCTCGCAACCTACCTCACCCGAAAGTGGTTTGTGTAGCGATGGCATCATCATTTGTGCATCGGATCATCCCAGAACGGTCTTACTGCCTCATGCTCCACATCTGCGCGGCTCACGCCGATATCCTTCAGTGCTTCGTCGCTCAAGCTCGCCAGTAATTCACGTTCACGGTGAAGTTCGTACCAGCGACTAAACTTGTGCAGCAGATCGGATACCGCGTGGATTGAGAATTTTTGTTCCGTTACATGCTCGTTGTGACCTTTCATCGTGTAGCCCTCCTTTAGGGATGGATCCAGTCTCGCCGCAGCGCTAAGATCAATCCAACGAATGTTTCTGATGGCATACATCTCGGAGATTGATGAATGTCCGCCTACCCCAGTATCGACACCGATGTACTGCGCACCTTCGTCGCGATCGCTGATCAGGGCGGCTTTACCCGCGCCGGGGAAATGGTCAACCGCACCCAGTCGGCGGTGAGCATGCAGATGAAACGTCTGGAAGAAGACGTGTTGCAGCGCCAGCTGTTCGAACGCGACGGGCGCCAGGTCAAGCTGACCGCCGAAGGCCAGGTGCTGCTCGGCTATGCGCGGCGCATCCTCAAACTCCACAGCGAAGTCTTCAATACCCTGCGCGAGCCGCACATGGTCGGCACGGTGCGCATCGGCACGCCCGACGATTACGTGATGCGCTTTCTGCCGGGCATCCTGTCGCGCTTCGCGCAGTTCTACCCGCTGATCCAGATCGAGGTTCATTGCGAGTCGACCCGGCAACTGTTGCAGCGCCAGGACCTGGACCTGTCCATCGTCACCCGCGAGCCGGGTAACGAGATCGGCCAGTTGTTGCGCAAGGAGCGCTTTGTCTGGGCCGAGGCCCAATGCTTCAACGCCCACGAGCAGACGCCGCTGCCGCTGGCGATGTTCAATAGCGATTGTTTCTGCCGTGCCTGGGCGTGTAATGCGCTGGAAGCCATGGGTCGCGATTATCGCATTGCCTACAACAGCTCCAGCCTGTCGGCGTTGATGGCCGTGGTCAGCGCGGGGCTTGCGATCACCGCGCAACTGGAAAGCCTGATCACGCCAGACATGCGCATCCTTGGCGCCGACGAAGACCTGCCCCTGTTGCCGGAAGCCAGCATCATGCTGATCCGCAACCTGAACAACCCTTCACCGATCACCGAATGCCTGGCCGAGCACATCGTCGAAGGCTTCAAACTTTAAAGGCGAGCATCACCGCGCAGCACACCAGAAACCCACAGAACAGCCCGCGCAACAGCCGCTCCGGCAGTGCGTGGGCGATTCTCACGCCCCAACTGATGCTCATCAATCCACCGACCGCCAAGGGAATACCGATCGCCCAGTGCACCTGATGGTGCACCGCATAAGTCGCCAACGTGACGCCCGTGCTCGGCAATGCCAGTGCCAGCGACAAGCCCTGGGCAACCACTTGGCTGGTACCGAACAGACTGGTCAACACCGGCGTGGCCACCACCGCCCCACCCACGCCAAACAACCCGCCCATGGTCCCGGAAGCCGCGCCGAGCACACCCAGCCACGGCCATGAATAATGCATCTGTGAAGACGCCGGCGCAGTGGCGGTGAACATTCGCATCAGGTTGTAGGCCGACAGCGCGACCAGGAACGCGACAAACCCCACGCGCATGGTTTGCGCATCGATGCCCACCGCCCAGATCGAACCGATCCAGGCGAAGCAGAATCCCATCGAAGCCAATGGCAGCGCATGACGCAATTCGATGCGATTGCGCTGGTGATAACGCCATAGCGCCAGCATCACGTTCGGCACCACCATCACCAGCGCCGTGCCTTGGGCGACCTGCTGATCGAGACCGCACCACACGCCCAGCAGCGGAATCGCCACCAACCCACCACCAATGCCGAAGAGCCCGCCGAGGGTGCCCATGGCGGCGCCAAAAACCAGGTACATCACGAACTCAATCACAGGCGGTTTCCTCTTGTCAGGCCGCTCATCCTACGCAGTCGGCTCTGGCAGGGAAACGCATAGCAACGCACAATGGCTGTGCCAAATTCGCATAAGCGTTAATGAAGCCATGAACCCCAATCAATTGACCGAACAACTCGGACTGTTTCTGGATGTGCTGGAGACCGGCAGTTTTTCCGCTGCATCCCGCCGTCATCCCCTGACGCCATCGGCGGTGGCGCGACGTATCGATAGCCTGGAAAGCGCCGTCGGCAGTCAGCTGTTCATTCGCAGCACCCACGCGGTGCGGGCTACCCCGGCAGGCTTGGCCTTTGCCGAGCGCGCGCGGCGGATCGTCGCGGAACTGCGGCTGGCGCGGGCGGAAGCGGTGTCCCTGAGCAACGCGCCGGAAGGCTTGATTCGGGTCGATGCGCCGGCAGCGTTCGGACGACGCCATCTGGCACCGGTGATTGCCGACTTCCTGACCCTTTACCCCGGTCTCGACGTGCAATTGCACCTGATCGACAGCTTTGTCGACATGCAGGGTTCGAACCTGGGCAAGGTCGACCTGGTATTGCGTGCCGGGCAAATGGCCGATACCCGGCTGGTGGCCACGCCGCTGGCGAGCATGGTGCGCATCGCCTGCGCCAGCCCCGATTACCTGCAACGCCGTGGCGTGCCGACCGAGCCGGCGCAATTGGTCGACCACGACGGTCTGGATTGGGATGGCCTGGCTCCGCCGTTCGCCTGGCGCTTCGAGCGGGATGGGCAGATGCACTTGCACCGGCCTGCGCGAATCCGCATGAGCGCCAACAACGCCGAGGCGCTGGTCTGCGGCGCACTGGCCGGGTTGGGTGTCGCGCATCTGCCGACCTGGCTGGCCAGTGAGTATTTATTGCGCGGCGAATTGCTGCCGCTGTTCTGCGAACAAGGTCTGCCAAAACCGGAAAGCACCGGTATTTATGCGTTACGCCTGGAGCAGCAGCCCAGTTCGCGTAGCCGCTTGCTGCTGGAATACCTGAAGACCCGTTTCAGCCCCATCCCACCGTGGGATCTGGCGCTGCAAACCAACCTGGACCGCCACTAGTCCATAATTATCTGGCGCATTAAAGATTCGCCCGCTAGATTCATGACGATCACTGATCAAGGCTTTGAAATGAACACCGAGCGCGACACCCCGGACAACTGCGATAACCTGCTGCTGGATAATCAGGTCTGCTTCGCCCTGCATTCCACTTCATTGCTGATGACCAAGGTTTACAAGCCGCTGCTGCAAGCGCTGGGCCTGACGTATCCGCAGTACCTGGCAATGATGGTGTTGTGGGAAAAGGACGGATTGACGGTCGGCGAAATCAGCAGCCGACTGCTGACCGACCCCGGCTCCCTCACCCCGCTGCTCAAACGCCTGGAAGCCGAAGGCCTGCTGAGCCGCACCCGCAGCCGCGAAGACGAACGGGTGGTGATTGTCGAACTCACCGAGCAAGGCCATGCGCTGCGAGACAAAGCGCGCGACATTCCGCAGTGCATCCTCGGCGCCAGCGGGCAGACGCTGGAGCAGTTGAAGAAGCTGCAAGCGGATCTCCAGGAGCTGCGCAGCCACCTGCAAGACAGCCTTTAGACCGCGTTATCGTTCTTCGCGGGCAAGTCGGATCGCCCGCGAAGGCGTCCTCCCCCGTCGCAAAAAAATTCACTTCGCATAAATCCCGCACGAAAGCCTCTATCTCAAGCATCTCCCGCCTGATCGAATCTCCAGGTGATGGGCAGGGTCAGTTTTTTTCAAAAATTTATCTTGCGCGCTAAATATTAGCGAGCTACATTCACTTCGCACTTACTTAGCGCTCAAACATTTAGCGCGAAACACCCAATCCGAAACGAGGCTCACACCATGCAAACTCTCTACACCGCAATCGCAACCTCCACCGGCGGCCGTGACGGTCGTTCGATCTCCAGCGACAACGTCCTCGACGTCAAACTCGCGACCCCGAAAGAACTCGGTGGCGCCGGCGGTGCGGCAACCAACCCTGAACAATTGTTCGCCGCCGGCTATTCCGCCTGCTTCATCGGCGCGCTGAAATTCGTCGCCAGCCAGACCAAACGCAAAATCCCCGACGACGCCTCGATCACCGCCCATGTCGGCATCGGCCAGATCCCTGGTGGTTTCGGCCTGGACATCGACCTGCACATCAGCCTGCCGGGCCTTGAACAAGCCGATGCACAAAGCCTGGTCGACGCCGCCCACCAGGTCTGCCCGTACTCCAACGCCACGCGTGGCAACGTCGATGTGCGCCTGCACGTTGCCGTTTAATCACTGATCTTGATCATTCGCCCACAAAAAAGCCCGACTCAATGGTCGGGCTTTTTCATTCCTCAAGCGGTGCTTATTTAGCACGGCCTTTGTAGGAACCGCCTTCGCGGGTATCGATCTCGATCATGTCGCCGATTTCGATGAAGTCAGCAACCGACAGCTCGGTACCGTTCTTCAGTTTGGCAGGCTTCATCACCTTGCCGGAAGTATCACCGCGAGCGGAGCCTTCGGTGTAGTCAACCTGACGCACGATAGTGGTCGGCAGTTCTACGGAAACCAGACGCTCTTCGAAGAAGATCGCTTCGCAAACATCGGTCATGCCTTCTTCAACGAAAGGCAGAACGGCTTCGATGTCTTCAGCGTTCAGCTCGTACATGGTGTAGTCAGTGGTGTCCATGAACGTGTAGGAGTCGCCGCTGATGAAGGACAGGGTCGCTTCTTTGCGGTCGAGGATCACGTCGTCCAGTTTGTCGTCGGCGCTGTAAACGGTCTCGGTCTTGTAACCGGTCAACAGGTTTTTCAGCTTGGTCTTCATGATCGCGCTGTTACGACCCGACTTGGTGAATTCAGCTTTCTGAACCAGCCAAGGATCGTTGTCGATACGGATCACCATACCGGGTTTCAGTTCTTTACCAGTTTTCATTGCGAATATCCGAATTTGGATGGGATTTACAAAAATCTAGGCCGCGTATCATATCCAATTTAGGTAAAACTGTACCAGCGCTGCGGCAAGATCTGCCTGCAAGGCTTGTTCCAGACACCACGCCTCGGCATGTTTTTCCAGTTCCGGCCAATGTTTGCGGGTTGATTTCCAGTACTCGCCCATTGTCTCACCTGCATTCCATGCCCGCCATAGACCGCTGATCGCTTCGCCAGCAGGTTTGGACAGGCCTTGGGTGTACAGGGTCAGGAAGGCGTCGAGCTTGTCCAGGTGGATATCTTCGTCCTGCCGATAGATGTGCCAGAGCAGTGGCCGGCCTGCCCATTGCGCGCGAACAAAGGAATCTTCGCCGCGCACGGCGTTGAAATCGCAGCTCCACAGCAGCAGGTCATATTGATCCTGCCGGACGAACGGCAGCACTTGCACAGTCAGGGCATCGCGCACATGCACCGCGCCGGCCGTCAGCCCGTCCACTGCGAGCCAGCGTTCGACGTCGCCGAGAATCCGCCCCTCGGGCACCAACAGATGAGTGGGCGTCGAGTCGGCAGCCATGGCGTCGAGCCAACTGGCCAGCCCGTTATTCTCGTAGGCGAACAGCGAGATCAGCTGCGCATTCGGGGCGCGTTCAACCCCCAGGCCTTGCAGGAACTCTCGCTGAGCCTCGGGACTTTGCTGAAACTGCCGACGCCGCTCGAGCAATCCCCTCTCACGCAGCAAGCCACCGGTGCCCTTGCGAAAACCCGGGAAGAAAAAGAACTTCTGCACGTTCTTGTACTTCACCGACGGCAAGCCGTGACAACCGACCACCCAGTCTTCGGCGCTCAGATAATCGAGGTTCATCCACAGCGGCGGCTTTTCCCGCTCGGCCATGGCCTCCATATAAGCACTCGGCAACTGGCAGGCGAACGCGGCGATAACGACATCCGCGGCTTCGGTGGGTTGCCAGTGCGCTGACCACTGCCGCACCTCGACACCCTGCTGCCACTGCTGCGTAGCGTGGATGTCGATTTCTGGACACAACCGCTCGAAGGCCCGCAGGTCATCGACCCACAAGCGCACCGTCACTGAATGTTCGGCCACCAGTTGGCGGGCCAGACGCCAAGTCACACCGATGTCGCCGAAATTGTCGACCACGGTGCAAAAAATATCCCAGCGGGTTTTCATTTCAGGCATCCCAGGTTCCCGTTGGCAAAAGCGCCGATTGTCCGCATAAATTACCCCGCGCAGAAGAGCCGACGACGATTAATCTTCGTGCGACAATCGCCACTCGCCCGCGACCACCCGCCAGGAGGCAGTCATGCCCTACCGTCCCCACCCGCGCCGCTCCATGCCGATCCAGCTCAATGCGCTGCAACTGACCGGCAGCATCGCCCTCGGTTTGTGGCTGGGATTTATCGCGATCGCACTGACTTGCTGGCTCGCCTGGCGCCTGTTGTTCAACGAGCAATTGGCACCCTTGGCCCAGGCGGTGGAGCAACAGGCCAAGCCGCCGGTGATTGAACAACCCGCTGCGCAAAACCCGATGTTCGAACAGTACGAGGAACACCTGCGCAGGAACGATCAGCAGCAAATGGTGGAACAGGCCAGAAGCAGCAAACACAATCTGGCCAATCCAAAATGTCAGTTCTGGCTGCAACAGGACCAGACCGCGCCGAGCGAAAAAAGCCGCGCCAACGTCCTGCAATTCTGCGATTGATCATGAAGCTCTCTATGCACAAGCCGACCGTCCACCAACTGATTATCGACAAGCTGCGGATCGATCTCGACATCGCCGAGCGTGCCGCGCAAACCGCTTACGAAACCGCGACCCACGAAGAAAACATAGCCGAAAACAAGTACGACACCCTGGGGCTGGAGGCGTCTTATCTGGCGGCCGGGCAGGCCAGGCGAGTGGAAGAAATCAGGCTGTCATTGACCCTTTGCCAGAACCTGACACTGCGGCCTTATGACGAGCGGCGCGGCATCGAGGTCGGCGCCCTGCTCGGCCTGGAAGACGAAAAGGGTCGCGAACAATGGCTGTTCCTGGCCCCCGACGCAGCCGGATTGAAGATTGATCTGGTGGGGCAACTGATTACCGTCATCACCCCTCGTTCGCCGCTGGGTAAAAGCCTGCTGGGCAAGTTCGAAGGGGATGAAGTGGAGATTCTGGTGGCGGGCGCTCGGCAACAGTTTGCTGTCACCGAGGTGATCTAGCGTCTGTTGACGCTTAATGGACCGGCAGTTCGACGCCGTCGAACAGCTCTTCCAGTTCCTGTTTGTTGTGGCACTGAATGGCCTTGGCCATCACTTCGCGGGTCAGGTGCGGAGCGAACTTCTCGATAAAGTCGCACATGAAGCCACGCAGGAAAGTGCCGCGACGGAAACCGATTTTGGTAATACTGGATTCGAACAACTCGCTGGCATCGAGCACCACCAGGTCGCTATCGAGCTTGGTATCGACCGCCATTTTCGCCACGATGCCCACACCCAGCCCCAGGCGAACGTACGTCTTGATCACGTCGGCGTCAGCGGCGGTGAACACCACTTTCGGTGTCAGGCCACGGTGGCTGAAGGCTTCGTCGAGTTTCGAACGGCCGGTGAAGCCGAATACGTACGTCACGATCGGGTATTCGGCCAGGGCTTCGAGGGTCAGCTTCGACAGCTTGGTCAGCGGGTGGCCCTGAGGCACGACCACGCAGCGGTTCCAGCGATAGCACGGCATCATCACCAGATCACCGAACAGCTCCAGGGCTTCGGTGGCGATGGCGAAATCGACGGTGCCGTCCGCAGCCATCTCGGCGATCTGCATCGGCGAACCCTGGTGCATGTGCAGGGCAACATCCGGGTATTGCTTGATGAAATTGCTGATCACCGGTGGCAATGCATAACGCGCCTGGGTGTGGGTGGTGGCGATCGACAGGGTGCCTTTTTTCTCGTTGGAGAATTCCTGGGCGATCTGTTTGATGCTTTCAACTTTGCGCAGGATCTCACCGGCGGTGGTGATGATGCGCTCGCCGGCCGGGGTAACGCGGGTCAGATGCTTGCCGCTGCGGGCGAAAACCTCGACCCCCAATTCGTCTTCCAGCAGACGAATCTGTTTGCTGATGCCCGGTTGCGAGGTGTAGAGGCTTTGGGCTGTAGCAGAAACGTTGAGGTCGTGGTGCGCCACTTCCCAGATGTAGCGCAGTTGTTGAAGCTTCATATGAATCCCTCAAAGCAGGTAGACGCCACGGGCATCAGCGACGGTATATAACTATATTAATGGTTAGACCAATAAATCTAGAACTTTTTTGTCAAAATGCCATTATTCGTGTTCTAGCGATCCTCTTTGCGGCGACGCTCTACCAGCGGCACCAGATAGACCGGCACCCTGGCCAGTTGCAACACGCGCGCAGCGGTTCGACCCAACGGCGTTTCCGCGCCAGCACCATGGCTGTGACTCCCTACGATCAGTAAATCGACAGAGAGTTTCTGCGCCTGGTCGAGAATCACCTGCGACGGATCGCCCTGCAGCACCCGCACAGCCTGAATCCGCTGCAAATCCTGCTCTCCTTCATCCCCCAGCTCTTCGCGAAAGTTGTCGAGCACCCGTTGCTGAATATTGGCGATCACATTGTTCAGACCTTGACTGTGAAATTCGTTCAAGGCCTTCTCGTCGAGATAGCTTTGCAACACGGATTCGGCAAACAGCCCCATGGGCTCTACCGCGTGCACCACATACAAGTCGGCATTGAATGTTCGAGCCAGTTCCAAGGCATGCTGCATCACCAATGGTGCGTACAGACCCAAGTCAGTGGCATACAGCATCGAACGAATCATATGACCTCCTCAAATGCCAACATGGCGGAGATTGATTCAGCTTAGCAGTGCCGTGGCGAGTGCGGCGCCCGGCGCAACGTATTGAACCGCCGGGCTTTAAACCGACGGTTCGTTACTGATGCCATGGGGCACGTGCCCGGTGGCGACCACTTCGCGGGCCAGTTCGCAATGGCCTGCCTGATCGTCGAAAAATACGTCGGCGGCAAAGGCTTCGAGAAAAGCTGATTTGGTCAAGCCGCCAAGAAACAGCGATTCGTCCAGACGAATGTCCCATTCGCGCAAGGTACGGATCACCCGTTCATGGGCCGGCGCCGATCGCGCGGTCACCAGCGCGGTACGGATCGGACAGGCATCATCCGGAAACTCGCGCTGCAACAGATTGAGCGCCGCGAGGAAACCTTTGAACGGCCCGCCACGCAAAGGCTCGCGGGCCGCCTCACGCTCGCTGGCCTGAAACGCCGCCAGGCCTCCCGACTGATAGACCCGCTCCGACTCGTCGGAAAACAGCACCGCGTCACCGTCGAAGGCAATGCGCAATTCATCGCTGGCGGCGCGACTGGCACCGCCCGATAGAATAGTCGCTGCGGCGAATCCGGCCTCCAGCGCATTGCGCACATCTTCGGCATGGGTCGAGAGAAACAGGTCGCAACCAAAAGCCTTGAGGTACGGATAAGGACTGCGCCCGCCGACGAACGCCGCACGCGAGATCGACAGGCCATAGTGATGAATCGAGTTGAAAACCCGCAGGCCGGTGTCGGCGCTGTTACGCGACACAAGGATCACCTCGACCCGGGCACGGCCGAGACGGGTATTCAGGTTCAGGAGTTTTTCCACCAACGGGAACGCATCGCCGGGCTCGAGAATTTCGTCTTCGTGTTCGATCTGGTACTGCCGATAAGCCTCGACGCCGCTCGACAGATAGACCTTGTGGCTCTCGCTCAAGTCGAACAGCGCTCGCGAAGAAATCGCCAGCACCAGTTTGTCGTCTATGACATTTGCCATGCCCTTCCCCCTTCTTGACCGACTCAGTGGTTACGTCGGTCGATAAAACTCAAGCTGCGATACAAGGCCTCGATTCGCGGCAACTCACATCCCGCCGCCTTCGCCGCTGCCAGTGGCCGAGTGTAGATGGCGTCCAGTTCCAGCGGCCGCTTGTGCAGAAAATCGTGATGCATGCTCGGCCAGTAGTCGGGCATTTTCTCGGTCATCATGAACAGATAATCGGCGTAACCCGGCGGCATGTCATGACCGCAAGCCTTGGCCCCCTGAACCACTTCGGCCATCAAGGCCTGAATCAGCGCGCGGCTGTCGGCATCCGCCATCAACGGTGTGGTGCTGGCCCCGAGCAGCACCGACAGACCGTTGTAGGGAATATTCCAGACCAGTTTCTGCCAGCGCGCCTGCTGCAGATTCGGCATGGCCTGGGCGTCGATACCGGCCGTGCGGAACAATCCGGCGCCCTCCTCGACGATGTTCATGCGTACCTGTGCATCGGCGGCGGGGCCACTGTGGTAGCCGACATTCACCGCCCCCAGCGCTTGATGGGTGATGACCCCGGGGCCGGCGCGATGGACGCAGATCAGACAAAGCCCGCCCAGCAGGTGCAGCGAATCGGGGAGCAACTCGCGCAGATGGTCTTCGACGTCCAGGCCATTTTGCAGCAACAGCACTTTGGCATCAGGTGCCGCGGCTTGAATAATGGCCGGTGCCAGGTCCGCGTTGCTGGTGGTCTTGGCGCCCACCAGCAGCCAGTCACAGGGCGGCATGTCGGCAGCCGACGAATAGGCCTGGACCGGGTTCAGGGTCAGCGGGCCCAACGACGCATGGTCAAGATGCAAGCCGCGTTCGGCCACCGCTGAAAACTCGCTGCGCAACAGAAAATGCACATCGAAGCCGGCACGCGCCAGCATCAGCCCGTAGAAACCACCGATCGCGCCGGTACCGATAATGCCGATTGTCGGCTTGGCCACTGTGCCTGTCATGGCAGCTCCTCTGCTGGTCGATTCAACGCCTGCTCCACAGCCTCGTTGAGCGCTGTGCGGGTCAGGCGCGACTGTAACGCCCCGAAATACTCACCGTCGCGCACCACAAACAGTGCCGGCAAATGAAAGACCCGATAACGCTCAACCACCCCGCCATTGCTTCCGGCATCGATCCAGCACAGCCGATCGACCGCCAGTGCGAGCCAGGGCAACTGCTCGCGGGCAAAACGGCAACTGGCACAGCCGACGCTGGTAAAAATCACCAGTGAAATGCCGCTCATTGCCAGCAACCGTTGGTCGGCGTCGAAATCGGTCAGTTCCAATTCGACCACTATACTGGGAGAAACAGTGTCAAGTGGCCGACACAGGGAGTCCGTGTTCATGAGACGTTATCTTCCTCATCCTGACGATGTGCCCGTCGAATTAACGTTGCTCAAACATGAGTGTATTTCGCGGCAAGAGCTGCACACTATCAGCCTCGGCGGCATGGCTTGCAATTACCACCGCGCGTGGCGCCACGGTACGGCGCTGGAAATACGCATGCCGACCCTGAACCCGGACTTGCGTTTCCTGGGTTATGTGGCGTGGTGCTTGCGACGCAAACGCGGCTATCTGGTGGGGATCGCCTTCGTCGACGAACAGACGCTGTTTTGCGCGCGGATGGGTGAGCAGATCTGCCAGATCGAACGTTACTGCCGTCAGCATGAACCCCAAAGCCAACAGCAGAACAATGAGACCCTGGCCCTCGAGTGGGTCCAGCAGCACGCCGACGAGTTCTCCCACGATACGGTCAGCAAGGCATTTGCGCAGCCAATGGCCGGTTAGGGTGCATTCCCCATCAGTTTCCCCGCCACGGTGGGGGAAACTGATGGGGAATGCCCATTAAACCGGTGTCTGCCCATTGTCGAGCCACGGTGTAACGCGCTAAGGTTCTGCTCCCCGACGCGCTTAATTTGCTGTGCTCCGCCGCGCGGGCTCGCTGGCGGCCGGCACCCGTGACCTGACGAGTAAACGATGGCTGATTTACCGATCAACGACCTAAACGTCGCCTCCAACGAGACCCTGATCACTCCCGATCAGCTCAAGCGTGATATCCCTCTGAGCGACGCTGCCCTGCGCACCGTCACCAAGGGCCGCGAAGTCATTCGCAACATTCTTGATGGCACCGACCACCGCCTGTTCGTCGTGATCGGGCCGTGCTCGATCCATGACATCAAGGCTGCCCACGAATACGCCGAGCGCCTGAAAGTGCTCGCGGCCGAAGTGTCCGATACCCTGTATCTGGTCATGCGCGTGTATTTCGAGAAGCCACGCACCACCATTGGCTGGAAAGGCTTGATCAACGATCCGTACCTGGACGACTCGTTCAAGATTCAGGATGGCCTGCACATCGGTCGTCAGTTGCTGCTGGACCTGGCCGAGATGGGCCTGCCGACCGCAACCGAAGCCCTCGACCCGATCTCCCCGCAATACTTGCAGGACCTGATCAGCTGGTCGGCGATCGGCGCACGCACCACCGAATCCCAGACGCACCGTGAAATGGCTTCCGGCCTGTCTTCGGCCGTCGGCTTCAAGAACGGCACCGATGGCGGCCTGACGGTGGCCATCAACGCCCTGCAATCGGTTTCCAGCCCGCACCGTTTCCTGGGCATCAACCAGGAAGGTGGCGTATCGATCGTCACCACCAAGGGCAACGCCTATGGTCACGTGGTACTGCGCGGTGGCAACGGCAAGCCGAACTACGATTCGGTCAGCGTCGCGCTCTGCGAGCAAGCGCTGAAAAAGGCCAACATCAAGCCGAACATCATGGTCGATTGCAGCCACGCCAACTCCAACAAGGATCCGGCCCTGCAACCGCTGGTGATGGAGAACGTCGCCAACCAGATCCTCGAAGGCAACCAGTCAATCATCGGCCTGATGGTCGAGAGCCACTTGAACTGGGGCTGCCAGGCAATCCCGAAAGACCTCGCCGACCTGCAATACGGCGTGTCGATCACCGATGCCTGTATCGATTGGACTGCCACTGAAAACACCTTGCGCAGCATGCATGCCAAGCTCAAGGACGTGTTGCCTAAACGCAATCGCAGCTGATCGCCGTTTCGCGCATAAAAAAACGCCAGGTTTGAACCTGGCGTTTTTTTATGCGTTGGTTTTGCTCACAGCTTGGCAGCATGCCGCTGATGACGCTCCATGTAGCGCTCCACGTAGGAGCACGATGGAATCACCGTGTAGCCCATTTCATCAGCGTATTGCAGCGCCTGCTCGGTCAAAGCCGCCGCAATGCCGCGACCACGCAACGCGTTGGGCACAAAAGTGCGATAAATATCCAGGGTCTGTTTTCCCAGATCCATATAGGTCAGGTAGGCACGATAACCGTCCACAGTGGTCTCGAACTGATGACCAGCCTGGTCATGGTGGATGGACAACGCCTCGCTCATCACTACTCCTCGCGGGTCTTTAATTCTGACCCCTACCTTACCGATGTTTTTCCGGCGAAGGAACAACTACGCCACCCCGTGCCTGAATGGACACCGAGAGAGCCGCACCAATCTCGCGCAACCGAGCACGTATCAAATAGTAGGCACCATTGGCAAAAATGCTCAAGGGACGCTCGTCATTGTGCATCGGGTGGCGGGTGTTGCCGCGGATTACGCAGGAACGGCTCGACCGAACGGGTCAAAGCCTGAACATTGCCGGATATTGAGACTTAAGACGAGCGCCCTTTGTTTAAGTCACCTCAACATGGATAAAGATATGCGAGAGGCTGCGCAAAATTCGAACACAAGTGTAGACAAACCCATCTAGACGGACTTTGGGCAAGACCAAAAAACAGCCGCCGAGCCAGGGAACTTTTTCCCAACGGCTCGCTCAGTTCGGGCCTCGTAGCTGGATATTTTTTATACAACGCAGTTAAAAGTTGCTCGAAAAAGAATCAACGCCTACAATTTTTTTTGCTTCTTGCGCTACGTCAGTTTACTTACTACAAGTAATGGGTAGTATGTACGCCGGCTATTTCCTCACTCTGAGGAGACAGCTACTTAATAGAAAGTCCTTGAAGGGGAACACGATGAACAACGTTCTGAAATTCTCTGCTCTGGCTCTGGCCGCAGTTCTGGCTACCGGTTGCAGCAGCGTATCGAAAGAAACTGAAGCACGTCTGACTGCTACTGAAGACGCAGCAGCTCGCTCCCAAGCTCGTGCAGACGAAGCTTACCGTAAAGCTGATGAAGCTCTGGCTGCTGCTCAAAAAGCACAACAGACTGCTGACGAAGCTAACGAGCGTGCTCTGCGCATGCTGGAAAAAGCTAGCCGCAAGTAATAATCCTTCGGGATTGTTATCAAGCCGATCCATTTTTTGGGTCGGCTTTTTTATTGCCTGAGGTTTCTGCAGGCCATAAAAAACCCGCCGATGCGGCCTGCATCGGCGGGTTGCTTTAACGCGTTACTGCTGCAGGTCGATCGGCGCACTCGAGACCATCGGTGCCGACGTATTCGGCACGGCGATTTCCACCGGCAGGCCATCCTCAGCGGCGACCACGTCGCGCACTACATCCCAGTTCATGCGCAAGTTGTTGGTGATGTCCTCACGCTTGAGCATCGCATTGATCACGGCGGTGTGCTTGTCGACCACCGAAGGGTTGCCCTTGTCATCCAGCGGCGTGTGCGCTTCCAGATAAACCTTGCCGCCACTGAGGCCGAACTTGTACGGATCGTTGAGGATGCGAACCGACGTCCCTACCGGCACCATGCTGGCCATTTCCAGCACGTTGTTGTTGAACATGCGGAAGCAACCGTGGCTGGTACGCATGCCAATGCCGAACTTCTTGTTCGAACCGTGGATAAGGTACCCCGGAGTGCCCAGGGTGAATTTGAATGGCCCCAGCGGGTTATCCGGGCCGGCCGGCACTACGTTCGGCAGTGGGTCGCCATCGGCGGCGTGCTCAGCCTTGATCGACGCTGGAGGGGTCCAGGTCGGGTTCGGCGTCTTGGCGACGATGCTGGTGTGGGCAATCGGCGAACCCCAGCCTTCACGGCCGATACCCAGCGGGAAGGTGTACACCACGTTCCGGCCTTTCGGGTAGTAGTAGAGGCGGTATTCAGCCAGATTGATGACGATGCCTTCACGCGGGCCAGGTGGCAGGATGAAGCGCGTCGGCAGGACGATTTCGGTACCGGCGCCCGGCAGCCATGGATCGACGCCAGGGTTGGCCGCGACCATTTCCAAATAGCCCAGGTCGTAGGTGGTGCCAAGGTCGGCGAAGGTGTCTTCGTATTTGGCCTTGATCACTTGCACCTGGCCGACAATGTCTTCACCGGGTGGTGGCAGGGGCAACTCCAATGCTGCAACGGGACCCGCCACGCAGAGCGCAGCAAGAGACAGGCAGCGGGTGACGGCGGGAAAGCGCGGCAACATCCGGAAAATCCTTCGCATGATCGACAAGGGTATAAAAACCCGATTGTACACCGCCGCCCGTTATTTCGGGGAGATGCAAGACCTGCGGCGAGGGGGATTACCTGTGGTGGAAGCTTTCCTGTGGCAAGGGAGCTACAGCTCGAACCGCAACTCAGGCCAGATCGGCGAAGTGCCGCGTTTTTGCGATTCCAGAATGGCCCGGCACAGCGAGCACAGGCGCTGGTCCTGGAAGACCGTGCGATCGACGCTCGACCAGCGTGGTTGCGCCGGCAACAGGCTGCCGCACAGGGTTCGGTCCGCCGAGCCGCCCAGTTCCAGCTGACGGGTCACCAGATGCACCCGCACTTCCTGGCAGGCGAACAGATCCAGCTGTTCGTCAGGCTCGATCAGTTGATAGGCAAAAAGGGACCAGGCGGGACGCGGCATCGGGGCCTCCAAATCGGGGGCGCCACCTTAGCCGAAACGCCGCCGCTAGAAAAGCGTCAAAGCAGCGGTTTCAGTGTCGGCCAGACATTTTCCAGCAACTTGCCCTGAGCCCCCGCCGCCGGGTGCAGGCCGTCGGATTGCATCAGGTCTGGATGACCGCCCACGCCGTCGAGAAAAAACGGCACCAACGGGATTTTTTTCTCGTCGGCCACCTTGGTGAAAGCCTCGGCAAATGCCTGGGTGTAACGCGCACCGTAGTTGGGCGGCAACTGCATGCCCAGCAGCAGTACCTTGGCACCACTGGCGCGGGAGCTGTCGATCATCGATGCAAGATTTTGTTGCAATTGTGTTGGCAGCATTCCGCGCAGTCCGTCATTGCCCCCCAACTCGAGGATAACCAGCTCAGGCTTATGCTCTGCAAGCAGCGCCGGCAGGCGTGCCCGGCCTCCGGCACTGGTGTCGCCACTGATGGATGCATTGACCACCTTATCGTCGAAACCTTCGTGCTTGAGCCGTTGCTCGAGCAATGACACCCACCCCAACCGGGTATCCAGGCCGAAACCGGCGCTGATACTATCGCCAACGATCAGGACTGTACCCGCCGCTGCGTTCTGGGCCATGCACATCAAGGCCAGGCCAGCACTCAAAAACCACACACGCATCGGATTCTCCATGGGCGCAAGCATTCTCACCGCGAAGAACCTCAGCAAAGTGGTTCCCAGCGCGGAAGGTGAACTGACTATCCTGCACGAACTCAGCCTGGAACTGAACAAGGGCGATAGCCTGGCCATTGTCGGCGCCTCCGGTTCCGGCAAATCCACCCTCCTCGGTCTGCTTGCCGGCCTCGACCTGCCGAGCAGCGGCGAAGTCACTCTCGCCGGCCAAGGCCTGAGCAATCTCGACGAAGACCAGCGCGCGCGCATTCGCGCCGAGCACGTGGGGTTTGTCTTCCAATCCTTTCAACTGCTCGACAGCCTCAACGCCCTGGAAAACGTCATGCTGCCGCTGGAACTCGACGGCCGCAAAGACGCCCGTGAGCGCGCCACCGAGCTGTTGCAACGGGTCGGCCTGGGTCAACGCCTGACCCACTCGCCGCGCCAGCTCTCCGGTGGCGAACAGCAGCGTGTGGCGATTGCCCGTGCCTTCGCCGCCGAGCCCGATGTGTTGTTCGCCGATGAGCCCACCGGCAACCTCGACAGCCACACTGGCGAGCGCATCAGCGATCTGCTATTCGAACTCAACAAGGAACGCGGCACCACCCTGGTGCTGGTAACTCATGACGAACGCCTGGCACATCGCTGCCGGCGCCTGATCCGCCTTGAAGCCGGCCTGCTGGTCGCCCCTCTGGAGCCTTGATGGCACGCCTGCCGCTGTTGCGCCTGTTCAGTCTCGCCATTCGCCAACTGCTGCGCGATGCCCGCGCCGGTGAGTTGCGCGTGTTGTTCTTCGCCTTGCTGGTGGCCGTGGCGGCGAGTACCGCCATCGGTTACTTCGGCGCCCGCCTGAACGGCGCCATGATGCTGCGCGCCACCGAGTTTCTCGGCGCCGACCTGTTGCTGGAAGGCAGTTCGCCGGCGCGGCCGGAACAGATCAATAGTGGCATCGAGCTGGGCCTTGAACATGCTCAGGTGGTGGAATTTTCCAGTGTCATTGCCACCGACAACGGCATTCAGCTGTCCAGCATCAAAGCCGCCGATGACGTCTACCCGTTGCGCGGCGAACTGAAAAGCGCCCCCGCGCCGTTCGCGCAGGAAGCACCCGGTGGCGGTCCGAAACCCGGCGAAGCCTGGGTTGAAGCGCGACTGCTGACTGCGCTGGACTTGAAGATCGGCGACAGCATCGATGTCGGCATGAAAACCCTGAAACTGGCGCGGGTGCTGACCTACGAACCGGATCGCGCCGGTAACTTCTACAGCCTGACGCCACGGGTGCTGATCAATCTCAGCGACCTCGAGGCGACCGGCGTGGTGCAACCCGGCAGCCGGGTCAGTTACCGCGAACTCTGGCGCGGCAACGCCCAGGCGCTGGAAACCTATCGTCAATTGATCAAGCCAGGCCTGGCCGCCAACCAGCGCATCCAGGATGCCCGCGATGGCAATCGGCAGATCGGCGGTGCCTTGGGCAAGGCCGAACGTTACTTGAACATGGCCAGCCTGGTAGCGGTGCTGCTGTCCGGCGTGGCGGTGGCGTTGTCGGCGACACGCTTCGCCACCCGCCGATTCGATGCCAGTGCATTGCTGCGCTGTCTGGGCCTGTCCCGCCGGGAAACCATGGTGCTGTTCAGTCTGCAACTGACGGTTCTCGGACTGCTCGCCAGCATCAGCGGCGCCCTGCTTGGGTGGCTGGCGCAGCTCGGGCTGTTTGCGCTGCTGCATGATTTACTGCCGACTGACGTTCCACCGGGAGGCCTGTTGCCGGCCATTGCGGGGATCGGCACCGGGCTGGTCGCGCTGGCCGGTTTCGCCCTGCCGCCGTTGGCCGCTTTGGGGCGAGTCCCACCGCTACGGGTATTGCGCCGGGACTTGCTACCGATTCCCTCCAGCACCTGGATGGTCTATGGCGCGGCGTTGGGCGCCCTCGGCCTGATCATGTGGCGTTTGAGCCTGGACCTGGTGCTGACTTTCGCCCTGCTCGGCGGCGGCGTGATCGCGGCACTGGTGCTTGGCGGTTTGCTCTTGCTGCTGCTCAAGAGCCTGCGCCGGATGCTGGCCCGCGCCTCATTGCCATGGCGTCTGGGGTTGGGCCAACTGTTGCGCCATCCACTGGCGGCGGCGGGTCAATCCCTGGCCTTCGGCTTGATTCTGCTGTCGATGGCGTTGATCGCTTTGCTGCGTGGCGAGCTGCTCGACACCTGGCAAAACCAGTTGCCGAAAAATGCCCCGAACTATTTCGCCCTGAACATTCTGCCGGCGGACAAACAAGCCTTCAGCGATCGGTTGATGGAGCTGTCAGCACAATCGGCACCGCTGTACCCGGTGGTGCCGGGACGGCTGATCAGCATCAATGGCAAACCGGTGCAGCAGATCGTCAGCAAGGACTCGGCCGGTGACCGGGCCATTCAACGCGACCTGAGCCTGACCTGGGCGGCGGACCTGCCGGCGGGCAACAAGCTCACCGCCGGCAACTGGTGGGATCAGCAACCGGCGGATGAACTACCCGGTGTTTCGGTGGAAGGCAAAGTTGCCGAAAGCCTCAAGCTCAAGCTCGGCGATCACATGGTGTTTAGCGTTGGCGGGGTCAATCGGGAGGCGAAAGTCACCAGCCTGCGGGAGATCAACTGGGACAACTTCCAGCCGAACTTTTTCATGATCTTCCAACCCGGCACCTTGAAGGATTTGCCGGCGACCTACCTGACCAGTTTCTATCTGGCACCCGGTCACGACCAGCAGATCGTCGACCTGTCCCGCAGTTTTCCAGCGGTGACCATCCTGCAAGTCGAAGCGTTGCTGGAGCAGTTACGCAGCATTCTCGCGCAAGTGACCCTGGCAGTGGAGTACGTGCTGTTGTTCGTGTTGGCGGCGGGGATGGCGGTATTGTTCTCCGGCTTGCAGGCCACCCTCGATGAACGTATTCGCCAAGGCGCATTGCTGCGAGCGCTGGGCGCCGAACGGCAGTTGCTGGTCAGGGCGCGGCGGATCGAGTTCGGTTTGCTC
Organism: Pseudomonas sp. URMO17WK12:I6; assembly: GCF_003253625.1. Taxonomy (NCBI): domain Bacteria; kingdom Pseudomonadati; phylum Pseudomonadota; class Gammaproteobacteria; order Pseudomonadales; family Pseudomonadaceae; genus Pseudomonas; species Pseudomonas sp. URMO17WK12:I6. The sequence goes on from NZ_QKYZ01000018.1 coordinate 112,357, forward strand.
GGCGCGGTCAGCGGGCTGTTGGCGGCATTGGGCTCGGAACTGGTGAGCCTGGTGCTCTACCGCTACGCCTTCGATCTGCCCTGGCATCCGCATCCATGGCTGCTGGTCATGCCGCTGATCGGCGCGGCGCTGATCGGCGGTGCCGGTGTGTTCGGCACGCGCCGCGCCTTGAACGCCAGCCCGCTGACAGTCTTGCGCGAGGGTTGATAAACTCAAGTACGCTTGTTTAAAAACCCGATTCAAGAACTCAACCACAAGAAGTCGCCATGAGCCGTTATCGCCCTCCCCGCACCGCCGGCACCGCGCTGATCACCCCCGAAGGTGAAGCGCGGATGCGCGCCGAGTTTCATGAGCTCTGGCATGTGCGCCGACCGCAAGTGACGCAATCGGTCAGCGAGGCGGCGGCCCAGGGCGATCGCTCGGAAAACGCCGAATACACCTACGGCAAAAAGATGCTGCGCGAGATCGATAGCCGTGTGCGCTTTCTCACCAAACGGTTGGAAGCGCTCAAGGTGGTCAGTGAAAAGCCCAGCGATCCGAACAAGGTCTACTTTGGCGCCTGGGTCACGATCGAAGACGAGGACGGCAAAGAGTCGCGCTATCGCATCGTCGGCCCGGATGAGCTGGACCTGAAGCTAGGCCTGATCAGCATCGACTCACCGCTGGCCCGCGCCTTGATCGGCAAGGCACTGGACGCCGAAGTGCGAGTGCAGACACCCACCGGTGAACAGTGCGTGTATATCGTGGCGATCGACTATTTTTGAGCCGCGGCGCTCTAAGTCGCAGCGCCCTGAGCCTCAGCAGCGGGCAATCAGCCCTTGGCGCGCGACGCGGGTCAGTTGCCTGATCACTTCAGGCGCGTCCTCGGCGCTGGGTGCCTGAATCACCGCCAGATCGAAACTGTCAGTCGCGAAGCGCTCCAGCGACTCGCCATCTTCGACAAACTGGATCAGGAATGCTGCCGGACCGCCGGTGCGACGTGGCCAGCCATCGAGGTAACGCAACAGCGTCGGCTGATGTTTACCGCCAAGCAGGATTTTTGGATTGCGCTGGGTGAGATGTGCCGTAATCGGCGCGGGGCGTACAACGGGGTTCAATGCATTCATTGTGTCGTGTCTCTGCCTCAAAAGTCTGCATGGCAGGTGAGAGGCAACACCGAACCAGCGCTTTAGCGGTATTTCGAAGCCTGTTTCAAGCTTCTATCGGCAACTGAATGAGTCACCTGGCGCCCCGCAAGTAGCTGTTTAAATCGGCGCATGGCAGCATCCTAGAGAAGCTGACCGGACAGTGTCAAGAATCGCCAGTGTCTAGTCCTGAAATAGGTTTACACCTGTTTCACCCTCAAAACGCCCGATGCACCGCATCGGGCGTTTTGCATTTCAACGATAGGTGCGGACGTTTGCTGTTGTAGATGCTTATCGACTCGTCGACCATTCGAATCGCCTCGGCCAGATCTCTAGGTCGGTGAAGCAGAAACTCTGTCTTCAAGATCCCGTTCACACGCTCTGCCAAAGCGTTCTGATAACAGTCATACCCGTCGGTCATCGAGCACCTGATTCCATGTTTGGCGTGCAACTTCTGGTAGAGATCAGAGCAGTATTG
>NZ_QKYZ01000019.1:0-109412 GCF_003253625.1 Pseudomonas sp. URMO17WK12:I6
ACAAAAAAGGCCACTCTTTCGAGTAGCCTTTTTTGATGTTTGGTTGCGGGAGCCGGATTTGAACCGACGACCTTCGGGTTATGAGCCCGACGAGCTACCAGACTGCTCCATCCCGCGTCTGTGTGTCGGCATTCTACAGAGGATCGCCGGGCTGTCAACCTTCAATCTCGGTAAAATCTGTTCCTGTTCAATCGCTTAGGTGAAAACAGAGGGTGTGGATCGGGCTGAAACGCAGGCAGGGCAAGGCTTTTGGCTCTATCGGTAGGTGGCTTTCGATTGAGAAAATAAATTCCTCCGGTACTTTTCCTACCGCTTGAAAAGAAGATTCAGACTACTGGTGCTATATACAGGTGTCAGTGAGATACTGCCGGTACGACACGCCGATACTTCATTTCTTCGCCATGAACACCGCTTTTATATGACGCAGCGAAAAATCATCCACGTCGATTGTGATTGCTTCTATGCCGCCATCGAGATGCGTGACGACCCGCGCCTGGCCGGTAAGCCTTTGGCGGTGGGCGGCTCGGCGGATCGGCGTGGGGTGATTGCTACCTGTAACTATGAAGCGCGGGCGTATGGCGTGCGCTCGGCCATGTCTTCCGGACATGCCTTGAAACTGTGTCCGGACCTGACCATCGTCAAGCCGCGCATGGAGGCCTATAGAGAAGCGTCGAAGGAAATACATACGATCTTTCGCGATTATACCGACCTGATCGAGCCGCTTTCCCTGGACGAGGCTTACCTCGACGTGTCGGAGAGTGCGCATTTTGGTGGCAGCGCCACGCGAATCGCCCAGGACATTCGTCGCCGGGTGTCCAATCAGTTGCACATCACTGTGTCGGCCGGCGTGGCGCCGAACAAGTTTCTTGCCAAGATCGCCAGCGACTGGAAGAAGCCCAATGGCTTGTTCGTGATCACGCCTGATCAGGTGGAAGACTTTGTCAGCGGCTTGCCGGTGAGCAAGTTGCACGGTGTTGGCAAAGTGACCGCTGACAAACTGGGCAAGCTCGGCATCGTCGATTGCGCGCAATTACGCGAGTGGAACAAATTGGCGCTGGTGCGTGAATTCGGCAGCTTCGGCGAGCGACTCTGGAGCCTGGCCCGTGGGATCGATGAGCGGTTGGTGCACAACGACAGTCGTCGGCAGTCGATCAGCGTTGAAAACACCTATGACGTGGACCTGCCGGATCTGGTGAGTTGTCTGGATAAATTGCCGGAGCTGCTGGAGTCCCTGAATGGCCGAATGGCGCGGATCGACAGCAGCTATCGCCCGGGCAAACCGTTCGTCAAAGTGAAATTCCACGATTTTACCCAGACTACGTTGGAGCAAGCCGGGGCAGGGCGGGATCTGGGGAGTTATCAGCTGTTGCTGACCCAGGCCTTCAATCGCGGCGGGAAACCGGTGCGGTTGTTGGGGATTGGGGTGAGGCTGGAGGATTTGCGGGGCGGGTTCGAACAGTTGGAGTTGTTTGAGCGGTGAGATTTTAAAATCAAAAGATCGCAGCCTTCGGCAGCTCCTACAGGGTGTACTCCATCCAATATAGGAGCCGCCGAAGGCTGCGATCTTTTAATAGGCCTTAATTCGGCCCCGGATCCGCTACCAGTCGCCCGGCATCCTTGGTCAGTGACTTGAGGAACTCAGCCTGCAACTCGGGATCGTTGCGGGTCAGTTCGATCAGGCTCTGTTCCAGCTCGCTGGCTTCTTCTTCCAGACCCAGTTCCGACAGGCGCTTGACCCGGTGCACCCACTGGCTCACTTCGTCGTCTTCAAGATCGTCGTAAATCAGCCCATGGGCTTCGAGCAGCTTGCCGCGCAAGTTGTTGCTGATTGCCAGTGATGAGTCGGTGTGCACATCGTCCTTGTTGTCCTCGACACTGATCTGCAGCTTGCCCAGATGATTGAGGTCATGTTCGGCGAACGGGCTGTCCAGCAGGTTCAGGCGCAATACACCGTTGCGGTCGGTGCTCAACTCGAACGTGTCCTTGCCGGCCTTGACCTGCACCGGACGCTCGCTCCAGGGCAGACTCGAGTATTCCGTGCGCTTGTCACGCTGGACTTCGTCGATGCCCGCCAGGTTCTGCTGCGCGCGACCGTGAGACTGCACGTTCATGAACGGGTTGAGCCCGGCAAAACCATAGCTGAGCCAATCCTTCGTCACGCTGTCCGGCAGATTACCGAGGGCGAACACGTTGACCACGTTCGCACCGATGCCGGCCACTACGGCCACCGCCCCCAGCGGGATCTCATAGATCTCCCTCCAGGGTTGGTAAGGCGTGTAGCGGTCATAGTGGCGTGTGACTTCGAACTCGGTGACTTCGAAGGTCTTCTGCTCGTGGATTTTCACCCGGCGTTGCGGCAGCTCCAGCACTTTGGGCTCGCCGACATCGATCTGCAGGCTGTGATCGAGCAACTTACGCTCGACCCGCTCCTCGTGCTCGCTGCGTTGTGACATGTGATTGGCACAGCCGCTGACCAGCAGGGTACCGCACAGGGCGGCACCACCGAGGCCTAAGGTGTTTCGCTTGAACATGACGTCTCTATCTGGTGTCAGCGGCGGATACGGGCCTGGAGGAAAGACAGCACGTCAGCAACCGGCAGCGCTTGCGCCTCGGCTTCGGTACGGCTCTTGTATTCCAGATTGCCGTCGGCGAGGCCGCGGTCACTGACCACGATCCGGTGTGGAATGCCGATCAGCTCCATGTCCGCGAACTTGATGCCCGGGCTGGTTTTCTTGTCGCGGTCGTCCAGCAGCACGTCGAAGCCGGCGGCAGTCAGTTCTGCGTAGAGCTTGTCGGTGGCTTCGCGAACCTGTTCGGTTTCGTAGCGCAGCGGTACCAGAGCAATCTGGAACGGGGCCAGAGCGTCGCTCCAGATGATCCCGTTCTCGTCGTTGTTCTGTTCGATGGCGGCAGCTACTACGCGGGATACACCAATGCCGTAGCAGCCCATTTCCAGGGTGACCGGTTTGCCGTTCTCGCCCAGCACTTCGCACTTCATCGCTTTGCTGTACTTGTTGCCCAGCTGGAAGATGTGCCCGACTTCGATGCCGCGCTTGATTTCCAACGTGCCTTTGCCGTCAGGGCTTGGGTCGCCGGAGGCAACGTTGCGCAGGTCGGCAACGGTCGGAACCGGCAGATCGCGCTCCCAGTTCACGCCGAAGTAGTGCTTGTCGTCGATGTTGGCACCAATGCCGAAGTCGCTCATCAGTTCGACGGAACGGTCGATGATGATCGGCAGCGGCAGGTTCAGCGGGCCGAGGGAACCGGCGCCGGCGCCAATGGCGTCGCGCAGTTCGGCTTCGGAAGCCATGACCAGCGGGCTGGCAACGCCAGGCTGGTTGGCGGCCTTGATTTCGTTCAGTTCGTGGTCGCCACGGATGATCAGGGCAATCAGCTTGCCTTTCTCTTCAGCGTGCACTACCAGGGTCTTGATGGTTTTTTCGATCGGCAGGTTGAAGCCTTCGACCAGTTGCGCAATGGTCTTGGCGTTCGGCGTGTCGACCAGACGCAGCTCTTCGGCAGGCAGTGGACGAGAGGTTTCCCGCGGTACGGCTTCGGCTTTCTCGATGTTCGCGGCGTAGTCGGAACCGTTGCTGAAGACGATGTCGTCTTCGCCGGACTCGGCCAGTACGTGGAACTCGTGGGAACCGGCGCCACCGATGGAGCCGTTGTCGGCTTCAACCGGACGGAATTTCAGGCCCAGGCGGGTGAACACGTTGCAGTACGCCTGGTGCATGCGGTCGTAGGTGACCTGCAGCGATGCCTGGTCGGCATGGAACGAGTAGGCGTCCTTCATGATGAATTCGCGGCCACGCATCAAACCGAAGCGTGGGCGGATTTCGTCACGGAATTTGGTCTGGATCTGATACAGGTTGATCGGCAGCTGTTTGTAGCTGCTCAACTCGTTGCGCATCAGGTCGGTGATGACCTCTTCGTGAGTCGGGCCGGCGCAGAAGTCGCGACCGTGGCGATCCTTGAAGCGCAGCAATTCAGGGCCGTATTCTTCCCAGCGACCCGATTCCTGCCACAGCTCAGCCGGTTGAGTGCTCGGCATCAACACTTCGAGAGAACCGGCGGCGTTCATTTCTTCACGCACGATGGCTTCGACCTTGCGCATCACTCGCAAGCCCATCGGCAGCCAGGTGTACAGGCCCGAGGCGAGTTTGCGGATCATGCCGGCGCGCAGCATCAGCTGATGGCTGATGACGACCGCGTCGGAAGGTGTTTCTTTCTGTGTGGCGAGCAAAAATTGACTGGTGCGCATGGTTGGCCGTTGTCGGTTGCTGATAACGAGAAGTAATGGGGCATTGTACGGGCGAGATCTGCTGGCGTACAGGCGTGCGGCCGGCTGTGTGGCTGGAGGGCGAGAATCTGCTCGCCCTCTGCGACCTGTATCAAAGAGGCTGCGATTCTTCCGTGACCGGGGTCTGAGCCGGTTCAGGCGTCGGGGTCGGACCGGCACGGCGGTTTTCCTGGAACCAGTGCAAGGCGATCAACAGCAGCGTCGGAACGCCCAGCAGGGCAGTGATCAGGAAGAAGTTGTGGTAGCCGAATTTTTCCACCATGACCCCTGAATAGCCGCCGATCAGGCGAGGCAACAAGAGCATGATCGAGCTGAGCAGGGCGTACTGGGTCGCGGAGAATTTGAGGTTGGTCAGGCTCGACAGGTAAGCGACGAACGCCGAAGTCGCCAGGCCCGAGCTGAAGTTGTCCAGGGAAATGGTGACGATCAACATCCGCAGATTGGCGCCCATGTCCGTGAGCATCAGGAACAGCAGGTTAGTGGCCGCCGATGCGGCACCGCCGATGAACAGAATGGGCAGAATGCCGAAGCGCACGATGAGCAGGCCGCCCATACCGGCGCCGACCAATGTCATGATCAGGCCGAAAATCTTGCTGACACTGGCAATCTGATCCTTGGTGAACCCTTGGTCGATGTAGAACACGTTGGCCATCACGCCCATGACCGTATCGGACATCCGGTAGGTGGCGATCAGCCCAAGCAGCAGCAGGGCTTGCCAGCGGTAACGCAGAATGAAGTCGTTGACCGGCGTCAGCACCGGCGCCAGGCCACGGCGGCCCATGGCCGACAAGCACAGGGCGGTGAGCGTGGTATAGAGGATTGCCCGCAGGAATGCGCGGTCTTCGAGCAACAGGTCGAGCAGGCTGACGCCGTTGAATAGCACGCTGGCGAAGTCGGTGTTGTAGAACTGGGTGAACATGGCCGGTACGGACACCAGCAGTACGATCAGCACGAACACCGACGCCAGCTGGTGCACGAAGCTGTAGCGTCCGGCCTGAAGCTGAGTGCGCAGTGGCACCGGCGGTTCGCGCATGAAGAAGGAGGTCAGCAGCGCCGGGATCATCAAGATGCCGAACAGCAGATAGGTGCCAGTCCACGCCGCATGTTTGTAGTTGAAACCGGTGGAGCCGAAGCCTTCGGCAAAAAACAGCGCGCCCGCCGTTGCCAGCAGGGCCGCGACCCGATAACCGGCCATGTAGCTGGCCGCCAGTGCAGCCTGGCGGGTATCGTCGACGATTTCCAGGCGATAGGCGTCGATGGCAATGTCTTGCGTTGCCGAAGCAAAGGCGACTACCACAGCGATGGCGATCAGCCAGGACAGGTGTTTTTGCGGGTCGCAGAAACCCATGCCGATCAGGCCGAGGATCACCAGTGCCTGGGCCAGCACCAGCCAGGAGCGTCGTCGGCCCAGCTTGCCGAGCAGGGGTAGGCGCCACTGGTCGAGCAGCGGGGACCAGACCCATTTAAAGGCGTAGGCCAGGCCGATCAGGCTTGCATAGCCGATGGTTTCGCGGGCAACACCGGCCTCGCGCAGCCAGACTGAAAGCGTCGAAAACACCAGCATGTAGGGCAGGCCGGCGGCGAAACCAAGCAGCAACAGCACGAGCGTCGAGGGGCTGGCATAGGCGGCGAGCGCGGCGCGCCAGGTTTTACGGGGCATGGGCTGGAGTCTGCCTCAAGAATTACGGAAACAAAGCGCGCACTCTAACCGCTGTGCTCTACCGGGCGCCAGCCATGGCGCTGAATATCAACACGATTGTTCAGAACACTGATGCCTTCCATGCGCAATCGGGCCCGCTGTTCATCCCCTGAAGGGCTGCCTGCAGGCAGGCTGATCCGACCGCCGGCACCCAGCACGCGATGCCAGGGCAATTTAGTGTCACCGGGCAGTTGGCTCAATGTTCGCCCGACCCAGCGGGCGGCGCGACCCAGTCCCGCCAGCTCGGCGAGCTGACCGTAACTCACGACTTTGCCCTCGGGCACTTGTGCCAGGGTCAGGTAGAGCGCCGTGCGTCGGATTTGCGCTGCGCTTTCGGTTTCAGCGGTTGAGTCGGTCACGTCCGGGTTCCTGAAAAAAATACGCATTGACCGTCTGTAGAGTAAATCCTGGATTGTCAGTTGAGAAATGAACTCAATAGAAATAGCCGGGTCAGTCCTTGCCAGGGCCTTATTTCCAAGAATAATGCCGATTTTTTTTCGCAAAGTTGAGCTTTTGATTCGCTTATGTTGCCCAGAACCTTACTGTGCCTCGCTGTCGTCAGTGCATCCACTCCCTTGCTCGCCGATACGGTCTGGTTGAAGAACGGTGACAAGCTGAGCGGCAAGATTACGCTCTTCGATGGCGGCAAGCTGTTGATCCAGACCCCGTATGCCGGTGCGGTTCCGATTGACTGGAAAGAGGTCAAAACCCTGGAAAGCGATCAGCAAATGTTGGTCAAACAGGATGCTTACACTGGCGAGAAGGCCAAGTCGCTGCATGCGGCGGAGGACGGCAAGGTCATCCTGGCCAACGGCGATGGCCCCAAGACTGTGGAGTTGGCCAGCATTCAGCAGATGCTCAAGCCCAAGCCGGTGGTCGAGGATTTGGTGTGGAAGGGTAATGTCGACATGGCCCTGGATTATCGGCGGGCCGAAAAAGATACCGATGATTATGATGTCGGCTTCAAAACCAGCGCGCGTCATGGTCGGTGGCGTCATACGGCGGAAGGTGAGTACAACCGCGAGTTCCAGGATAGCGTCGTTACCACTGATAACTGGCGTGCCGAGTATTCTCTGGACCGATTCCTTACCGATAAGTGGTTCTGGCAAGGTCGTTTGAATTACAAGCGCGACAAGGTCGAAGAGCTGTCCCGGCAGCGCACCATCGGTACCGGCCCCGGTTATCAGTTCTGGGATGACGAACTGGGTGCCTTCTCCCTAGGGTCGCTCTTGAATAACACCGATTATGAGTATTCCAATGGCCGCAAGGAAAATTTCTATTCTTTGGCGATGAAGTGGGACTACAACCGTTATCTGGTCGGCAAAAAGGTTGAGTTCTTCACCAAGGGTGAGGTGGGTAAGCCTTTGTCGGGTGTCGCGGATTACGCCCTCGATGCCGAGGTCGGTCTGCGCTACAAAGTCACTGATTGGGCATCGCTGAATCTGAAGGCTGAGAGAGACATTATCAGCGGCAGCGATGAGGCTGACCTGAACAAGACCCGATATACCGCAGGGTTTGGCGTGGCCTGGTAACACGCTGGAAGATCAAAAGATCGCAGCCTTCGGCAGCTCCGCACTTGTGGGTGCCGCCGAAGGGTGCGATTTTTTGTTGCCTCACAAAACACACAGGCACAAAAAAGCCCCGCTTTTAAGGGCGGGGCCTTTTACTAAAGCAAGTACAAGTTAGATAACTTGAACTTCTTCAGCTTGCATGCCTTTCTGACCGCGGGTAGCGATGAAAGAAACCTGTTGGCCTTCTTTCAGGCTTTTGAAGCCGTCGGATTGGATAGCTTTGAAGTGAACGAACAGGTCGTCACCGGATTGTGGAGTGATGAAGCCGAAGCCTTTTTCATCGTTGAACCACTTAACGGTACCGGTTTGGCGATTAGACATGGTGTAACTCCTTGAACAAAGATAACTGCGACTCAGGAAGAACCCTGGCCGAGACTGAGTGCAAAGAGCAGGAAAAATTCTTGTAGATGGTTGGATCGAAATTCAACATATCGTGTAGAGATTCTCAGTGACACAAGCAGCACAGTGGCGCCACCTTAACCCTTTTTCCGGAACGTGCCAATGGTTCTTGCGAAGGTTTCTCTTTTTTAATGACTGACGGTTCATAACAGGGCGGTGAGGCCCCGGAATTCATGGGGGATCGGCGAGAATTGTCTCCCGGACTTTGAACCCGGAGCGCCTGCCCGGTAAGATGCCGGACAGAATTTTTCCACCTCGCTATTCAGGACACCCGCCATGAGCATCAAATCGGACAAGTGGATTCGCCGCATGGCGCAAGAGCACGGCATGATCGAGCCCTTCGTGGAACGTCAGATGCGCGGCAGTGACGACAGTCGTGTGATCTCCTATGGTGTGTCGAGCTACGGGTACGATGTGCGTTGCACCAATCATTTCAAGGTATTCACCAACATTAATTCGGCCATCGTCGATCCGAAAAACTTCGACGCTGGCAGCTTCGTCGACATCCACAGCGACGTGTGCATCATCCCACCAAACTCCTTCGCCCTGGCCAGTACCGTCGAATACTTCCGCATTCCGCGCAACGTATTGACCATCTGTCTGGGCAAGAGCACCTACGCCCGCTGCGGCATCATCGTCAACGTGACTCCGCTCGAGCCCGAGTGGGAAGGCCATGTGACCCTGGAGTTCTCGAACACCACCAACCTGCCGGCGAAGATCTACGCCAACGAAGGCGTGGCGCAGATGCTGTTCCTCGAGTCCGACGAGGAATGTGAAGTGTCCTACAAGGACCGTGGTGGCAAGTATCAGGGCCAGCGTGGCGTGACCCTGCCGCGTACCTGAGTCAACCGTCTGACAAACCGTTGGAATTCCTGGGCGGGCGTACACTCTATGGGGTGTACTGCTCCGATTCGCGCAAGGCGGATCGGGCCATCGCTCAGGAGTGCTTCATGAAGATCGATCCGCGAATAAGTGCCGAACTGGCAAGGCTCGAGCCCAATCAGGTTGGTGTGCTGGCCTGGTCCTTGTTGGCGCATCCGCCAGTCAGTATGGCAGGGGGCATCCCCCATCAGCCTGATCCCGACACCCCCAATGAAGATCCGACAGAACCCGGAGAGCCCACCCTGCCGGATGAGCCACCTCCCGCACCTGTGGTCTGATACCCGCTTTTGTGGGAGCGAGCATCGCTCGCTCCCACGGGAAGGTGGCGTTTTACTTGAGGTTGCCGCTCAAGAACTGCTTCAAGCGCTCACTCTTCGGATTGCCCAGCACGTCTTCCGGCGCGCCTTCTTCTTCCACCAGCCCCTGATGCAGGAACAGCACCTGGCTCGACACTTTGCGGGCGAAGCTCATTTCATGGGTGACCATGATCATGGTACGGCCTTCCTCGGCCAGGCCCTGAATTACCTTGAGCACTTCGCCTACCAGTTCCGGGTCGAGTGCTGAGGTTGGTTCGTCGAACAGCATGACTTCAGGTTCCATGGCCAGCGCACGGGCAATGGCTACCCGTTGTTGCTGACCGCCCGACAGGAACGCCGGGTACTGATCCGCCACACGCGGCGCCAGGCCAACCTTGTCGAGGTAACGTCGGGCACGGTCCTCGGCTTCTGCCTTGCTGCAACCGAGCACCCGCCGCGGGGCCATGGTGATGTTTTCCAGCACCGTCATGTGGCTCCACAGGTTGAAGTGCTGGAACACCATGGCCAGGCGGGTGCGGATCCGTTGCAGCTCATCGGGGTCGGCCACATGGATGCCGTGACGGTCCTTGGCCATGCGGATGTTCTGGCCGTCCATGCTCATGGTGCCGTCGTTGGGTTGCTCTAGAAAGTTGATGCAGCGCAAAAAGGTGCTTTTGCCCGAGCCGCTGGCGCCGATCAGGCTGATAACGTCGCCGGTTTTGGCCTTGAGCGAAACGCCTTTGAGCACCTGATGATCGCCATAGCTTTTATGCAGGCCTTCGATGGTCAGTTTGTACATGGGGCATGCATCCTCAAGGCGAAAGTAGATAGCCGCTGCGATAGGCTTCGGTGCCCGCGACGTGGGCGATTACCATGCCGGCAGTGGCCATGCGCCGCAGCGAACGGGCGTACATCAGCCCGGCGACGGTGCAATGAACAGGGGTGACGCGATCATTGATCGGGTCGATGACTTCGGCGATCAGTTGCCCGGCCTCCAGGTATTCCCCGGGCAGGACTGTAAACACCAGCAGTCCGCCCACGGGTGTCGCGACCGGTTCGACGCCGGCCAGCGGCGTGGCCGGGTAGGGCAGTTCCGGTAAGGGCGCCGGCTCACCGGCAATCGCGCCGAAGTGAATCAGATAATCGATCAGCGCTTGGCAGTCGAGGCTGGCCAACGGGTGATTAACGTCGCCCTGACCGCGCAATTCGACGGTGACCGAAAAGCTGCCCAGCGGAATATCGAAATGCTCGCCGAAGCGTTCTTTCAACTGCCACCAGAGCAGGGTGAAGCATTCATCGAATGACTGGCCACCAGAGTCGGTGGCCAACAGGCTGGCTTCGGCACCGATGTAACGCGCCAGCGGCTCGACCTGAGGCCAGGCTTCGGGCGTGGTGTAGAGGTGTGCCACGGCTTCGAAATCGCAATGCAGGTCCAGCACCATGTCCGCATCGCAAGCCAGTCGTTGCAGGGTCAGGCGTTGGGATTGCAGTTGCGTGCTGGCGGTATGGCGCGCCAATACGTCGCGCAGGCTGCTGCGGATCAGTTCGAGGTTGCGTTGTGGATTGTCGCCCAGCAAGCCTTCGATCTCGTTGCCGACTTCTTCACTCAAGTCGACGAACCAGCGATTGAAGTTCTGCCCGCTTTCCAGCTCGTAACGGCCCAATGGAACGTCCATCAACACTTGTTCCAGGCCGACCGGGTTGGCCACGGGCACCAGCACGATTTCGCTGCGCAGCCGACCGGCGGCTTCCAGCTCCGCCAGACGCTGTTTGAGGTGCCAGGCCACCAGCATGCCGGGCAGTTCATCGGCGTGCAGGGAGGACTGGATGTAGATCTTGCCTTTGGCCGCCTGGGGGCCGAAGTGAAAGCTGTGGATCTGTCGCACGGTCCCCGGCAGTGGGGCCAGCAGGTCATGAATCTGGTGGCGCATGTACGAATTGTCCTAGTGAGTCGGCCCGAGGAAGGCCAGCCATCGGCGTTCGGCGAGGCGGAACAGGCCGACCAGCGCAAAGGTAACGGTCAGGTAGATCAGCGCGGCGATGCCGAACGACTGGAAGGTCAGGAAGGTCGCCGAGTTGGCGTCGCGCGCGACTTTCAGGACATCCGGGATGGTCGCGGTGAACGCCACGGTGGTCGAGTGCAGCATCAGGATCACTTCGTTGCTGTAGTAAGGCAACGAGCGACGCAGCGCCGACGGCATGATCACGTAGGTGTACAGCTTCCAGCCCGTCAGCCCGTAGGCTTTGGCCGCTTCGACTTCACCGTGGTTCATGCTGCGAATCGCCCCGGCGAAGATTTCCGTGGTGTAGGCGCAGGTGTTCAGGGCAAAGGCCAGGATCGTGCAGTTCATCGCATCGCGAAAGAACGCATCGAGGACGGGCTGCGCGCGCACGGCCGCCAGGCTGTAGATGCCGGTGTAACAGATCAGCAGCTGAATATAGAGCGGCGTACCCCGAAACAGATAGGTGTAGAACTGCACCGGCCAGCGCAGGTAGAGCTTGGGGGAAACCCGAGCGATGGACAGCGGGATCGACACCAGAAAGCCGATGAAGATCGACGCACTGAGCAGCCACATGGTCATGGCCAGGCCGGTGATGTTGTAGCCGTCGGTATAAAGGAAGGGTTTCCAGTATTCCTGCAAGAGTTCGATCATCGTACGGCCTCCCGGGCACCGGCGGCGTAGCGGCGTTCGAGCCAGCGCAGGACGACGTTGGAGGCACTGGTGATCAGCAAGTAGATCAATGCGGCCAGCACCAGGAAATAGAACAGTTGATAGGTGCTTTTACCGGCGTCCTGCGCCGCCTTGACCAGGTCGGCCAAGCCGATGATCGAGACCAGCGCGGTGGCCTTGAGCATTACCATCCAGTTGTTGCCGATGCCCGGCAGGGCGAAGCGCATCATTTGCGGGAACACCACGAAACGAAAACGCTGGCCACGTTTGAGGCCGTAGGCAGTGGCGGCTTCGACCTGGCCCCGTGGCACGGCGAGGATCGCCCCGCGGAACGTTTCGGTGAAGTACGCGCCATAAATGAAGCCCAGGGTGATGACCCCGGCGCTGAACGGGTTGATCTCGATGTATTCCCATTCCATGAGGTCGGTTAACGAGGTCAGCCAGGTTTGCAGGCTGTAGAAGATCAGCAGCATCAGCACCAGGTCTGGTACCCCGCGAATCAGCGTGGTGTAGATCTGCGCCGGCACGCGCAGCAGTTTGACTTTTGACAGCTTGGCACTGGCGCCCAGCAGGCCGAGCAACACGGCCACCAACAGCGACAACACCGATAATTTGATGGTCATCCAAGTGCCTTCCAACAGCAACGGACCGAAGCCCTGAAGGCTGAAGGCTGAGAGCCCCAGGTTTTGTAATAGGTTTTCAAACATAAATCAGCAACCTGATCGGGTGAAAAAAGCGCCCATCGCGAGATGGGCGCCGGGCATTACTTGCCGCTGTACAGATTCAGATCGCCAAAGTGTTTCTTCTGAATGGTGGCGTAGGTGCCATCGTCGTGTAACGCTTTGATACCTTTGTCCAGAAGTGCCTTGAGGTCTTTGTTACCTTTCGAGATACCGACAGCAGTTTTGGCTGGCAGCAATTCGCTGTCGACAGGCTTGCTGACTTCGTAATCGGCGCCTTTTGGCGACTTCAGGAAGCCCAGTTCGGCTTGCAGCATGTCCTGGATCGCGGCGTCGAGACGACCGGAAGTCAGGTCGGAATACACCTGATCCTGGTTGGCGTAGGCCTGGGTTTTCACGCCGGCCTTGTCCAGCACGGCTTTGGCATAGGCTTCCTGAATGGTGCCTTGCTCGTAACCGACGGTTTTACCCTTCAGCGTGGCGACGTCAGTGGTGAGGCCGGAGCCCTTCTTGAACACGTAGGCGGTAGGGCCGGAGAACAGCTCACTGGAGAAGTCGATGACTTTTTCGCGAGCCGGCGTGACGGTCATCGAAGAGATCACACCGTCGAATTTATTGGCCTTGAGGCCTGGAATCATGCCGTCGAAATCGCTTTCGACCCATTTGCACTTGACCTTCAGCTCGGCGCAGATTGCATTGCCCAGGTCGATGTCGAAGCCCACCAGGCTGCCGTCGGCTGCCTTGGATTCGAACGGCGCATAGGAAGGGTCAACACCAAAACGCAATTCTTTGTATTCCTTTGCCAGCGCGGAGCCGGCAGCCATGCACAACGCCAGTGCAGAAAGGGTCAGCAATGCTTTTTTCATTATTCAATCCCTAAGAACCAATATGAGCGCTTGTGGCGCAGAAGTACTGTTACTGAAAAGCGTAAGACCTATTAAAAGTAGCAATTTCCGAACCAGAGTCCCGAACAAGCGTTTTAAAAGGTGGCACAGGAAATGGCAAAGCGCGATTTGTGCACGAAAACGGGCGCTGCCAGATTCTTGCGTCTGGATGGTGCACAGGGAAGCTGATACCCATTAAATCTTGATGCTATTTGTGTAGCAGCTGTCGAGCCTGCGAGGCTGCGTTCGGCTGCGCAGCAGTCGCAAAATCAGAACTTGCGGTGCGTCAGGCGGACCGCATCAGCTGGATGCACGACGGCTGCGCCGCCGAACGCAGGCTTCGCCAGCTGCTACAAAGGCAGGGCCACAAGAGTCGGGTCAAGCCAGTAAATCCCGCAACGTCGCCAGGCTGTCAGCTTCTTCCACCGACTTGTCCTGCCGCCAGCGCAATATCCGCGGAAACCGCACTGCAATCCCGCTCGGGTGCCGTTTCGACGGGGCAATGCTCTCGAATCCCAGCTCAAACACCAGGCTTGGTTTCACACGGATCACAGATCCGGACTTTTCCACCGTGGTCTTGCGCACGAGGCTGTCGATCTGGCGGATTTCTTCGTTTGTCAACCCGGAGTAGGCCTTGGCGAAAGGCACCAGTGTCCGCTCGCAGGCACAGGGTGGGCCGTCCCAAACGGCGAAAGTGTAATCAGTGTAGAGACTGGCCTGGCGGCCATGACCCTGCTGCGCATGGATCAGCACCGCATCGACACTGAACGGGTCGACTTTCCATTTCCACCACACGCCCGTGTCTTTGTTCCGCCCGACGCCATACTGCGCATCGCGGGCCTTGAGCATCATGCCTTCGACCTTCAGTTTGCGAGAGGCTTCCCGTTGGCGGGCGAGGTCGAACCAGTCTTCGCCGATCAACATGGGCGAGGCAAGTAACACCGGGTTTGCGCAGGTGGTGACGAGGTGTTCCAACTGAGTGCGGCGCATGGCCTGAGTCTGGTTGCGCAAATCCTGGCCCTGCCATTCGAGCAGGTCAAAGGCCTGAATGACCACGGGCACCTCATCGAGGATTTTCTTGTCCAGCGTGTGACGGCTGCTGCGTTTTTGCAGCAGGGCGAAAGGCTGCACCGCCAGCGACGCAGGCGATTGCCGCTCGCAAGCGTTCCCGGAGCCCGAGGGCGCGGTTTTCCAGGCGACGATTTCACCGTCGATCACCGTGCCGTCGGGCAAGTCGTGAATCAGGCTGCCCAGTTCGGGGAACCGTTCGGTCACCAGTTCTTCGCCTCGCGACCAGACCCACAAGCGCCCATCGCGCTTGACCACTTGGGCGCGGATGCCGTCCCATTTCCACTCCACTTGCCATTGGCTGGCCGGGCCGAGCAGCGCTTCGAACTGCTCAACCGGTTGCGACAACGCATGGGCAAGGAAGAACGGGTAGGGTTGGCCACCCCGTTGGGCGTGTTCATCGGGTGCTTCGGGGGCAATCAGCTTCAGGTAACTGGCGACATTCGGGCGGTGCGACGGGTCGGTGTAACCCACCAGTCGCTGGGCCACGCGTTTGCCGTCGAGCCCGGCCATTGCTGCCACGGCGCGGGTGACCAGCGATTTTGAGACACCGACACGGAAACTGCCGGTGATCAGTTTGATGCACAGCATCAGGCCCTGGCGATCCAGTTGCGCCCACAGCGCGGGCAGGCGTTCAGCGAGGACCCGCGGGGGCGCGCTGCGCAGTGGCAACAGTTTGTCCTCAATCCACACCGTCAGTCTGTCGGTAGACGTGTGAGGCGTTTCGGGCAGCACCAGCGAAATGGTTTCCGCCAGATCACCCACCGCCTGGTAGCTTTCCTCGAACAACCAGGGCGAGAGCCCGGAACACGCGATTGCCATGTCGCGCAGCACCCGTACCGGCACCCATTGCCGAAGCCGCCCGCCGGCCAGCAAATACACCGCCCAGGCGGCATCTTCGGGCGTGGCCTGGGCGAAGTAATGCTGCATCGCCGCCAGTTTGGCGTCGCTTGAGGTGGTGGCATCGAGTTCGGCATACAGCTCGGCGAAGGCTTTCATGCCTGCACCTCGGCGCTCTCGGGTTCGAAGGCTGCATTGTTCTCATCGTCGCCGTATTCGGTGCGCAACCCCATGGCATCGAGGCCCTGTTCGCGCAGATGCCGTACCAGCACTCCGATCGATCCATGGGTGACCTTCACCCGTTCGGCCCCGGACTGTTCGATGGCCCAGAGCAGGCCGGGCCAATCGGCGTGATCGGACAACACGAAACCACGATCCACGCCATGCCGCCGCTGCGTGCCGCGCAAACGCATCCAGCCGCTGGCGAGGCCATCGCTGTAGTCGCCGAAGCGCCGTACCCAATTGCCGGTACCCGTTGCAGGCGGCGCGAGGACCAGAGCTTTGCGCATCATCGGGTCCTGCTTTTTTACTTCGCTGGCATAAATCGTTGGCGGTAAATGAATGCCGCTCTGACGATAAAACTGATTGATCGGCTCAACCGCACCATGCACCAGGATGGGGCCCAGGCCGGCATCGAGGCCATGAAGAATCCGCTGAGCCTTGCCGAAAGCATGACAGAGCAGCACGCTGGTTTTATCGACTGCGGCGTTGGACTGCCACCACTGATTGATCTCGGCAAGGATCTGCGCCTGGGGTTGCCAACGGTAAATTGGCAGGCCGTACGTCGATTCTGTGATGAAGGTGTGACAGCGCACCGGTTCGAACGGTGCACAGGTGCCGTCGGGCTCTGTTTTGTAATCACCGGAGGCGACCCAAACCTCACCGCCGCATTCCAGCCGCACCTGGGCTGAGCCGAGCATGTGGCCTGCGGGGTGAAAACTCAGTTTTACGCCATGGTGCAGCAATGGCTCGCCATAGGGTAGCGTTTGCAGGTTGATGTCCTGGCCCAGCTGCGCGCGCAGAATGCCCGCACCCGGTGCCGCCGCCAGATAGTGTTGGTTGCCACGGCGAGCATGGTCGCTATGAGCGTGGGTGATGACTGAGCGCTCGACGGGGTGCCACGGGTCGATATAGAAATCCCCGGGCGGGCAGTACAAACCTTCAGGACGTGCGATAACAAGGTCCATATTGTTACCAGAATGGAGAGGCCTGTTAGCTAGGAGGTTTGCCCGAAACGAGAAGTTCTATTTATTTTCACAGAGATTAATAACAAAAGATCGCAGCCTGCGGCAGCGCTTACAGATGGGTGCGAATCCCCTGTAGGCGCCGCCGCAGGCTGCGATCTTTTGATGTTACTTGCCAGGCGTCAGCGTCAACCGCGTCTTGCCATACACCTTGTCAAAGTTCTGCGGCTGCATCGGCAGGCTCATGTATTGACCTTTGAGCCATGGATCGACGCTGTCGAGATAGTGCGGGCTGGCCGGGTTGCCGGATTGGCCGGTAGCGTTCTGGCCCATCAGCGGTTCGGCCTGGCCGAAGTCGACAATAAAGCGCATGGCCGGGGCCTGCGTGGTGTTGAAGTCCTGACCCCAGGCGAACGAGGCGGTGTTGAGCGTAGTGTGATCGCCGCCGGCCGCCAGCGGACCGCGCACGGTCTGGCCGCTGGCGTTTTTCCACTCGTAGCGGTGCAGTTTGCCCCACTGCCAGGCTTTGTGATCGCCGCCCAACTGGCTGTCGCCCGCGCTGATCGCAGCCGCCAGGCTACGGGCCAGGATCGCCGGTTTGTCTTCTTTCTGCGCGGTGCGCACGTCATCCCAGAACGGACTGTCCTCACGCCCAAGCAGGTGATCGGCCTGGGCCGCGTAGGATAATTTGCCGTTGGCGATAAAGGCTTTCCACGCCGGGCTGCTTTCCGGGCCCAGTTCGTCGAGGAAAATCTGTTTGGTACTTTCCTGCAGGAACAGCTCGTAAATCGCCGCGTCGGCGGAGGTCGGGCTGAGTTTGCCGTCGAAGGCCATCAAGCGGGTATACGCCTCGCGAGCCTTGCCGCGATCGGCCACCGGCAACGCTTCGATGGCCTGCTTGAGTGGCTGGGCCATGCCCGGCGCTTCAAACATCTTCTTCAGCTTGGCGGCGAAGGTGGTGGTCTGGTCGTATTGCATGGCGATCAGGCTGCGGGTGTCGTGTTTGCCCACGCCCGCCAGTTCGGCCATGCGTTCGCCACGCTCCGGCGCCGCCCAGGAATTGGACAGCTGCATGCCGTAGCCATGGGGAATGACCCGCTGGTTGGCGGTGCCGAGCCAGCCCTGCGCCGGGTCCTGGTCATACGGATGGAGCATCGGGTCGGCGTAACCGTCCCAGTCGTAGCGACCTTCCCAGCCCGGCGACGGCAGCAAGCCTTCGCCTTCGCGACGGTTCGGGTAGCGCCCGGTGACTTGCCAGCCGATATTGCTGGCATCGGCAAACACCAGATTCAGGGCGATGGCGCGGATTTCACGGCTAGCGTCCGACGCTCTCTCGGTACTCTGCGCCCGGGACAGGTCGAAAAAGGCGTCCAGGGTTTTGTCATCGGTGAAGTCCGGCGCCTGCAGGGCCAGGCCGAAACCATTCGCCAGCGCCGTGCCCTGAGCGCTGTTGAGCAGTGGCCCATGGCGGGTTTCGTACACCGCTTCGCGAATCGGCCGCTGGCCTTTGACGAAATAGGTTTCGTTGCGCACGATCGCCGGCTGCCATTTGCCGCCCACTTCGTAGGAAAGGCCATTGCCCTGGCGTTTGATTTTTTCCAGGAACACGTCCTGGTTGTCGCCCATGACCGAGGTCATGCTCCACGCCACTTTGCCGTTGAAACCAGCGAGCACCATCGGTAACCCGGCAATGGTTACGCCGGAGGCCTGGTATTTCGGCGCGCGAATCTGCACGTAACTGAACAGCGACGGGACGCCCAACGGTCCATGGCTGTCGCTGGCCAGCAGGCTCTTACCGCTGCGGCTGCGTTGCGGGGCGATCGCCCAGTTGTTCGAGGAGGTAGCGCCCAGCAGATTCAGATCCGACAGTTGACCAGTGGCTTTGCTGATTTCGCTCAGCCCCGGGATTTGCCCGGTGAGTTTGATGCCCTGAAGTTTTTCAGCTTCAGCCACCGGCAGTTTTTCGTCGGGAGCGGACGGGGTCAGCCACGCCAGTTTGTCGGTGCTGACAGTCTGGGCCAGCATCAGCGAGGAAATTTCTTCCGGCAGGTTCGCCGACTGGCTGAAGTTCAGCAGGCAGAACATCAGCGCCGAATCTTCCGGTTTCCAGTATTCAGGCTTGTAGCCGGTGGCCGCGAGGTCCGCAGGCAGTTTGTCGCGGTAGCGGAACAGGTAGGCGTTGACCCCGCGGGCATAGACTTCGAAGAAACGCTTGAGGCGTGGCGACGAGGCCTTATACAGCTCATCCGCGCTTTTCTTCAGGTTGACCGCACGCATGTAGCGGTCGGCATCGAGCAGGTCCGCGCCGGACATTTCCGCCAGACGGCCCTGGGCCAACAGGCGCAGAGTGACCATTTGGCTGATGCGGTCGCTGGCGTGCACGTAGCCGAGGGTGAACAGCGCATCGTGGAAGCTGTTGCTCTCGATCAGCGGCATGCCCATGGCATTGCGGCGAACCGAAACGTTTTGCGCCAGGCCCTTCAGCGCTTGCACGCCGGAGGTGGGCGGGAGGGTGTCCTGGGCGTTCCAGGTCTGACAACCGGTCAGGCTCAAAACACCGGCCACTGCTGCGGCAACGCCGAACCGGGGAAGAAAATGTGTAAGGGCTGGCGAGGCCATGGCAAAGCTCCTGCGGGGGTAGTGACGCGACAAAGGCGCTACGTTAGTGAGCAGGAGGTGGACGCGCAAGCGGCGGCTGGGTTATTTCTTTTCGGTGATCGTCGGCATCAGGTTGTCCTGTTTGCGTTTGATGGCTTGCCGGTAGCAAGAGGCGATGCTGAAGTGCGGCAAATTCAATAGCCTCGCATGGGAAAAGTCGGCATGGAACTTAAGACAAACGCGGCGCTGATCATCATCGATCAACAAAAAGGCATCCTGCATCCCAAGTTGGGCCGTCGAAACAACCCTCAGGCCGAAGAGCGCATCCTGGAGTTATTGGGGCATTGGCGTCGCACCGGGCGGCCGGTGATTCATGTGCAGCACCTGTCCCGCTCTGTGGATTCGGTGTTCTGGCCGCAGCAATCGGGGGTGGAGTTTCAGGAGCGCTTCCAGCCATCGATCGGTGAGTGGCTGATACAGAAACAAGTGCCGGATGCGTTTTGCTCGACCGGGCTGGAAGCGAGTTTGCGCGAGGCGGGGATCGATCAGTTGATCATCGTTGGCGTGGCGACGCACAACTCGGTGGAATCCACGGCGCGAACGGCTGGGAATCTGGGGTTTGAGGCGTGGGTTGTGGAGGATGCGTGCTTTACCTTCGACAAGGCGGACTTTTTCGGCAATGCCCATTCAGCTGAAGAAGTGCATGCGATGTCGCTGGGGAATCTGCATGGGGAATATGCGACGGTCGTTAGCGCCGCGAGCATTCTCATGAACGACTGAAACCTTGAACTGACCCCAAAATTAGGATTGGTGTCCAACTTTTGGGGTGCAGATCAACTTGTAGGAGCGAGGCTTGCCCGCGAAGAACGATGACGCGGTTTTTCTGATTGATCGTGGCGCCCTTTTCGCGGGCAAGCCTCGCTCCTACAGGGATTGGCGATTCAACAGGCGAAGAAGTTATTCGCCCGAAGCCTCAAGCCCCGTGGCACTTCTTGAATTTCTTGCCGTTGCCGCAGGGGCAAGGGTCGTTGCGGCCGACGTCTTTCAGAGCATTGCGCACCGGTTCCTGGTGGGCGTGGCCGCAGTTTGGGCCGTGGACATGGCCATGGTCGTGATCATGGTGGTCGTGATGGTCATGATCGTGGTTGCAGTCAGGGCCATGGACGTGGGGTTGCTGGGTCATCGGGGTCACTCCGGAATTAAATCGGCGGCGATTATCACGCCATTGCGCGCCAGGTGCACGTAGTGCGCGATGAATAAACCGGTTTCAAGTGTGCCTTCCAGACGATAGGGAATCGGTTGCTCGGGTTTTTTCAGCAGTTTCACCACATCCCGAACCCTGGGCCACAGGTTGGTGCGGATCGGCACCTTGAAGTAGGCACTGTGCTTGGGGCCGACGGTGAACCAATGTTCGTGCTCGCCTTCGGTCAGCAGGACGTCCCCCAGATGAATGCGATATTCCAGGGCGCGCACCGTCAGGTCTTCGTCATTGGGGTTGTCGACGCGAAAATGCAGCAGGAATTTCTGCTCCAGCAACTTGGCCCGGACCACCTCGACCTTGACCAGATGCACTTGCGGGTCTGGCAAGTCGTTGCTGAACCATGAGGCGCAGCCGCCGACTCCTGAAAACAGAAGCAGCAAAGTGAACAGATAGAGCGCGAATCGTCCGGTGATCATGGTCGTGTTTCTCCCTTTGTAGCAGCTGCCTCGCTGTAGCAGCTGCTACGGCCGAACGCAGCTTTCGGCAGCTGCTACAGGGGGCACCTCAAGCGCCGAAATAACTCGCGCAGCACTTCTTGAACTTCTGCCCGCTGGCGCACGGGCACGCATCGTTGCGCCCGGCCTTGAGCGGCACCGTAGGGTCGATGAAGTACCAGCGGCCGGCGTTCTGCACGAATGACGAACGTTCGCGGTGGCTGTGTTCGCCGCTGCCGTCGTGCCAGCGAGCGGTGAAGGTGACGAAGGCGTGCTCCGGCTGGCCGCCGAAGACCTCGGCGCCTTCCACTTCCAGGCCCAGCCAGGTGCTCTGGGCGCTCCAGTCGCTTATCGACTGGCGATCCAGGCCGGCCTGTTGCACGGGCAGGGTGGTCGCTACCAGATAATCGACCAGCCCCAGCACATAGGCGCTGTAGCGCGAACGCATCAGGACTTCGGCGCTGGGGGCCGGATGGCCGGCATGGTAATGACCGCAGCAGGCATCGAGCAGCGTGCCGCTGCCGCAAGGGCAAATGGATGTACTCATCGCGTTACCACCAGTATTTCCCGAAGTTTTCCGGATTGGCCCAGAAGCGTGAGTTGAGCCAGTCGGGTACCTGTTTGTAGTCAAGCAGATCGTAGGTAAACAACGTCAACACTTGATCGTCGCGCTGGAAGCGTTCGCTGGCTTGCAGGGCCAGGGAGAAAAAATCCGTCTCCTGCCAACCGCTGGCGGGCAAGTCGGCCAACACCGCAATGCGACTGGCATTGAGGTTGCGTATCCCGCCGAGCAGATTCAGGCCGTCGCGCTTGGATAAGTGTTCGAGGCAATCGACCACCAGCGCCAGATCAAACCGCTGCGCCGCCAGTTCGGCCGGCAATGCTCCGGGTGCGGCAAAAGCCACGATGCTGTCCGGGTGCGCGAGTTTGAATGCCTCGAGCGCGGGGAACTCACTGGCGCCAATCAGCAACAGACGCGTCGGGGCGTAACGATCAAGCAATGCGGCCAACGCCTGCTGGGGCGTGCGCGAAGAAATACTTGCAGTCATCGAAGATCCTCAATCAGAACGCCAAGATTAACGTGTCTTGTCGAGCGTGTTTAAGCAAAAAGCGCCGATCTTCCGTGAACATAAGGCAAAACAGCAATGGCCTATTGCTGGCGGAGATTAAAAGTCCGGTCTTTACTCCTTGAAATCGGTTATTAGCCGATCCCTCAGGAGAAAACTAGATGAGCATAGTTCGGACAGCATTACCTTTGGTTCTGCTAACCAGTGTGTTGACTGGTTGCGCAGGTTTGCAGAAAACCGACTGGCCGACCTGTGCGGCGGTCGGTGGTGTCGTCGGTGCAGGGCTCGGTGCGACAGAGAGCTCTTCATGGGCGGGGTATGGCGCACTGCTGGTCGGCGGCACGGCAGCGGCTTATTGCTGGGTGCATGGCGATGGCGACGAAGACGGCGATGGTGTGCCGGACAGCCGCGACAAGTGCCCTCACACACCGAGAGGCGTGCGAGTCGATGCCGACGGCTGTCCTCCACCCGCGCCTGCGCCGGTGGTCGAAGAGAAGGCGGTGGTCAAGGAAGAAGTCATCGTTATCCGTGATGTTCACTTCCAGTTCGACTCGTCCAAGCTCACTCCTTCCGATAAAGAGGTACTCAACACCGTTGCTACGCGCCTGAAACAGGAGCCCGCCAGCGCCCGGTTGACCGTGACCGGTCATACCGACAGCGTCGGCAGCGATAAATACAACCAGAAACTGTCGGACAAACGCGCCCATTCGGTGGTGGAGTACCTGATTTCCCAAGGCGTGCCACGCAGCAGTTTCGTGTCTGTGACCGGTGCCGGTGAAAGCCAGCCGGTGGCCGATAACAAAACCGCTGAAGGCCGTGCGCTGAACCGGCGTACGGAAATCAAAATCGACCGCTAACCCCCTTGTATTCCGCGGCTTGTGCAGTCGCGGATGCGGGTCTTTACTCCTGTGTGACCGGTATGGGCCGGTGACACAGGAGCATTCACAATGAGCGTTCTCACAAGGACCGTCTTGCCGGTTCTACTGCTTGGTAGTCTTCTGACCGGCTGCGCGACTCACAGCGATGGCACCGCCCCCTTGAATCAACGAACCTGGCCGATCTGCAGTGTCATTGGCGGACTGGTTGGCGGCGGTTTGGGCGCGATCGAAAGTGGCGGTTGGGCGGCAGGTGGAGCGGCGCTCGGTATCTTGACCGGTGGCTTGGTCTGTTACGCCCAGGATGGCGACGAGGACGGTGATGGTGTTTTCGATCGACGCGATCGTTGCCCCGATACGCCTGCCAATACACCTGTCGATCATCACGGTTGTCCGCTACCGCAATATCCGGCCAGCGTAAAACCTGCTGAACCGCCGGTATCCGAAGTCATCACGCTGAGCAGTAATGTGTTGTTCGCGTACAACAAATCCGACCTGACGCCCGAGGCACGCAGCGAGCTGGATTCGTTGATGCCCAAATTGCAGAGTGCCGATGTGGTGAGCGTCAAGGTCGTCGGCCATACCGACAGTCAGGGTTCGGACGCCTATAACCAGAAGCTGTCGGAACGTCGTGCCAGCAGCGTGGCGGCCTACCTGTTGAGCCGGGGGCTGGCGCCGAACAAACTCACCAGCGAAGGACGGGGTGAAACCCAGCCGGTGGCTGACAATGATACGGAAGAAGGGCGGGCAAAAAACCGTCGTGTGGAGTTGCACATCAATCGCTAGGCTCCGTGATCAAGAGGCCCGTGATAGAGCCGTCGGATGGCCGTCAAGGTTGACCCGGCGGCCATTCGATGCCTTTCGGAAGAATTTTCCGTTGCCCTCTGGCTTATCCCGCGTGTAAGCCGTTATGGTGCGTGCAAATAATAATTCTCGACGGGGGAGCGTATGAAGGTGTTTTGGGGGCTGGGGAAGTTGTTGACCCTGCTGTTCTGGTTGGTGGTGCTGGTCAATCTGCTCATACCGTTTGTTCGTCCACTGCACCTGTTGGTCGATCTGGCTGGCAGCCTGTTGGCGCTGGCTCATCTTCTGGAGCTGGTGTTCTGCAATCGTAGCCTCAAAGGTCGAGCCCACCCCTGGCGTGATCGCCTGAAGATTGTCTTTTTCGGCGTTTTCCACCTGCAAACCATTCCGGCCCCGGCCACTGCGAAGGCTTCCCATGCGTAAACTCTGTCTGCTCGCCGCACTTATCAGCCCATTGGCCTGCGCTCAGGTGGTGAGTGTTGAAACCAACTCGCTGATGCGCTTGCCCAACACCGCCAGCTCCCTGCAACTGGAACGACTGGAAGTCGCCGATTACGGCACCTTGCTGATTCCCTCGAACGTGACCGAAGTGACGGTCGGCGAGCTGCACCTGGGACGCGAAGCGCGGATCGCCATTGTGCCGAGCGAACAGGCTCTGGCGTTGAAGGTCAGCCGGGCCGAGTTGGCCGAAGGCAGCCAGATCACCGCGCGGGGCGCCCCCGGGACTTATCTCAAGGCTGCCCGCTCCGGGCGCAATCTGAATTTGCAGATCAAAGCGCTGAAGGCGCCGCAATTGTCGGTAGACGCTCGCGGTGGCGCGGGCGCCCCGGGTTTTGTCGGTCTTGACGGGGCCAACGGCCAAGCACCGGGTTGCACCTGGGGCCAGGCCGGTCGCGGCTTCGATGGCAGTGACGGCAGCGACGGCCAACCCGGTGCGCCGGGGGCGCTGGTTCGACTGGAAGTGCCGCGTGACTATCCGGCGGAGCAGATCAAGGTCGAGGTGGCGGGCGGAGTCGGTGGCGCGGCCGGACCGGGTGGCAAACCGGGGGCGGGCGGCAAGGCCAAGGGCTGCATTGTCTATAAAGCCGATGGCGGCAAGAGCGGTCGCCCCGGTGCCGATGGCCAGCCTGGGCCTGCCGGGGCGGCAGGCTCGGTGAGCATTCAGCGGTTGTAAGAACGACCGAGAACCCCTGTGGCGAGGGAGCTTGCTCCCGCTGGGTCGCGAAGCGGCCCCAAAGCCGGCGACCCTGTTTTTTCAGAACGTGCGCAGTGATCGATTACGACTGCTACGCAGCCGAGCGGGAGCAAGCTCCCTCGCCACAGAGACTATGCATTGCTCAGAACATCGGCCGAGCCGCAGCAATCGCCACCAGCACCAACCCGACCATCAGGTTAATCCCCACCAACCGGCGAATCTTGCCCAGCGTCGCCGCGCCCGTCGGCCAATCCTCAGCCGCTACCGCCGTGCGCAGTTCCGGCAGCAGCAACGCCTGAATCCGGATAAACAACGCGGTCATCACCACATACAATCCCATCATCGCCTGCACATACCGCGGTGCCGCTTCAAACCCGGTGAACTGCAAATGAATCATGCCCACACCGCTGATCGGCAAAAGCACCACCGCGACCCAGACCCAGCGGAAAAAACCTTGAAACACTTCCACCCACAGCTTCAACCGGGCAGGGCCTTCCAGCGCCTTCATCGCAGCGGGGCGAAGGACCATCCAGGCGAAAAACATGCCGCCGACCCAGACCAGGGCGGCCAGGACATGCAGGGTATAAACGATGCCAAAAGGTGTCATTGGGGTACTCCGTTCTGCGCGGGATTAATTAGCGGGGTATGATAGCGGCCGATCCGAACCACTGAAAATTTATCCAGCGTTTTTTGCGCCCGACAATCAATGATCAGCACTGAACTCAAAACCACGATCCAGGGCGCCTACTCGCGTTTTCTCGAAGCCAAGAGCCTCAAGCCACGCTACGGCCAACGCCTGATGATCGCCGAAATCGCCAAAGTCCTCGGTGACATCGACACCGACGACGAAGGCCGGCGCAGTGGCGACCCCGCGATTGTCGCGGTGGAAGCCGGCACCGGTACCGGCAAAACCGTGGCCTACAGCCTGGCAGCGATCCCCGCCGCCAAGGCCGCTGGCAAGCGTCTGGTGATCGCCACGGCCACCGTGGCCCTGCAAGAACAGATCGTCTACAAGGATTTGCCCGACCTGATGCGCAATAGCGGGCTGAATTTCAGCTTCGCCCTGGCCAAGGGGCGGGGGCGCTACATGTGCCTGTCCAAGCTCGACATGTTGCTCCAGGAAGGTCACGCGCAAACCGCTACCGCACAGCTGTTCGAAGAAGAAGGCTTCAAGATCGAGGTCGATGAGGCCAGTCAGAAGCTGTTCACCAGCATGATCGAGAAACTTGCCGGCAATAAGTGGGACGGCGACCGCGACAGTTGGTCCACCGCGCTCGAAGACGCCGACTGGGCGCGCCTGACCACCGATCACAGCCAGTGCACCAACCGCCATTGCCCCAACTTCGGCCAGTGCGCCTTCTACAAGGCCCGCGAAGGCATGGGCAAGGTCGACGTGATCGTCACCAACCACGACATGGTCCTGGCCGACCTGGCCCTGGGCGGCGGCGCGGTTCTGCCGGACCCGCGCGACACGATCTACGTGTTCGACGAAGGCCATCACCTGCCAGACAAGGCCATCGGCCACTTCGCCCATTACACACGCTTGCGCTCCACCGCCGACTGGCTGGAGACCACCGCCAAGAACCTCACCAAATTGCTCGCCCAACACCCGCTGCCGGGGGATCTGGGCAAGTTGATCGAACAGGTGCCGGAACTGGCCCGGGAGATCAAGACCCAGCAGCAGTTCATGTTCAGTGCCTGTGAGCAAGTCGCCGACTTCAAGCCCGGCGAAGACGTCGAAGGTCGCGAGCGGCCGCGTCACCGTTTCGTCGGCGGGGTGATTCCCGAACATATGCGTGAGATGGGCATCGAGTTGAAGAAGGGCTTTGCCCGACTGACCGACCTGTTCACCCGGCTTACCGAACTGCTCAAGGAAGGCATGGACGGCGAGGTCAACATTGGCATCGCCAGCAACCAGGCCGAAGAGTGGTATCCGCTGTTCGGTAGCCTGCTGTCGCGCTCTTCGGGAAACTGGGAGTTGTGGACCGCCTTCACCGTCGAAGACCCGGAAGATAACCCGCCCATGGCCCGTTGGCTGACGCTGGCCGAAAGCGGTTCGTTGTTCGACATCGAGGTCAATGCCAGCCCGATCCTCGCGGCGGAAATGCTCCGGCGCAACTTGTGGAACGTGGCTTACGGGGCGCTGGTGACCTCGGCGACCCTGACCGCTCTCGGCACCTTCGACCGTTTCCGCATGCGCGCCGGCCTGCCGAAAACCGCCGTGACCGCCGTGGTCCCGAGCCCGTTCCATCATGCCGACGCCGGCGTATTACGGGTGCCGGACCTGAAAGCCGACCCGCGCGATGCACCGGCCCATACGGCGGCGATCATTCGCGACTTGCCGGAACTGGTCGAGGGCTCCCGTGGCACCCTGGTGCTGTTCTCCTCGCGCAAACAGATGCAGGACGTGTTCGACGGGCTGGATCGCGACTGGCGCAAGCAAGTGTTCATTCAAGGCAACCTGTCGAAGCAGGAAACCCTGAACAAGCACAAGGCGCGGGTCGATGGCGGGGATTCCAGCGTGCTGTTCGGCCTGGCGAGCTTTGCCGAAGGCGTGGATTTGCCCGGTGCCTACTGCGAGCACGTGGTGATCGCCAAGATCCCGTTCTCGGTGCCCGACGATCCGGTCGAAGCCGCGCTGGCTGAGTGGATCGAAGCCCGTGGCGGCAATCCGTTCATGGAAATCTCCGTGCCGGACGCCTCGTTGAAACTGGTCCAGGCCTGCGGTCGCCTGCTGCGAACCGAAGAAGACCGCGGCACCATCACCTTGCTTGACCGTCGTTTGGTCACACAGCGCTACGGCAAAGCTATTCTCAATGCGTTGCCGCCATTTCGTCGTGAAATTTCCTGATGCGCCGGTGGGCAAATTTGCCCACCGCGTTGTCTACCTCACTGCCACTGCCTTTCCACTGGCCCATTGATGGTCGTTAGGGGGAACCACGTTCTTATGATTCGCCGTTCGTTGCCCGCCGTTTTTGCCTTGATGTTCGCAGCCCCTTTGCTGGCGGCCCCCGCCGGCCAGCAGACGCTGTTCAACTTTGTGCGTCCCGCCGACGTGGTTCAGGTGGCGACCCAGGACGCCAGCCTGCCGCAATCCAATGCGGAGCAAACGGCCGAAGGTGAAGTGTTGCGTCGCGTGACCTTCAACCCGGCTGCCCAGCCGACCTTGCGCCTGACACCGCAGACCGGTGCCTGGGACTGGTCGCAGTCGGGCGTCATGAGCCTGCGGATCCAGAGCGCGATGAACTGGGCCGTGACCTTGTACGTGAAAATCCAGAGTAACGACGGCAAGACTCTGGTCAGCCGTGTCGATCTGCCGGCCGGCCCGGCGCAGACCTTACTGGTACCGCTGCAGCCGAGTTCACCGCTGAGCCAGGGCATGAAAGCCGGCCCGCCGATGCCGATCAATTTCGAAGGGCAGCGTGTATTGCTGGCCAGCAGTACCGGTGAGCTGGACCGTAGCCAGGTGGTGTCGGTGACCTTGTCGATGGATCAGCCGAAAGTCGCCCAAAGCATTCTGCTCGAGCGCTTCGGCGTGCAGGACGGCGAGGCCGTGACCAAAGCCGCTTATGGCGGCCTGGTGGACGCTTACGGTCAATCGACCCGGGCCAAATGGCCGGAGAAGATCAGCAGCGACGAACAACTGAAATCCGCCGCTGGCAAAGAGCAGCAACAACTGAAAACCTGGCTGGCGGAGCGCGAGAAGGCGCCTCTGGACAAGTTCGGCGGCTTGAACAAAGGCCCAGAGTTCAAGGCCAGCGGCTTTTTCCGCACTGAAAAGCGTGATGGCCGCTGGTACCTGGTGACTCCGGAAGGGCATCCGTTCTATTCCCTCGGCGTCAACACCGTGACCCCGAGCGTCAACCAGACCTACGTCGCCGGGCGCGAGTGGATGTTCGAGTCCCTGCCTAAACCCGACGAACCCTTGGCCAGTCACTATGGCGAAGGCGATAACCGTGGCGGCAACGGTGTTGATCAGGGCCGAGCCTACAACGCCGGTCGTTGGTACGATTTCTATGGCGCCAACCTGCAGCGGCTGTACGGCAAACCTTGCGCACCGGGCGGAGACATTAAGGCTGGTGTTGCCGAAGCAGCCAAGGCCGAGGCGGTAGAGGCGACGGCTGAAAAGGCCGCCGAGCAATCAGCCGCGCCTGCGCCTACCGAGTCTGGAGCCGGTGTTGCCGAGGCGGCCAAGACCGGGGCTGTTGAAGCGACGGTCGAAAAGGCGGCCGCCGAACCCTGCAAAGTAACTGTCGACGAACAACGCTGGGCCAGTCATACCCTCGATCGCCTGCAAGCCTGGGGTTTCAACACCCTCGGCAACTGGAGCGCACCGGTGTTGGGTAACGCTGACCGTGTGCCGTACACCTTGCCGCTATCGATCGTCGGCGATTACGCCAGCATCAGCACTGGCACCGATTGGTGGGGCGGCATGCCTGACCCGTTCGATCCGCGTTTCGCCATGGCCACCGAACGCGCCGTGGCCATCGCCGCCCGCGACCATCGCGACGATCCGTGGCTGATCGGTTACTTCGCCGACAACGAACTGGCCTGGGCCGGTCCAGGCGATGATCCGAAGGCTCGCTATGCGCTGGCCTACGGCACCTTGAAAATGACCACCGACGTGCCGGCCAAACGCGCCTTCCTCAAGCAACTGCGCGACAAGTACCGCAACCAGGCGGGGTTGTCGAAAGCCTGGGGCATTGATTTGCCTGCCTGGGAGTTGATGGAAGACCCAGGCTTCGTGCCGCCGGAGCCGAGCGCCGAACACCCGGAAATCGAAGCCGACTTCAAATACTTCCAGAAGGTCTTCGCCGACACCTACTTCAAGACCGTTTCCGATTCGCTCAAATGGCACGCGCCGAACCAGTTGTTGCTGGGTGGTCGCTTTGCCGTCAGTTCCCCGGAGGCAGTCGAGTCCTGTGCACAATACTGCGACGTGTTGAGCTTCAACATGTACACCCTGCAACCCCAGGACGGTTACGACTTCGCCAAACTGCGCAGTCTGGACAAACCGGTGCTGATCACCGAATTCAACTTCGGCTCGGCAGATCGGGGCCCGTTCTGGGGTGGCGTGACGCAATTGGCGAAGGAGGAAGACCGCGGCACGGCTTACGCTCACTTCCTCAAACAGGCAATGAGCGAACCGTCGATTGTCGGGGTGCACTGGTTCCAGTACCTCGACCAGCCGGTGACCGGTCGTCTGCTGGATGGCGAGAACGGGCACTTCGGTCTGGTGGGCATTACTGATTTGCCGTTCCAAGGCTTTGTCGACAGTGTGCGTAAAAGCAATGTGCAGATCATCGATCAGCTTGGCAAAGAGGCGGAGAAGGCCAGCGCTGAGGCGGATAAAGCCAGTCACGATGTCGAGGGTGGCAGGAAGGGCGAGGCAGGCAAAGGCCCGGGCAAGGGCGCAGGGCATGCGGGTGGGCATTCGGGCAATGGCCATTGATTCCTGATACACCTGTGGCGAGGGGGCTTGCCCCCGTTGGGCCGCGAAGCGGCCCCCATGCCTACAGATGCACCGCAAATACAGGTTTTTGCGACCGCTTCGCAGTCGAACGGGGGCAAGCCCCCTCGCCACAGGGATCGCATCGTTGATGTCTGCGGCATTTCCATAACCGGGCGACCATCCGACCCGATCCTGTTCCCAAATCCCTCAAGGGCTGGAACAATGCGGGCCACTTTGTAGAGCGTTTATCCGGGAGAGTTGCGGGTGCAGATTCAGGGTCATTACGAGCTTAAGTTCGAAGCGGTGCGTGAAGCGTTTGCAGCGCTGTTCGACGATCCTCAGGAACGCGGCGCGGCGTTGTGCATCCGGATCGGTGGTGAAACCGTCCTCGACCTTTGGGCCGGTACCGCCGACAAGGACGGCCATGAGGCCTGGCACAGCGATACCATCGCCAACCTGTTCTCCTGCACCAAAACCTTCACCGCCGTGACGGCGCTGCAATTGGTGGCTGAAGGCAAGTTGCAACTCGATGCCCCGGTCGCCCGCTACTGGCCCGAATTTACCGCCGCCGGTAAAGAATCCGTGACGCTGCGCCACTTGCTCTGCCATCAGGCGGGTCTGCCGGCCTTGCGCGAGTTGCTGCCCCCTGAGGCACTTTACGACTGGCAGACCATGGTCAATGCCCTGGCCGCCGAAGCACCCTGGTGGACGCCGGGCCAAGGTCACGGTTATGCGGCGATCACCTATGGCTGGCTCGTCGGTGAATTGCTGCGGCGCGCCGACGGTCGTGGGCCGGGCGAGTCCATCGTGGCGCGGGTTGCCAAGCCCTTGGGGCTGGATTTCCACGTCGGCCTGGCCGATTCAGAATTCCATCGCGTGGCGCACATCGCCCGCAGCAAGGGCAACGTCGGCGATGCCGCGGCCCAGCGCTTGCTGCAGGTGACCATGCGCGAACCGACGGCCATGACCACTCGGGCCTTCACCAACCCGCCGTCGATCATGACCAGCACCAACAAACCGGAATGGCGGCGCATGCAGCAGCCGGCCGCCAATGGCCACGGCAACGCCCGCAGCCTGGCCGGTTTCTACGCCGGACTGCTCGATGGCAGCCTGCTGGAAAGCGAAATGCTCGACGAGCTGACCCGCGAACACAGCGTTGGCGAAGACAAGACTTTATTGACCCGGACCCGCTTCGGTCTGGGTTGCATGCTCGATCAACCGGACGTACCCAACGCCACCTACGGCCTCGGCCCACGGGCGTTCGGTCACCCGGGTGCTGGCGGCTCCATCGGTTTTGCTGATCCGGAACATGATGTGGCCTTCGGTTTTGTGACAAATACGCTGGGGCCGTACGTCTTGATGGATCCACGAGCGCAAAAGCTTGTGCGAGTACTGGCCACTTGTCTGTAAATCACGCTTAAGGGGGCCAGGGCTGGAACCCGAAAGCCTTTGTGGTTTCAAAGCGTCTGTTTAGCCGGGGGCGCCCCGGCTGACTTTTCATTACCTCATTTTGTGGATACCCAATGTCGTCCAATAAAACCCTCGCCCTGGCCCTGTGCTTCGCTATCACCGGTTGTGCACAAACCCCACAAAATGATGCCGCAGGTGGCAGCAGTTGGTGGCCGTTCGGTTCATCCGACAAGGTCGCGACTAAAGAACCCGCCCCGTCCCCGTCCCCGGCACCCCTGAAACCAGCTGCCGCAGTACCCGTCGCCAAGGCTGAAGCCGATGCCGGAGGCAAATGGTGGTGGCCGTTCGGCGGTAAGGAGCAGAGCACCAGCACTGCCAAAGCAGCCGTGCCGATGCCCGATCCGAAAATCACCCAAGCCTGGCTTGACGACTATGAGCCGCGCCTGCGCGAGGCGGTCAAGGGCAGCAACCTGCAACTCGAGCGCCGTGAAAATGTGCTGGTCGTCACGGCTCCGGTGGAAGGCTCGTTCAACCCGGACCGCCCGGCCATGCTGCTGCCGGTGACCCTCGCTCCGTTCACCCGTGTCGCGAAAATCCTCGAAGCCGATCCAAAGACTGCCGTGCTGGTACTCGGCCACAGTGATACGTCGGGTGCCGCACCGGCCAACGTGAAACTGAGCCAGGAACGCGCCCAGGCGGTGGCAGCGATCTTCCGTCTCAGCGGTCTGCAGCGTGATCGCCTGATGTTGCGCGGCATGGGCGGTGACGCACCGCGCGCCGCCAACGACAGTGCTGAAGGTCGCGCCTTGAACCGTCGCGTCGAGCTGTTGTTGACGCCGCAAGACACCATGGCCGCGCTGCTGAGCAAGTACAATATGCCGGCTCCGGCACCGGTAACCAAAGTCGTCGCGCAAGACGTCAAGCCAGTGGCCAAGCCTGTGACCCCGGAACCGGCTGCGAAAAAAACCGCTGCCTCGTCGAAGAAAAAGGCACCGGCCAAGAAAGCGGCCGCCAAGGCTCCAGCCAAAAAGGCACCCGCGAAAAAGACCGCACCGGCTAAAACCGCTGTCGATTCGAAGAGCGCCACCGCCACCGATGCCACAAAGCAGTGATTCATTAACCAAAAGGAATGCGCCATGACCCGGCCCTTGGCAGATATGCGTCGCGATTACACCCGAGATGGCTTGACCGAGGCGCAAGCCCCGGCCGAGCCGTTCGCACTGTTCCATCAGTGGTTTGCCGATGCGGTGAAAACCGAGCAGGTACCGGTGGAGGCGAATGCCATGACGTTGGCCACCGTCGATCAGGACGGTCGGCCGCATTGCCGCATTCTGCTGCTCAAGGGCCTGGACGAGCAGGGCTTCACCTTCTTCACCAACTACGAGAGCGACAAGGGGCAGCAATTGGCAGCCAATCCATTTGCAGCCATGACGTTCTTCTGGCCGGCCCTGGAGCGCCAGGTGCGCATCGAAGGGCGGGTGGTGAAGGTCACGCCTGAAGAGTCCGACGCCTACTACCAGGTTCGCCCTCTGGGCAGTCGTCTCGGTGCCTGGGCGTCGCCCCAGAGCCGGGTGATCGCCGATCGCGGCGAACTGGAGGCGCTGCTCAAGGACACGGAGCAGCGTTTCAGCGATAGCCAGCCGCACTGCCCCGAGCATTGGGGGGGGTATCGCTTGCTACCCGAGCGCATCGAATTCTGGCAGGGCCGTCCGAGCCGTCTGCACGATCGCCTCAACTACCGCTTGCAGGGTGCTGACTGGGTTCGTGAGCGCCTGGCCCCGTAAACGGTCTACCGATCGGGATACCCTGCCGCAGCGGCCTCTAGCCACTGTGGCAGGTCCCGACGCTTGATCTTCTGCGCTTGAGCGTTCGCCAGTTGCTGGAGCATGAAGGCTCTTTTTTGTTCGTCTTTACCCGCCAGTGACAACGCCAGATCGCGGTCCCCCCAGCGTTTTATCCGCACGTACAACCACCAATGGAAGTACAAACCGGCGATGGTCGTGACGACAATGATGAAGTAATCCATGATATTCCTTGGGTCAGCGGCGCAGATTTCGTAATGTGACGCTACTGTATGGTGAGTTCGCAAAGTGCCTGTACCAGGCCTGAATGAAACCAATTTTATCCGGGCGATGCCGTGACAGGCGTCAAGCTGCGGGTTTTAATGGATACCTGTCCTATGGAGTTTGATGCTATGCGTAAGTCTGTTTTGCTGGTTGCTTCCTTTTCCACGATGGCGATGTTGCTCTCCGGTTGCCAATCGAGCCTGACCGGTGACTCCTACTCCCGTGACGAAGCGCGTCGCGTGCAGACGATTCGCATGGGCACCATCGAATCCCTGCGTCCGGTGAAAATCGAAGGCACCAAGACCCCGATCGGCAGCGCTGCGGGCGCAGTCGTGGGTGGCGTCGGCGGTAGCGCCGTCGGCGGCGGTCGCGGCAGCATCGTTGCAGCGGTCATCGGCGCTGTAGCGGGTGGCCTGGTGGGGTCGGCTGCCGAAGAAGGCCTGACCCGCACTCAAGGCGTTGAAATCACCGTACGCGAAGACGATGGCAGCATGCGCGCCTACGTGCAGGAAGTTCAGCCAAACGAAGTGTTCCGTGTGGGTGAGCGTGTGCGGATCTCCACTGTGGGTGGGACCAGCCGCGTTTCGCACTAAGCGGGAATGTAGGGTAAAAGAAAACCCCGATCAGGTGAGCTGGTCGGGGTTTTCTTTTGGGCTGTGGAGTTGAACCAGAGCATTTACTTGCTTGCATAACAACCGAGCTGAAAATCGTATTGTGGATCGTAAAATGATCGACCGACTAATGTTTCCAGTTTTGTTATCTGCTGGGAATCAAGGTCATAGCCATAGATTTCTTCTTCAGCCTCAGTCCAACTCATTATCGCCCTCAGCTGTGCAATGCCGTCTGCCGGGACAGGCACTTCGAATACCAGCGCTTCTGTTTCTTTATCAAAAGCATAAATTACGTGGTTCACGGTTCTATCCTTCTTTTCGGATCCGCCGGCTTGTTTTGATTACCTGTTTCAGCGTCAAACTCACCCAGATGGCGACCTCGTTTGTCATACATTTCTACTGCTCCATGCTGATAATCCCATTCTAGAATTCGCCCTTCAGCCGTTCTCCAGCGCATTCGGGTGCCTCTACCTTTGACCCGAGTCTTCTGTTTTGCCGGTGTGGCATCAGGAAAAGCGGTAAGCCCGTTTGGCGCCGGATGATATTTGTGGTCCGCAACACTCACCACAATATAAACCGGCAACACCCCCGAATCCGCCGGAAACACAAGAATGAAATCCTTGTACTCCGGCGGATAAACCGGATTCACGATGATGCTGTCAGCCGCCTTCGTCGGCGGGTAAACCCAGATGTGCGGCGCTTGTGGCGCAGCTTCCAAAGCGGGGATGCCGAGGGTGCTTGAGCCGTCCTCGGCCGGCGTCCAGATCAGCTCAACGCCGTCCCCGAGATCAGCCACTTGCTGACTGCCGCGCAAGCTGAATTGCACGACGTCGACCATCTCCCAGTCACGGTTTTTGCCAGTGTAGAAACCGTATCCCTTGAGACTGCCATCAGCTTGTTGCTCGACCCGCAGACGCACACGAGTACGGGCCTGTTTGAGGGATCGCAGTTGGTCTTCGGTGTAGAGCGAGCTGTCGCCAAGGCTCGACGGCATGACCAGGGCCACCAGACCTGCCAGGGTGGCCGCAGCGGTGCTGACTGCGACGGCGGGTAATGCGGCGAACGCTGAGCCACTCAGGGCGAAGCTGCCGAAACCCGCAGGGATGGCGGTGCCACTGATTTTCTTCAGCGGCACCACACCGGTTTCATCGGCCTCGCGAGCGCCGAGTAGAACCAGTTCGCCGTAGTCTTTCAGGCTGTCGGTCGGAACAACGCCGGAGGGATTCGTGTAGTCGATGATTGCATCGGGCAGTTTGCAGGACTTGGCGAACACGCATCCTGAGCGGGCAACGTCGTCTTTTTTCGTCGGGACCAGAACGCTGTCTTCGAAGGCCTGCTGCCTTGCGAGCATGGCGTCGTGGGCGTTTTGTCTGGCATCACGCTCGGCCAATTCGGTGGCCGTCATGAATCGGTGAGTGACGTGATGCCCGTCACCTGACGGTGGGTTTTGTACCCGGGGGATGTCCTTGTGGCCAGCCACTGATTGTCCTTTCGCTCGTCCATCGGCAACCCCCAAAGAGGGGGCTGCGCGACGTTAACGAACGTGGCTAATCGTGACTGTAGGACGAATCCTCAATGTTGCTAAGAGTGTTCTCTATCGTTCAGGAAGGCAGCGCAGCACTCTTGCGGCTCGCCGCCGCCGTCACCGCATAACCGATCAATGCCGCCAGGATCGAGCCGGTCAGAATACCCATGCGGTCCATCCCGGCATATTCACTGGCGCCCGGCACGAAGGCCAGGGAACCGACGAACAGGCTCATGGTGAAGCCGATGCCGCAAAGGATCGCCACCCCCAAAATCTGGCCCCAGTTGGCGCCTTGGGGCAGGGTGGCGATGCCGATTTTTACCGCCAGCCAGGTCAGGCCGAAGACACCGACGGTCTTGCCCAACAGCAGGCCGACGGCGATGCCCATCGGTACATGATGGGTGAAGCTTTCGACGGTCACGCCGCTCAGGGACAAGCCAGCGTTGGCGAAGGCAAACAGCGGCAGGATGCCGTAGGCCACCCACGGATGCAGGGCATGCTCCAGGGTCAGCAGCGGCGAAGGCTCGGCGTTTTTCGTGCGCAGTGGAATGCAGAAGGCCAGGGTCACACCCGCCAGCGTCGCGTGCACGCCACTCTTGAGTACGCAGACCCAAAGGATCAGCCCGATGATCATGTACGGCCCGAGTTTCACCACACCAAGTCGGTTCATTCCGATCAAGGCCGCGATGCAGGCCGCGGCCAGCGCCAGGGACAGGGTCGACAGAGCGCCGGAATAGAAGATCGCAATGATGATGATTGCGCCAAGGTCATCGATGATCGCCAGGGTCATCAGGAACAGTTTCAGCGACACTGGCACGCGTTTACCCAGCAGGGCCAGCACGCCAAGGGCGAAGGCAATGTCGGTAGCCGTCGGGATGGCCCAGCCGCTCAGGGCGGACGGGTTATCGCGGTTGAGGAACCAGTAGATCAGCGCCGGCACCACCATGCCGCCAATTGCGGCCGCGCCGGGCAGGACGATCTGAGACGGTTTCGACAGTTGGCCGTCGAGGACTTCGCGCTTCACTTCCAGGCCGATCAACAGAAAGAACAGGGCCATCAGGCCGTCGTTGATCCACAGCAGCAATGGCTTGGCGATTTTCAGCGCGCCGATCTGAGCCACCACGGGGGTGTCCAGCAGGCCGTTATAGAGCCACGACAGCGATGAATTGTTGATGATCAGGGCCAGGACAGCTGCGGCGATCAATAGCAGACCGCTGGCAGCTTCCAACTGAAAGAAACGCGTGAACGTGCTACGCAGAGGCAAGGTCGCTCTCCATCGATGAATTCAAAAGGTGGCACACCCTAACCCGTACCGTTGGTTGTTAAAACAAAAGTTATATTCTTTTTTGTTATATACCGTTACAACGTGCCCGGTCAGCAAAGGCCTGAGCCTAGCAGTTGCCGGACGTATTGAACCCCAGCTGTATCTGTGCGTGATGTAGGTTTTTTCCTAAGCTTGTGGACTGAGCCTTGCGACAAGGCCGACTCTTGCCTGATTCAACGAGAAAACCATCATGAGCGACAACCGACAGTGGGCCCGCGAAGCCATCCGGATCATCGAAGCCGACTTCCAGCGCAGCGCTGATACCCACCTGATCCCCTTGCCGCTGCCGGGGTTGCCGGGCATCGAGTTGTACTTCAAGGATGAGTCGAGCCATCCCACCGGCAGCCTGAAACATCGGTTGGCCCGCTCATTGTTCCTCTATGCACTGTGTAACGGCTGGCTCAAACCCGGTGCGCCGGTGATTGAAGCGTCCAGCGGTTCGACGGCGATTTCCGAGGCGTACTTCGCCCGGCTGCTGGGTTTGCCGTTCATTGCGGTGATGCCCGCGAGCACGTCCAAGGAAAAGATCGCGCAAATCGCTTTCTACGGTGGCAAGAGCCATCTGGTGGACGATCCGACGCAGATTTACGCTGAGTCCGAGCGCCTGGCTCACGAACACGACGGGCATTTCATCGACCAGTTCACCTACGCCGAACGCGCCACCGACTGGCGAGCGAACAACAACATCGCCGAATCGATCTTCCATCAGATGCGCTTCGAGCAGCACCCGGAACCGAGCTGGCTGATTTCCAGCCCTGGCACCGGCGGTACCACCGCGACGCTGGGCCGTTACGTGCGCTATCGCCAGCATTGCACCCGTGTGCTGTGCGCCGATGCCGAGCGTTCGGTGTTTTTCGATTACTACAAGACCGGCGACGCTAGCCTGCGCCTCGATCACGGGTCACGGATTGAAGGCATTGGCCGGCCGCGTGTCGAGGCGTCGTTCCTGCCCAAAGTCATCGACGCGATGGTCAAGGTGCCGGACGCCTTGTCACTGGCAGCCATGCATTACCTGGCACAACGTTTGGGGCGACGGGTGGGTGGTTCGAGCGGGACCAACCTGATCGGCGCCTTGATGGCGGCCCAGCAGATGGCGACGGCGGGGGAGTCGGGGTCGATCGTGGCGATTCTGTGCGATGGCGGCGAGCGCTATGCCGACACCTATTACGATCAGGCCTGGCTGAAGGCCCAGGGGTATGAGTTGAGTGGTCTGATGGATGCCGTGGCGGCCAGCGTTGAGCGCGGAGAGCCGCTGCCGGCCAGCGTGTTGCGCGCCAATATCTGAGATATTTGATCGTTCCCACGCTCTGCGTGGGAACGATCATCTGGGTCAGGCTTCTAGGCCAAGGATATCCCGGGCAACCGCTTCAGCAATCCGAATCCCGTCGACACCCGCCGACAGAATCCCGCCCGCATAACCCGCGCCTTCACCCGCCGGGAACAACCCCTTCACGTTCAGGCTCTGCATCGACTCGTTACGGGTAATGCGCAGCGGCGATGAGGTGCGCGTCTCGATCCCGGTCAACACGGCGTCGTGCAGCGAGTAGCCACGAATCTGCTTCTCGAACGCTGGCAAGGCTTCGCGAATCGCTTCGATGGCGAACGCCGGCAGGGCCAGGGCCAAGTCACCCAAGGCAACGCCCGGTTTGTAGGACGGCTCGACGCTGCCCAATTCGGTGGACGGCTTGCCGGCAATGAAGTCGCCGACCAGTTGCGCCGGTGCTTCGTAGTTGCTGCCGCCCAGCACAAAGGCGTGGGATTCCAGGCGTTCCTGCAACTCGATGCCGGCTAGCGGGCCGCCCGGATAATCGACTTCCGGGGTGATGCCGACGACGATCCCGGAGTTGGCGTTGCGCTCGTTACGCGAGTATTGGCTCATGCCGTTGGTGACCACGCGGTTCGGCTCGGAGGTCGCCGCCACTACGGTGCCGCCCGGGCACATGCAGAAGCTGTAGACCGATCGACCGTTTTTGGCGTGGTGCACCAGTTTGTAGTCGGCAGCGCCGAGTTTCGGGTGGCCGGCGTATTTGCCAAGGCGCGCGCGGTCGATCAGCGACTGCGGGTGTTCGATGCGGAACCCCACCGAGAACGGCTTGGCTTCCATGTACACACCACGGCCGTGCAGCATGCGGAAGGTGTCCCGGGCGCTGTGGCCGAGGGCCAGAATCACGTGCTTCGAATGGATCTGTTCGCCGCCATGGAGTTCGACGCCCACCAGTTGGCCGTCGTCGATCAGCACATCGGTAACCCGCTGCTGGAAGCGCACTTCGCCGCCCAGGGCGCGAATCTGCTCACGCATGTTTTCCACCACACCGGTCAGACGGAACGTCCCGATGTGCGGCTTGCTGACGTAGAGGATTTCTTCCGGCGCACCGGCCTTGACGAACTCATGCAGAACCTTGCGACCGAGGAATTTAGGGTCTTTGATCTGGCTGTAGAGCTTGCCGTCGGAGAACGTTCCCGCGCCGCCTTCACCGAATTGCACGTTGGATTCGGGGTTGAGCACACTTTTACGCCACAGGCCCCAGGTGTCCTTGGTGCGCTGGCGCACTTCGGTACCGCGTTCGAGGATGATCGGCTTGAAGCCCATCTGCGCGAGCACCAGGCCGGCGAAGATCCCGCACGGGCCGAACCCGACCACGATCGGACGCTGGCTCAGGTCGGCCGGCGCCTGGCCGACCACTTTGTAGCTGACATCCGGCGCCACGTTGACGTTACGGTCATCGGCGAACGTGCGCAGCACCGCCGCCTCATCGCGAACGTTGAGGTCGATGGTGTAGATGAAACACAGTTCGGAGGACTTTTTGCGCGCATCGTAGCTGCGCTTGAACAAGGTGAAGTCGAGCAGGTCATCACTGGCGATGCCCAGGCGCTGCACGATGGCAGGGCGCAGGTCTTCTTCGGGATGGTCGATCGGCAACTTGAGTTCGGTGATTCGTAACATGACGGGATCCGGTTCGCGGGGCGCACAACTGCGCCAAGGCGTTTGAAGCCCGCGATTATAAGCCTCAAAGGATGATTCCCGTGAGGCTAAAACGATCAGTCGTTACGCGATCCGCCAAAATACCCGCAGCCGCGTTGCACCTGGCCGTCGATACGCAACTCGGCGCTCATGTGCTGCACGCTGCCGGTGCTGCTGTCGACGCAACGTTGCGGCGCGACCCAGAGCTCGATGCGCTGATTATTGGCTTCGGTGCTGAGGTTGAAGCGGCCATCGCCCAGTTGTTCTTCAACGTACGGCAGGGCCAGGGGCGGCTGACCAGCGCGGTCGATGATCATGCCCTTGCCGCTGACCTTGACGTTCCACTCCGGGCCATGGCCGG
Organism: Pseudomonas sp. URMO17WK12:I6; assembly: GCF_003253625.1. Lineage (NCBI taxonomy): Bacteria > Pseudomonadati > Pseudomonadota > Gammaproteobacteria > Pseudomonadales > Pseudomonadaceae > Pseudomonas > Pseudomonas sp. URMO17WK12:I6. The sequence continues at coordinate 40,424 of NZ_QKYZ01000019.1, forward strand.
CGGCGCGCAGGATCAGCTGCTTGAAATTGGGATCGTCGCACGCCGTGCCCGAGCGCTCGACGCGGTACAGCTGCGTAAGGTCGAGTTGGCTGTCAGCACCACTGGCAACGATCCGGCCGCGCACATCGGCGAACAGCTTGCCCTGATCATCGGCCAGGGTCGCGGCCTCTTGCAGGATGCTGGTGCCACCGATGTCATTGACTACGAAACTGCGTTGCTCATTACATGGCTGGAACAGCAGCTTGCCGTCGGCCGCCGTCAATTGGCCCTGCATGCGGGTCTGGCCCACGTGGGAAGCACTTTGCCGTGGGCCATCGAGCAGTTGGCAAGCGGCGAACAACGGAAGCAGGGCAACAAGTACCAGGGAACGGGCAACACGCATCTTTGAGTCTCCAGACAAGTGTCGCCACGTTACTCAGCCTGACCGTTCATCACAACCCTGCGATGTTCTCGCTTTCCTGTGTGCGAGTCTGGTTTAGCCGACGCGATAGGTCTGGCCGGTCTGCAGGCCTTCCACGCTTTTGGCGTAGGCCAGCGCCACCTCGGCGGCGGGAACCGGTTTGAAACCACGGAAGTACGGCGCATAGCTCCCCATGGCTTCGACCAGCACGTTCGGGCTGACCGAGTTGATGCGCAGACCGCGTGGCAGTTCGATCGCTGCCGCTCGGACGAAGGCGTCAAGGGCGCCGTTGACCAGGGACGCGGAGCTGCCGGTACGAATCGGATCGTGGCTGAGGATGCCGGTGGTGAAGGTGAAAGACGCACCGTCATTGGCGAATTCCCGGCCGATCAGCAGCAGGTTGACCTGGCCCATCAGCTTGTCCCGCAAGCCGAGTTCGAAGTCTTGTGCGGTCATGGTGGCCAGCGGCACGAAGTTGACACTGCCGGCGGCGCAGATCAGTGCATCGAAGTTGCCGGTCTGTTCGAACAGTTTGCGGATCGAGGCGCTGTCACTGATGTCGACCTGGAAATCACCGCTTTTACGGCCGATACGGACGATTTTGTGGCGCTGGGACAGTTCATGGTCAATGGCCGAACCGACGGTGCCGGAGGCGCCAATCAACAGAATTTTCATCGTGCAGTTCCTCAAGTGGGTTGGATTTAAAGTTAAGTCTAGTGTGGTTTTTTTTATAAATAAGCGTGCTAATGGGCAACCTTTGGTTTTCAAATGGAAACAATCCATGAGTGAAATGGACGATCTGGCGGCGTTCGCGGTATTGATCGAGGCGGGCAGTTTCACCCTGGCCGCCCAGCAACTGGGGTGCAGCAAGGGGCAACTCTCCAAGCGCATCAGCCTGCTGGAAACGCGCTTTGGCGTGGTGTTGCTGCAACGCACCACACGTCGCTTGAGCCTGACGGCGGCGGGTGCGGCGTTGTTGCCGCAAGCCCAGGCGCTGGTGGTGCAAGTGGAGCGTGCGCGTCAGGCGTTGGCGCGGCTGAAAGACGACATGGCCGGCCCTGTGCGGATGACGGTGCCGGTTTCACTGGGGGAAACGTTCTTTGACGGCGCACTGCTGGAATTTTCCCGGCAGTACCCCGAGGTGCAGATCGAGCTGGAGCTCAACAATAACTACCGCGACTTGTCCCGGGACGGGTTTGACTTGGCGATCCGCTCGGAAGTGGCCAACGACGAACGCCTGGTCGCCCGACCGCTGCTGGCCTGGCACGAAATGACCTGTGCCAGCCCCGCGTATCTTGAGCGATTCGGTGAGCCGCTGACGCCTCAGGCACTGGCCGAACACCGCTGCCTGCTCAACAGCCATTACAGCGGTCGCGAAGAATGGCTCTATCACCAACAGCACGAATTAACGCGGGTGCGAGTGTCGGGTCCGTTCGCCAGCAACCATTACAACCTCTTGAAGAAAGCTGCACTGACCGGTGCGGGCATTGCGCGTTTGCCGTCGTATCTGTTGCAAGAGGAATTGGCTGATGGACGTTTACGCTGGCTCCTGCGTGATTATCAAACCCGCAGCATGCCGATGTATCTGGTGCATCCGTATCAGGGCGGGTTGCCTAAGCGTACCCAAGTGCTGGCGGACTATTTGATCGGTTGGTTCAAGCGCAGTGGTGAGGCGTTGGATCGGCTTCAACGATAACGTCTCACCACACAACCTTTATGGGAGTTCTGAGGTTGGTATCAGCGGGCGTAACGCCGGGCAATCAGGTGATCGATCGACAACTTGCCAGGTCCAGTCGCCATCAAGTACAGCAACACCGCCGCCCAGGTGCCGTGGGTCGGATACGCATCGGGGTACACGAACAGTTGAATGGTCAGGGTCATACCCAGCAGCGCCAGGGCCGAAAAGCGTGTGGCGAAGCCGATCAGGATCAGAATCGGAAAGAAATGCTCGGCGAAGGCCGCCAGGTGCGCCGCCAGTTCCGGGGAGAGCAACGGCAGGTGATATTCGCTCTGGAATAACGGAATGGTCGAGTCCGCCAGCCTTGGCACACCGAGTTCAAAGGTGCCGTCGATCAAGTCGATGGCCAAGCCTTCCACCTTGGTTTGCCCGGACTTCCAGAACACCGCGGCAATGGAAAAACGCGCGATAAAGGCGATCAGGCTGTGGGGGATTTTTTCCAGCAGCGTGATGGCGCGGGTAATGGGGTTTGTGTTCATGGCGATACCTGGTTGTGGTGTAAATGAGTGATGGCGTTGTGGCTGATCAGCAGCGCCAGGGTTTGGCTGAGATCGAAGGCCGGCGCGTTTTCCAGCGCTTGGCTCAGGGGCTGGCCGAGTCGCAGGCTCTGAATGAAGATTCTGGCGCCGTGGTCGATGGCGAAGACCTCAACCTCCAGTTCGTTACGCAGCACCAGCGCGTTTTGCCCGTGGCCGAGGTCGATCCCGGCCAGCGTCGCGTCCTGTTGATGCGCCGCCCAGATTGCGACCACGGCGAAGGCTGAAGTCAGCAGATTGAGGGAGGGATGAAGCCCAAGCGTCAGCTCGCTCAATGCCTGTGGGTCCGACAGCACGGCGGCGATTTGCTCATGGCCCAAAGGCTGCGCATCAGCGGCGTGATAGGCCTGAACGCGCAAGCGCTCCAGCCGCGCCACATCGGCCAGATAAGGCACGCTGGCTGCCGGTTCAAAATTGTCGATGAACTCGGCGAAGTCCTTGCCGTAGTCGTTGATGAGCGGGCTTTGCGGTGGGCAACTTTGCACATACAACCCTGCTATCGCCCGGAAAAATTCATCACCGACCAACTGCATAACCACCGGATAGCTGTCGGCCAAGGCGTTGATCAGCGAGCTCTGCACATTGTTGCGATACACCGCGAAACGGCTGGCCGGATCGGCACCGTTGGCACTGAACACGCCCTCGGGGCAGGGCCGTTGCGGATCGAGCAGGGCGGCGGAAAAAGCGGCTTGAGTGCTCATGGCCGGCTCCCTGCGCGGTGCAGCAACTCATCGGCATGACGGGCTTCGGCGTGCAACACACTGAAGGCCGGTAACCGGTTGTCGCGTTCGATCAACGTGGCGATCGGGCCGACCCGCTCCAGCACCTGCGAGTACAGCGCCCACACCGCGTTATCGACGGGCGCACCGTGATCGTCGATCAGTAGTCGGTCACCAAGGCTGTCGGTGTCTTCGGCAAACCCCGCCAGATGAATCTCTCCCACAGCGTGCAGTGGCAGGGCGTCGATGTAGGCCCGCGGATCTCTTTGGTGATTGATGCAGGAGACGTAAACGTTGTTGACGTCCAGCAGCAGGCCGCAGCCGGTGCGGCGAATGACTTCACTGATGAAGTCGGCTTCATCGATTGTCGAGTTCTGGAACGCCAGGTATGTCGCCGGGTTTTCCAGCAGCATCGGGCGTTTGAGGGTGTTCTGTACCTGATCGATGTGCTCGCAGACACGGTTCAGCGTCGGCGCGTCGTAGGCCAGGGGCAGCAGGTCATTGAGAAACACCGGGCCATGGCTGGACCAGGCCAGGTGTTCGGAAAAGGAGTGGGGTTGATAGCGCTCGATCAGCGCGGCCAGCCTTTGCAGGTGCTGACCATCCAGCGGACCTTCGGCACCGATGGACAGGCCAACACCGTGCAGCGACAGCGGATACTGCTCGCGGATCAATCCCAGAAAATGATGAAACGGGCCGCCGGCCACCATGTAGTTTTCGGCGTGGACTTCGAAGAAACCGATGTCCGGTTGTGCACCGAGCACTTCACGAAAGTGCTCGGTCTTGAGCCCCAGCCCGGAGCGGGGCGGGAGCCCGGAGAATGAATGGTTCATGGTCGACACTCTGGCTGGGGGGCTGATTACGACTTGGCTTTGTAGGCTTCCATCTGGCCGAAGCCGGTTGGCGAGGTCTTGCTCATTGTGGTGGCGCAGGTGCCCTTGGGGACAAGCTTCCAGGCGTTGGCCTGGTAGTCGGTTTTGGCGGTGCCAGCGCAAGTGGTACCAGCACCAGCGGCGCAATCGTTATGACCTTTCATGGCCACGCCGAAGCATTTTTCCATGTTGGCGTCAGCGGCATGGGCCGTGGAGACAGCGGCGATGCTCAGGGCAGAACCAAGTGCCAGAACCAGGGCGGTGGCGGACAGGGTGCGGGTGGTAGCAGTCATGATGTTTCTCCGAAATTGAGCTTGGTATGGCAAGCGTTTGTGCTTGCTTACCGCTCTAGAGAAACGACAGGGCGGGGTGTTACAGCTGACTGCAGATTTTTTTCAAAAATCCTCAAAACACCATCAATCCCCTGTGGGAGGGCGCGCGATAGCGTCATGACATTTAGCATTGATGCTGACTGACAACGGATTCGTGCTATCGCGCCGATAAGACAGTCATGCAATGCTGATTTTATTAACGCTAGTGATCTGACCGTTCCAGATCATCTCGTAGTGGGCTGTTTGAATGACTGATGAGACTGGTCTGGGAGTCATCAGCGCCCAGCAGTAGTTGCCATGCATACGCACGGAGTTGTATCGCAGGCCAAGGCCCCCTGCATCCTTGACTACCTTACCCAAGCGATGTGAGTGCGTGTAGTCGACGGGATCGTAGATAGGATCGTGCATCGGAATGGATACGGCATCCCTCATTGCTTCGTCAACGAAAGTGCAGGATAACCCCCGGAAAACAAACCTCTCGTAATTGAGATTCTGGACATTCGACCAATACTGATTTTGGTGATGCTGTACCTCAGCCAGAGCAGTTTCCATCGAGGCAGCCAAGTACAACACGCCGAAACTGCCATCGCTGAAACGCGAGCCAGTTGGGTTGACGTGGGTGAAAGGGGCTGTCGCATAAGAGCATCCAGGGATGCCAAAGGGAATTTCCGCACGCGGTATCAGCTCAAGCCGACCTACCTCATTTTGCAGCCTCGGATTTGTGAGGGCCTGTATCTGATACAGAACATCAAATTCGTTCGCGTCCGCCACGTCGTCAAACAACGCAATGGGCGGAAACTTTGAATTGATCAATCGGTAGGCCTGCAACTGCTCACCGGCCAATACTGGCAACTGGCTCACCATTACCATTGTGCGCCTCGCAGCACGTCGATCCGCCGAAACGTCTCGTACAAGGAAATCATATCCCCCTGGGACATGATTTCGAGCGGGGTACGCCCGTTGAAGAACTCGTTTTCGTTCGCCATCGTCGGAAAACCATAGACGTTCTCAGGGTTATCAAAGACAAGACGCAGAACGGCATGGATGTTGAGAATAAAACTGATGCGCTGCATCTGGTCTGAATCCAGGTTTACGGACCAATCGGGATCGCGCTGCTTTGCCCGTGAGTACGTACTGCGGGAAATGCGCAGGATACGACAGGCCTGATCGCCCGATGCCTGCCACTTTTCGAGTATGCCTACAGCTGCTCGCAAACCAGTCACGCACTGGTCTTTGGTGAATCCTTGTGCCTGGGAGGTTGCTGTCATGTTGATCACTTCTTGTTTGTCTGTAGATACAAATATATGCAAGATGACTCTATAGATCAATGACGTTTATGAGGCGGGGCTCCTCCGACAGGGCTTCTTCTTTATCATTCAGGTTGTGCTAAAGATACACAGCCCCGTAGGAGCGGCCTTCGGTGAGGTTTGTGCCAGGCACAAAAAAACGGCCCGAAGGCCGTTTTTTGTTTACCGCAAAGGCTTAACCGCCGAGGTACGCTTCGCGCACTTTCGGGTCGGTCAACAGCGCTTCACCGGTCCCGCTCATCACCACCCGGCCGTTTTCCAGCACGTAGGCACGGTCGGCGATTTTCAGGGCCTGGTTGGCGTTCTGCTCCACCAGGAACACCGTCACACCGTCCTTGCGCAGTTGTTCGATGATGTCGAAGATCTGCTGGATGATGATCGGTGCCAGGCCCAGCGATGGCTCGTCGAGCAGCAGCAGCTTGGGCTTGCTCATCAGCGCGCGGCCGATGGCGAGCATTTGCTGTTCGCCGCCGGACATGGTGCCGCCGCGTTGGGCAAAGCGTTCTTTCAGGCGTGGGAAAAGTCCCAGAACCTTGTCCATCTGTTCCTGATAATCGCCCTTGTCGGTGAAGAACCCGCCCATGGCGAGGTTTTCTTCCACGGTCAGGCGGGCAAACACCCGACGGCCTTCCGGAACCACGGCGATGCTTTTACGCATGATCTGCGACGAGTCCTGGCCGACGAGCTCTTCGCCCATGTAGCGGATGCTGCCGCTGTGGGCTTGCGGCGAACCGCAGAGGGTCATCAGCAGGGTCGACTTGCCGGCACCGTTGGCGCCGATCAGGGTCACGATCTCGCCCTGGCGGACTTCGACGTTGACGCTGTGCAGCGCCTGGATCTTGCCGTAGAAGGTGGAAACGTTTTCGAACTGCAGCATTTACGCTTCCCCCAGGTAGGCTTTGATCACTTCAGGATTGTCGCGGATCTGCTCCGGCGTGCCGTTGGCCAACGGTGTGCCCTGGTTGATCACGAAGATATGGTCGGAAATGCTCATGACCAGTTTCATGTCGTGTTCGATCAACAGCACCGTCACATTATGCTCTTCACGCAGGGTGCCGATCAGCGCCTTGAGGTCGTCGGTTTCCCGCGGGTTGAGGCCGGCGGCCGGTTCGTCGAGCATGAGGATGCTTGGACGGGTCATCATGCAGCGGGCAATTTCCAGGCGGCGCTGCTGACCATAAGCCAGGGTGCCGGCCGGGCGGTTGGCGAACTCCTTGAGGTTGACCTTTTCCAGCCAGAACTCGGCGTATTCCATCGCCTCGCGTTCGCTGCGGCGAAACGCCGGGGTCTTGAACAGGCCTGCCAGGAAGTTGGTGTTCAGGTGCCGGTGCTGAGCAATCAGCAGGTTTTCCACGGCGGTCATGTCCTTGAACAGCCGCACGTTCTGGAAAGTCCGCACCACGCCTTTGCCGGCGATCTTGTGGCCGGGCAGGCCTTCGATCGCTTCACCGTTGAGCTGGATAGTGCCGGCGGTGGGTTTGTAGAACCCGGTCAGGCAGTTGAATACAGTGGTCTTGCCGGCGCCGTTGGGGCCGATCATCGAGACCACTTGTTTCTCTTTGACGCTCAAGGCTACGCCATTGACCGCCAACAGGCCGCCGAAGCGCATGCTCAGGCCATCTACTTTCAGGATCTCTCTGCTCATTTACGCAGCTCCATGTGAGGACGTTGCATGGGCAGCAGACCTTGAGGACGCCAGATCATCATCAGCACCATCAAGGCGCCGAACATCAACATGCGGTATTCGCTGAAGTCACGCATCAGTTCGGGCAACAGGATCATCACGACAGCCGCGAGAACCACGCCCAACTGCGAGCCCATGCCGCCCAACACCACGATGGCGAGGATGGTGGCCGACTCGATGAAGGTGAACGACTCCGGCGTGACCAGCCCTTGGCGCGCGGCGAAGAAGCTACCGGCGAAACCAGCGAAGCAGGCACCCAGAGTGAAGGCCGACAGCTTGATCACGGTCGGGTTCAGGCCCAGGGCACGGCAGGCGATTTCGTCTTCGCGCAAGGCTTCCCAGGCACGGCCGATCGGCATGCGCAGCAGGCGGTTGATCACGAACAGCGCGAACAGTGCCAGCAACAGCGCCACCAGGTAGAGGAAAACCACCTTGCTGACCGGGTTGTACGTCAGGCCGAAGAACTCGTGGAAGGTCTGCATGCCTTCGGTGGCCGTTCTTTCGAAGGTCAGGCCGAACAGCGACGGTTTGGGAATGTTGCTGATGCCGTTCGGTCCGCCGGTGAGGCCCGTCAGGTTACGCAGGAACAGACGGATGATCTCACCGAAGCCCAGGGTCACGATCGCCAGATAGTCACCGCGCAGGCGCAGCACCGGGAAACCGAGCAGGAAGCCGAATGTGGCCGCCATCAGGCCGGCGATCGGCAGGCAGATCCAGAAGCTCAGCCCGTAGTAGTGCGACAGCAGCGCATAGCTGTAGGCGCCCACGGCGTAGAAGCCGACGTAACCGAGGTCGAGCAGGCCGGCCAGACCGACCACGATGTTCAGGCCCAGGCCGAGCAGCACGTAGATCAGGATCAGCGTGGCGATGTCCACCGCACCGCGTGAACCGAAGAACGGCCATACCAGTGCCACGACGATCAACGCCATGATGATCCAGCGCTGGGTGGTCGGCAGGGTCAGGAAGTGGCTCGCGCTGGCCGGGATCAGTTTGCCCTTGGGCACGGAGCGCATGGCCGCCGAGTATTCGCGGTCGAACAGCACACGCAGGAACATCAACACCGAGCAGGTGGCGATGATGATCAGCGTGGAGGTGCTGGCGCCTTCCACTTCGAGGTTGATCCCGGCGATGGACAGTTTCAGGCCGAGTACCGGATAGGCCACGGCCCATACCAGCAGGGCGCTGAACAGCGCCTGTTTAAGATTCCTAGTCATACTTTCTCAACCTCCGGACGACCCAGCAGGCCGGTTGGCCGGAATAACAGCACCAGGACCAGAAGGCCGAAAGCCACCACGTCCTTGTACTGGTCACCGAATATATCGGCGCCGAATGCTTCGGCTACCCCCAGCACCAGACCACCGAGCATGGCGCCCGGAATGCTGCCGATGCCACCCAGCACCGCCGCGGTAAAGGCTTTGAGGCCTACCAGGAATCCGGCGTTTGGGTTGATCACGCCGTACTGCATGCTCAACAGTACTGCCGCCACGGCCGCCAGGGCGGCACCGATGACGAAGGTCAGGGCGATGATGTTGTTGGTGTTGATGCCCAGCAGGTTGGCCATCTTGATGTCTTCGGCACAGGCCCGACAGGCGCGTCCCAGACGTGAACGCGAGATGAACTGGGTGAGACAGAGCATCACCACCAGGGTCACCACGAACACCAGGATCTGCATGTAGGAGATCAGCACTTCCTGTGCGCCGCCTGGACCGAAGCTGAAGCTGCCCGGAATCAGGTTGGGGATCGATTTGTCCTTGGAGTCCTGCGAGAGCAGTACGGAGTTCTGCAGGAAGATCGACATGCCGATGGCGGAGATCAGCGGGATCAGACGGTTACTGCCCCGCAGAGGGCGGTAGGCGATCCGTTCGATACTGTAGCCGTAGGCACTGGTCACTACGATGGTCGCCAGGAAAGCGGCGGTCATCAACAACGGCAGAGAATGGATACCCAGCATGGCCAGTCCGGCAAGGACGATGAAGGCCACGTAGGAACCGATCATGTAGACCTCGCCATGGGCGAAGTTAATCATTCCAATAATGCCGTAAACCATTGTGTAGCCAATGGCTATAAGGGCATAGGTGCTGCCAATGGTCATCCCATTAACCAGCTGTTGGAAGAAGTGATAGATCTCAGGCATTACAGCGCTCCTAAAAACCTGATACGCATTTCACTGGTGGAGTCATGTTCCGGCCCGGGCTGTGTGGTCTGTGGCCACCTTCGCACGAGCGTTTGCCAGCGAACCGCTGGTGACGGTTTTAAGATTTTCAGGTAAGCCAACTCCCGGATCGCGGGACTCTGACTCATTAATCTCGTAAAACAAAGCCCACTGCTTGCGCAGTGGGCTTTATTAATCATGGAGCTAGCTTACTGAGGGGAAACTTCGGTTTTTGGTTTGCCGAAGTGCCACTCATAGACCACGAATTTGAAGTCTTTCAGGTCGCCCTTGCTGTCGAACGACAGATCACCGGTCGGGGTCTTGAAGGTGCCTTTGTGAATGGCTTCAGCTACCTTGGCGGTGTCTTCGCTCTTGGCAGCCTTGATACCTTCGGCAATCACTTCGACAGCCGAGTAGGCCGGGAACACGAACGGACCGCTTGGGTCCTGCTTCTTGTCGGCAAAGGCTTGTACCAGGGCTTTGTTGGCTGGGTCCTGGTCGAAGGATTTCGGCAGGGTGACCAACAGGCCTTCGGAAGCATTCTGGGCAATTTGCGAGATGGAGTCGTTGCCGACGCCTTCAGGCCCCATGAACTTGGCTTTCAGGCCTTTTTCCTGGGACTGGCGCAGGATCAGGCCCAGCTCCGGGTGGTAGCCGCCGTAGTAGACGAAGTCGACGTTGGCTTGCTTGAGCTTCTGGATGATCGAGGAGAAGTCCTTGTCACCGGCGTTGAGGCCTTCGAACACGGCAACCTTGACGCCTTTCTTCTCAAGGGTCTGTTTCACGGCGGTGGCGATGCCTTCACCGTATTGCTGTTTGTCGTGCAGCACGGCAACGATTTTCGGTTTTACGTGATCGGCAATGTAGTTACCGGCGGCAGGGCCCTGGGCGCTGTCCAGGCCGATGGTGCGGAACACCAGCTTGTAACCACGGGTGGTGATGTCCGGGTTGGTGGCGGCCGGGGTGATCATGATCACGCCTTCGTCTTCGTAGATGTCCGAAGCTGGCTGGGTGGAGCTGGAGCACAGGTGGCCGACCACGAATTTCACACCATCGTTGACCACTTTGTTGGCGACGGCCACGGCTTGTTTAGGGTCGCACGCGTCGTCGTATTCCTTGGCTTCGAGCATCTTGCCGTCGACGCCGCCCTTCGCGTTGATCTGCTCGATGGCCATCTTGGCGCCGATGAACTGCATGTCGCCGTATTGAGTGACCGGGCCGGTTTTAGGGCCGGCGATGCCGATCTTGATGGTGTCGGCGGCGAACGAATGGCTGGCAACCCCGGCCAGAACCATAGCGGCAAACAGTTTTGAAATCTGCTTAGTAGCCTTAGTCATAGTGCTCCACTCTTACTGTTGTAGTTTTTATAGTCCTGGCGCCGTAGCAGCAGAACCGGGTCAGATATCGTCGATATCCTCCGGAAAATGCCCCCGGCAACTGTACCGGTACAGTGTAGAGCGCCGATTGTTAGCCTGGGAAGCTGGCGCCAGGGGGCAAAACCTGAGGGTGTCGCTTTGTTGAAAGAAAAAGACAGAATCGCGGCAGGATGTTAGCTGGCTAATACTTGAAGCAGCAGCATTCCCTGGCTTTCCCGGGTTTTTCAATCGGTAACGCAATTGCATCCGGGTTTTTCTGGCGCAACACCGACGTTATCATTCACATCGATTTCTTTTGCGGACAGGAACCCATGACTCAAGAACCTAGCACCCTCTATGCCAAGCTGCTTGGTGAAACCGCATCTATTACCTGGAAAGAGTTGGAGCCGTTCTTCGCCAAGGGTGCCCTATTGTGGGTCGACCCAGGCCTGGATTTGATTGCTGCGGCGGAGGCGGTGGCGACCGATGAAGGCGAGAAAGTCGCTGCCTGGCTGGCCGCCGACAAGGTCGCCAAGCTGTCTGAAACGCGGGCGCTGGATCTTTTCGAGCGTGATCCGGAGCTGTGGGCCGTGGTTGTTTCGCCGTGGATTATGATCCAGGAAAGGGCGAAGGCTTGAATGCTTGCACTGATTTGGTGCTTGGTTTTGTCGGGTAAAAGTGTGTAGCCGAGTAGCGTGATGGCACGTTGCCGTGGAGAAAGGCCACAGAAAGGCCGGTATAACGGTGACGTAAACGTAACGGGAACAGTTTATTGAGCAGCCGATGGGCTGCTCAATTGTTTCTGGGTGTTGTGATCGTTCCAACGCTCTGCGTGGGAATGCAGCCCGGGACGCTCTGCGCCCCAAAAGCGGACGCGGAGCGTCCATTGAGGCGTTCCCACGCGGAGCGTGGAAACGATCATCACAAGGCTGCGATCGTTAAAGGCTCGACCTCAATAAGCCGTCTTGCCCGTATGGTTATTCAGCGAAATAACCTTGGTCTTGCCAATCCGGTGACGGTAGATCTCGCGCAGGTACTTGATCGCCTTCTTCACGCAATCGCGCGACAAACGAATGTCATTGATCGAGACGAACTTGTCCTTGTCGTTGATCAGCTCGCGGTACTTCTTCTCGTACATCGGTTTGATCGCGTACCAGTTGGTGTCGAGGATCTTCGCCGGGTTTTCGAATTCGTTGAGCAGATCGTCGATCCGGTCTTCGTCGAAGTCTTCATGGATGATGAAGTCCAGGATCGAGTTATCCAGTGTTTCGTCGAAGCGATACGGATTTTTTGCGAAGCAACGCTTGATGAACGCCACGATCAGCGTCAGGAAGTCGTCCGACAGGCACGGGCTCTTGGCGATCAGGGTGGTCAGCGACAGGTTGGCCGAGGCGCCGATCACCAGTGCATAACGCTTGAGCGTGGTGTTGGGGAACAGGCTGTTGAGGTGGGTCTTCAACCGGTTCAGGTCCATGTAGGACAGTTTGTAGTCTTTAGGCAGGGACACGATCGACACCACCGACGAGCAGTTCTTGAAGAAGTGCAGGTCGTGCAAGGCGGCCGCGTCATAGCCCGAATTCTTGTACTGCTCGAGCGAGGCGCGGTAGCGCTTGGACTCGATTGGCAACAGGCTGATGCCTTCAATCGCCTGGGTGACTTTGTTGAAGTGCGGCAGGTCGATGGAACGGAAGAACAGATCGTCGATGTTCAGGCGCTGCGGCTCTTTGTCGAACACCTTGAATTTGTCGCTGCTCGGCGGCGGGGTTTCCGGCACCACGGACTCGGCGTAGGCAATTGCCACCGGGCCGGCCAGGCTCATGAACAGGTCGTTGGCGTCCAGGCGAATGGTTTCGCCGATGTCGATGCCTGCGCGACGGAAATAGTTCTGGTCGTAGTCGGTGGTGACCGCCTGCGCCGTCAGAATGTTGAAGATCTGCTGTGAGATGTACTGGTTGGCGTGCTTTTCCATCGCGTTGACGTCGATATTCTGGATGTTGCCGTCATCGCTTTCTTCGGCATAACGCATGATGTCGTTGGAGATCAGCATCATCGCGTTCCATGGACGGATACGGCCCATGACGCTGGCTTCGCTGCTGTCTTCGTTGGCGAAGTTGTAGGAGAAGTCCCACTCTTCTGACAGGTATTTGCACAGCAGGCGACCGGCGTTGATGTGCAGCGCTTCGGACATTTCACTGCGGTGATCGGAAATGTTCGGCAGTACGCAGATGCCGCTGGTGAAGATCGGCTCGAAGACGAAGGAATGGCCGCTCTTGCCGTCGTGTTCGTCCATCGGCTTGGTGTCGAACGTCTTGTTCATGTACGAGTGCTGCTGGGCCAGGCCGAATTCCGAGGCCATGCCCGAACCGGTACCGCCGCCGGCACTGAAGATCGAGAAGTACAGGCGCGACTGGTTGGCCTTGATCCCGCAGCTGTCGATCAGGTACGAGTGAATCATCTTCCAGTCGGGGCTGGAGAAGCGCTGGGTGTCCTTGTTCAGGATGATCTTGGCCAGGTACTGGCCGAGGATCGGCGCGTTACCGGCGCCACCGGCGTGGACTTCCGACAAGTCCATGATTTTCATTTTGCTGTAGTCGCGCAAAAAGCCGCTTTTTTCGCCCTTGCGCGAGAAACGGATGCGACCGGCGATGTCCTTGTCCAGGTCGCCGAGCATCACCAGCGGTTCCACCAGGAATACCGGTTTGGTGGCCTTGTTCGGCCCCAGGCGCAGGTTATTGCGAATCCACTGCGCCGGGCTGTAGCCCTTTTCGGCGTAGCGTTTATCCGGCGACAGACGGTCTTCGTTGTTGAATTCGTTGAGGTAGAACTTGCGGGCGTTGTACACCAGCTCCGCCACGTCCAGCGCGATGTTCGAACCGCAGCGGCCCAGGCCGATCAGGCACACCGAGGGGAATTCCTGGTCGTTGTGCTGTTCGTTGTCGCCTTCCAGATGGGGCGGGCGCGGGAACACCAAGTCGCGCAGGCCGTCGAGGTTGTCGAGGATGCGGTCGGTATTGGTTTCGGTGAAGTACAGGTATTGCTGAGTCGACAGCGGACGCGACGGGGGCAATGGCTTCGACGATGAGGGGCTGTTCGCCGCGGGGCTCAGGGTCAGGTCGGATACCGCGGTGGCCGGATTGTTTTTAGAAGTCATTGTGCGCCATATACCTGGACTGGTCGGCTCGGCGACAAGTGTCATCGAGTCATCACGGAATGGGATCTCGCGTCTTTTTTTAGCGCGAATGTAGCCCAAGCGTCAGGGCCTTGGCCTGAACATCACTCGGGGGAATCCTTTCCTTAACCATGATGAATCGGCCAATATTCGATGATCTTTAATCAAGGGGAGGCTAAATGATGGCAACGTTGCCTGCGCTGGGGTTCGCCGGAATCGGCCTGATGGGTTTGCCGATGTGCCGACGCCTGTTGGCGGCCGGTTACCCGCTGACGGTGTGGAACCGCAACCCGGCCAAGTGTGCAGGCTGGTCGAGGCTGGTGCGCGGCAAGTGGCGACACCGGCCGAGCTGTGTCAGCACGCCGACGTGGTGATGTTGTGCCTGGCCGATACCGCGGTGGTTCGTGAGGTGGTGTTTGGCGCGGCTGGCGTTGCCGAGGGGGCGAAAAGCGGCCAGTTGCTGGTGGATTTTTCCAGCCTGGAGCCCACCGCAACGCGGGAAATGGCCACAGCACTGGCCAATAAAACCGGGATGGGTTGGCTCGATGCGCCAGTGTCCGGCGGGGTGGTCGGCGCCGAGGCCGGCAGCCTGGCGATCATGGTTGGTGGCGAGGCGGCAGACCTGGCGCGCGTGCGGCCGGTGTTGCTGACCCTTGGCCAGCGCGTGACCCACATGGGCGCGGTCGGCGCGGGGCAGGTGACCAAGGCCTGCAATCAGATGATCGTCGCCTGCAATGCCTTGGTCATTGCTGAAGTGGTGAGCCTGGCCGAGCGCTCCGGGGTCGATGCCAGCCTCATTGCCGAGGCGCTGGCCGGTGGTTTCGCCGATTCAAAACCGTTGCAGATTCTCGCGCCGCAAATGGCCGAAAGCCGTTTCGAGCCCGTGAAATGGCACGTACGTACGTTGCTGAAGGATCTCGATACCGCCGTGAAGTTTTCCCGCGAACAGGGTTCGGCCACGCCGATCAGCGGATTGGCCGCACAACTGATGCGCCTCCATGGGGGGCAGGGGTTCCTGGAAAAGGATCCTTCGACGTTAGTGCAGTTGTACCGTGAGCCAGACTCAACGGATTGACGGCATGCGTGTGCTGGTTGATTTCGGCCAGTACCGGCCGCAACTCAGCCAGCGGCACCGGATGGCTAAGCAGGTAGCCCTGGACGAAATCGCAGCCGTGGCGTTGGAGAAAGTCATATTGCTCGAGGGTCTCGACACCTTCGGTGACGACCTGCAAATGCAGGGTATGGGCCATGACGATAATGGCCTGGACGATTTCCATGTCCTGGGTCGTCTTGGGAATGTCCTGAATGAACGAGCGGTCGATCTTCAGCGTGTTTAATGGCAGGCGCCTGAGGTAGGCCAGGGATGAATAGCCGGTGCCGAAGTCGTCGATCGACAATGAAACACCGAGGGCGCGAATCTGCCGCAGCAACACCAGGGTGTTGGAAATATTGCCCATCAGCGCATTCTCGGTCACCTCCAGCTCCAGTCGCTGGGGCGTCACCCCGTAGATGCGCAGGGCGTGTTCGATTTCATCGGCCAGTTCTTCTCGCGCCAGGTTCAGGGGCGAGCAATTCACTGCGATCTTGAGGTCTTCGCAATCGTGGCGGGACAGTTCGCCCAGGTCTGCGCAGGCTTTGCGCAATACCCAATTGTCCAGTTCGGCGATCAGGCCGTTGGCCTCGGCGATGGCGATGAACCGGTCCGGCGTCAGCAGTCCGTGAACCGGGTGTTGCCAGCGGACCAGCGCTTCCAGTTTGGTGACTCGGCCGATTCTCAGGTCATAGATCGGCTGGTAATACAGCATCAACCCGGAGTCTTCGCGCAGGGCGTGACGCAGTTCTTCTTCGAGTTGCAACTCCAGGGTGGCGCGGGCTTTCAGGTTGGAACTGAAAAAGTGCAACCCGTTACGACCGCTGCCCTTGGACTGATACAGCGCCAGGTCGGCGTTCTTCAGCAGTTCTTCGCAGGTTTTGCCGTCTTCCGGAAACAGGCTGATGCCGATGCTGGTGGTCATGACCATGCGCCGTCCGGACAACTCGATGGGGTCCTTCATTTTCAGCATGATGCGCTGGGCCATATGCCGCGCTTCTTCACGGTCGTACAGGTTGATGAGGAGGCAGAATTCGTCGCCTCCGAAACGCGCCACCACGTCTTCGTGGCTGCGCACCGAGGCCTTGATATGACTGGCGAGGACTTTGAGCAGTTCGTCGCCGGCATCATGGCCAAGGCTGTCGTTAATCCGCTTGAAGTGGTCGATGTCGAGGAATATCACCGCGAGCATGCCGCCTTCGTTGGTTTTTTCGATGAGTTTTTCGGCGAAGAGCTGGTTGAAGCCCCGGCGGTTGAGCAGGTTGGTCAAGGGGTCGTAATGCGCCACCTGTTGCAGCGACATGCGTGCCTGATCCAGTTGACCGAGCAGGGCGTTGACCCGCTGCAGGTCGGACTCCTTGTGTTGCAGCTTCTTGTCCGCCAGTGCGGCACTGATGCTGCTGCCGATGATCAACAGCGCCATCACTGCCACTGTCAGCCCCAGTTGCAGGTGATTGTTGTCGCCGGGCAGCGGTTGAAGGCTGTCGTCGGGCAGCACCAGGTTGAGCGATGCCATGCCGGTGAAATGCATGCTGACAATGCCGGCCCCGAGCACCAGGCTGGCGGTGTATTTGAGCAGTAGATGATACGCACCGGTGTCATCGCGCAAGTGACTGGAAATCAACAGGGCAGCCAGGCTGGCACCGATGGCGATCACGACGGAGAGCACGAACAGGGCGGGTTGGTAATAGACCAGCGCATTCGATCGCAGTGCGGCCATGCCCACGTAGTGCATGGTCGCGATGCCCAGGCCGATCCACACCGCGGCCCGCAGGTATTGCAAGAAATTCAGTTGGGGATGGCTCAGGGTGTACATGGCCAGCCACGAGGCGGTCAGGGCGAACAACAGCGAGATCAGGGTAGTGGGCAGGTGGTAATGGATTTCGATCGGCACCTGGAACGCCAGCATGCTGATGAAGTGCATGGACCAGATACCGCCCGCCAGACACCCGGCGCCGACCCAGCGCCAGAGTCGTTGAGAGGCGGACTTTTCCACATGACCCACCCGCTCGGTCATGTCCAGCGTGGCGAAACCGGCCGTGCAGGCGACCAGATAGGCCAGCAACACCAGAAACGGGTTATGGGTGCAATTGAGTATGACCTGCCCGCTTTCCGGCAGCCCGGTCATGAAATGCAAACCAAGCCACTCCATAGCATGTCCCGTCTGTGAGTCATCTTGGCCTGCGTCATGCGCGCTGGCGAATGCTGGCAGTATAGAGGGCTTACACGGAGCGCAAGGGGTGGTGGCGCAATGATGTCAAATATTTTTCGAATGGCTTGATTGCGGTCGCTGCCAAGCCTTAGGCGATCTGCTCAAAAGGCGTTTCGAATTCAGGTTGCAGGGCGGGCAGCCCGAACGCGGCCCGTGCCGCATCGCAATCCACGTTCGCCTCGCCATTGGCCCAAGAGGCGTCGAACTCCCGACAAGTGCTGGAGCGCTGATCGTAAATCGAGCACTGCACGGTGCTGCCCACTTCACCCACCAGACCGACACAGCGAACAGGTTTGCAGTCTGTGCCCAGCATGGCCACCCGGCTGGGGCTGATGGACGTGACCAGTTCGTCAGGCACCGTGCCCCCGGCCGAGGTGCATTCACCCCAGAAAAAAGACACGCGGAAATGAGAACAGCAGGCACCGCAATTCAGACACGGACTGGCTTCGGGCATGGGCAATGATCAAAGGAGGAATGGGAACGGGGGTGGGCAGACAAGGCCGCTATTCTAGGCTTCGCCATGCCGTTGGGAAGGGGGGCGCAGAGGTATTTTTCCAGCCTGCGACTGATGGTGAAAAACCTGGCTTCCTGACAGCACTGATCCCACAGGTTATGTGTGGCGCCATGGGCTGATATCAGCCTTGCGAATAATGACAGACAGCCCTGACGGGCCTGACTAGATTGGAGGTTCCGGGGACAGTGACGGCCCCAACAACAATAAAAAGAGACGGACCCATGCAGAACTCGACCCAAGCGGCGAATGCCTGGCGCATTCTGTTCCTGTTGTTCCTGGCCAACCTGTTCAACTTCTTCGATCGCACCATTCCGGCGATCATCATCGAGCCGATCCGCATGGAATGGCACCTCAGCGACTTTCAGCTGGGGATCATCGGGACTGCATTCACCATCGTCTACGCTATTGCCGGCCTGCCTCTGGGGCGATTGGCCGATACTGGCTCGCGCAGCAAACTGATGGGCTGGGGCCTGGCGGCATGGAGCGGGCTGACCGCGGTCAACGGGTTGGTGGGCAGTTTCTGGAGTTTCCTGATCGTGCGGATGGGCATCGGCATCGGTGAAGCCAGTTACGCGCCGGCTGCCAACTCGCTGATCGGCGACTTGTTCCCGGCGCATCGTCGGGCGCGGGCCATGGGCATTTTCATGCTCGGCTTGCCGCTGGGCCTGCTGCTGGCGTTCTTCACCATTGGTGCGATGGTGAAGGCGTTCGACAGCTGGCGTGCGCCGTTCTTTATCGCGGCGGTGCCGGGGTTGATCCTGGCGGTCTTCATGTTCTTCATCAAAGAGCCGAAACGTGGCGCGGCGGAAAGCGTGCAGGTTTCACAGGAGCGTGTGGACCGGCCGATCCGTCGAGTGCTGGCGGTGCCGACTTTTCTGTGGCTGGTGATGGCGGGGCTTTGTTTCAACTTCGCCACCTATGCCTGCAACTCGTTTCTGGTGCCGATGCTGCAGCGTTATTTTCTGATGCCGTTACAGGACGCGGCGGTGGCGACCGGGGTGATCGTCGGAGTGACCGGGTTGTTCGGCCTGACATTAGGCGGATGGATTGCCGACAAGATTCACCAGCGGGTGGCCAACGGGCGACTGCTGTTCGCCGCATTCAGCCTGGTCGTTTCGACGTTGTGCACGGCTTGGGCGCTGCATGCCGGGCGGATCGAGATCGGGGTATTTGTCGCGGTATTCAGCCTGGGGTGGTTATTCGCCTACAACTTCTACACCTGCGTGTACACGGCGATTCAGGACGTGGTCGAACCACGCCTGCGGGCGACGGCGATGGCGTTGTTCTTTGCCGGGTTGTATCTGTTGGGCGGTGGTTTGGGGCCGGTGGTGGTGGGCGGTCTGTCCGATCACTTCGCCCATACCGCGATGCTCTCGGCGGGTGCCGAGCAGATGACCGAGGCGTTCAAGGCAGTTGGCCTGCATGACGCGATGTACCTGATCCCGGTGGCGCTGTTTTTCACCATGGTGTTTCTGTTTTTGGCGTCGCGGTGTTTTGTCAGGGATGCCAAGCGGATGAAGGAAGGGTTGGTGGCGGTGGTTGAACCCGGGATTGCGGCGCCCGCGGTTTAAGATCAAAAGATCGTCCGATCGCGGCCCGAGCCTTCGGCTGCTCCTACAAGGGCATCGTGATCGACGCGGCCCCTGTAGGAGCTGCCGAAGGCTGCGATCTTGGCTGCGGTTGTTTCACCACAGATCCTCAGAAAGCAAAAAGGCCCGCATCGCTGCGGGCCTTTTTTATAGCGGCGGAGCAGGGCGGTTTAGCCCGCCACCAACACCCGAATCGCTTCCAGTCGCAATGCCGCTTTGTCGAGCATGGCCAGGCCTTGCTCGCGTTGCTTGCGCAGGGCAACCAGTTCGCTGTCGCGCACGGTCGGGTTGACCGCTTGCAAGGCGGTCAGGCGCGCCAGTTCTTCGTCGGTATCGGCCGCCAGGCGACGTTGTGCCTCGGCCACGCGCTCGGCGTGACGCGGGGTGATCTTCTCTTCGCCGGCGTTGATCCGTGGCGTCAGCTGGTCGCGCTGGGCCTGGATGAACTTGTTGGCGCTGGCGCGGGGCACGCTTTCCAGTTGATCGTTCAGGGTTTCGAATGACACCCGGGCCGACAGGTCATTGCCATTGGCGTCGAGCAGGCAGCGCAGGGCGGCCGGCGGCAGGTAACGGCCCAGTTGCAGCGAACGCGGGGCAACCACTTCGCTGACGTAGAGCAGTTCCAGCAACACGGTGCCCGGTTTCAGCGCCTTGTTCTTGATCAGCGCCACGGCGGTGTTGCCCATCGAGCCGGACAACACCAGGTCCATGCCACCCTGAACCATCGGGTGTTCCCAGGTGATGAACTGCATGTCTTCACGAGACAGCGCCTGGTTGCGGTCGTAGGTGATGGTCACGCCTTCGTCGTCGCCCAGCGGGAAGCTGGCGTCGAGCATTTTTTCGCTGGGCTTGAGGATCAGAGCATTTTCCGAATGGTCTTCGCTGTCGATGCCGAAGGCGTCGAACAGGGTTTCCATGTAGATCGGCAGGGCGAACTGATCGTCCTGTTCGAGAATCGCTTCGACCAGCGCATCGCCTTCACCCGCGCCGCCGGAGTTGAGTTCCAGCAAGCGGTCGCGACCGGTGTGCAGTTCGTCTTCCAGACGCTCACGCTCGGCGCGGGCCTCGTCGATCAGTGCTTTCCACTCGCCATCGTCGGTCTCTTCCAGCAGCGGCAGCAGGCGCGGGCCGAACTGATGCTGCAAGGCGTTGCCGGTCGGGCAGGTGTTGAGGAATGCGTTCAGCGCTTCGTGGTACCACTGGAACAGCCGCTCTTGCGGGCTGGTTTCCAGGTATGGCACGTGCAGTTCGATGACGTGCTTCTGGCCGATCCGGTCGAGACGACCGATGCGTTGCTCCAGCAGGTCCGGGTGCGACGGCAGGTCGAACAGCACCAGATGGTGCGAGAACTGGAAGTTACGGCCTTCACTGCCGATTTCCGAGCAGATCAGCACCTGGGCGCCGAATTCTTCGTCCGCGAAGTAGGCGGCGGCGCGGTCACGCTCAAGGATGTTCATGCCTTCGTGGAACACCGTGGCCGGAATGCCGGAACGCACGCGCAGGGCGTCTTCCAGGTCCATGGCTGTTTCGGCGTGGGCACAGATCACCAGCACTTTGGTGCGCTTGAGCATTTTCAGGGTGTCGATCAGCCACTCGACGCGCGGGTCGAATTTCCACCAGCGTTCTTCTTCGTTGGCGTCCGGCTGGGACTGGAAGCTGACTTCCGGGTACAGCTCGATGTGATCGCCCAACGGCAGTTCGAGGTATTCGGCCGGGCACGGCAGCGGGTACGGGTGCAGTTTGCGCTCCGGGAAACCCTGCACGGCAGCGCGGGTATTACGGAACAGCACGCGGCCAGTACCATGGCGGTCCAGCAGTTCGCGGACCAGACGGGCGCAGGCTTCGGTATCGCCATCGTTGACTGCGCTCAGCAGGGCTTCGCCTTCGTTGCCGAGGAAGCCGTGAATGGTCTTGTGCGCTTCAGGCGACAGGCGCCCTTTGTCCAGCAACTCCTGAACGGCTTCGGCCACCGGGCGATAGTTTTCGCTCTCGGCGCGGAAGGCATGCAGGTCATGGAAACGATTCGGGTCGAGCAGGCGCAGACGGGCAAAGTGGCTGTCTTGGCCCAGTTGTTCCGGGGTTGCGGTCAGCAGCAATACGCCCGGGATCGTTTCAGCAAGCTGCTCCACCAGGGAGTACTCAGGGCTGACCTGGTCTTCGTGCCACACCAGGTGGTGCGCTTCGTCGACCACCATCAAATCCCAGCCGGCGGCGAACAGCGCGTCCTGGGCTTTCTCGTCTTCCACCAGCCATTCGAGCGCCACCAGGGCAAGCTGGGTGTCTTCGAACGGGTTGGTGGCATCGCTTTCGATGAAGCGTTCTTCATCGAACAGTGCAACTTGCAGGTTGAAGCGGCGGCGCATCTCCACCAGCCACTGGTGCTGGAGGTTTTCCGGCACCAGGATCAGCACGCGGTTGGCGCGGCCCGAGAGCAGTTGGCGATGGATCACCAGACCGGCTTCGATGGTCTTGCCCAGGCCCACTTCGTCGGCCAGCAGAACCCGCGGCGCGATACGGTCGGCGACTTCACGGGCGATGTGCAACTGGTGTGCGATCGGTTGCGCGCGCACACCGCCCAGGCCCCAGAGCGACGATTGCAACTGGCGGCTGGTGTGTTCCAGGGTGTGATAACGCAGGGAGAACCAGGCCAGCGGGTCGATCTGGCCGGCGAACAGACGGTCGCTCGCCAGTCGGAACTGAATGAAGTTCGACAGTTGGGTTTCCGGCAGGGTGACCACTTCGTTCTGCCCATTGAGGCCGTGGTAGACCAGCAGGCCGTCAATGTCGTCGACTTCCTGTACGGTCAGTTTCCAGCCCTCGAAGTGAGTAATCGAGTCACCCGGCGAAAACCGCACGCGGGTGAGGGGCGCATTCCGTAGCGCGTACTGGCGAGTGTCGCCAGTGGCCGGGTAGAGCACGGTCAACAAGCGGCCGTCCTGTGCCAGAACGGTGCCTAAACCCAGCTCGGCTTCGCTGTCACTGATCCAGCGTTGCCCCGGTTGATACTGCTGCGCCATGCTGCCTGACTCCCACCTTGAAAAAGCGGGCTATCTTAACGGAATGAGCCTTCAGGGCCAAAGGATTACTCAGTAGGAGCTACCGAAGGCTGCGATCTTTTGATCTTCAAGTCCTGAAAAGATCGCAGCCTTCGGCAGCTCCTGTCTGTGCGCTGGGTCACAAGTTTTCGACCGATGGCTCAAGTCGCCATCCCCGCAGCCGACAGCCTGCTGACAGGAGACCAAAAATATGCTGCCACCGATGCTCCCCTTGAGCGCCGTGCCGATCACTTCACAGCAGGATCCGATCCGCCAGCGCCCGGATATTCCCCCCGTGGTGTCGGTGCAGGAAAGCTCCAATGAAAGCACGATCGACCTGCAAAACCGCGACCCGGAAGAGGCGGGCCTGCAGCTGCGCGAGGAGCAGCGTCGGCAACAGGAACGGGAGCGGCGCCGTCGCGAGGCCGATGAGGATCCTGAAGAGCATTTGGCGATCCCCGGTAATGAGCTCAATGCCGACAATACCGTGCCGGTGGTGCCGTTGATGGAGAGTCAGCCACGTCAGGGGTTGTGGGTCGATATCGAGATCTGAAGTGTCGGAGGCTGGTCAGCGCCCGCGCCAGACCGCATTATTGGCGTAATCCTGTCGCCTTTAGCCGGCAGCTGAATTCATTTCCAAGCGATGCACTGAACGCCATGAGCCAAGATGACAAGCTGATCGACCTCAATTCTGAACGTGCCAAACGGGTTCATGACCTTAATGAAAAGCGCCTGAACGAAGTGCGCCAGGCATTTGAGCAGGCCATGCCGTTGGGTAAAGCGAAGAAAAAGCCGAAGAACAAACCGAAAAAGCGTTGAAACACCCTGCATCTGTTGATGCAGGTCAGTTATTTCCCTTCCTTTACGCCCAGTCTCGGGCGGCATTGATCCCGGTCAATTTTCTCTCCTGCCCGATTGGTTAACTTAGCCCCATCGCAACAGAGCATGTGCAGGAGGCCAGTCATGTTTTTCGATAACGTGGTGATCGCCGGAGTGCTGACAGTCGGCCTCATGGTTCTGTTTTTTGCAGGGTTTGGTTTTTTTATCTGGAAGGATTCGCATAAGCGGAGAAAACCGTAGTTCTTTCTGGAGCAATGAGCACGCAAGGCATTTTGGGCGACTTCGGTCGCCCTTTTTTTTGTGCGATCGAAAGGGACGCGGAGCGTCCCGGGCTGCATTCCCACGCAGAGTGTGGGAACGATCTAATACCGAAATGCGGGCAATAAAAAAGGCGCGAACCTCACGGAACGCGCCTTTTTCAGTAGCGGTGTATCAGCTGCCCAGTGCCTTGGAGGCCAGCCAGAACAGGCCGGCCGACAGGGCTACGGTGGCTGGCAGGGTCAGGACCCAGGCCAGCAGGATGGTTCTGACAGTACCGCCTTGCAGGCCGCTTTTGTTCGCGACCATGGTGCCGGCCACGCCTGAGGACAGGACGTGGGTAGTGGAGACGGGCAGGCTGAAGATGTTGGCCAGGCCGATCATGCTCGCGGTGGTGATCTGCGCCGACATGCCTTGGGCATAGGTCATGCCTTGCTTGCCGATTTTCTCGCCGATGGTCAGTACCACGCGCTTCCAGCCGACCATGGTACCCAGGCCGAGGGCCAGTGCGACCGCCAGAATCACCCAGAACGGGGCGTATTCAGTGGTGGTGGTCAGGTCCTTGCGCAGTTTGTCCAGGTCAGCCTTTTCACGGGCAGCGAGGCCAGGCAGCTTGCTGACTTTCTTCGCCGTGTCGTCCAGGCAGAGCAGGTAACGACGCACTTCGATGCGGCTTTCCGCCGGCAGCGAGTGGTAGTCAGCTACACCCTTGAGGGTGTCGAGCAGGGCGGCGATGGTCGGTTCGGTCTGTTGCGGGTTGCAACGGAATTTCTCCGGCAGATCACCTTCCACGCTTTTGCCCAGGGCCAGGAATTCACCCAGCGTATCGGCATTGCGCTTGTAGAACTGGCTCAGGTGCAGGGTTGCATCGCGTGTCCGTTCGATCTGGTAGGTGGTGCTGCCCAGGTCGAGTACGAACTGCGCCGGGACAATACCGATCAGCACCAGCATGATCAGGCCGATACCTTTCTGGCCATCGTTCGAGCCGTGCACGAAGCTGACCGCCATGGCCGAAATCACCAGTACCAGACGGTTCCAGAACGGCGGGTGTTTCTTGTCGTCGATCTTGCGGCGCTGTTCCGGTGTCTTGTGCATCTTGGACAGCGGACGCCACCATTTAAGGCCGATCAGCACCAGGGCGGCAACGAGGAAGCCGGCCATCGGCGAGAACACCAGGGACGCGCCGATGTCGATCGCTTTCTGCCAGTTCACGCCGTCGGCCAACGGAATGTCGTTGATCAGGGCGTTGGCCAGGCCGACACCGAGGATCGAACCGATAAGCGTATGGGAACTGGAGGCCGGAATACCGAAGTACCAGGTGCCCAGGTTCCAGGTGATGGCGGCGGCGAGTAACGAGAACACCATGGCCAGCCCGTGACCGGTGTTCACATTGATCAACAGTTCTACCGGCAGCAGATGGACGATGGCATACGCCACCCCCACACCGCCCAGCAGCACGCCGAGGAAGTTGAACACACCGGAAAAGAACACCGCCAGATGAGGCGGCATGGCTTTGGTGTAGATAACAGTGGCCACCGCGTTTGCGGTGTCATGAAAGCCGTTGATGAACTCGAAGGCGAGGACAAAGGCCAGGGCGAGCAAGAGGCTCACAAGCACCCAAGCATCCAGTCCGCTGAATAAATCGATCATGAAGGTTTTCTGACCCGTTCGTAAGGGGGCGCGATTATGCCAGAAAAGACTGATAATCGATGCACTTGCTGCTCATCGGTTACATTCTTCAATGAATTAGTGGGTGGCAATCCCCTGAATCCCAGGGTTTTTCAGGGGCCTACAAGTCATTGAATTCGCTTGGAAAGGCAGCTGCCACAAGGGTTTCTCTCGTTGGGACGAGAGGCTTGAACGCTTGTGTGAAATATCTGAGAAGAAGGTCAGGCAAGAGCCGTTTGCCTCATCGAATGGATGAGGAAGCCGCTGCCCGCTTGTAGCGGGCGCGAAAAGCACCATCGATACAACCCGTTTTTAACGGGTGCAGACGCAGGCTCTTGAAAGGATTCAAGTCGAGGCGGTCATGGCTCTTCGGCTTTGAGTTCCTTTTCCATCTTCTGCAATTCCTGGGTGAAGGCCTGATCCTGAACGGTGGCGCGTTTACGCCAGGGTTTGCGTTCGGGTTCGGGCTGAGCGGCGTAGGTGGTGATTTCCCCGCCGTAAACTTCCTTGTAACGTTGTTCCTGGCGCTCAAGTTCCGCGCGCAGTTCGTCTTTCGTCACAGTGCTACCTAATTGAGTTGAGATTAATTCTGGTGAAACGCGCTGCATCGATCTATTGACCATGCTCGTCGAAAGGACAATGCCTGATACGACATCGTTCCCACGGCACAATCAATACTTCAATGTTGCAGGCGGCCACGGCACCAGAGAAAAACAGCTGACGCAGCATCAGTCTCCTGTTTCAGCGAGCGCGTTGGCGGAACATATTAAATGAGCGTCAAGCGCTTGCTGCGGACAGCGGCGATGGATATCGCGCTGCCGGCGGGCGGAATCGGTACAAAAAAACCGGTCGCCTCTGAAATGCATTATAGCGGTCGATTCGAAGAACACTATCTCTTGGCAGTTAAAAGTAGTTCCTCATGTGTGATTGTTTTGTTGCTCGCAACTTGCCGGTAACTACGGTGGACTGATGCCAGTTGCAGTGGTGACTTTCTGGCGCCATTAAGCCGGACAAATTATTACATCGTTCTCCTTTAAACCAGTGACCGAAAATAACAACCGTATTGTGGGTGAGTGAAAGCAGGATGGCTGAATGCACGCAGCACGATTGCGATTATCGGTCTGTGGTTCGATAATCGCCCAATCCTGGCAGCCGCTGGCTTGTGTGTCAGACCGGGGCCGCTTGTAATAGTCGCTGATCCGTGTGGGGAACCTGATATGAACGATCAAATGCGCAATTCCTTCGCTTCAGTGGCGCCGCCGATCGTCGCCTCGCCCGCCAAGCGAATCCAGGCCCTGACCGGTGACCCGGATTTCATGACTTCCCTGGCCCGTGGCCTGGCGGTGGTGCAAGCGTTCCAGGAGCGCAAGCGGCACCTGACCATTGCACAGATCAGCCACCGCACGGAAATTCCCCGCGCCGCTGTGCGACGTTGCCTGCATACGCTGATCAAGCTCGGCTACGCCACCACCGACGGGCGCACCTATTCGCTGCTGCCCAAAGTCTTGACCCTGGGCCATGCCTATCTGTCGTCGACTCCACTGGCGGTGTCTGCCCAGCCGTACCTGGACCGCATGAGCGAGCAACTGCACGAGGCCTGCAACATGGCCACGCTGGAGGGCGATGACATTTTGTACATTGCGCGCTCGGCGACTACCCAGCGGCTGATTTCCGTCGACCTCTCGGTGGGTGGGCGCTTGCCGGCCTATTGCACCTCCATGGGCCGGATTCTGCTCGCCGCGCTGGACGACACGTCGCTGCGCGAATACCTCGACCATGCAGACTTGCAAGCCAAGACCAGTCGCACCCTGCATACCCCCGAAGCCTTGCTCGAATGCCTTCAAGAAGTACGGCGACAAGGCTGGTGCATCGTCGATCAGGAACTGGAGCAAGGCCTGCGCTCGATTGCCGTGCCGGTGTATGACGCTTCTGGCCAGGTAGTGGCGGCGCTGAACGTCAGCACCCATGCCGGCCGGGTCAGCCGCAGCGAGCTGGAGCAACGTTTCCTGCCAGGTCTGTTGAGTGCCAGCCGCGACTTGAGTGCGCAGCTGTTCGCCTAAGCTGTTCGATAAACGCACAGAGTCGCGTTTATCGAATTGACGCTGTTTCTCTCGGATCATTAATGTCGCGGCAGCGTCATCCGGCGCTGCTGGCCCTCGGCCGGTTGCCGGACGACGACCCAATAATAATGAGAAGAGGCATCGTCATGTGCACGTTTCCCCACTGTCGCTGTTCCCACCGGCTTAGCTGCCGAAACCGGATCGCCTGATCCCGACCTTCTTTTCTTGTGACAGCGTCAGCCTCGGCTGGCACTTGTTCGACTGCGTTCTTTGCGTGGAATAAAAATAATGAACCAGCCTCAGTCTGCTGTAGGGAACTGCCTCGACGTGCAGTCCTTCATCAACGCTCAACCCATTTCGCGCTACCAATGGCGGGTGGTGATCCTGTGTTTCCTGATTGTCTTCCTCGATGGCCTCGACACCGCGGCCATGGGGTTTATCGCGCCGGCATTGTCCCAGGACTGGGGCATCGATCGTGCCAGCCTCGGCCCGGTGATGAGTGCGGCACTGATCGGCATGGTCTTTGGCGCCTTGGGTTCCGGGCCGTTGGCTGACCGCTTCGGGCGAAAAGTCGTACTGGTAGGCGCGGTGTTGTTGTTCGGTGCGTTCAGCCTGGCATCGGCTTACAGCACCAATGTCGATCAACTGCTGGTGCTGCGTTTCCTCACCGGCCTGGGCCTGGGCGCCGGCATGCCGAACGCGACCACGCTGCTGTCCGAATACACCCCGGAACGCAAGAAATCCCTGCTGGTGACCAGCATGTTTTGCGGCTTCAACCTCGGCATGGCCGGGGGCGGTTTCATCTCGGCCAAACTGATCCCGGCCTTCGGCTGGCACAGCCTGTTGATGATCGGCGGGATTCTGCCGCTGATGCTCACCGTCGTTTTGCTGTTGTGGTTGCCAGAATCGGCGCGTTATCTGGTGGTGCGCAATCGCGGTACCGACAAAGTGCGCAAGGCCCTGGCACCGATCGACCCAGCGCTGGTGGCCCAGGCTTCGAGCTTCAGCGTGCCGGAACAGAAAACCGTGAAGGCACGCAATGTGTTCGCGGTGATCTTCTCCGGCACTTACAGCACCGGCACATTGTTGCTTTGGCTGACGTACTTCATGGGGCTGGTGATTGTTTATCTGCTGACCAGTTGGTTGCCGACGCTGATGCGTGACAGCGGCGCGAGCATGGAGCAGGCCGCATTCATTGGTGCGCTGTTCCAGCTCGGTGGGGTGTTGAGCGCAGTGGGCGTGGGTTGGGCGATGGACCGGTTCAATCCGCACAAGGTCATCGGCACTTTCTACCTATTGGCTGGGGTGTTTGCCTACGCGGTAGGGCAGAGCCTGGGCAACATCGCCGTGCTGGCGACCCTGGTGCTGGTGGCCGGGATGTGTGTCAACGGCGCGCAATCGGCAATGCCGTCGCTGGCGGCGCGTTTTTACCCGACGCAAGGGCGGGCGACCGGTGTGTCGTGGATGCTTGGGATTGGCCGCTTCGGCGCGATCCTCGGGGCGTGGATGGGCGCGACGTTGCTGGGCCTGGGCTGGAACTTCGAGCAGGTGTTGACGGCGCTGGTGATTCCGGCCGCGTTGGCGACCACGGCGGTGGTGATCAAGGGCATGGTCAGCCATGCGGATGCGACCTGATCCGGCTTGAGAGTGATCGTTCCCACGCCGAGCGTGGGAACGATCTGAAATGCTTTTTTGGGATCGGTAGCGAGGTAACAATCTGTTCGATAAACGAACACTCAGTCGATTATCGGATTGTTTGGGTTGTTCCAGGGGCTTAATCTTCAGTCATTCCGGCGCTGCGCATCGGCGCCTTTTTCCCACACTGTCGGTTCATAACAAAACGGGAGCCTGCCCCATGGCTGAAATCCTTTCGCTGCATGACGCGGTGAAGCAGTTCGTCAACGACGGCGATACCGTCGCGCTCGAAGGCTTCACTCACCTGATTCCTACGGCGGCCGGTCACGAAATCATTCGCCAGGGCAGGAAAGATCTGACCCTGGTGCGGATGACGCCTGACCTGATCTACGACCAGTTGATCGGTGCCGGTTGTGCTCGCAAACTGATTTTCTCCTGGGGCGGCAACCCTGGCGTCGGTTCGCTGCACCGTCTGCGCGACGCAGTCGAGCGGCAGTGGCCGCATGCGCTGGAAATCGAAGAGCACAGCCACGCCGACCTGGCCAATGCCTACGTCGCGGGCGCTTCGGGCTTACCGTTCGCGGTGCTGCGAGCCTACGCCGGTTCCGACCTGCCGAAGGTCAACCCGCTGATCAAGACCGTCACGTGCCCGTTCACCGGCGAAGTGCTGGCGGCGGTGCCGTCGGTGCGCCCGGACATCACCGTGATTCACGCGCAGAAAGCCGACCGCCAAGGCAACGTGCTGCTCTGGGGCATTCTCGGGGTGCAGAAAGAAGCGGCGCTGGCGGCCAAGCGTTGCATCGTCACCGTCGAAGAAATCGTCGATGACCTCAATGCACCGATGAACGCTTGCGTGCTGCCGACCTGGGCTCTGAGCGCGGTCTGCCACGTACCGGGCGGCGCGCATCCGTCCTACGCCCACGGTTACACCGAGCGTGACAACCGCTTCTACCAGGCCTGGGACCCGATTGCCCGCGACCGTGAAACCTTCACCGCGTGGATCAACGAGTACATCCACGGCTGCGCTGACTTCAGCGAGTTCCAGGCCAAGCTGGCCGCTGCTTCGGAGGCCAAGTAATGACTTACACCACCAATGAAATGATGACCGTCGCCGCCGCCCGCCGCCTGAAAAACGGTTCGGTGTGCTTCGTTGGTATCGGCCTGCCGTCGAAAGCCGCCAACCTGGCGCGACTGACGTCCTCGCCCGATGTAGTCCTGATCTACGAATCGGGTCCGATCGGTGCCAAGCCAAGCGTACTGCCATTGTCGATCGGTGACGGTGAGCTGGCGGAAACCGCCGACACCGTCGTCCCGACCGGCGAGATTTTTCGCTACTGGCTGCAGGGCGGGCGTATTGACGTCGGCTTCCTCGGCGCCGCGCAAGTCGATCGCTTCGGCAACATCAACACCACGGTAGTCGGCGACTACCATCAGCCAAAAGTTCGCCTGCCGGGTGCAGGTGGCGCGCCGGAGATCGCCGGTTCCGCCAAGAGCGTGCTGATCATCCTCAAGCAGTCGGCGCGTTCGTTCGTCGACAAGCTCGACTTCATTACCTCGGTTGGTCATGGCGAGGGCGGTGATTCGCGCAAACGTCTCGGCCTGCCGGGCGCCGGTCCTGTCGGCATTATTACCGACCTGTGCATCATGGAACCCGAAGCCGGCACCCATGAATTCGTGGTCACCGCGTTGCACCCAGGGGTGACCCGCGAGCAAGTGATCGCGGCCACCGGTTGGGCGATTCGTTTTGCCGACACCGTTGAAAACACTGCCGAGCCAACCGAAGTCGAATTGACCGCGCTGCGTGATCTGGAAGCCCGCACTGCGGCGGCCCACGGCCAAGCACCCGGAGAAGCCTGATGCGTGACGTTTATATCTGTGACGCGATTCGTACCCCCATCGGCCGTTTCGGCGGTGGCCTGTCGGCGGTTCGCGCCGATGACCTGGCCGCGGTGCCGATCAAGGCGCTGATGGCGCGCAACCCGTCGGTGGACTGGAACGCGGTGGACGAGGTGTTCCTCGGTTGCGCCAACCAGGCCGGCGAAGACAACCGCAACGTGGCTCGCATGGCGTTGCTGCTGGCGGGGCTGCCGGAAACCATTCCTGGCGTCACCCTCAATCGCCTCTGCGCTTCGGGCATGGACGCTATCGGCACTGCGTTTCGGGCCATCGCCAGCGGTGAGATGGAGCTGGCGATTGCCGGTGGCGTCGAATCGATGTCCCGCGCGCCATTCGTGATGGGCAAGGCGGACGCGGCGTTTTCGCGCAACATGAAGCTGGAAGACACCACCATCGGCTGGCGATTCATCAACCCGCTGATGAAAGCCCAGTACGGCGTCGATGCAATGCCGCAAACCGCCGATAACGTGGCCGACGATTACCAGGTTTCCCGCGAGGATCAGGACGCTTTCGCACTGCGCAGTCAGCAACGGACAGCCGCCGCGCAAGCCGCAGGATTTTTCGCCGAAGAAATCGTTGAAGTGCGCATTGCCCACAAGAAGGGTGAAACAGTGGTCAGCCAGGACGAACATCCTCGTGCCGACACTACACTCGAGACCCTGGCCAAACTCAAACCGGTCAACGGCCCCGACAAAACCGTCACCGCCGGCAATGCCTCCGGTGTGAACGACGGTGCTGCAGCGCTGATCCTGGCTTCGGCCGAAGCCGTGAAAAAACACGGCCTGACCGCCCGCGCCAAAGTGCTCGGCATGGCCAGCGCCGGCGTCGCACCACGGGTGATGGGTATCGGCCCGGTGCCGGCGGTGCGTAAATTGACTGAGCGCCTGGGCGTGGCGGTCAACGATTTCGACGTGATCGAACTCAACGAAGCCTTCGCCAGCCAGGGTCTGGCGGTGCTGCGTGAACTCGGATTGGCGGATGACGCGGCCCAGGTTAACCCGAACGGTGGCGCCATTGCCTTGGGCCATCCGCTGGGCATGAGCGGTGCGCGTCTGGTACTGACTGCACTGCATCAACTGGAAAAGACGGGCGGCAAGAAAGGCTTGGCGACCATGTGTGTCGGTGTCGGTCAGGGCCTGGCCCTGGCGATCGAACGGGTCTGACGCACAGAAGCGACTAATAAGAATTGAGGAAAGCGCAATGACTGACAAACCAGGTTACCGTCGCCCGCAGGCGGGCACTCAGCCGGAATACCTGCACCCTCCTTATCAATCCACCAACCTTCGCTCGCCGTCCAAGCCGTTGGTGTTTTTGCCTCATTCGCTGTCGGAAATCACCGGCCCGACCATCGGCGCCGAGCGTATTCAGGAGCGGGACAACGACTTGACCGCCCAGCACTCGGGCGAGCCATTGGGTGAACGGATCATCATCCACGGCCGTGTGCTGGATGAAGACGGTCTGCCGGTGCCGGGCATTCTGGTGGAGATCTGGCAGGCTAACGCCGCCGGTCGTTACAACCATGCCCGCGATCTGCACGACGCACCGATGGACCCGAACTTCACCGGTACCGGCCGCACCGTGACCGACGCCGATGGCTGGTATCAATTCCAGACCATCAAGCCTGGCGCCTACCCGTGGGGTAACCACCACAATGCCTGGCGTCCGGCGCACATCCATTTCTCCCTGTTCGGGCCGAGCATTCTGACGCGCCTGGTGACCCAGATGTATTTCCCGGGTGACCCGTTGCTGGCTTACGACCCGATCTACAACTGCGTGCCCGATACCAGCGCCAAAGAGCGCCTGATCGCCAGTTTCGATCTGGAAAAAACCATCCCTTCCTATGCCCTCGCTTATCGTTGGGACATCGTTTTGCGCGGCCGCGACGCCACGCCGATGGAGAAATAAGATGACGCTGAACGCGACCACGTCCCACACCGTCGGACCGTACTACCACATCGGCCTGACCTGGCTGAACCGTGAAGACTTGACCGTTGAACAGACTCTTGGCGAGCGTGTGGCGATCACCGGGCAAGTCGTCGACGGCAATGGCGACTTCGTCAACGACGCCATGCTCGAAGTCTGGCAAGCCAACGCCGCTGGCAAGTACGACCACCCCGAAGACGATCAGGACAAGCCCCTGGACCCGAACTTCGAAGGGTTTGGCCGGGTGCCGGTGGATGCGCAAGGGCGCTTTCGTTTTACCACGATCAAGCCGGGCACTGTGGAAGGCCTGAAGGGCACGACCCAGGCGCCGCACCTGGTGGTGCTGGTGTTTGCTCGCGGGTTGGTGAAGCACTTGCTGACGCGGATTTACTTCGATGGTGAGCCAGCCAACGTGGCGGACCCACTGCTCGAATGCGTGCCCGCCGAACGTCGTGGCACCTTGTTGGCGAAGCAGGATGCTGCGGGTGTTTATCAGTGGAATGTGATTCTGCAGGGGACGGATGCGGAAACGGTGTTCTTCGATTATTGAGTGATCGTTGTTCTTGTGGCGAGGGAGCAAGCTCCCTCGCCACAGAGATTGCATTGCTCTCAGGTCATGCATCTGCGGAACGGGACTATTGCGAAATATGTCTAGACTCTCACGGTCCCCACAGAGTGAAAAAACAATGACAACCTCCACAGCTGTCTACACCGGTGAAGAACGCAGCAAAAGAATCTTTGCGATTGTCGGCGCCTCGTCCGGCAATCTGGTCGAGTGGTTCGACTTCTACGTCTACGCCTTCTGTGCGATCTACTTTGCCCCGGCCTTTTTTCCGTCCGATAACCCCACGGTGCAGTTGGTCAACACCGCGGGCGTGTTTGCCGCCGGGTTTCTGATGCGCCCCATCGGCGGCTGGATTTTCGGTCGGCTGGCGGACAAGCACGGGCGCAAGAATTCGATGCTGATCTCGATTCTGATGATGTGCTTCGGTTCGCTACTCATCGCTTGCCTGCCGACCTACAACAGTATCGGTGTCTGGGCGCCGATCCTGCTGCTGTTCGCGCGCTTGCTGCAGGGCTTGTCGGTGGGCGGCGAATACGGCACCACCGCGACTTACATGAGCGAAGTCGCCCTCAAGGGCCAGCGCGGGTTCTTCGCGTCGTTCCAGTACGTGACGCTGATTGGCGGACAGTTGCTGGCGGTGTCGCTGGTGGTGATCCTGCAGCAGTTCCTCAATGAGGATGAGTTGCGTGCCTACGGCTGGCGGATTCCGTTCGTGGTGGGTGCAGTGGCTGCGTTGATTTCATTGTTCCTGCGTCGTGCGCTCAAGGAAACCAGCAGTAAGGAAATGCGCGAAAGCAAGGATGCCGGCAGCATTGGTGCGCTGTTCCGCGATCACAAGGCAGCCTTCATCACCGTGCTGGGTTACACCGCCGGCGGTTCGCTGATTTTCTACACCTTCACCACGTACATGCAGAAGTACCTGGTGAACACCGCTGGCATGCACGCCAAGACCGCCAGCTACATCATGACCGGTGCACTGTTCCTTTATATGTGCATGCAGCCGCTGTTCGGCATGCTCGCCGACAAGATTGGCCGGCGCAATTCGATGCTCTGGTTCGGCGCCCTCGGGACGTTGTTCACCGTACCGATCCTGTTGAGCCTGAAAAGTGTCAGCAGTCCGTTCCTGGCGTTTGTGCTGATTACCGTGGCGCTGGCGATCGTCAGTTTCTACACCTCGATCAGCGGTCTGGTGAAAGCCGAAATGTTCCCGCCAGAAGTGCGCGCCTTGGGTGTAGGCCTGGCGTATGCGGTGGCCAACGCGATCTTCGGCGGCTCGGCGGAATATGTAGCCCTGAGCCTTAAAGCCGCAGGCATGGAAAACTCGTTCTACTGGTACGTGACGGTGATGATGGCGGTGGCGTTCCTGTTCAGCCTGCGTCTGCCGAAACAGCCGAAGTATCTGGAAAACGACCTTTGATCTTTCTGCGGGGGCCGTACTGGCCCTCGCCTGCAAGGACTGTTTATGAATCAGCGACCGGGCAATCAATTGTTCGATGCCTACTTCACCGCACGCGACATGCGTGAGGTGTTCTGCGATCAGGGCCGGGTTCAGGCCATGCTTGATTTCGAAGCCGCACTGGCCCGGGCCGAAGCGCGGGTTGGCCTGATTCCGCAAGCGGCTGTCGTGTCTATCGAAGCGGCCTGCCGGGCTGAGCATTATGACTTCGCCGCCCTCGGCGAGGCGATTGCCACGGCGGGCAATTCGGCGATCCCTTTGGTCAAGGCCCTGGGCAAGCAGATCGCCAAAAGCGATGCCGAAGCCGAGCGCTACGTGCATCTGGGCGCGACCAGCCAGGACGTGATGGACACTGGCCTGGTGTTGCAATTGCGCCGCGCGCTGCAACTGATCGAAGCTGATCTGGCGCAGTTGGGGGAAACCCTCGCGACCCAGGCCAAGCGATACGTCGCCACGCCGCTGGCCGGACGCACCTGGTTGCAACACGCGACGCCGGTCACCCTCGGCATGAAGATCGCCGGTTGGCTGGGCGCCGTGACTCGTAGCCGCCAGCGTCTGCTGGAACTCAAGCCGCGCCTGCTGGTGCTGCAATTCGGTGGCGCCTCCGGCACCCTCGCAGCCCTTGGCGATCAGGCGATGCCGATTGCCGAAGTCTTGGCCGCGGAACTGCAACTGACCTTGCCGGAACAACCCTGGCACACCCAGCGTGATCGTCTGGTGGAGTTCGGCGCGGTGCTTGGCTTGATCGCCGGCAGCCTCGGCAAACTCGGCCGCGACATCAGCCTGTTGATGCAGACCGAAGCCGGCGAAGTGTTCGAACCGTCGGCGCCGGGCAAGGGCGGTTCCTCGACCATGCCGCACAAACGCAACCCGGTGGGCGCGGCGGTGCTGATCGGTGCGGCGACGCGGGTGCCGGGTTTGCTTTCGACTTTGTTCAGCGCGATGCCCCAGGAACACGAGCGCAGCCTGGGCCTGTGGCATGCCGAATGGGAAACCCTGCCGGAGATCTGCTGCTTGGTGTCGGGCAGCCTGCAGCAAGCGCTGTTGGTGGCCGACGGACTGGAAGTGGACGCGATGCGCATGACCCGCAACCTCGACCTGACCCAGGGCCTGGTGCTCGCCGAAGCCGTGAGCATCGTCCTGGCGCAACGGGTCGGTCGCGACACCGCGCATCATCTGCTGGAGCAATGCTGCAAGCGTGCTGTGGCCGAGCAACGTCATCTGCGCGCGGTACTCGGCGATGAGCCGCAAGTGACCGCCGAGTTGTCGGACGCTGAACTCGATCATCTGCTGGACCCCGCCCATTACCTCGGTCAGGCCCATACCTGGGTCGAGCGAGCGGTGGCTGAACATTTTGCGTTGACTGCCTGAAGGAGACTGCTGTGGCATTCGTACAACTCGCCGATGGCGAACTGCACTACCAAATTCAAGGGCCGCAACTCGATGGACCGGTGGATGCGCCGGTACTGGTGCTGTCCAACTCACTGGGCACCGACCTGCACATGTGGGACGCGCAGATCCCGGCGTTCACCGAGCATTTTCGGGTGCTGCGTTTTGACACCCGTGGTCACGGCAAGTCATTGGTGACGCCAGGGCCGTACAGCATCGAGCAACTGGGCCGCGACGTGCTGGCGCTGCTGGATGCGTTGCACATCGAGCGCGCGCATTTCTGCGGTCTGTCCATGGGCGGGTTGATCGGCCAATGGCTGGGGATCAATGCCGGTCAGCGTTTGAACAAACTGATCGTGTGCAATACCGCGGCGAAAATCGGCGATCCATCAGTGTGGAACCCACGGATTGAAACCGTTCTGCGTGACGGCGCGGCGGCAATGGTGGCATTGCGTGATGCGTCGATTGCACGCTGGTTTACCCCGGATTTTTCCGCTGCCAATCCGGCAGCGGCGAAGCAGATCACCGACATGCTCGCGGCTACCTCGCCTGAAGGTTACGCGGCCAATTGCGCGGCGGTGCGCGATGCCGATTTCCGTGATCAGTTGTCCTCGATCAAGGTGCCGCTACTGGTGATCGCCGGTACTGAAGACGCGGTAACGCCACCGTCCGGCGGGCATTTCATTCAGGAACATGTGCGGGGCGCCGAGTACGCCGAGTTCTACGCCGCGCACCTGTCCAACGTCCAGGCCGGCGCTGCGTTCAGCGAGCGGGTGCTGGCGTTTCTTTCAGGTCATTGAGGAATTTTTTGTGGACGAGAAACAACGTTACGACGAGGGCATGAAAGTCCGTCGCGCAGTGCTCGGTGACGCCCACGTCGACCGCAGCCTGAACGCGCTGACCGAGTTCAACTCGGAGTTCCAGGAGATGATCACCCGCCACGCCTGGGGCGACATCTGGACCCGTCCGGGCCTGCCGCGCCATACCCGCAGCCTGATCACCATCGCCATGCTGATCGGCATGAACCGCAACGAAGAACTCAAACTGCACCTGCGCGCCGCCGCCAACAATGGCGTAACCCGTGGCGAGATCAAGGAAGTGATCATGCAGAGCGCGATCTATTGCGGAATTCCGGCGGCCAACGCGACGTTCCACCTGGCCGAGTCGGTGTGGGATGAATTGGGGGTTGAGTCGCGGGAGTAACTGTCCGCCACAAATCATGCGGGAACGAGCAAGCTCGCTCCCACATTTGGTTTGGGGGTTACAGCAGGCTGATCGGATAGCTGACGATCAGCCGGTTCTCGTCGAACTCGTTGTTGCTGAAGTCACGGCGGATGGTGGAGTTGCGCCATTTGACGTTGAGGTCTTTGAGTGCGCCGCTTTGCACGGTGTAACCCAGTTCGCTTTCGCGGCCCCATTCCTTGCCGTCGCTGGTGGTGGCGGTGTGGACGTTGTCGCCGCTGATGTAGCGGTTCATCAGGGTCAGGCCCGGCACGCCCAGAGCGGCGAAGTTGTAGTCGTGGCGCACTTGCCAGGATTTTTCCCTGGCGTTGTCATAGCTGGAGTTGTAGCTGTCGTTGGCCAGGGTGCCGCCGCTGGTTCCGTTGACTCGCATCCAGGCGTTGTCGCCGGTGAGTTTTTGCAGGCCGACGTAAAAGGTGTTGCCACCGTATTTGGCCGAGAACAGACCCGACCAGGTCTTGTTGTCCAGCTCGCCCGCCCGGGCGCTGCCGTCATCCTTGCCGTAGAAGAACCCGAGATTGGCGCCCAGCGTCCAGTCGCCCAGCGGTTGGGTGTGGATCAGGTTGACGTATTGCTGGCTGTAGATGTCTTTGAGTTCAGCATTCCACAGGCCGATCTGAGTACGCTTGTCGTTGAAGACGTATTCACCGCCCTGGAAGTTGAAGCGGTCTGAGGTGAACGCCGCTTTGCCGGTCATCGACATGTCATTCATGCTGCTGTCGTCGCGCGGGCTGTTGGCGCGGAACTGGCCGCCGTAGAGCGTCAGGCCATTGATTTCCTTCGAGGTGATCTGGCCGCCACGGAAGGTTTGTGGCAGCGAGCGACCGTCGTCCGAACGCAGGATCGGCAGCACCGGCATCCATTCGCCGACCTTCACTTCGGTCTGGGACAACTTCGCCTTGAACGCCACGTTGGCGCGACCGAAGTTGTCCGCCGGGCGGCCATCGTGATCCAGCGGCAGCAACTGCGTACCGCCGGTGCCTTTACCGCCGTCGAGCTTGACCGAATACAACCCCAGCACGTCCATGCCGAACCCGACGGTGCCCTGGGTGAACCCGGATTTGGCGTCGAGGATAAAGCTTTGCGTCCACTCTTCAGCCTTGCCCTGGCTCTTGGTCGGATTGGTGAAGTTACGGTTGATGTAGAAGTTACGCAGGTTCAGGTTGACCTTGGCACCTTCGACAAAGCCTGCTTCCTCGGCCAAGGCGGGCAGGGCCGCGCCGGCCAGTGCGATGGCGATCAGACTGGGGAACAAATACTGCGTGGTGGAGGAAGTCATGGACTCGGGTCTCTCTAATTGTCAGGGATAAGGCAGTACACAGCCGCAACCAAGGGGTCGCAGACAAAAAATCGAATTCGGATAAGGGGGCGGGCGAGATCAGCCGGAGCGCAGAGGGCGCGTAGTCATGGTGTCGGACCTTGTTGTTATTGATTTATGCAGGTGCGGACAATGGTGCGAGGGATGGGCGGGGGGATTCAATTGGGGGGGATGGGGTTTTGGGCGATTAACGAACACTAATCGACGCCAGCCTGGGCGCGGACGGTACGAGGTATTCCTAATAAAATCCCATAGTTATTCGGGTTGATAAGGCGCATCCGCAGGTGTGTTCTATTAATGGCGCCTTGTTGTTTTGTTGATGTTAGATGGAAGTGTTTATTGCTTTAGTTGTAAGACGTTTCCTACAGTGTTGGCTGTTATTAAAGGTAGATCAATAATCGCCGGTTAAACTTAAGAATTGGTGTTGTCGGTTATCGTAAAAAGATTTAAAGAGAGCCATGGGCGTGGCTGGAAAAGAAAAGAGGCCTTGCTATATTCAAAATCCTCAGGCGGGCAAAAGACACTCTCATGCTTCGTCAGGGGATATTTTTCGTCATGCCGAAATAACAAGGAGAAGTACCATGGGTAATAAAGTCAATCAGGAACGTTTGGCCTCGGTTCTGGGACGGGCCGTGCTGGACGAAAAATTTGCCACCGCCTTACACAGTGATCCGGCAGGGGCGGCTAGAAATATTGGCGTGCACTTAAGTACTGACGAGATCGCAGCGGTTAAAGGTATTGATGCTGCAAAACTGACGGCAGCTTCCTCCAGCATTCGGAGCAACCTGGGGATACGCGCGGTATTTGATACACAGAACCAGCAGCAACAAGCGCGCATGGATTAACGGTGGGTGATGCCATTTGGCGTGCCACGAAAGGTGGGCTTTATGGTGGTACGCCGAATGGCCTTATCAGACTCATGACCTGAAGCGCTCGGGCACGGAGTGAATGACGCATGTCTGTCACCTTGGCTCCAATGAATGACGCGGACTTTGTTACGTTCGCCGACAGAGCGCTTGCTGAATATGGCGACGGGATGGTCGCTGCCGGCGAGTGGGGCCAGGAGGAGGCGTCGCAAAGGGCACGGAGCGTCTTCGAGCAATTGTTGCCGCAAGGGCGATTGACTGAAAAGAATCAACTATGGGTAATCCAGGATCAAGCGCGGCGCATCGGTGAATTATGGGTTGCCGAACGACACGCTGGAGCCGGTCGGATCGCCTTCATTCTGGATATTTACATTGACCCCGGCGAGCGCCGCCAGGGGTATGCAAAGCAATCGCTGCTGGCCCTGGAATCATGGGCGAGCCAGGCGGGATGCAAGGAAGTGCGGTTGCATGTCTTTGGTCGCAACGATGCGGCGCGTCGTCTTTATGAACAACTGGGTTATGGCATTGCCAGTCTGACAATGGCGAAGCCGTTGCCGCCAACCTAAGGGAAGGTTGAGAAATGGACATCGGTAACAGTGGTCAACGTGAGCTCTCGGTCGAGGATTTATTTCAGGGCACGACCTTCCTTGCGGATTCGGAGCCTTCGCGATTTGAAGTCTTGCTGGAGCGTGTCAGTCGAAATCGATACACCAGCTTTGTTGCGCTGTACACCGAACTTTTTCAGTTGTTTCCCAACGCGCCACATCTGGCAGAGTTTTTTGAGCAGGCATTTGATCTTATCGTCCCTCCGACCCGTGAACAGCGCTTGATTATTAATGATCCGGTGTTTCAAGTGTGGAATGTACTGACCGCTCATTATGCCAATCTGGTCATCACGAAAAAGACCGAAGACAGTAGTGAACTGGAAAAAATGCTGTGCGAATTTCCTGAGATGTTAGTGCGTGTCAAAGCATCCGACAGTTCCCGCGTGAATCATTATTGCCCCCCTGTGCATCGGTTTGATGTCGATCCGCTGGTAGCGATAGTAATGCCGCCCAGTTATGAGTTTCCGGAGGATGAAGCCGTCCGCAAACAGTTGGAGCGTAGCGGTTACTCCGTACGGTTTTTTTGCGATGTGGTGAATATTGCCCTGTTGCGCATAGAGCACACATGGCCCGCCTGCCGTGAGCAAATCAAAAAACTGGTCAAGTCGATTTTCTATTTACCCGATGGTTCATTTCGAAGCTGTTCGGCGTCCCGTTTCACCGGAATCATCCTGTTGTCGAGCCGGGATGATTCGATACTCGATCTGGAAGAGTCCCTGGTGCATGAGGCCACCCATCAGTTGCTCTATCACATTGTCGAGGCGTGCCCGGTCGTTAAGGAAGAGACCTCGCGGGAGCCGTTGTACACCTTGCCGTGGTCGGGGCAGAAGCGTGACTTTTATGGCTACTTCCACGCGTTTTACGTGTACATCGCGTTGGTCAAATACCTGGGGCGGGTTCGTTCGCGTTCGACCGATGAGCTGCAACGGGCGCAAAACCGTCTTCTGTACATTCTGCGAGGCTTGATCAAGGCATTGCCGGACTTTGAGGCCAGCACTGAATTCACCCCACAAGGACGTCAACTTCTGGAAAACCTCGCCAAAGAGGTCAGAGCGCAGGAAAACCAATATGCCGGGCTGTTGGCGATATCGGGGACTGATACTGAGCAACAACGCTTGCTGGGTCTGACCGCCTGAAGCCGGGGAGGCTCACATGGGGATGTTTGATGCCTCGTCCTATCCCGAGGCCGGAGTAGGGCTGGAATACCATTTGCCACGGCGCAGGGCACAGGATGACCGGTCGGAGGATGGACTTGACCCGACGGTCGAGCGAATTCTCGCTGAGGGTTTGCCCCATTTCGATTACGTCGAGTTTCAGCCGACCCACTGCATCCTGCAGCCTCGTTTACTTGACGTCAGCGCTCGAGTACCGAGCCTGCTGCACTCGTCCAGTTTGTCCCTGGGCAGTGTGGGCATCGCGATGGATCGCGAATTTCTGAACATGACGCGGAGACTGTGCGACAAAACCCGCTCGCCGTGGCTGGCCGAGCATATTTCCTGGTCGCGTTTCCACGGTGGCGACACGCAGCATTTCATTTTGCCGACCCTGGCCCAAGAGGTGGCTGACACGGTGGTGGCCAATGCCATCGAATTGCGCGAGCTCACGGCCACACTGCTGGTGCTGGAAAACGCGCCGCGGTTGTTTTCATTGCCGGGTGGAGAAGAACTGCCCGAAGGTGAATTCATCTCCAGTGTGGTGGAGCGCAGCGGGGCGGGTTTCCTGCTGGATCTGGACAGCGCGATGGCGACCGCCAGAACCCAGGGGTATGACCTGAACGACTATTTGCGTTCGTTGCCGCTGGACCGATTGATTGAGGTTCACACCGGCCATCCGCAGCGGGATTGGGATATCTTGCGCCAACTGTTCGCCTCATCCCCGGTGAAAGCGATCACCCTGGAGTGGGATATTTCCCGCAGAACCGATGACGCGGAGCTGCTGACGTTGATCAAAGCCATCAAATCCTTGAAGCCCAAGGCCCTGTTCTGGCGGGGCCGTGATCAACAGGGCGCGCAAGAGGCCCTGGCGGAGGATGCGCAGACTCCTTTGCGACTCAGGGAGAGCACCTGGCTCAGCATCGGGACGGAGTCGTTTTTTATTCGGGATCGGCAACGAGACCTGAGCCTGGAGTTTGGCGTGACGTTGCTGCCGTTACTGCGCCATTTCCTGAGCCCGCAAACGCTGGAAAGTGCCTTGTTGCTGCCGGGTGTTTTGCAAAGTCCTGCACAGGACGACAACCTGGCGTTTCTGAGAACACTGGTCAGCCATGGTGTTTTGCTGCCCGTGGTGAATCAATCGGGTTCGGTCACGTATAACCAGGGTAAGCATTCGCTCAACCTTTGGACCCGTTGGGATGCAGCGCTGGAGTTTTACCTGAGTACCCGGACCGGCTCGCACACGCCCTACATCAGCGTTGCCGAGCTGGAAACGGAGCTGGAGCAAAAGGCCTCGGCGCAACCTCAGCCGTCGGCGTTCAAGGACTATTGGTCCCATCCGTTCATCGCCCTGGAAAACCCGCTGCTGCCTGCCTGTGCGATTGCTCAGCCGACGCTGCTGGACTCGCTGTGCAATCGCCGTACGTCGCGAACCTTCAGTGATCAGCCGTTGAGTTCGGAACAACTGTCTTTGTTGCTCTACTACACCTGGGGCGCGACCGTCGTGCAGCACAACCGCATGGGTGACTATTTCCTGAAGAAAACCTCGCCGGCCGGCGGTTCGCTGCAGGGCACCGAGGTGTATGCGGTGCTGATGAACGTGCAGGGTTTCGAGCGGGGGCTTTACCACTATTCGGTACGCCGTCATGGGCTTGAGCTGATTTCCTTGGAAGATCCGCGAGCCTGGATCAGCGAGGCTTGTGGTGGACAGGCGTGGATCAAGGATGCGGCAGCGGTGTTCGTTTCCACGGCGCGGGTCGAGCGAATGGCCTGGAAATACGAATTCAGCCGCGCACTGCGGGTGGCGCTGATGGATGCCGGGCATCTGAGTCAGACCTTTTCCCTGCTGGCCACCGCGCTGGGCCTGGGCAGTTTCACGACCGCAGCGTTACGCGACGAAATGTTCGAAAACCGCTTGGGGCTCGATTATCTGGAAGAGCCGGTGTTTCTGGTCAATGGAGTCGGAGGGTGAAGCGAACAGGCTGGTTTTTTTCACGACCAACAAAAAGCCCACCAAACGGTGGGCTTCGTGTTTACGGCGCTATCAGAACAACTTCATCTTCGGCGCTTCTTCTTTCAACGGCTCGTTCTTCGCCGTCTGTTCATTCCAGCCACCGCCCAATGCCTTGTACAGGTTGACCGCGCTGGTCAGCTGCGCCAGGCGGTCGGTGATCAGCGCCTGTTGGGCACTGAACAGCTGGCGCTGGGCGTCGAGGAAGGTCAGGTTGCTGTCGACCCCGATGCGATAACGACGCTCGGCCAGACGGTAGTAGTCCTGGTTGGCGCTGACGAAATCACGCTGAGCCTGCAACTGCTCGGTGTAGGTCTGACGTGCGGCCAGGCCA
This sequence comes from Pseudomonas sp. URMO17WK12:I6, assembly GCF_003253625.1. Lineage (NCBI taxonomy): Bacteria > Pseudomonadati > Pseudomonadota > Gammaproteobacteria > Pseudomonadales > Pseudomonadaceae > Pseudomonas > Pseudomonas sp. URMO17WK12:I6. Next base: position 84,345 of record NZ_QKYZ01000019.1, read on the forward strand.
TCGGCGACTTCCTGGAAGGCCGTTTGAATGGACTTCTCGTAGTTCGCCACGCTGATGTCTTTCTGGATCTTGGAGTAATCCAGGCTGGCACGCAGGCTGCCGGCGTTGAAGATCGGCAGGTTGATTTGCGGCTGGAACAACCAGGTGCCCGAACCACCCTTGAACAGACCGGACAGGTCCGGGCTCAGGGAGCCGGCATTGGCGGTCAGGCTGATGCTCGGGAAGAATGCAGCCCGCGCCGCGCCGATGTTGGCGTTGGCGGCCTTGAGGTTGTATTCGGCCTGGAGGATGTCCGGGCGACGTTGCAGCAAGTCCGACGGCAGGCCGGCCGGCACGTCGCTCAGCAGGTCGTCCGACAGTGGCTTGGCTGCTTGCAGATTGGCCGGGATGCCGGTGCCGAGCAGCAACACCAGGCTGTTTTCATCCTGGGCGACCTGACGGGTGTACTTGGCCTGTTGCGCACGGGCGTTTTCCACCGAGGTACGTGACTGGGCCAGATCCAGCGCCGAGGCTACGCCCACTTCGTTGCTGCGCGAGGTGAGCTTGTAGCTCTCCTCGAAGGCACCGAGGGTTTCCTGGGTCAGTTTCAGCAGTTCCTTGTCGGCCTGCCAGGTCAGATAGGCATTGGCCACGCTGGCCACCAGACTGATCTGCGTGCTGCGCCGTGCTTCTTCAGTGGCGAAGTACTTCTGCAGGGCCTCTTCGCTCAGGCTGCGCACCCGACCGAACAGGTCGAGTTCGTAGGCGCTGATGCCGACGGTGGCCGAGTAGGAACTGTTGATGTTCGCTTCGCCGGTTTGCGAGGCCCGTGCCGGAACCCGCTGACGACTGCCGCTGCCGGTGGCCGAAACCGCCGGGAACAGGTCGGCGCGCTGGATGCGGTATTGAGCCGCATAAGCGTCGATGTTCAGCGCCGCGACACGCAGGTCACGGTTGTTCTCGAGCGCGGTCTGAATCACCTGTTGCAGCGCCGGGTCGTGGAAAAACTGCTTCCAGCCCTGTTCGGCGGCGGCCTGGTTGGGCGCCTGGGCCGGCGAATACGCCGGGCCTTGCGGGTATTGGCCCGCCACCGGTGCTTCAGGCCGCTGATAATCGGGTATCAGCGAGCAGCCACTCAGCACGAAAGCGGTGACTGCCAGGGAGAGTAGCGACTTGCTCATTAGCCAGCCTCTTGAGGAGTTTCAATGGCGTCATCCTGGTTGGCGACTTTGCGCTGGCCCATGGACGACACGGTGACGAAGAACAACGGAACCCAGAAGATCGCCAGGATCGTGGCCGTGAGCATACCGCCAATCACCCCGGTACCGATCGCATGTTGGCTACCCGAACCTGCGCCCGTGGAAATGGCCAGCGGTACCACGCCGAGCACGAATGCGAGCGAGGTCATGATGATCGGTCGCAGACGCATCCGGCAGGCTTCGATCGCTGCATCGCGCAGGCTACGCCCTTGCTCATGCAGTTCCTTGGCGAACTCGACGATCAGAATGGCGTTTTTCGCCGCCAGACCGATGGTGGTCAACAGCCCCACCTGGAAATACACGTCGTTGGACAGGCCGCGCAGGCTGGTCGCCATCAGCGCACCGATGATCCCCAGCGGCACGACCAGCATGACCGCGATCGGGATCGACCAGCTTTCATACAACGCCGCCAGACACAGGAACACCATCAACAGCGACAAGGCGTACAGCGCTGGTGCTTGCGAGCCGGACAGACGTTCCTCGTACGACAGACCGGTCCAGGAAATACCGACACCGGCCGGCAGTTTCTTGGCCAGGGCTTCGACTTCGGCCATGGCCTCACCGGTGGAATAGCCGGGCGCCGGGGCACCGAGGATTTCTATCGCTTCCACGCCGTTGTAACGGGCCAGTTTCGGTGAACCGTAGATCCATTCACCCCTGGCGAACGCCGAGAACGGAACCATGGTGCCGGCGCTGTTGCGCACGTACCACTTCTTCAGGTCTTCAGGGCTCATGCGAGCGCCGGGCAGGCCTTGCACGTAAACCTTCTTCACACGACCGCGGTCGATGAAGTCGTTCACATAGCTACTGCCCAGGGCAATCGACAGGGTGTTGTTGATGTCGGTGAGGGTCACGCCCAGGGCGCTGGCCTTCTCATCGTCGATTTCCAGCTGGTACTGCGGCTCGTCATTCAGGCCGTTCGGACGGACTTGCGACAGGACCTTGCTTTGCGCCGCCATGCCGAGGAACTGGTTACGGGCTTCCATCAGCTTGTTGTGACCGATGCCGGCACGGTCCTGAAGGAATACGTCGAAACCGGTGGCGTTACCCAGTTCCAGTACCGCTGGTGGCGCAAAGGCAAACACCATGGCGTCGCGGAAGGTAAAGAAGTGCTGTTGGGCACGGGCCGCCAGTTTGAACACGCTGTTGTCGGCGTTACGTTCGTCCCATGGTTTGAGCATGATGAACGCCATGCCCGAACTCTGGCCACGGCCGGCGAAGTTGAAGCCGGTCACGGTAAACACCGAGGCCACTGCATCGCCTTCGCCGCCATCCTTGCTCGGACGCAGCAGGAACTCGCGCATTTCATCCACGACCACTTGCGTGCGCTGGGAGCTGGAACCGGCCGGGGTTTGCACCTGGGCAAACAGTACGCCCTGGTCTTCTTCCGGCAGGAACGCCGTTGGAATGCGGGTGAACAGCCAGATCATGCCGACCACGATAATCAGGTACGCCAGCAGGTACGGAGCCTTGTAAGCGAGCATGTTGCCGACGCCGCGCTCGTAGCTTTTGACGCCACGGTCGAAGTTGCGGTTGAACCAGCCGAAGAAGCCGCGTTTCGGCGTGCCGTGCTCGCCTTTCGGAATCGCTTTGAGCATGGTGGCGCAAAGCGCCGGGGTGAAGATCAATGCAACCAGCACCGACAAGGCCATGGCCGAAACGATGGTGATCGAGAACTGCTTGTAGATCACACCGGTGGAGCCACTGAAGAACGCCATCGGCAGCAGTACCGCGGACAGCACCAGAGCAATACCGACCAGCGCACCCTGGATCTGCCCCATGGATTTCTTGGTGGCCTCCTTGGGTGACAGGCCTTCTTCGCTCATGACCCGTTCGACGTTTTCCACCACGACGATGGCATCGTCCACCAACAAGCCGATGGCCAGCACCATGCCGAACATGGTCAGGGTGTTGATGCTGAAGCCGAATGCCGCGAGGATCCCGAATGTACCCAGCAATACCACCGGCACGGTCATCGTGGTGATGACGGTGGCGCGGAAGTTCTGCAGGAACAGGAACATCACCAGGAACACCAGCACGATCGCTTCGACCAGGGTTTCAACCACACCCTTGATCGACTCGGTCACCACCGGGGTGGTGTCGTACGGGAACACCACTTCCATCCCTTGCGGGAAGAACGGCTTCAGGTCATCGATGGTTTTGCGCAGGGCCTTGGCGGTGTCGAGGGCGTTGGCACCGTTGGCCAGCTTCACCGCCAGACCGGAAGCCGGGCTGCCGTTGAACTGGGCGCTGACGCTATAGTTCTCGCCACCCAGGCCTACTTCGGCGACGTCTTTGAGGCGAACCTGCGAGCCGTCCTTGTTGACCTTGAGCAGGATTTCCTTGAACTGCTCGGCAGTCTGCAGGCGGGTCTTGCCGATGATCGTAGCGTTCAGTTGCTGGCCGGGCAGGGCGGGCAAGCCGCCGAGTTGACCGGACGAGATCTGGACGTTCTGCGCCGCGATGGCGGTTTTCACGTCCACCGGGGTCAGGTTGAAGTTGTTCAACTTGGCCGGGTCGAGCCAGATCCGCATCGCGTACTGGGCACCGAAGACCTGGAAGTCACCGACACCGGCGGTCCGCGAGATCGGATCCTGCATGTTCGACACGATGTAGTTGGACAGGTCGTCCTTGGTCATGCTGCCGTCACGCGACACCACACCGATGACCATCAGGAAGTTTTTCACCGACTTGGTCACGCGGATACCCTGCTGCTGCACTTCTTGCGGCAGCAGTGGGGTGGCCAGGTTCAGTTTGTTCTGGACCTGAACCTGCGCGGTATCGGAGCTGGTGCCCTGCTCGAAGGTCGCGGTAATGGTCATGCTGCCGTCGGAGTTACTTTCCGACGAGACATAACGCAGGTTGTCGATACCGTTGAGCTGTTGCTCGATCACCTGCACCACGGTGTCCTGCACGGTTTGTGCAGACGCGCCAGGGTAAGTCACGGAGATCGCAATGGCCGGAGGCGCAATGCTCGGGTATTGGTTGATGGGCAGCTTGAGGATCGATAAAGCCCCGACCAGCATGATCACCAGGGCAATTACCCAGGCGAAAATCGGACGGTCGATAAAAAATTTCGACATGGTTTACTCCCCTTTGCCGCCGACAGCGACTTTGGCTGCCTGTGCGGGGACCGGGCTCTTGGCGTTGACGTTGGTGGCTTCAGTGGCCTTGACTTCAACACCAGGTCTGACGAATTGCAGCCCTTCAGTGATCAGGCGATCGCCTGCCTTCAAGCCGTCTTCAATCAACCATTGGTTGCCGACAGTACGGCTGGCCTTGAGCTGGCGCAGTTCGACCTTGTTGTCTGGACCGACGACCAGCGCGGTCGGGGTGCCTTTGAGGTCGCGGGTCACGCCTTGTTGCGGCGCCAGAATCGCCGCGCTGTTCACGCCGGATTGCAACTGAGCGTGAACGAACATGCCCGGCAGCAGGGTGTGATCAGGGTTCGGGAACACCGCGCGCAGAGTCACGGAACCAGTGGTCTGGTCTACCGAGACTTCAGAGAACTCGAGCTTGCCGTCCACGGCGTACTGGCTGCCGTCTTCCAGGGTCAGCTTGACCGCGGCGGCATTGTCGCCGGCTTTTTGCAGACGACCGCTTTCCAGTTCGCGGCGCAGCTCAAGCAGCTCCACCGAGGACTGGGTCACGTCGACATAGATCGGGTCCAGTTGCTGGATGACCGCCATGGCGTCGCTCTGGCCGCTGCTGACCAGCGCGCCTTCCGTCACCGACGAACGGCCGATTCGACCGGAGATCGGTGCGTAGACCTTGGTGTAGCGCACGTTGATCTGGGCGGTCTGCAGGGAGGCTTCCGATTGCAGGCGGTTGGCCAGTGCCGTGTCGTATTCCTGACGGCTGACGGCCTGTTCGTCGACCAGTTGCTTGTAGCGATCGGAGATCGACTTGGTCGAACGCAGGTTGGCTTCGGCGCTTTTCAGGGTCGCGTCATAGACCGACGGGTCGATCTGATACAGCTGCTGACCGGCCTTGACGTCGCCGCCTTCCTTGAACAGTCGTTTGAGAATGATGCCGTTGACCTGTGGGCGAACTTCGGCAATGCGGAACGCACTGGTGCGCCCCGGAAGTTCGGACGTCAGGGTGAAGGCTTGTGGTTGCAGGGTTACGACGCCGACCTGAGGGGTGGGTGCGGCAGGTGCCGCCTCTTCCTTTTTACATCCACTGAGCAGCGATGCCAGGGCGAGGGCAGTAACCAGAGCGGTAACAGCTGGCTTGAATTGCATGAAGATCCTCGGGTCAGGCGCGCAAGTTGCGCACAAGAAAGGTGGAAGGTTAAAAAATTTTACCGGGTGGATAAGTAGCTTGCTAAGGAATATACTTACATTCATGCTTGTTTGTAAATACCTTGGCGGCGTACCCACACCGTTACAAAAGCCGTCCAAAGATTTGAATTGTAGGCCTGAGACGAAGCCCGAAAGCGCTCGCCTCACTTCTATTCAGCGGATGCTCAGACATCGCTGAGGCACCCTGATTGAGGTTTTACTGCCATGGTCCGTCGCACCAAAGAGGAAGCTCAAGAAACCCGAAGCCAGATACTCGAAGCGGCAGAAAAAGCCTTTTTCGAGCGGGGCGTGGCACGCACGACGCTGGCGGATATCGCTACCCTGGCCGGGGTGACTCGCGGGGCTATCTACTGGCATTTCAGTAACAAGGCGGATCTGCTGCAGGCGATGCTCGATACCCTGCACGAGCCGCTGAATGAAATGGCCAAGGCCAGTGAAAGCCAAGACGAACTCGACCCGCTGGGCTGCATGCGCAAACTGCTGATTCATTTGTTTCATCAAGTTGCACTGGACCCGAAAACCCGACGCATCAACGAGATTCTGTTTCATAAGTGCGAATTCACCGATGAAATGTGCGACCTGCGCCAGCAGCGCCGAACGGTCAGCCTCGATTGCAATGTGCGAATCGCGCTGGCCCTGAGTAATGCGGTGAATCGCGGGCAGTTACCGGAAAACCTCGACGCTGCCCGCGCGGCCATCAGCTTGCATGCCTACATCGATGGCATCCTGTATCAGTGGCTGTTGGCTCCCGACAGTTTTCAACTGCACATCGAAGCCGAGCGTTGGGTCGACACAGGTTTGGATATGCTGCGCTTGAGTCCCAGCCTGCGCAATTGAAACAAAATGCGTAATTGGATCCGTTTTTGTCAAGGCATGACGCGGGGAATGTCCCTGCTTCGCGCGCCTTTTTGCAATGGGATGCTTTTATATACGTACGTTCGCCAGGTTGATAGGTAGCGAGCTACGTATTTTGTAGGGATTTTGTGTCGAGTATGTGAATGAGTGTGAACGCCCCGGCTACAAGGGCGCCGAATAGCCGACCAAAGGCATCGCATTTGCCTCAGTGACCTTTGATCTTCCTTACGCAAAAGCCCCGGCTCTTTCGAGTCGGGGCTTTTGCATTTCAACGGTCGAGGCTTACAGCGTCGGATAGTCGATATAACCGACCGGGCCCTTGCCGTAGAACAGTTCAGGACGCGGCTCGTTCAGCGGTGCATCGGCCTTCAAGCGCGCTGGCAGGTCCGGGTTGGCGATGAACGGCACACCAAACGCCACCGCGTCGGCCTTGCCGCTGGCCAGCCACTCGTTGGCGCTGTCCTTGGTGAAGCGTTCGTTGGCGATGTACGGGCCGCCGAAGGCTTCTTTCAATTGCGGGCCGAGGCTGTCGGCGCCTTCTTTTTCGCGCGAGCAGATGAACGCGATGCCGCGTTTTCCCAGTTCGCGAGCGACGTAGGTGAAGGTCTCGGACAGGTTGTCGTCGCCCATGTCATGGGAGTCGGCGCGCGGTGCCAGGTGCATGCCGACGCGGCCAGCGCCCCAGACTTCGATCACGGCGTCAGTCACTTCCAGCAACAGCCGCGCACGGTTTTCCAGGGAGCCACCGTAGTTGTCGGTGCGCTGGTTGGTGCTGCTTTGCAGGAACTGGTCGAGCAGGTAACCGTTGGCACCGTGGATTTCCACGCCGTCGAAACCGGCGGCCTTGGCATTCTCGGCCCCCACGCGGTAAGCGTCGACGATGTCGGCGATTTCAGCGGTTTCCAGGGCGCGCGGAGTTGGGTAGTCGGCCAATGGACGAACCAGGCTGACATGGCCTTTAGGCTGGATGGCACTCGGTGCGACCGGTGCTTCGCCGTTCAGGTACGAAGGGTGGGAAACCCGACCCACGTGCCACAGTTGCAGGAAGATCTTGCCGCCCGCGCCGTGGATCGCTTTGGTCACGTTGCTCCAGCCGCGCACCTGGTCGTTGGACCAGATGCCGGGAGTGTCCGGGTAACCGACGCCCATCGGCGTGACCGACGTGGCCTCGCTGAGGATCAGGCCGGCAGAGGCGCGCTGCACGTAATACTCGGCCATCAGCGCGTTCGGCACACGGCCTTCGTCGGCGCGGCAGCGGGTCAACGGTGCCATGATGATGCGGTTGGCCAACTCGAGGTCGCCCAGTTTGATCGGATCGAAAATTGTCGTCATTTAATAGCTCTCTTTTAGCGATTAATGGGTAGCGGGGGCCAGCTCGGCATCGCCGCTCTGACGGAAAGTAATCAGGGTCACCAGCAGGGCGAGCACCGCCAGTGCGGCTGCCGCGAGTGGCACGCGGGTCAGGCCGAAGCCGTGGGCGATGACGCTGCCGCCGACCCAGGCACCGAGTGCGTTGCCGACGTTGAAGGCGCCGATGTTCAGGGTCGACACCAGGTTCGGTGCAGCCTTGCCGAAGGTCACCACGTTGACTTGCAGTGCCGGCACGGCGGCAAAGCACGCGGTGGCCCAGAGGAACAGGGTGATTTCGGTCGGGATCAGGGCCACGCTGGTCCAGGTCAGCACGGTGGAGACCACCGCCATGGTGATGAACACGCCGATCAGCGTCGCCGCCATGCCTTTGTCAGCCAGCTTGCCGCCGATGATGTTGCCGACTGTCAGGCCCAGGCCGATGAGCACCAGGGTCCAGGTCACGCCACGCGGGGAAACACCAGTGACTTCGCCCAACAGCGGCGCGACATAGGTGAACAAGGTGAAGACCGACGCGGCGAACAAGGCGGTCATGCTCAGGGATAACCAGATACCGGCCCCCTTGAGGGCGCGCAGTTCGGCGCGCATGTCGAGTTTCTCTTCATCGCGCTTGGCCGGCAGGAAGCGGATCAGGCCGATCAGCGCAACCACACCGATCACGGTCACTGCCCAGAAGGTCGAACGCCAGCCGGCTTCCTGGCCGAGCGCGGTGCCCAGCGGTACGCCGAGGACGTTGGCCAGTGTCAGGCCGGTGAACATCAGGGCCACGGCCGACGCACGTTTGTTGGCCGGCACCAGGCCTGCCGCCACCACCGAACCGATGCCGAAGAACGCGCCATGGCACAAGGCGGTGACCACACGGGCAAACATCAGGACGTTGTAGTCACTGGCCAGGGCGCAGAGCAGGTTGCCGATGATGAAAATCCCCATCAACGCTACCAGCGCGGCCTTGCGCGGCAGCCTGGCGGTGGCCAGTGCCATGAACGGCGCGCCGATGGCCACGCCCAGGGCGTAACCGGTCACGAGCCAGCCGGCGCCGGGGATCGACACGCCGAGGTCCGCCGCCACATCGGGCAGCAAGCCCATGATGACGAACTCGGTGGTGCCGATGGCGAAGGCGCTCAAGGCCAGAATGAGTAGCGAGAGGGGCATGATTGATTCCTTATCGGCCAAAGGGTCAGAGCTCTTTGCTGAAGGTGCGAAGGAACTCCTGGATGGTTTCCTCGTTGCGTTTGAAAAAATGCCACTGGCCGACTTTGCGGCTGCTGATCAGGCCGGCGCGTTGCAGGGTCGCCAGGTGTGCGGACACCGTGGACTGCGACAAACCGCAACGTTGATCGATCTGCCCGGCGCAGACGCCGTGCTCGTTGCTGTGGGTCTGGTCGGGAAATTCGACGGCCGGGTCTTTGAGCCAGTGCAGGATTTCTCGCCGTACCGGGTGTGCCAGGGCTTTTATTATTTCGTCGAGGTCGAGGTTCATGGCTTGGGGCTCGTGATGAGTAAAACGTTATATCGCGATGGGGCGAACTTTAAATCGGTATTTCGCGATATACCAATATGATTTCGGTCTGATGACTGCGTAAATCGGTATATCGGGTTATAACGATATTGGTGAGGCAGTGCTAAGCTGCGCCCATGAACTATCTCGCACATCTGCACCTCGGTGGCCAACGCCCCGGTCAAATGCTCGGCAGTCTGTATGGCGACTTCGTCAAAGGGCAGCTGCAAGGGCAGTTCGATCCGGAGATCGAGGCGGCCATCCAGCTGCACCGCAGCATCGATGTCTTCACCGACCGTCATCCGTTGGTGGATGTCTCGTTGTCACGGTTTTCCATGACGCGTCGACGTTATGCGGGGATCGTGCTCGATGTGTTTTTCGACCATTGCCTGGCCCGGGACTGGACGCATTACGCGGAACAGCCGCTGGCGCAGTTCACCTCCGACGTTTACCGGGTGCTGTTGGCCGAGCCACAGTTGCCGGAGCGCCTAGCGAAGATTGCGCCGCACATGGTGGCCAATGACTGGTTGGGGGCTTATCAGGAGTTCGAAGTGCTTGAGCAGGTGCTGCGGGGGATTTCACGCAGACTGACGCGACCCGAGGAGCTGGCCGCGGCAATGCAAGAGTTGCGGCGGTTGTATGAACCGTTGAGCGAGGATTTTCGGTTGTTTTATCCGCAGCTTCAGGATTTTGTGCAGAGTCGGCCGGCGACATAAAACCACTGTGGGAGAGAGCAAGCCCGCTCCCACAGAAAAGTGTGTTTAAGCGGCGATGGCGGGGTGAATCGGGACTTGCCGGGGTTCCGGAATCGTCCCAAACAAGGCCTTCTGCACCGCCTGCTGTGCCTCGAACGCCAGCGCCGCGCGTTCCCGATCCTGGCACTCGATCGGCTTGAGCAGATGAATCTCCACCTCACCCCGATCATTGGCGAACAAGCGCATCAGGTGCGACAGCAAATCATCATCGCCAATGAACGGTGCCAGGGTATCCAGCTCGCCGTTGCGCAGATAACGAATCGCCACCGGTTGCAGCGCCACTTCGGAATCGATCGCCGCAGACAGCAAACGACCGTGGAAGGTGCGCAGCGAACGGCCATCGGTGGTGGTGCCTTCCGGGAACATCAGCAGCGGGTGTTCCTGTTCCAGATGGCGAGTCATCTGTTTGCGGATTAACTGACTGTCGCCTGAACCACGGCGAATGAACAGGCTGCCAGCCTTGGCCGCCAACCAGCCCGCCACCGGCCAGGTGCGCACTTCAGCCTTGGACAGGAACGACAGCGGCGTGAGCATGCCCAGCAGCGGAATGTCGGTCCAGGACACATGGTTGCTGACCCAGAGCATCGGCGCCTTCGGCAATTGACCATGGACGGTGACATGAAAGGGCAGGGCATTGCTCAGCCGCGCCATGAAAAACCGCGACCAGCGCTGGCGACGGACCATCGAATGGGCAATCCCCAGTCGTTCGAACGCGCCGAACACACTGGCCATGGTCAAGCCCAGCGCCACCACCATCAGCACTCGCGCAATTCGCGCGTACACCCGCAAGCGGCTCATTACACAGCCGCCTTGAAGTGCTTGGCGTAACGCGGGCAGAGCTCGTCGCGCTTGAGCAGGATGAACACGTCGGCCACCTGGAAGTCTTCGTCCCAGCACGGCTCGCCGCAGATCTTTGCGCCCAGGCGCATGTAGGCCTTGAGCAGCGGCGGCATTTCGGCGATGACGTTCGATGGAATGTCCAGCGTCGGCAATGGCTTCTTCGGCTCGGCCCGCAGGTGTTCGGTGCACAGGTAGCGTTCGCGCAGGCGTTGCATGATCGCGTGGGCCTGGATGCCGCCGTCCTGCATCGGAATGCTCGCGCAACCCATCAGATAGCTGTAGCCGCCCTGGTTCAGCACTTCGGCCAGTTCACCCCAGAGCACGGCGATGGTGCCGCCGTTGCGGTAGGCCGGGTCGACGCAGGTGCGACCGATTTCCAGGATCGGGCCTTTCAGATGAACCAGGCCATGCAGGCTGAATTCTTCTTCGCTGTAGAACTTTCCCAGGCTGCTGGCGGCCGTGTGGTCGAGCAAACGAGTGGTCGCCACCAGGCGCCCGGTGTTCAAGTCACGTACGCCGATGTGGGCGCAGTGAACATCATAGTCATCCATGTCCAGACCCAATTCCGCGCCTTTCAGCCTGGCGTTGAATTCGCCGCTGAACACGTTGAAGCGCAAGGCCTGGGCTTCCTGCAGTGCCTCGGCGCCCACCAGGCGTTCGGCTTGCAGGCGGCGTTCATTGCCGGTGTCGCTGATGCGGGCGATCTGAGTCATTGCGAATCTCCGTACGGGCTGGCCACCCGTCTTGGGTTGCAGCCGATCGACTTTCTTTATGCAGCCGTGTTGTGCAAAGTCAGGCTATGTAGCCCCGGTGTCATCGCCATGAAGCTTTGGTGATGCTTATATGACAGCCCACAAGGAGCCTCTTATGCCCTGGCAAACCCTGTTGAACCGCAGCGATCGCCTGCCCGCCGACCCCGACCTTGGCGAAGGCTTCGCGACCTTGTTGCACCGCTTGGGCACGGTCACCCCGTTCGAATTGGCGGTGAACGGCGGACGCCTGATGGCGACTCCGGGGTTGGCGTTTCTGGTGGGGTATCAAGCGGCGTTGCGGATGCTCTGGCCGAGCGCGCCGCTGAGCCTCGGTGCGTTGTGCGCGACCGAGCAGCGCAGCTTGCGGGTGGCGGACATGCAGACCCGGCTGCGGGATCTGCGCTTGAGTGGGCGCAAGGATTTCGTCACCGCCGGCGATGCCGCCGACTGGCTGCTGGTCGCCGCTCGCAGCGAAGAGCCAGGCAGCGATCCGCGCCTGAGTCTGGCGGTGGTTTACCCCGGCGAACCGGGCGTGCGTCTGGAGAAACTCGCGCCGTTGCCGTTGATGCCCGAGATTAGCCACGGTCGGCTGTTTCTCGACAACGCGCTGTGCGAATTGCTGGCGGGGGACGGCTGGGATGCTTACGTCAAACCGTTCCGCACCCTGGAAGACATTTATGTGCTGAGCGCCATGACCGCGTGGCTGTTCGGCATTGGCCAGGACAACGACTGGCCGCCCACCTTGCAACTGCGTTTACTGGCGCTGCTGGCCGGGTGCGCGGAAGTCAGCCGCCAGGCGCCGAACAATCCGGCCGGGCATGTGTTGCTGGGTGGGTTGTTTGCGCAATTCGACGGGCTCAAGGCTGAAGTGAATCAGGCCATGACCGACGGCCCGCCGCAGTGGGCGGCGATGTGGCAGCGCGATCAGGCCGTGATGGATCTGGCGGCAGGGGCGCGGGGCAAGCGGTTGGCCAAGGCGTTGGCGGGATCTTCGTTAGGGTGACGGGCCTCCCAAAACTGTCATCAACCTCGACTAGGCTCAGCAGGTTCATCCTCCGAGCGTCCTCCATGTTCAAAGGCTTGTCGCTGATTTCCATCCTGCTGTTCAGCTTCACGGCCCAGGCCGAAAACTGGCCGGCCGAGCAATGGTTGCCCGGCCCGACAGTCACCGGTCCGGCCCTTCAAGCCTTGGAGAACTACGCTTTCCCACCCCGCAACGACACCACCCGCGAGGGCATCCGCACCGATGCCTTGGTGGTGATCCATGACGGCCAACTCGTCTACGAGCGCTACGCCGACCCGACCCGTGCCGACACCCCGCACCTGACCTGGTCGATCAGCAAAAGCCTGTTGGCCACGGTGCTCGGCGTGGCCTATGGCGAAGGTCTGTTCAACTTGCAGGACCCGGTGGTGCAGTTCTATCCAGCGCTGGAAAAACACCCCGCCATGACCATGGCCGACTTGCTGCACTGGGCCTCGGGCCTGGATTGGCAGGAAGACTATGAGTACGCACCGTTGAAGTCCTCGGTGGTGGCGATGCTCTACACCCGAGGTCATCGCGACATGGCTGCGTTTACCGCCGACCACGACGCGTACGCCAGGCCCGGTCAGGCCTTCCGCTACTCCAGCGGCGACAGCAATCTGCTTTCCGCCGCGTTGAAAGCCATTGTTGGCCCGGCCCGATATCCGGATTATCCGTGGACCGCATTGTTAGAACCCTTGGGCATTCGCGGCGCGGTTTGGGAAGTGGATGCCACGGGGACATTTGTCGCCTCGTCCTATGCCTACCTCACCGCCCGGGATCTGGCACGGGTTGGCCTGTTGATGGCGCGCCACGGTCGCTGGCGCGAGCGGCAGCTGCTGCCCAAGGCGTGGGTCGACTTCAGCCGCGAGCCGTTCGCCCACTACCGAGCCAACCAGGATGAAGCGGTGCCCGGCGGCCATTGGTGGCTCAATCGCGCGGTGGACGGCGCGGCACAACCCTGGCCCGATGCGCCCGTCGACACCTTCGCCGCGCTGGGCCATTGGGGCCAGGCGATGTACGTGATTCCCAGCGAAAAGCTGGTGATCGTCCGCTACGGCGATGATCGCGATGGAAGTTACCGGCACAACGAACTGCTCAAACTCGCGCTCAAGGCGTTTGCCATGAAGGTGCAGCCATGAGCCGTCGCAGTTTTATTCGCCGTCGGCCGATCAGCACATTGTTGCTGGTGCTGCTGATCGCTTTGCTCGGCTGGGGCTGGCAGGAACGCGTGGCGCTGTGGGCTTTTCCCGACATCATCAGCGCTTACACCGCCAAGGAATACTGCTCGTGCCAGTATGTGATGAACAATCCGGCGGCGTATTGCCAGGGTTATGTGAAGCAGTATTTACCCATCAGCGGTTTCGTCGATGATGCCGCGAGCAAGCGGGTGACGGTCGGCGGATTGGGGCGCAGCAACAGCGCCGCTTGGGTTGGCGAACGGCAGGGATGTCGGTTGATCCCTTGAAAAGATCGCAGCCCATGTAGCAGCTGCCGAAGGCTGCGTTCGGCGGCGCAGCCGTCGCCAGGACCGGTCACCGCTATCTATTTGAAACACCACAATGCATGGTTTTACGACGGCTTCGCCGCCGAACGCAGCCTTCGGCAGCTGCTACAGGTTTGCAACTGACTCGCGGACAGTTAAGGTTCGCTCAGGTTTATCTGCCCCCGAGTTTCTATGTTCAAGCGGTTCATCTACAAAACCCTCGCTTCCCTGCTGCTGGCCGGTGTCACCGTGTCGGCCCAGGCCAATTGGTATCTGGACGGCGAGTCCTCGCGGCTGTCGTTTGTCAGCACCAAAAACGCCAACATCTCCGAAGTGCAGCGCTTTCTGGTGCTGCATGGCAAGGTCGACCCCAAGGGGCTGGCCGAGGTGGAAGTCGAGCTGGAGTCGGTTAATAGCGGCATTCCGCTGCGTGACGAACGCATGCGCAAGGAACTGTTCCAGATCCAGACGTTTCCCGAGGCGCTGATTACCACGCAAATCGATTTGCGGCCAATCAACGACCTGGCGCCCGGTGCGCAACTGGAACTGCGCTTGCCGGTGACCGTCAACCTGCATGGCAAGCAACACCAATATAACGCCGAACTGCTGGCGACCCGTCTCGATGACCGGCGCTTTCAAGTAGTGACCCTCGAGCCTTTGGTGATCAGCGCCGAAGATTTCGACCTGGCCCCAGGCCTGGAAAGCTTGCGCAAGCTCGCCGGTTTGTCGGCCATCAGTCTGTCGGTACCGGTGGGTGCGGTGCTGATTTTCACGGCGCGCTGAAATGCGTGGTGCAATTTTTCCATGGCGCGAAGGCAATCGCTTCGAACTGCTGATCGACGGCCCGCAGTTTTTCCCGCGCATGCTGGTGGCGATTGCCCGCGCCGAAGAACAAGTCGAGCTGGAGCTGTACCTGGTAGAGGCAGGGGCCTGCGCCGAGGCGATGGTTCAGGCGCTGGTCCAGGCGGCCGAGCGTGGCGTGCGGGTACGCTGTCTGTTCGATGACTATGGCAGCCTGGCCTTCACCCTGACTTTGCGTCAGCGCCTGATGGCCGCCGGGGTCGAGTTGCGTTTTTACAATCGGCTGAGCTGGCGACGCTGGGTGGGCAACTTCTATCGCGATCACCGCAAGTTGCTGCTGGTGGATCAATCCCTGGCGGCCGTCGGTGGCACCGGGGTCACCGATGAGTTCTGGTCACCGGGCGAAGACACCTGCGAATGGCACGAAGTGATGGTGGAAATCACCGGTCCCCTGGTCATCGACTGGCAATTGCTGTTCGACCGCCAATGGATCGCCAACCGCTATCGGCGTGCCTGGAAACCCGTTTCACACTTCGGTCTACCGCGCCTGCCGCGAGTGCCGGTGATGGGCGAGGGCATGGGCCGGGTCGCTTATGCCGACGCCCGCCAGCACCGGGACATTCTGCAATCGCTGATTCGCGCGCTGAACAGCGGCAAGCAGCGAATCTGGCTGGCCACGCCCTATTTCCTGCCAACCTGGAAAGTCCGCCGCTCGCTGCGCCGGGCGGCGAATCGTGGCGTCGATGTGCGTCTGCTGCTGACCGGGCCGCGTACCGATCACCCGTCGGTGCGCTACGCCGGGCATCGCTACTACCCGCGACTGCTCAGGGCCGGGGTGAAGATCTTCGAATACCAGCCGTGTTTCCTGCACCTGAAAATGGTGTTGATCGACGATTGGGTGAGTATCGGCTCATGTAATTTCGATCACTGGAATCTGCGCTTCAATCTGGAGGCCAACCTCGAAGCCCTGGACCCAGGGCTGACCCGAGCGGTGGCGGCGAGTTTCGAGAATGACTTTGCCTTGAGCCAGGAAGTCAGTCTTGAGGCGTGGAAGCGCCGACCGTTGTGGCGGCGGGTCAAGCAAAGGGTTTGGGGATGGGTGGATCGGGTGGTGGTGAATCTGCTGGATCGGCGGGGGTAGGTTTTTTAGATCCAGATCATTCCCACGCAGAGCGTGGGAATGATCAATTAAGCGGGGTTACAGCAACTCAAAGCTCTGCTGCGTCACGTCCTGTGAGTCCAGGCCGATCTCCACGTTGAACTTGCCCGGTTCCGCGGCGTACTTGAGCTGGGCGTTGTAGAACTTCAGGTCATCCTCGGTGATGGTGAAGTGCACGACTTTCTGTTCGCCGGCCTTGAGCAGCACTTTCTGGAAGTTCTTCAGTTCCTTGACCGGGCGGATCATCGAGCCGGTCACGTCCTGGATGTACAACTGCACCACGGTTTCGCCGTCACGCTTGCCGGTGTTCTTCACCACGACGCTGGCGTCGAGCTTGCCGGTCTTGTTCAGCGTGGTCGACGACAATGCCATGTCGGTCAGGCTGAACTGGGTGTAGCTCAGGCCGAAGCCGAACGGGAACAGTGGCCCGGTGGTGTCTTCGAAATACTGCGAGGTGTAGTTGCCCGGTTTGCCGGGAGTGAACGGCCGGCCAATGCTCAGGTGGTTGTAGTAGGTCGGAATCTGACCCACCGAGCGCGGAACGGTGATCGGCAGCTTGCCCGACGGGTTGTAGTCGCCGAACAGCACGTCAGCGATGGCGTTACCGCCTTCGGTGCCGCTGAACCAGGTTTCCAGAATCGCGTCAGCCTGCTCTTTCTCTTCGAGAATCGACAGCGGACGGCCGTTCATCAACACCAGCACCAGCGGTTTGCCGGTGGCTTTCAACGCCCTGATCAGCTCGCGCTGGTTGCCCGGGATGTTCAGGTCGGTGCGGCTCGACGATTCGTGGGACATGCCACGGGATTCGCCAACCGCAGCCACTACCACATCAGCATCCTTGGCGGCTTTTACCGCTTCGTCGATCAACACGTTGGCCGGGCGCGGATCGTCCACTACTTCCGGGGCATCGAAGTTGAGGAAGTTCAGGTAATCGAGGATTTTCTTGTCGTCGGTGATGTTCGCGCCACGGGCGTAGATCAGCGTCGACTGCGCGCCGAGGGCATTTGTCATGCCGTCGAACAGGGTGACCGATTGCGCAGGTTTACCGGCGGCAGCCCAACTGCCCATCATGTCGATCGGTGCTTTCGCCAAAGGGCCGACCAGGGCGATTTTCGCGGTTTTCTTCAGGGGCAGGGTATCGCCCTGGTTCTTCAGCAACACCAGGCTGCGACGCGCGACATCACGGGCCCCGGCGCGGTGCAGGCGGCTTTCGGCGTAGGTGTCGGCCGGGTCATCCTCGGCCTTGCCGATGCGCAGGTACGGGTCTTTGAACAGACCCATGTCGTACTTGGCGGCGAGCACTTCGCGCACGGCGTTGTCGATGTCTTTCTGTTCGATCTCGCCGGATTTGAGCAGCCCCGGCAGCTCTTTGCCATAGAGCGTGTCGTTCATGCTCATGTCGATGCCGGCCTTGATTGCCAGCTTCGCCGCTTCACGACCGTCGCGGGCGACGCCGTGTTTGATCAGCTCGAAAATCGCCCCGTGGTCGCTGACTGCCAGGCCCTTGAAGCCCCATTCCTTGCGCAGCAGGTCGTTCATCAGCCAGGTGTTGGCGGTGGCCGGTACGCCGTTGATCGAGTTCAGCGCAACCATCACCCCGCCGGCACCGGCGTCGATGGCGGCGCGGTAGGGCGGCAGGTAATCCTGGTACATCTTGACCGGGCTCATGTCGACGACGTTGTAGTCACGACCGCCCTCGACCGCGCCGTACAAGGCAAAATGCTTGACGCTGGCCATGATGCTGTCGGCCGCGTTCGCACCGCTGCCCTGCAAGGCTTTGACCATCACGCCGGCGATCCGCGAAACCAGGTAGGTGTCTTCGCCGAAGCCTTCGGAGGTGCGGCCCCAGCGTGGGTCGCGGGAGATATCGACCATCGGCGCGAAAGTGATGTCGAGGCTGTCCGCCGCGGCTTCCTGGGCGGCGATGCGCCCGGACCGGCCAATGGCGTCCATGTCCCAGCTCGAGGCCAGGGCCAGGGGAATCGGGAAAATCGTGCGGTGGCCGTGGATCACGTCATAGGCGAAGAACATCGGGATCTTCAACCGGCTGCGCATGGCTGCGTCCTGCATCGGACGGTTTTCGGCGCGGGTGATCGAGTTGAAGGTGCCACCGATATTACCGGCCGCGATTTCCTTGCGGATCAGTTCCCGAGGCATTTCCGGGCCGATGCTGATCAGGCGCAACTGGCCGATCTTTTCATCGAGGGTCATTTGTTTCATCAGATGGCTGATGAAGGCGTCCTTGTTCTCTATCGGTGCGGGCGTCGTGGCGGCCAATACGGTATGACTGGCCAGGCTGACGAACAGGCCCAGCAAACACAGCTTCTTCATGAATGTTCTTCTCAAAAGGCCCAAGCGGCAGTGAATACGCGCCGGTCAGCCAAAATTTGGGGAGCGACTATTGTTGTTTGGGTATTGCTCAGAAAAATGCAGCACACTTCTTACTGTTTTTTCGCTGGGCATCTTTTAGCCCATTGGCTCGATGCAATCCAGTAGCGGCGCAGATTATGCCCCAAGAGCCGGGGTCAAAGTTCGCCGGTTGTTTTATCAACGCAATGTGCAAGGGAGCATCAACCAGATGAATGTACGACACCCCTATCGGTCGAGCCTGCAGGTTGCAGCCTTGATGTTGCTGACCGCTCTGCTGGCCGGTTGCGGCATCAACACTATCCCGACCCTCGACGAACAGGCCAAGGCCGCGTGGGGCCAGGTGCAGAACCAGTACCAACGCCGCGCCGACCTGATCCCCAACCTGGTGGAAACCGTCAAGGGCTACGCCAAACACGAGGAAGAAACCCTGACCGCAGTGGTCGAAGCCCGGGCCAAGGCGACGTCGATCCAGGTGGATGCCAGCACGCTGGATAATCCGGAAAAACTCAAACAGTTCCAGCAGGCGCAGGATCAGCTGACCGGCGCGCTGAGTCGGTTGATGGTGGTGTCCGAGCGTTATCCTGACCTCAAGGCCAACCAGAACTTCCTGGCGCTGCAATCGCAACTTGAAGGCACCGAGAACCGCATCGCCGTGGCGCGTCGCGACTTCATCCTCGCGGTGCAGAAGTACAATACCGAGCTTCGTACCTTCCCCGGTCGCTTGTGGCACACCGTGTTGTACAGCGACTTGCCGATCCGCGAAACTTTCGAGGCCACCAGCCCCGGTGCCGAAAAAGCGCCTGAAGTGAAGTTCCAGTAGGCGCCGGACCGGGTTTGAAGTGCCACCAAGGAAGAGGTTGCCAATGCGCGTGATGAAAGTGGGCCTGATGCTGTTGTTCTGGGTCTTTGCCCTGACGGCCCAGGCCGGGTTGAAGTTTCCGGAACTGACCGGACGGGTGGTGGACAACGCCCAAATGATCGAGCCAGCGGTGCGCGAGCAGCTGGTTCAGCAGCTTAATGCCCACGAGAAGTCCACCGGCGAGCAGTTGGTGGTGGTCACGTTGCCGGACCTGCAGGGCGCCGACATCGCGGATTTCGGTTATCAGCTGGGACGCTACTGGGGCATTGGCCAGAAGGACAAGAACAACGGCGCGCTGCTGATTGTCGCGCGTGCCGAGCGAAAATTGCGGATCGAAGTCGGTTATGGCCTGGAAGATCGCCTGACCGATGCGCAGAGTTCGGTGATCATCAATCAGGTGATCACGCCGGCGTTCAAGGCCGGCAATTTCAGCAAGGGCATCAGCGATGGCGTTTCGGCGATGCTGGTGGTGCTGGGGGGCAATCCGCTGAACGAGCCGTCGACGGTGTATGAGCCGCGTGGCAATCAGGAAAGCGATTTCGTTGCGCGGCATCCGGGGGTATTCGTGTTCCTGGTGCTGCTGTTTATCCTGACGATCTTCGTCGGCCAGATGTTCGGTATTCTGCCAAGTGGAGGGGGTAGAGGCCGGGGTGGTTTCGGTGGCGGAGGTTTTGGCGGCGGTGGCGGGGGCTTCAGTGGCGGCGGGGGCAGTTTCGGCGGCGGTGGTTCGTCGGGCGGCTGGTGATGACACGGCGGGAAACACAACAACAATAGCGAGCAGGCATTCATAAACATGGCATTACTGACTGAACACGAACAACGCAAAGTCGCCGAGGCGATTGCCCGGGTCGAGCGCGACACCGACGCCGAACTGGTGACAGTGCTCGCGGCCCGCGCCGACGACTATGCGTATATCCCGCTGCTCTGGGCCAGCCTGTTGGCGCTGGTGGTGCCGGGTATCGTGCATTACCTGACCGGTTGGCTGACCATGCACAGTCTGTTGCTGGTGCAATGGGTCAGCTTCATCGTGTTGTGCCTGGTGTTCCGGATTCCGAAAGTCACCACGCGCCTGATCCCGCGCTCGGTCCGTCACTGGCGTGCGTCGAACCTGGCGCGTCGGCAGTTCCTGGAGCAGAACCTGCACCACACCGTGGGCGGCACCGGCATGCTGATTTTTGTCTCCGAGGCCGAGCGTTACGTGGAAATTCTGGTGGATGAAGGGATTTCCAAACGGCTGGACAACAAGAATTGGGACGCGATTGTGGAGACGTTTACCCAGCAGGTGAAGCAGGGGCAGACGTTGCAGGGGTTTGTGACGTGCATCGAGGCGTGCGGCGAGTTGCTCAAGGTGCACGTGCCGGTGACCCAGGTGCGCAATGAATTGCCGAATCGGTTGGTGGTGTTGAGCTAAAAACCAGATCCCGGCAATGACGCGTTCTTGTAGCAGCTGGCGCAGCCTGCGTTCGGCTCGGGCCGCGTTCGGACGAAGCAGTCGCTAATTCGCTTGGATACGGTCTATCTGATACACCGCGTATTTTGATTTTACGACTGCTGCGCAGCCGAACGCAGGCTGCGCCAGCTGCTACGGATCGCACCGTTTGGTAAATAACTGCGTGTCCCGAACGGCCATCCCCCCTAAAATACCCGCCATTCCCCGATTCGCACCGCCCGAGGCCGTTTTTTCCATGTCTGTCACCGCCACTCCCGCCAGCCTCGCGCCGGATCACCACGCCCAGTTCATCGACCTGCTGCAAACCAGCCTGGACGCCAATGCCTTCATCAAACTGGTGCTGGCCAAGTACGTTGGTGGCGAAGCGGACTTGCAGCGGCTGATCATCAAGCAGCTGACGGTCAAGGATCAGCCGTGCCTGTCCTTCGTCTACCGCTACAAGACCCGCGACATCACCAAGAACCTGCCGATTGCCGAAGGTGTGGCGACCATTGCCGCGCTGTTGCCGGCATCGTTCAAAAATGCGCATTTACTGTCACTGACCGACGAAGCCCAGCTCGAATACAGCAAAAAGGGCAAATCTTCGCTGTTCAAGAGCAAACCTCAGCAATTGCGTGAAGTGCCGTCCGCCGAGCACAACCGCGAGAAGAACCGCTTCCTCGACCTGAACCGGCCGTTCCTCAAAGACCTCGGCGTGACCAACGCCCAGCATGAACTGATCCCGGCGATGTCGCGCAAGTGGAAGCAGATCAACAAGTTCATCGAAGTCTTCAGCCATGCGCTGACCTCCTCGCCGCTGGCGCTGGACAAACCGGTGCGAGTGGCGGATTTCGGCTCGGGCAAGGGTTACCTGACGTTCGCGATCCATGACTACCTGCGCAACACCCTGAAAGCCGAGGGCGAGGTGACCGGTGTCGAGCTGCGTGAAGACATGGTCAAGCTGTGCAACAGCGCGGCGGCGAAGCTGGAACATCCGGGGCTGGTGTTCAAATGCGGTGACGTGCGCAGCGTGGCGCCGAGCGAGCTGGACGTGATGATCGCGTTGCATGCCTGCGACATCGCCACCGACTATGCGATTCACACCGGCATCCGTTCCGGCGCTGCGATCATCATGTGCTCGCCGTGCTGCCACAAGCAGATACGCCTGCAGATCCAGAGCCCGGCATTGCTCAAGCCGATGCTGCAATACGGCCTGCACCTGGGCCAGCAGGCGGAAATGGTCACCGACAGTTTACGTGCGTTGTTTCTGGAAGCCTGCGGCTACGAGACCAAGGTGTTCGAGTTCATCTCACTGGACCACACCAACAAGAACAAGATGATTCTGGCGGTCAAACGCGCCGAGCCGGTGGACCCGGCTCAGCTGTTGGTGAAGATTCAGGAGCTGAAGGATTTCTACCACATCAGCGAACATTGTCTGGAAACCCTGCTGCGGGCTGACGGGTTCCTGGTCGCTAAGGCTTGAGCTGAACTCCCGCCGGTAACGTGCCCGGTTGCGCCGGGCGCACTGCGGTCTTGCGCCCGAGCATCACCGTCACGATCACCCCGGCCGCAAACAGCCAGGTAATCGGCTCGACGTGCTCACCGAAGAACAACGCCGAGAACGCGATGGTGAAGAAGATCTGCAGCAACTGGATCTGACTGACCCGGGCGATGCCGCCCATGGCCAGCCCGGCGTACCAGGCAAAGAAGCCGATGAACTGCGAAAACAGCGAGACATAACCGAAGGCCCACCAGGTCCTGGCCGAAATCTCGCCCTGATGTTGCAAACCCAGGTACAGCACCGGCCCGATCAGCAGCGGCGTCGACAATACCAGCGCCCAGCAGATCACCTGCCAGCCGCCCATCTCCCTGGCCAACCGGCCGCCTTCGGCATAGCCCAACCCACCCACGGCAATCGCCCCGAGCATCAGCAAGTCACCGGCCTGAATACTGCCGGCTCCGCTGATCAGCGCATAACCGAGCACCAGAGCACTGCCCAGCGCGGCGCAGGCCCAGAAGGCTTTCGATGGACGCTCATGGGACAGCCACGCGGCATATAGCGCCACGCACAGCGGTTGCAAGCCGTTGACCAGTGCGCCGTGGGAGGCGGGTAACGTCTGCATGGCCCAGGCCGACAGCACCGGGAAGCCGAGGATGACCCCGGCGATCACCAGTGTCAGGCCTTTGACCTGTTTCCAGGTGGGCCACTTTTCCCGGCGCCACAGCAACAAGAGCGCTGCTGGAATCGCCGCGAACAGCGCCCGGCCGAGGCCGTTGAGCAGCGGATGGAGTTCTTGCACGACGATCCGTGTGAAGGGCAGGGTCAGGCTGAAGATAACGACGCCGAGCAGGCCGAGGGCCATGCCGGTGTTTTCGCGCGAGGACATGATGGCAACCAGAGTCGAGGGTGGCGGGAAGAGTCATAAACCGGGGGCGTTGCTCTGTTACAGCTAGGCGCAGAGTTATGCGTACAGTTGGGGGTAATGCCTGTGGCGAGGGGGCTTGTCGGAACGCCGCACCGCCCCGTTCGACTGCGCAGCAGTCGCAAAACCAGAGAGCCTGGTTGACCGGATTAGGGCCGCTTCACGACCCAACGGGGGCAAGCCCCCTCGCCACAAAAACCATTGCGTCCGTAGTAACTGGTTATTACCCGACCCGCCGGATAAGGACTACCTTGAATACTCCTGCAGGCCCACGCATTTTCCAGAGGAGTCCTCCCCATGGCTGCTAAAAAAATCCTGATGCTGGTTGGCGATTACGTCGAAGACTACGAAGTGATGGTGCCCTTCCAGGCGCTGCTGATGGTCGGCCACACGGTGCATGCCGTTTGCCCGGACAAAACCGCCGGCCAGACCGTGCGCACGGCGATCCATGACTTCGAAGGCGACCAGACCTACAGCGAAAAACCCGGTCATCTGTTTGCCCTGAACTTTGATTTCACCAAGGTCGATGCGGCGGACTACGACGCGCTGCTGATCCCGGGCGGTCGTGCGCCGGAGTACCTGCGCCTGAACGAAAAAGTCCTGGCGCTGGTGCAAGCGTTCGACAAGGCTGGCAAACCGATCGCCGCCGTGTGTCACGGCGCGCAATTGCTGGCCGCCGCCGGTATTCTTGAAGGTCGCGAGTGCAGCGCCTACCCGGCCTGTGCCCCGGAAGTGCGCCTGGCTGGCGGCACGTACATCGATATCCCGGTGACGGAAGGCCACGTTCAAGGCAATCTGGCCACAGCCCCGGCCTGGCCGGCGCACCCGAGCTGGCTGGCCGGTTTCCTCGGGTTGCTGGGCACCAAAATCACGCTGTAACGAGGGACCTGTTCATGTGCGAGCTCTACGTCAAGGCCGATCCGATTCTCTACGAATCGCGCTCCCGCTCGCTGCGCATCTGCGGGGTGGTGACCACCCTGCGGCTGGAGAATCAGTTCTGGGACATCCTCAGTGAAATCGCCGAGGTCGACGGCATGACCACCAATCAGTTGATCGCCAAATTGTATGAAGAGGTGATGGACTACCGCGGCGAGGTGGTGAATTTCGCCTCGTTCTTGCGGGTCAGTTGCATGCGCTATTTGAGTCAGCGCCGAGTGCAGGCGCCTGAGTTGTCGGTGGTGCGGGCGGTGGTGAAGTAGGGCGGTTTTGTTTGGACCTTACCGGCGACAGAAAACCTGGCTTGGTCTTTACTCTGAAGCGCGAAACCTCTCAATCGCCAAGGAGAACAAGCATGTCTGGATGGTACGAAGTGAGCAAAACCAGCAATGGTCAGTTCAAGTTTGTGTTGAAAGCGGCCAACGCCGAAACCATTCTGGTCAGTGAGCTGTACACCACGCGCGGTGCGGTCGATAGCGGAATCGCCTCGGTTCAGGCCAATAGCCCGCTGGACGAACGCTACGAGAAAAAAAACACCAAGGACGGCCATCCTTACTTCAATCTGAAGGCCGGTAACCACGAGATCATTGGCAGCAGCGAGTCTTATTCATCCGATGCCGCGAGGGAAAAAGGCATCGCCAGCGTCAAGGCCAACGGTCCGACCACGGTGATCAAGGACAAGACCTTGCCGGTGTTCTAAATACACCGCATACCCACTGTGAGAGATTCTATGGTTGAGGGGAAACCCTCAACTTGCTTTCGGCTGGTATTCGCTCTGCCCCTTCAGTAGCGCGAATACGACCCGAGCAAGTTTACGGGCCAGAATCACCAGTGCCTGAGTGGTGCTGAACCCTTTAGCTCGTTGCTCTTCATAAAAACCTTTCCAGGCTGCTGTTCGGCTGGCCGACATGGCTGCATTGTGCAAAAGTCGGCGCGCCTCCGGATCACCTCGTTTTGTCAGACTGCGACGACCG
>NZ_QKYZ01000020.1:0-108216 GCF_003253625.1 Pseudomonas sp. URMO17WK12:I6
CTGCCTTGCCGGGTAATTCCTTGAGCTCCTCGAGACGCCGACGCTGCTCGTCGAGCAAGCGATCCTGACGTTCGCGGATCAGATCGGTTTCACCGGGGGTGGGGGCAGCGTGAGCAAGATTCAGCGGAGAAAGGCACAGCAAAGCCAGGCACAACCTCGCCACGAGGGCGGGTGGATACATGTTCGATCCCTCGAATGGAGACTGATAGCACAATAGTGGCGCGATATTAGATGGCCACTATTTTGACGTCAATGAATGGATTCATTCGAGGAGGTTAAGGGATGACTTGTAATGGCTAAATCGGGCGCTTCCGATGAGAGCGCAGGACGTTTCCTGATGTGGTGTAGAAAAATGCTCACAACACCAAGGCGCTGTAGTCCGCAGAGAAAAAGCCGAGTGCCAAACGGCAAGGTCTTTTTTACGTAATGAACAACCCGGGCTCTGTCCGGGTACGGGACATGGAACAAAATTAAAGAGCCGTATTTTTTGTGGCTACACTCATGGCTGGTAGCTATTGGCTACCAACGTGATGGGTCTCAACAGGAATTACAAATAGAAGGGAATCTGATGAACACGTTAAAAGCCCCCCCGTTTGCCTGCGCTGCATTGTTGTTTTTCGGCGCTCATTCCATGGCTCAGGCTGCCGACATTCTGGATCAGGGATGGAGTGACACCACCCAGTCCAATTGGCTTGAACTTTCACAAGGATCGAGAATTCTCCCTCTCTCCTGGGCGCTTGCATTGGAAGAGCCTGGTTCAGAGGAGAAGTTCATGAGTGACAAAACGATCTCCGCCTACGGTTACACGCCTTATCGTCCGTCTTATAACGGTAAGCACTTTACGTTGCCGATGGGTTTCGTTTTGGATGACAGTCACGACAGCAAGTTGTCTTTCACGAAACTCCGCTGGTTTTTTGGACAAGGGTCGAGAGAACCGTGGGTGGGGATGAACTGTTCTGCTTGTCACACGGCTCAGATCAAATTTGAAGAGCAGAATCTTGTGATCAATGGCGGGCCAACGAACGCCGACTTTCAAAATTTCTTTAAATATTTTAGAGAGGCCTTGAGCAAAACGGCTTCCGACCCTGAAAAATTTGAACGCTTTGCAAAGAGCGTCCTGGGTGATGATCTGTCGAAAGGGAATCGCCAACGGTTGAAAAAATCCCTGGATAGCTTGAATGCGTTTTATGCCCAAAACGAGACATTGAATGCCACAGATCTGCAATATGGCCCAGGTCGCCTTGATGCCGTGGGCCACATTCTCAACAAAATCAGTCAAGTCACCCAAGCGAAACCGCCTACCCCTAACCCCTCTGATGCGCCGGTGAGTTATCCATTTCTCTGGAATACGCATCAACACAACGTCCTCCAATGGAACGGAATGGTCAGTAAAGACCAACTCCCTTCGATTAAAAATGACGGCGGCCTGGATGCTGGAGGTCTGGGGCGTAATGCTGGAGAGGCCATCGGTGTGTTCGCCGACGTTCGACCGGTTAAAGAATCTGCGGCCAAGGCAGGGTTTGTCTCCAGTGTGAATGTGAAAAATCTGGATGTTCTAGAGCGTTCTCTTTATAGCCTGAAGCCTCCGCGGTGGCCTGGGCAGTTGCCAAACGACCTTGCGCTTGGCGCCAAATTGTTTAAGGACAATTGTTCCGGCTGCCATACCCATATTGGTAGAGACGATCTCACCACGGCCATCACAGCGGTCATGATTCCAATCTCTGCGAATGACAATTTCAATGCCCAGAGCCCACAAGACTCGACCATTGGCACGGATCCCTGGATGGCGTGCAATGCCTATCAATTTAAAGCGGATGCGGGAGTGTTGACGGGTTATTCCAAAGTCGATAAATCAGGAACCATCAAATCAAATGACCTGCTCTACAACATGCTGGGTGTGACCGTCCTGGAGACATTACTGGGTAAAGGACGCGATGTCGCCGAACTGGCTTTCGATGGATTGCTTGGTATAGATACCAAACCTCAAAAAGTCCCTGGCTTCAAGGACCGTGCCCTATTCAGTCGTTTGGATGAGAAAGCGCTACGGCTATACAACTGCTACCGTGCCAGCTCTACCGTTCCTCTTCTCGCCTATAAAGCAAGACCCCTGACCGGCATCTGGGCCACCGCTCCCTATTTGCATAACGGCTCTGTACCGACCCTCAACGACCTTCTCCTGCCACCCCACCAGCGCCCCTCGACTTTTTATACAGGGACCAATGAGTTCGATGACAAAAAAGTTGGATTCAAGACCGAGAAATCGGACAAGAACTGGTTTCTTTTCGACACCAAGCTTGAGGGCAATAGCAACGCAGGCCATGACTATGGCGTGGGCAAGCTCAATGACATCCAACGGTCACAGCTTCTCGACTACTTGAAGTCACTTTGAACGGCGTCGCGGACGCCCTCACCTGAGGCATGGAGTGGTAATCGCTGGTAGGGGCGACCGAAAGTAGTGGTCGCCCCGCCGGAGGTAGTTACAGGTTTAATGTCTGCTTCAGGTATCAGAAGTTAGCCGGGGTGTTGGCGCTGATGATTTCTGCCTCATCCGCCCCAATATTGCGAAACCGATGCGGCAGCGTCGTCGGGAAGTAATACCCATCCCCGGCATTCAACACACTAATCTGCCCATCCACCGTCAACTCAACCGTGCCACGGGTAACCAGCCCACACTCCTCCCCCTCAGCATGCACAATCGGCTCTTCCCCCGAACTCGCTCCAGGCGCGTATTGCTCGCGCAACAGCCGCATCTGCCGACTCGGCACCGAAGCGCCAATCAGCAACAACCGCAACCCATGACGCCCGAGATCCGGCTGTTCATTGGCGCGAAACACGTACTGATGCTCGCGTGGTGGTTGGTCGAAGGTGAAGAAGTCCGCCAAGGACATGGGGATGCCTTCAAGCAGTTTTTTGAGGGAGCTGACGGAGGGACTGACGCGATTCTGTTCGATCAGGGAGATGGTGGCATTGGTGACGCCGCTACGCCGGGCCAGCTCGCGCTGGGACAGTTTGTAGCTTTCGCGTACTAATTTGAGTCGTGAGCCCGTGTCCATGACAGCCTTATGTGAGAACTACTTAAGGGGTAATGGGGGTGGGTGGCGGGCGACTGGTGGCCGCGGATTACGCCGTTTCCCGTCCCGGAACCGTGGAAGGCGGGTATTAAATCACGTTTGTGGGTGTTGCTCAGCAGGTTCGATAAACGGCTGGCAAAAAAGCTGTCGGCTTCTGATGTCAGTCAGTTCTGGTTTAGAAACTGTGGCGAGGGGGCTTGCCCCCTCGCCACGAAGATTTGTCCCGCATGGATTGCATCAATGGCAAAAAGCGGGGCCGCTTCGCGCCCCAGCGGGAGCAAGCTCCCTCGCCACGGGAGTGATGCGTAGCCTTGGCCGGCGGAGACCGCCGGCAGGTTCAACCTAGATGCCGAAGCGGTCTCGCAAGGCGTAATACGCCGCGCCCATGGCGGTGAGTGGGGCCTGGAAAGTGCGGCCGCCGAGCATCGGCATGTGTGGCAGGGAGGCGAAGGCGTCGAAGCGTTCGGCGTCGCCGCGAATCATTTCCGAGATCAGTTTGCCAGCCAGGTGCGAGCAAGTGACGCCGTGGCCGCTGTAGCCTTGCATGTAGTAGGCGTTTTTCTCGATGCGGCCGAATTGCGGCATGCGGGACATGGTCAGCAGGAAGTTGCCGGTCCAGCGGTAGTCGATTTTCACGTCCTTGAGTTGCGGGAAGGTCTTGAGGATCTTCGGGCGGATCAGTTGTTCGATGTCGTCCGGCTCGCGGGCGCCGTAGACCACGCCGCCGCCGTACAGCAGGCGGTTGTCGGCGGTGAGGCGGTAGTAGTCGAGCAGGTAATTGCAGTCTTCGACACAGTAGTTATTGGTGATCAGGCTGCGGGCGATCTTCTCCGACAACGGCTCGGTGACGACGATTTGCGAACCGCAGGGCATGCTTTTGCGGGTCACGCGGTTGTCGAGGTCTTGCGGCAGGTAGGCGTTGCCGGCGATCAGCAGGTACTTGGCCCGCACCACGCCTTTGGCGGTGCGCACGGTGATTGGCTCGCCGTAGGAGATGTCCACGGCGGCGGATTGTTCGTAGATTTTGCCGCCCAGGCGAATGATCGCAGCGGCTTCGCCGAGGGCCAGGTTCAGCGGGTGGATGTGGCCGCCCTGCATGTCCAGCAAGCCGCCGACGTAGTTGTCGCAACCGACTTCGCGCTGGATGTCCGAGGCGTCGAGCATTTTCAGGTTGTTGTTGCCGTAGCGTTCCCAGTTACGCTTCTGCTCGGCCAGGCCGTTGAGTTGCTTCTTGTTCAGCGCTGCGAAGATGCCGCCGGGGCGGTAGTCGCATTTGATGTCGTACTCCTTGATACGCGAACGGATGATGTCAGCGCCTTCGAAGATCATGCTGCCAAGGACTCCGGCGGTCTTGTCGCCGTAGCGCTCTTCGATTACATCGACGTCGCGGCTGTAGGAGTTGACCAACTGACCGCCGTTGCGACCGCTGGCGCCGAAGCCGACTTTGGCGGCTTCCAGTACCGTTACGCTATAGCCCGCTTCGCTGAGGAACAGCGCCGAGGACAGGCCGGTGTAGCCAGCGCCGATCACGCAGACGTCGCATTCCACCAATTCTTCAAGAATCGGGTAATCGCCGGTCTGGTTGCGGGTTGCGGCGTAGTAGCTGTTTACATGATTTTGTGTAGAGCTGTGTTTCATACATTTCTCCGAGGGCCGCCGGCCTATGCCGGCGACCGCCGCTGTAAAGGTGTCAGAGCTTGATCCAGGTCGCTTTGAGTTCGGTGTACTTGTCGAACGCGTGCAGCGATTTGTCCCGACCGTTACCCGACTGCTTGAACCCGCCGAACGGCGCGGTCATGTCGCCGCCGTCGTACTGGTTGACCCAGACGCTGCCGGCGCGCAAGCCGCGAGCGAAGGTGTGGGCCTTGCTAAGGTTGCTGGTCCAGACTCCGGCGGCGAGGCCGAAGATGCTGTCGTTGGCGATCTGCAGCGCTTCTTCAGCGGTGTCAAAGGTGATCAGCGACAGCACCGGGCCGAAGATTTCTTCCCGGGCGATGGTCATGGCGTTGGTCACGCCGTCGAATATCGCTGGCTCCACATACAGGCCACCGGTGCCTTCGAGGGTGCGACTGCCGCCAGCAATCAGTTGCGCGCCCTGGTCTTTGCCGATCTGGATGTAGCGCAGCACATTGTCCAATTGGCGCTGATCGACGACGGCGCCGACGGTGGTTTCAGGGTCGAGCGCATGGCCTGGTTTCCAGGCTTGCAGCGCTTCCAGCAGCAGCGGAATGAACTGCTCGCGGATCGAGCGCTCCACCAGCAGGCGCGAGCCGGCGGTGCAGACTTCGCCCTGGTTGAAGGCAATCGCACTGGCCGCTGCCCGAGCCGCTGCGCGCAAGTCCGGCGCGTCGGCGAACACCACGTTCGGGCTCTTGCCGCCCGCCTCCAGCCACACGCGCTTCATGTTGCTTTGCCCGGCGTAGATCATCAGTTGCTTGGCAATCGCGGTGGAGCCAGTGAAGGCCAGCACGTCGACGTCCATGTGCAACGCCAGCGCCTTGCCGACGGTGTGACCGAAGCCCGGCAACACGTTGAACACGCCTTTGGGGATGCCGGCGTCGAGGGCCAGTTGCGCGATGCGGATCGCCGTCAGTGGTGATTTTTCCGAGGGCTTGAGGATGAACGAGTTGCCTGCCGCCAGGGCTGGGGCGAACTTCCAGCTGGCCATGATCAGCGGGAAGTTCCACGGCACGATTGCGGCGACAACGCCTGCCGGCTCACGAGTGACGAGGCCCAATTGGTCGTGCGGGGTGGCGGCGACTTCGTCGTAGATTTTGTCGATGGCTTCGGCGCTCCAGCGGATCGCATTGGCGGCCGCTGGAATGTCGATGGCCACGGAATCGCTGATGGGCTTACCCATGTCGAGGGTTTCCAGCAGCGCCAGTTCTTCCTGGTTGGCCAGGATCAAGTCCGCGAAGCGAATCAGGATGCGCTTGCGTTCCGCGGGTGCCAACCGCGCCCAGATGCCGGATTCAAATGCACGACGCGCGACGGTGACTGCCGCATTGGCGTCGGCTTCGTCGGTGCTGGCGATGTTCGCCAGAAAGCGGCCGTCGACCGGGCTGATGCATTCGAAGGTGTCGCCGCTGAGTGCCGGGCAGTATTGGCCGTCGATGAATGCGCGGCCTTCTAGTGTCAAGGACTGGAAGCGTTGCTCCCAGTCGCTGCGAGTGTTTGTCATGGTTGTGACTCTACGCAGAGGAATAAGTGATCGTGTTAACCGATGGGCAAGCGATGAGAACTTGTGGCGAGGGAGCTTGCTCCCGCTGGACTGCGCAGCAGTCCCCTTCTTTTCAGGTAGAAGGAGGGGTCGCTTCGCGACCTAGCGGGAGCAAGCTCCCTCGCCACAGGTTTAGTGTCAGCCCCCGTTAAACCGTGTGCAGGTACCAGTTGTACTCAAGGTCTGAAATGGAGTTCTCGAACTCGGCCAGCTCGCTTTCCTTGCACGCCACGAACACGTCGATGTACAGCGGGTCGATGTAGCGCGCCATGACTTCGCTGTCGTCCAGTTCACGCAATGCGTCGCGCAGGTTATTCGGCAGGCTTTGCTCGTTCTGCTCGTAGCTATTGCCTTCAACCGGGGCGCCCGGCTCGATTTCGTTGGTCAGGCCGTGGTGAATACCAGCCAGCACCGAGGCCATCAGCAGGTACGGGTTGGCATCGGCGCCAGCGACACGATGCTCGATGCGCACGGCATCCGCCGAACCGGTGGGTACGCGCACCGCCACGGTACGGTTGTCGATGCCCCAGCTTGGCGAGTTCGGTACGTAGAACTGCGCGCCGAAACGTCGGTAGGAGTTGACGTTCGGGCAAAGGAACGCCATCTGCGCGGGCAGGGTCTCGAGCACACCGCCGATCGCGTGTCGCAGCGCGGCGTTCTGCTCGGGATCCTCGCTGGCGAAGATGTTGTTGCCTTGCTTGTCGAGAATCGAAATGTGCACGTGCAAACCGTTGCCCGCCTGACCCGGATACGGCTTGGCCATAAACGTGGTGTCCATCTCGTGGTCGTAGGCGATGTTCTTCACCAGACGCTTGAGCAGCACCGCGTAGTCGCAAGCCTTTATAGGGTCGGAGACGTGATGCAGGTTGACTTCGAACTGCGCCGGGGCGCTTTCCTTGACGATCGCGTCAGCCGGGATGCCCTGCTCTTTCGCGCCCTCGAGGATGTCTTGCAGGCAGTCGACGTATTCGTCCAGATCGTCGATCAGGTACACCTGCGTCGAGTGCGGACGCTTGCCCGACACCGGCGAGCGTGGCGACTGCGGACGACCGTTCACGTTGTCCTGGTCGATCAGGTAGAACTCCAGTTCGAACGCCGCGCAAATGGTCAGGCCCATGTCATCGAACTTGCTCACCACCTGACGCAGCACTTCGCGCGGGTCAGCAAAGAACGGCTGGCCTTCGAGCTCGTGCATGGTCATCAGCAATTGCGCGGTCGGACGCTTCTGCCAGGGTTCGATGCTGAGGGTATCGGGGATGGGATAGCAGATGCGATCCGAGTCGCCGATGTCCAGACCCAGGCCGGTGCTTTCCACCGTGGAACCGTTGATGTCCAGGGCAAACAGTGACGCCGGCAGGTTGATGCCTTTTTCGTAGACCTTGTGGAGACTGGTGCGCTCGATGCGCTTGCCGCGCACCACGCCGTTCATATCCGCAATCAGAAGGTCGACGTACAAAACCTCAGGATGTTGCTTAAGGAATGCGTTTGCTTCGTTGAGTTGAACGGCACGCAGAGGGACCGACATGATGCACCTATTAGCTGTTAATTATTATGTTCACTTCACTTGCGAGAGCCAGTCAACCCGAACGGCAAAGTGAAGTCAATAGCGAACACATGGCCTTTCAGCCTTTATTTTCTGGCCTTTTTTGGGCGCCAGAGTGCCATATCAGGCTTGCACACCGCGCAGACCCTCAGCATCGGACGTTCGGCGTTTAGAATTTTTTACATGAGAGTTGTTAATTAAAATCAACAAGGCTAAGCTCCGGAAAAGCTCGTTCAAGTGTGAAACTTCGAGGTGATAAAAATGGCATTCAAGCCATTGATCGGCGTTACTGCGTGCGTCAAACAGATTGGCCTGCACCCCTACCACGTCAGCGGCGACAAGTACTTGCGTGCTGTCAGCGTCGCGGCATTGGGGCTGCCAGTGGTCATTCCTTCCTTAGGCGACCTGACCGAAACCGATGCGCTGCTCGCGCAGCTCGACGGTCTGTTGCTGACCGGCTCGCCATCGAATGTGGAGCCCTTCCACTATCAAGGCCCGGCCAGTGCTCCCGGTACGGATCACGATCCGCAACGGGACGCCACCACCCTGCCCTTATTGCGTGCAGCCATCGCCGCCGGTGTTCCGGTGCTCGGCATCTGCCGGGGCTTTCAGGAAATGAACGTGGCCTTCGGCGGCAGCCTGCATCAGAAGGTGCACGAACTGCCCGGCATGCTCGATCACCGGGAAGCGGACAGTCCGGATCTGGCCGTGCAGTACGCAGCGGCCCATGCAGTGAATGTGCAACCGGGCGGTGTGTTCGAAGCACTGGACCTGCCACAGGTATTCCAGGTCAATTCGATTCACAGCCAGGGCATCGACCGACTCGCACCGGGCCTGCGCGCCGAGGCGATCGCGCCGGATGGTTTGATCGAGGCGATCTCCGTCGAGCACAGCAAGACCTTCGCCGTCGGCGTGCAATGGCACCCGGAATGGCAGGTGCTTTCGAATCCCCCTTACTTGAGTATTTTCCAGGCGTTTGGCGAGGCGTGCCGAGAACGGGCGGCGCTGCGCAATACGCGCTGACTTCAGACATTACCAATCGATTGACTGCCCCCGTGAGTCTGGCGGGCGTGCCTTTGCGCGCCGGTGGCTCACGTAATAGATGAACCGCAATAACAACAAGCACGACCAGGCAGCCAGGACGGCGGTGCCGAATAAGCCCGAGCGCCAGCGCATCGCCCGGCCCGGGTTTGCAATCCACTCTTAAGTCAGGCCGTGTTGGCCCGACGACTGAAACCTGTTGGGAGTTTCATATGGCAAACGCCTCCAGCATCTACAGGAAGGCTCTTGATGGTCACCAGGCACCGAAAAAGGTGCTGGTGAAAGTCGACCGCGTCACCAAGAAATTCGACGAAACCACCGCCGTGGACGATGTGTCCCTGGAGATCCATCAAGGCGAAATCTTCGCCTTGCTCGGTGGTTCCGGCTCGGGCAAATCGACGCTGCTGCGCATGCTCGCCGGCTTCGAGCGCCCGACCGAAGGGCGGATTCTGCTCGACGGTGTCGACATCACTGACATGCCGCCCTACGAACGGCCGATCAACATGATGTTCCAGTCCTATGCGCTGTTCCCGCACATGACGGTGGCGCAGAACATCGCCTTCGGCCTCAAGCAGGACCGTTTGCCCGCCAGCGAAATCGACGCCCGTGTCGAAGAAATGTTGCGCCTGGTGCACATGACCCAATACGCCAAACGCAAGCCGCATCAGTTGTCCGGCGGTCAGCGTCAGCGTGTGGCACTGGCGCGTTCGTTGGCCAAGCGACCGAAGCTGTTGCTGCTCGATGAACCGATGGGCGCACTGGATAAAAAGCTGCGCTCACAGATGCAACTGGAGCTGGTGGAAATCATCGAGCGGGTCGGCGTGACCTGCGTGATGGTGACCCACGACCAGGAAGAAGCCATGACCATGGCCGAGCGCATCGCGATCATGCACCTGGGCTGGATCGCCCAGATCGGCAGCCCGGTCGACATCTATGAAGCACCGGTCAGCCGCATGGTCTGCGAGTTCATCGGCAACGTGAACGCCTTCGACGGCACCGTTGTGGAAGACCTGGAAGGTCACGCGATCATCCACAGCCCGGACCTTGCGCAGAAGATTTACGTCGGCCACGGCGTGAGTACCTCGGTGCAGGACAAGTCGATCACCTACGCTATCCGCCCGGAAAAAATGCTGGTCAGCACCCTCAAGCCCGAGACCCGCTACAACTGGTCCGAAGGCAAGGTGCATGACATCGCCTACCTCGGTGGCCACTCGGTGTTTTATGTGGAGCTGCCTGGCGGCAAGATCGTCCAGTCGTTCATGGCCAACGCCGAACGCCGTGGCGCACGCCCGACCTGGGACGATCAGGTCTACGTGTGGTGGGAAGACGACAGCGGCGTGGTACTGCGCTCATGAGAACCTTCAATCAGCAGTTCCTGCGCCTGGTGCCCAGTGGCCGCAAAATGGTCATCGGCATTCCATTCCTGTGGCTGTGCCTGTTTTTCCTGTTGCCGTTCTTCCTGGTAATGAAGATCAGCTTCTCGGAAGCAGCCCTGGCCATTCCGCCCTACTCCGAGATTTACACCTTCGCCGAACAGAAATTCCAGCTGCTGCTGAACCTCGGCAACTACTCGCTGCTGACCGAGGATGAGCTGTACATCTCGGCTTACTTCGGCTCGTTGAAGGTCGCATTCTTAAGTACGCTGATGTGCCTGGTGATCGGTTTCCCGATGGCTTATGCGATCACCAAGGCCAGCAAGGAAGCGCAAAACGTCTTGCTGCTGTTGATCATGATGCCGACCTGGACCGCGATCCTGATCCGCGTGTATGCGTGGATGGGCATCCTCAGCAACAACGGATTGCTCAATGCGTTCCTGATGTGGAGCGGGCTCACGTCACAGCCGATCGAGATCCTCAACACCAACACCGCCGTGTACATCGGGGTGGTCTACGCGTACCTGCCGTTCATGGTGCTGCCGCTGTACGCCAACCTGGTGAAGCACGATGGCAGCCTGCTGGAAGCCGCGTCGGACCTGGGTTCGAGCAACTTCAACAACTTCTGGAAAATCACCGTGCCGCTGGCCAAGAACGGGATCATCGCAGGCTGCATGCTGGTGTTCATTCCGGTGGTCGGTGAGTTCGTGATTCCGGAACTGTTGGGTGGCCCGGAAACCCTGATGATCGGCCGCGTGCTGTGGCAGGAGTTCTTCAACAACCGCGACTGGCCGGTGGCGTCCGCCCTGGCGGTGGTGATGCTGGCGATCCTGATTGTGCCGATTCTGCTGTTCAACCGTAGCCAGGCCAAAGAGATGGAGGGACGGGGATGAACCGTTTCGGATTTTCACGATTGATGCTGGTGCTCGGCCTGTCGTTTATCTACCTGCCTATGCTGATTCTGGTGATCTACTCGTTCAACGCCTCGAAGCTGGTGACGGTGTGGGGCGGCTGGTCGGTGAAGTGGTACGTCGGCCTGCTCGACAACACGCAACTGATGGGCTCGGTGGTGCGCTCGCTGGAAATCGCCTGCTACACGGCGATTGCCGCGGTGGCGCTCGGCACATTGGCGGCGTTCGTGCTGACCCGCGTGACCCGCTTCAAGGGCCGTACGCTGTTCGGTGGCTTGGTGACGGCGCCGCTGGTGATGCCGGAAGTGATCACCGGTCTATCGCTGTTGCTGCTGTTCGTGGCCATGGCGCAGTTGATCGGCTGGCCGCAGGAACGCGGCATCGTCACCATCTGGATCGCTCACACCACATTCTGTGCAGCCTATGTGGCGGTGGTGGTGTCGGCGCGCTTGCGTGAGCTGGATTTGTCCATCGAAGAAGCCGCCATGGACCTCGGTGCACGGCCGCTCAAGGTGTTCTTCCTGATCACCATTCCAATGATCGCGCCGTCACTGGCGGCCGGCGGCATGATGTCGTTTGCCTTGTCGCTGGATGATTTGGTGTTGGCGAGCTTCGTGTCGGGGCCAGGCTCCACGACCCTGCCGATGGAAGTGTTCTCGGCGGTGCGTCTGGGCGTTAAGCCTGAGATCAATGCCGTGGCCAGCCTGATTCTGCTGGCGGTGTCGATCGTCACGTTCATGGTCTGGTACTTCAGCCGCAGAGCCGAAGCCACCCGCAAACGGGCGATTCAGGAAGCGATGGACCAGACGGCCAGCGAGTCCTGGCAGCAACCGAAAAAGCAAATGGTAGAAGCGACGGTCTAGTGCCACTGTCAAGTGAGCACTGACCTGTGGCGAGCGAGCTTGCTCGCGCTTGAGTGCGCAGCACTCACAAATAGGTATGGGTTGCCAGAATTTTGGGGCCGCTACGCAGCCCAGCGGGAGCAAGCTCCCTCGCCACAGGTAAGTCCGCTAGCCACAGGTTTCGTGTTCACCGCATTTTTGTTTTATGCGATTTGAATAAAAAGAATGGAGTTGTACCGATGAAAATGTTTGGCAGGACTCTGCTGACACTGTCCTTATTGGGCGCAATCACCGCTGGCGCCCAGGCCAATGACAAGGTACTGCGCGTCTACAACTGGTCGGATTACATCGCCCCGGACACCGTCAAGAAGTTCGAAGACGAGACCGGTATCCGCGTGACCTACGATGTGTTCGACAGTAACGAAACCCTTGAGGCACGGCTGCTGGCGGGAAAATCGGGCTATGACATCGTGGTGCCGTCCAACAGTTTCCTGGCCAAGCAGATCAAGGCCGGGGTCTATCAGGAACTGGACAAATCGAAGCTGCCGAACTGGAAGAATCTCAACCCGGTGCTGCTGAAAAACGCCTCGGCCAGCGACCCGGATAACGGCCACGCCTTCCCGTACATGTGGGGTTCGATCGGCATCGGTTACAACCCGGCCAAGGTCAAGGAAGTGCTCGGCACAGATGCCCCGGTGAATTCCTGGGACTTGCTGTTCAAACCGGAAAACGCCGCCAAGCTCAAAGCCTGTGGCATCAGCTTTCTTGATTCACCGACGGAAATGCTTCCGGCTGCCCTGCACTATCTGGGCTATCCGGTGAACTCCCGGGACAAGGCGCAAATCACCGAAGCCGAGGCGCTGTTCATGAAGATCCGGCCATCGGTGGCCTACTTTCATTCGTCGAAATACATCTCCGACCTGGCCAACGGCAACATCTGCGTCGCCGTCGGTTACTCCGGCGACGTGCTGCAAGCCAAGGCCCGCGCCCAGGAAGCCGGCGACAAGGTCAAGATCGAGTACAGCATCCCGAAAGAAGGCGCCGGCAGCTTTTACGACATGGTCGCCATCCCTCGGGACGCCGCCAACGTCGACAACGCCTACCTGTTCATGAACTTCCTGATGCGCCCGGACATCATCGCCGAAGTCACCAACAGCATCGGCTACAGCAATGCCAACGCGGCGGCCACGCCGTTGGTGGACGAAGCGATTCGTGACGACCCGGGATCGTATCCGCCGCAAGCGGTGATGGCGACGTTGTATGCCATTCCTGACATACCGATTGCCACCCAGCGGATCATGACCCGGGGCTGGACGCGGGTGAAGCTGGGCAAGTAATCCCGCCTCACTGATCGTCCCCATGCTCCGTGTGGGAACGATCATCCATTACAGCTTTCCCTTTTCCGTTCACGCAGCGCCTTACCACCGCTGCACTCCTCTCTGCAGAACGGCTTCACCTGGCTTCCTCGGTTTAGGTGAATTCAGGCGCCCTCGGGCGCCTTTTTTTGTGGGCTTATGAAGCGACCAGCGGCCACTCGGCCAGCGCTATGTACCGGCCTTTATGGGACTCGAACAGGCTGAAGCGATCGGCGCGCAGGTAAAACTCCGGCGGCGTCGCGGATTCGGGGACCGGCGCCCGGTAGTCGCGCATCAGGGTCAAATGCGGGCGAAATTCCCGATGGGTGTCTTCAAAACCGAACGGCAACATGGCCTGCTCCAGCGCATACACCAGGCGCAGCAGCTCCGGTGCCGCCTGC
Organism: Pseudomonas sp. URMO17WK12:I6; assembly: GCF_003253625.1. NCBI lineage: Bacteria > Pseudomonadati > Pseudomonadota > Gammaproteobacteria > Pseudomonadales > Pseudomonadaceae > Pseudomonas > Pseudomonas sp. URMO17WK12:I6. Next base: position 13,758 of record NZ_QKYZ01000020.1, read on the forward strand.
GCGGGCGCCAGCAGCAACACCCCGGAGCGACGCCAGACGTCCAGCCGATCCAGCACCACCGTCAACGGCACGCCGGACGTGCGGATATTGGCAGCGGCCTTGCAGACACCGGCTATGTGCGCCATGCCCACCGTGCCGAGAAACAGCAGGGTCAGATGAAAGTTTTCCGCCGGCACCGGGCGCCCGACGTTGAGCCCCAGCGCGCTGCGCCATTGGGCGATAGCCCGGCGTTGTTCGGGGGCGCAGTTCAGGGCGAAAAACAGCCGTTTGAACGGCTCGCGGGTTTCATCGCTCATGTCTGGCACCTCAATGCTCGGGGACCCTTTGATTTTACAAAGGGATACCACGCCAGCAAGCCCATTTCTGGCACCTGCCGGCATGCGCGTTATAGTTGAAGCAACCGAATCGACGGGAGGACGCCATGCGTCAGGTCATCAGCAAAGAGCCATGGTGGGCCGTGCCACCGAAGCCCGGCCAGGATGAGTCCGAGCTGGAATGGGGCTGGCTGGTTCATTACAACGAAGGCGAGCCGCGCTTCGAGTTCATCAAGGAGCGGCCGTCGGACAGCGAGATTCGCAATCGCAAAAGCTGCAGGATCACCCCGACGCCGGAGTGATCCTGCCGCCTCTTCAGGCTTTGACGAGCATTTCGAAACCACCAAAAATCGCCCGCTGGCCGTCGAACGGCATCGGATTGACGTCCGGTTGCATCCGCGGATCGCTCATCAGTTTCGCCATGCCAGCGTCACGGGTGGCCTTGTCCGGCCAGACGATCCAGGAAAACACCACGGTCTCGTCTTCCTTGAGTTTGACCGCCATGGGAAACGACGTCACTTTGCCATCAGGCACGTCATCGCCCCAGCATTCAGCGAGGCTGAGCGCGCCGTTTTCCTTGAAAATCGCGGCGGCGGACTCCGCGTGTTTCTTGAACTTTTCGCGGTTGGCCTTGGGCACCGCTGCGACGAAGCCATCAACGTAAGCCATGATCATTCTCCTCGGGTTATGGGTTGATCTGCTGGGTAGTCGATCCAGCGTGGCTCCAATCGACAGTTCCCGCACCCAAGCCGACCGACGGTTCGACGGGCTGAGCAACAGGTTGTGCAACAGACTGGGCCAAGCCGCCTTCGATTTGCCCGGCCATGTACAGCGTTCCGGCCATGACACCGGTGGTGGGGTTTTGCACCAGCTTCAGCCACGCCTTGTCGAATGAGTCGCCCAGGCTGCTGCGGATCAGCGCCTCGCTATCGGGTCGGTCGTTGGCTTGAATAACCGCACGCACCCCCGCCACTCCCAGGGAAATCACCGCCCCGGCCAGTTTCCCCGCCGCTGCCGCCACGGCACCAGCCGCGCCTCGTGGGGCCATTTCGGCTTCCATTCGTTTACTCGCGCGCTTGGCCACTGGCGTCATGCCGGCGTCCGTCGAGGCAATGCCCTTCTCACCGCCTGCCGTGTGGATCTTGTCGATCAACGCCGCGTAGGCCGGCAACTTAGTCAGCGGTTCACTGTGCACCACCTGATACAGCGATGCGTCACGGGCGGGCGGCGGTCCCAGCGAAATCGCCGGAATTTTCTGGATACGGTCGTTGAGCTGCGCCATCGGCACGCCATGACGCTGGGAGATGACCTGAAGTTGCTGGCCGAGAGCTTGCACGTAATACGCTGTCGCCTGCCCGAGGATCTCGTCGGGATCGATCTCCACCGCTACCGGGTCCAGCACTTTGTGGTGATATTGCTCCAACAGATAGGCCGCCAGGCGTTTGGCCGAGGCATCCTGCTCACCCCCGGCACTGAGGGTGTACCAGCTGACCTTCATCGACAGCCATTCCTGGGTCCAATAGCTGCTGAACCACGGAATGAAGACTTCTTCGGTCTGTTCGTAAACCCGCGTGCGCCAATGCTCCATGGATCCGCGGGCATAGACCCTGGCCTGTTCGGTGGCCTGCTGCGAAGCCGCGACAATTTCCTGGTCAACCTGCTGCCAGGTGCTCTGGGAAACCACTACCGGCGCCACGACTACCGGGGCACGCGCAGTCGTTACGCATCCCGCCAGTACCACCAACACAGCGACGATCAGCGAACGCAGGTTCAAGATCGCAGTGTCCTACAGTCTGCGTCGAACGGAGCGTTCGACGCGTAAAAGCATGTTGATTTGAGTATAGGTCGGGGCTGGGGGCCGTCCGTCAGGAAGTGTGGTAGCGCCTCAAAAATACCTGCGCGAGCAGACCCGCAAGTCCATCGAGGAACGCCACCATCATCCACGTCGATATTCACCATCGCCGCGAATGCCTTCCGCAAAAAAACCGTCAGGTGCAGGATCAACTCATCGCCACTCAAACCCCGCATCGGAGGGGCAGACCATGTTGATCCACCTTCTGACCTGCCTGGCCCTGACGGCCATCACCCTGACCCTGTTTTCCCGCCTGGTGCTGGATATCGGTCAAACCGAGGAGCCGACATCATGATCTATTCCGTCAACCTCGCCGTGAGCTTTCCGGTGTTCGGCAGCAACTACTATTCGCAACAGGTCGTCTCTCGCAAAGCCGTCGCGCTGGTGTTCGACAAGCAATTCGAAACCTTGCTGATGCCGGCGGCCACCCACCACTTCAGTAACGAAGTGGTCGGGCTTAACGATCAGTTCCGCTTTTTGAATGATGTGCTGGTTGAGCATCTGCTGGAAATCGAGATGACTCAGCGTCCTTCACGCTCGGCGCAAGCGTTCACCTTCTGACGGGCTGGGTGCAGCCTGTCATTCTGGCCGGCGCACGGCTCTCACCTTCCCGCTGTTGCCGCCGCCACAGAAAAACCGGTCGTGGCCATCGAACTCAAGCCCCGACACGCCGACGCCAGCCGGCATCTGGACACTCTCCAGCACCTCGCCCGTGGCCGGATCGACTCGCCGCAACTCGCTCTCGTCACCTTCCCAGGTGCCATGCCACAGATCACCCTCGACCCAGCTCACCCCGGTAACAAAGCGGTTGGATTCGAGGGTGCGCAGCACCGCTCCGGTCTGGGGATCGACCTGATGGATCTTGCGCTCGCGATACTCACCGACCCAGAGCGTGCCTTCGGCCCACGCCAGCCCCGAGTCGCCACCGCCACCGGGTGCGGGGATGGTGGAGAGCACGCGGCCGGTCTGAGGGTCGATCTTCTGGATGCGATCCTCGGCGATCTGAAACAGATGCTGGCCATCGAAGGCGGTGCCGGCATGGGCGGCGACATCGATCGATTTCAGGGTTTTGCCGCTGGCCGGGTCCAGGGCGTTGAGTTTATCGCCGGAGGCAAACCAGACACGCTGACCGTCATGGGTGACGCCGTGCACATGGTCGATGCCCGGAAAAGGCCCGTATTCGCGGATGATTTCAGCCGTTGAATGTTTCATGTCTTGCTCCTCGTTTACTGACTGCGTTCACTGGGGTAGTGAAGAGGATGCTAATCACTGGGCAGCAACGCCGTGAGTAACAATCCCGTCGCGAATCCAAGTACCGGCGGGAGCATCCAGCGACGAGCCCGACCGTGACCGAACGACTGCACCTTGCCGGTCGCCGCCAGCGTGTCGAGGGCTCGTTGCACGGTGCGCTGACTGGCGCCGAGCACCAACGCCAGGGCCGAACTCGACCACGACTCACCGTCGGCGAGAAAAGCGAGCAGCGTCGCATGCTGTTCTTCGACAGGCCGCGCCAGCACCACGACGTCAGGCGCAACCCGTGGCACCAGTGCAAACCCTCGTGGGGTCGCGATCACGTCGGCAATCAAGTGCAGCGCCCCGCGCAGCCGCCCGAGTTCGACGCGCAACCGTGCGCGATGGGACTCATCCGCGTGCTTCATCCGAAAGGCTCGCGCAATCAACGTTTCCCTCGGCACGTCGGCCGGCCACGCTTCACCCAGCGCCCGGGCGAGCGCGAACAACACCGGACGCCGGACGAGCGAAACCGACGCGCCTGCGTCGCGCACCACATACCGGCAAGCGTCCACCACCAGCGTGGGGGATGCCAATAACGCTTCAATCTCATCGAGCAGCAGCGGCTGTTCCTGCCCACCGATAATCAGCCGTGCCGCTGGTGTATCGAGGATATGCCTGGCGCTTTCGACCTCGGCGGTGAGTGCCGCAATGCCCGCGTGCTGCGCAGCATGCCCGGCCCGCTCAAGTGCCGCGCGCGCCGCTTTCGTTTGCAGACGACGCATGGCGATGCCCGCCAGAACCAGTTCGTAAGCAGCCCTCGACGCGGGCAGTAATGGCGTCGGGTCGAGTTCGGCGAGACGGCCCTCGGCCTCGTCGAGATGCCCGATCAGCAGCAGGCGGCGAATCTCGAGATAGCGCGCATGGGCGGCGTTGACCCAATCGCCGTGTGCCTGAAGCGTCGTCCGTGCGGTGTCGAGCGCCTTCACCGGCCAGTTCAGGTCACGGGAGGCGAGCGCGATCTCTGCCTCGGCAACAACACACCGCGCGCGGGCCAAGGCCTCCTTCGCACCGAACGCCCGCGCGGCACTTCGCACCAGCGCCTTCGCCCGCACAAGGTCACCCAGTTGCGCCATCGCGATGCCTCGAAGCGCGAGTGCAGGCGCGTCGTTGCGCAAGGCGATGCGGTTCAGCGCGCCGAGCGGATCACCCGCCGCGAGCGCACGCGCTGCTGCGGTGATCAGCGAATCCATGTGAATTGCGCCACTTGTGACCCCCACCGTCCGATGTCCGCTGATCAGTCTATCTCACGACTGCTCAGCCGCACGCCGATCCGCCAGGGGCACCCGTGACTCAGTAATCGACCCACACCCCACCCAGGTCCGCAGAATGGACGCAGCGCTCGACCCAGCGCACGCCTTCGACACCGGCATTGATGTCTGGATAACGCAGCGTTGCCAGTTGTTCATGATCACCACGGTTGGCGGCGTCCATGGCCAAGGCGAAACGGTAATAGAGGTTGGCCCAGGCATCGAACAGCCCTTCCGGGTGCCCGGCACCGATCCGGTCATCAAGCAACGCATGGGGATGCAGATAACCCATCCCGCGCTCCAGCACCTGGGCAGGTTTACCCTGGACTTCGAATGACAGCTGGTTCGGCCGTTCATCCCACCATTCAAGGCTGGCCCTGGAGCCGATCACCCGAATTTTCTGGCCATGCATGGATCCGGCGTTCACCGCGCTCGACCACACACTGCCCATGGCCCCGCCTTCGTATTCCATCAGTGTGTAGGCGTTGTCCTCGAGTGGTGCGCGGCTTTTGACAAAGCTCTGGCGTGTGCACAACAGCCGTTTGATCTTGAGCTCGGGCAGCATGACTTCCGACAGGTACAGCGGATGAGTGCCAACGTCTCCCAGCACATAACTGGGGCCAGCGAGGCGCGGATCGACCCGCCATTTGGTCGCCTCGCTCTGCGCCTCGACCGCCTCACAGTGGAAGCCATGGGCAAACTGCATGTGCACCATGCGCACCTCACCCAACTCACCCTGGGCGATCATTTCCCGCGCCTGCTCGATCAACTGGTGCCCGGCATAGCCGTAGGTCACCCCCACCACCCGGTTTCGCGACAACGCGATTTCGCGCAGGGTTTGCGCCTCCTCGAGGGTGAAGCACAACGGCTTTTCACAGACCACATGCAGCCCCGCTTCCAGAGCGGCCTTGGTGATTTCAAAGTGAGTGCCATTGGGCGTCGCCACGGAAATGGCCTGGATGCCATCCGCCCGCCCGGCTTCGCCCTCAATCAGGCTGCGATAGTCGCCGTAGCAACGCTCGGGGTCGACCCCCAGTTGCACACCGAAGTCGCGACCGCGTTGCGGGTCCAGGTCGAAGGCGCCGGCCACCAGTGCAAACGACTGGTCACGCAGGGCCGCCGAACGATGGATGTAGCCGATCTGACTGTCACGCCCGCCGCCCACCATCGCCCAGCGGATTGGTTGAGGAATTCGCTTGCTGCCATTGATCATCGAAAAGTCCTTCGCATGAGAGAAATCAGAAACCCGCCCGGGACAGGTAGTCACGGCTGGCAGCCACGTCGCGCAGACTGCCGTGGGCGTTACGTGGATCACGTTCTTGCTCGACCGTGATGTAACCCTGGTAACCGATCTCGGTGATCAGCTCGCGCAAGGCGCCGTAGTCGATGACACCCTGGCCGATCGGGCACATCACGCCTCTTGCGCACGCGGCGAAGAAGGTGATGTGTTCGCCCAGCACTTGATCGAACACGGCCTGATCGATGTCTTTGAAATGCAGGTAATCCACGCGGTCCGCGTACTGGCGCAGGGTCTGCACCGGGTCCATACCGGCGTAGTACAGATGGCCGGTGTCCAGACACAGGCCAGCCACTTCGTAGGGGATGTCTTCGACCAGTCGGGCCAGCTCATCAGCGAACTCGATGTAGCCCCCGGCGTGCGGATGAATCACCGTGCGCACACCGAATTCCGTCCACGCCAACTCGGCGATGGCGCGGATATGGGCCATCATGCCCCGCCAGGCATCGGGCGCCAGGCGCGGCGCGCGGTCAGAGTGGCCAGCGGCGTAGTCACGCTCCTCATGCCCCCAATCGATGACCACCAGACACGGCATGGCGAAACGTTGCCCCGGCTCCAGGGGAATTGCCGGCAACTGCTTGAGCAATGCGCAGATATTACGGGTTTGATGCAGCAGGCTGGGCAGGTTGGCGGGATCGACCAGATTGTCGAACACCGTGCCGGCCACCACGTGCAGGCCGTGTTTGACCAGCACCGAGCCCACCGCATCGGCGTCCAGTGGCAGGTAACCGTATGGCCCCAATTCGATGCCGCGATACCCCGCTTGCGCCGCTTCGCCAAGAACCTGTTGCCACGCCGGCAGATGAGGATTGTTGACGTCGTCGACGCCCCAGCAACAAGGCGCGGTGGAGATGTGGAGGGTCATGTCAGGCTCCGATGATTATTGTTATGGGTAGCGATGTTTCGCTGGTAGAAATCCTAAGGTGGGCAGATGCACGGCTGCTATAGTCCCTGAGCGATACCTGTCAAAACCCGTCAAAAGTTTCAGATAGGCTTTCATTTCATGTCAGAAAATTCTTTGTCAGAAGCCGGCAACCCGCTCGGTCGCCGTTCAACCATGGAAGACGTGGCCTTGGCCGCCGGGGTGAGCCTGTCCACCGTGGACCGGGTGATGAATCTGCGGGCCAACGTGCGCGCCGATACCGCGCAACGCATTGCCGAGGCCGCCGCCCGACTGGGCTTCTACGGGCGTAATGTGATCGAGCAACGAGTGCTGCAGCAGCGCCCGACCGTGCGCTTGGGGTTTCTGCTGCAAAAGCGTGGCGTGGCGTTTTATCAAGGGCTGGCCAAGGCCCTGGCCGAGGCGGCGACGGCCAGCGTGCGGGCCCAGGTTCGGGTGCTGATCCACTACATCGACGACCTGGCCCCGGCCGCCACCGCAGAACGCATTCTCAAGTTGCAGGGCGAAGTCGATGCCCTGGGCGTGGTGGCCGCCGACCATCCGGCTGTGCGCGAGGCCATGGCGCAATTGCGAGCGGCCGGCATTCCTGTGGTCGCCCTGGTGTCCGAGCTGAGCGCCTCGGCCGGCGCCGGTTATGTCGGCGTCGACAACCGTGCCATGGGCCGCACCGCCGGCTGGTTCATCAAGCACCTGGCAGCGCAACCGGGGCCAGCGGCCGTGATGGTCGGCACCCAGCGCTTTCAGTGCCAGGAACTGTGTGAAATGAGTTTTCGCTCCTTCCTGTCGGAACAACCCCAGGACTGGGAATTGCTGGCTACGCGCCTGACTCTGGAGGACGAGGAATTCGCCTATGCCGGCACGCTCGACCTGCTCACCAGCCAACCCGACCTTGTCGGCCTGTATGTGGCAGGTGGCGGTATCGAGGGGGTCATCAACGCCTTGCGCGAACTGAAAGCCCAGCACATCGCGCTACCCGTCGTGGTGTGCCACGACCTGACCCCCATCACCCGGGCAGCCCTGCGTGACGGCATCGTTCAAGCCGTGCTGTCACACCCTGTCGAGGCGCTGGCGCAAATGGCGGTCAGGGCCATGGTGAATGCCGCGATAGATCCAGCGTCGGACAGCGCAGCGAAGGTCATGCTTTCGTTGCAGATTGATGTGGCTGAAAGTGTTTAGTGGTCGGCAGCAGGCCTAGAACATTCCGAGGTGCTTTGTCAGGAGAAAAACAAAAAATGAGCATGACAAAAAACAGCATTATTTCGGCAATAAAAATTATTGTCATATTCACTACCCTGATAAGCGGATCGTATGCAGTTGTCATCCCGGCATTTGCACCCACCTATAAGACCTACTACATTCTAGTCATCGGAATCGCCACCTCTGCATTGCTTGGAGGTTTTATCGGCTATAAAGCCCTGGCAGATGAAATACCCCTCATCAAAATCGGCTTTGGTCTTTGCTATGCCACAGTCACAGCTATTTTTGTATTAGCACTTTCACTATTTATAATTTTAAACACTCGAGGAGCATGACTTGCAGCCATGCGCTACTTATCAGTCGACCGTGTTTATTGAAGCAATAAGATGAGCGTGCATCATGAGCGATCCAGATGAAATCGTTCGTACATTTGCCTTACAGAGAATTGCGAACCTCTTCAACATTTCCGTGGACCTTCTTAATGAAGAAGACGTATTTGGGGAAGACTTGAAAGCCACCCGTTCTTCCGGTCTATTCACAAGAAATGAATATGATGCAATTGAAGGCGACATTCTTGATGTATGCGACAGAGAGACGTACAAGACCATAAGCTCTGGCAACCTGACCATTTACACCGTCGGCGATTATTGTGACCACATGGTTCGTTGTTATAAACGCAAGCCAAAAGACGTTATTGCGACATTGAAAATAACCTCGCTCAGCTGACTACGTTGGGCGGCTGCCATGCCGCGGGGAGCACCCGCCTGCTTGCCTTCCGAGTTTTCGAGCTGATTCACGAACGGTCCGACGACGAGGCTGTAAACTGGCCGCGCAAAAAAAGGCGCTGCATCATTGAATACCCCGGCGCCCCTTCACCCCCACAAACAAGAGATCCCCATGGCAAACCACGACATCACGTTCCTCCCCGATCCCGACGCGGAATCCATCTCCTCCGACGTCGCCGGTTTCGGCGGCCTGCTGGTCTCCACTCAAATTCCTACCCGCGCCGACGGCAGCCTGGAGCTGGGCGACATCACCCTGCAAAGCGAGTGCACTCTGCAGGCGCTCAAGGTCGCGCTGGAGAACGCCGGCAGTTCCATGGACCGGGTGCTGCATCTGACCATCTACCTCACCGACATGGCCGACCGCGCCGCGTTCAACGAGGTCTACCAGCGCTTCTTCGCCAAGCCCTGGCCGGTTCGCGCCGCCGTTGGCGTGGCCGCTTTGGCGGTCGAAGGCATGCGTGTGGAAGTCACTGCGATGGCGGCCAAGGGCTAAATCCGCGAACGTGCCCGGAGGGAGTGGCCATCGCCGGGCACGTTGGCGAGTGGATATCTGCGCGAAGCCGATTATGCTTCAAGAAACCATGCAGCAATGCGAGGCCGTCAGCCTGTTCCTCTGCTTCGCGCAATTGGTAATCCGACGACATCAGCCCTAGGGCCTGGGTGCGGCAAAATTGATGAGGTACTCCGGCCTTCAACAAGAGCAAGACGGAGAAGACTCATGGCCGCGATTGACACTACAGCCACGGGCAGCACGCCCAACCGAGGGATCACCAAGGAGGAACGCAAGGTTATTTTCGCCTCGTCCCTGGGCACCGTGTTCGAGTGGTATGACTTCTATCTTTACGGCTCCCTCGCGGCGATCATCGCCAAGCACTTCTTCGCGGGCGTCAATGAAACAACCTCCTTCATCTTTGCGCTGCTCGCGTTCGCCGCAGGCTTCGCCGTGCGCCCCTTCGGCGCCATCGTGTTCGGCCGACTGGGCGACATGATCGGGCGCAAGCACACCTTTCTCATCACCATTGTGATCATGGGTGTCTCCACCGCTGTCGTGGGTTTTCTACCCGGTTACGCGACCATCGGGGTGGCGGCACCGGTCATCCTGATCACCCTGCGTCTGCTGCAAGGTCTGGCCCTGGGCGGTGAATACGGCGGCGCGGCGACCTACGTGGCCGAGCATGCGCCGAAAGGCAAGCGCGGCTACTTCACTTCGTGGATTCAGACCACCGCGACCCTCGGTCTGTTTCTTTCGCTGCTGGTGATCCTCGCCTGCCGCACCCTCCTCGGCACCGAAGCCTTCGAGACCTGGGGCTGGCGGATTCCCTTCCTGGTGTCGATCCTGTTGCTGATTGTCTCGGTGTACATCCGCTTGCAACTCAGCGAGTCACCGGTGTTCTTGAAGATGAAGGAAGAAGGCAAGTCCTCCAAGGCGCCGCTGACCGAATCCTTCGCCCGCTGGGAAAACCTCAAGATAGTGATCATGGCTTTGCTCGGCGGCACCGCCGGCCAGGCCGTGGTCTGGTACACCGGGCAGTTCTATGCGCTGTTCTTCCTGCTGCAGACGCTGAAGATCGACCCGCAGACCGCCAACTTTTTGATTGCCGGCTCGCTGCTGATCGGCACGCCGTTTTTCGTCGTGTTCGGCAGCCTGTCCGACCGCATCGGCCGCAAGGGCATCATCATGGCCGGGTGCATCCTCGCCGCCGTGACCTACTTCCCGATCTTCCATGCGTTGACCGAGTTCGGTAACCCCGACGTGTTCGCCGCGCAGGCGAAGAATCCGGTCACGGTGGTCGCCGATCCCACCCAGTGTTCGTTCCAGTTCGACCCGGTGGGCAAGGCCAAATTCACCAGTTCCTGTGACCTCGCCAAGACTGTGCTGGCGAAGAAGGCCATCCCCTACAAAAACGAGAAAGCCGCGCCTGGCGCCGTCGCGCAGGTGCGCATCGGTGACAAGGTCATCCCGAGTTTCGAAGGCACCGGCATGCCGGCCGCTGACTTCAAGACCCGCAACGACGCCTTCGTCGCCACCCTCGGCACCGCCCTCAAGGACGCCGGCTACCCCGAGAAGGCCGACCCGGCCAAGACCAACTACCCGATGGTGCTGCTGCTCCTGACCATCCTGGTGATCTACGTGACCATGGTCTACGGCCCGATCGCCGCCTGGCTGGTGGAGCTCTTCCCGGCGCGCATCCGCTACACCTCGATGTCGCTGCCCTACCACATCGGCAATGGCTGGTTCGGCGGCTTCCTGCCCACGGTGGCGTTCGCCATGGTCGCGGCCACGGGTGATATCTACTACGGGCTGTGGTACCCGATCGTGATCGCGGTGATGACGGCCATCCTTGGTACTTTCTTCCTGCCGGAAACCAAGGATCGGGAGATTCATCACACATAAGCGTTCAGTATCGAGCAGCGATAGATTTGCACCCCACGCAATAAAAACGCCCCGTCAGTCTGTTCCTGACGGGGCGAATCACCACATACACCCACGGTGTTTAAGCTGCGTGTTTAAAGACACCCGGTGTTACTTCATCAAGGCTACAACGCCTTGCGTCGCTGCCTACGCCTGCGCCAGAATCCGCCGGCTTGTGCGCTTTGGGCTCGGGTTTTATCGTTTCCCGGTCACTGAAAAACAGTGATCGGGTTTGGTAGCCCGGTATTTCCAGGCGCATAGCGCCACCTTTTACAGAGGTTGTTTTTCATCTCTGTTTTTATGGTGGCCATGCGTAGGGCTCCTTCGGGCGCGCCGGGTTCCTGGACCGGTCTACCAACCTGTGCATGGCCGCCACCCTTCGTTTGGTAGCAAAGGGTGATGGCTCCTCAAATAGTTTTTCCAGGAGTTTCATCCATGTTCAAACCTACACCCAATCCGCCTGCCACAGACCCGACATCCCCCTACGAATCCCTCGATTCAAAAAAACTCCACGAAGCCGCCGAGCGCGCCCTCGACCACTACCTCAACCCCGCCGCCCAAATCATGGCCACCACCCACGAACCCGAGCCCATGTACTTCGCCAACCCGAAGTACAACACCGAAGCCCTGCTGGCCAACGCCAGCGAAACACTCGGCTCGGCCACCCTCATGCTCAACAATTTCGCAGCGTTGCTGGAGACCTCACATCGCAAGACCCTGCTGGGCATTGCGCAAGTGGTCATGCTCGGTGAACTGGCGGTGAACCAGGCACTGGATCACGTGGAACCGAAGGAATAATCGACAGGTTCTTTGGCGAGGCGGTAGCGCCTCGCCACATTCAACACCACCCCCGCCAAGACGTCAGCAACAGACAAACCTCACCAGCCTCCGCTCACCGAAACTTGCGCACAGCAACTGTAGGCTAAGCTTTCAACAGCTTATTGCTCACGATGCTCGCGTCTGCAGGTTTGGGTTTTTTCTGGAGAGCGTCTGCAACAGCTATTTCAGACAGGTCCAGATCATTCACGCAGGACTGACGCGATGACCGAGCCCCTTCTCAGTTTCGAAGCACTTAAACGCGCCGCTGCCGCCGGCGAGATCGATACCGTGCTGGTGTGCATGGTCGATATGCAGGGGCGATTGGTCGGCAAGCGCTTCCAGGTCGAGTTTTTCATCGACAGCGGCCACGAAGAAACCCACTGCTGCAATTACCTGCTGGCCGACGACATCGACATGGAGCCGGTGCCGGGTTACGCCGCTGCCAGTTGGAGCAAAGGCTATGGCGACTTTGTGCTCAAACCCGACATGTCTACGTTGCGGCGCGTGCCGTGGCTGGAATGCACGGCGCTGGTGCTCTGCGATGTGCTTGATCATCACCATAGAAAAGACCTGCCCCACAGCCCGCGAGCGATCCTGAAAAAACAGGTCGAGCGCCTGCGCGAGCGCGGCTATACCGGCATGTTCGCCTCTGAGCTGGAGTTCTATCTGTTCGATGAGAGCTATGAGGCGATCCACGAGCGCAACTACCACCAGCCGAAGACCGCCGGCCATTACATCGAGGACTACAACATCCTGCAGACCACCCGCGAGGAACCGGTGTTGCGGGCGATTCGCAAGCACCTGCAGGCATCCGGCATTCCCGTGGAAAACTCCAAGGGCGAATGGGGGCCGGGGCAGGAAGAAATCAACATCCGATATGCCGATGCCATGACCATGGCCGACCACCACGTCATCATCAAGCACGCCTGCAAAGAGATCGCGCAACTGCAAGGCAAGGCGATCACCTTCATGGCCAAGTGGCGCTATGACGCCGCCGGTTCCAGCAGCCACATCCATAATTCGTTGTGGGACAAGCATGCGAAAAAGCCGCTGTTCTTCGACCCCAAGGCCGAGTTCGGCATGTCGAAACTGATGCGCTCGTGGGTGGCCGGGCAGCTCAAATACGCTAACGACATCACCTGTTTTCTGGCGCCCTACATCAATTCGTACAAGCGCTTTCAGGCCGGCACCTTCGCGCCAACGCGGGCGGTCTGGAGCAGGGACAATCGCACCGCCGGCTTTCGTTTGTGCGCCGAGGGCAGCAAATCCATCCGCATCGAATGCCGCATCGGCGGTGCCGACCTCAACCCCTATCTAGCCTTCGCCGCGTTGATCGCCGCAGGCCTGGCCGGGATCGACGAAAAGCTCGAACTCGCGGCGCCGTTCGAGGGCGATGCCTATGTCGATGAGCATTTGCCTGAAGTGTCGAAAACCCTGCGCGAGGCCTGCGCCGCCCTCAAGGCGTCGAGCATGTTGCGCGAGGCGTTCGGTGATGAAGTGATCGACCACTACGTGCACACCGCCGACTGGGAACAGAAAGAGTACGACCGACGGATAACCGACTGGGAACTGCAGCGCGGCTTCGAGCGCTATTGAGCACGCCATGACTGAGACCGTTCAACTTATCTCCCCGGTCGATGGCCGGGTCTATGCCGAACGCCGCCGTGCCGATGCGGTACAGATCGAGCAAGCCCTGACGGCGGCCGAAACCGCCCAGGCGCAATGGAAACGCCGACCTCTGAGCGAGCGTGCCGCGTTTTGCAGCGCTGCCGTGGACGCGATGCTGGCGATGAAGGATGAGATCGTGCCGGAATTGGCCTGGCAGATGGGCCGCCCGATACGCTTCGGCGCTGGCGAACTGCGCGGTTTCGAAGAACGTGCCCGGCATATGATCGCCATTGCGCCTGAAGCGTTGGCAGCGATAGAGCCCACGCCTGTCGCGGGTTTTCGGCGCTATATCAAACGCGAGCCGCTGGGTACGGTGCTGGTCGTCGCGCCGTGGAATTATCCGTATTTGACGGCGGTGAATACGATCATCCCGGCGCTGATGGCGGGCAACAGCGTGATCCTCAAACACGCCACGCAAACGCTGCTGGTCGGGGAGCGTTTCGCCGAAGCCTTTCGCCGCGCCCAGCTGCCCGAAGGGCTGTTCCATAACCTGCTGCTCAGTCATGTCTATGCGGCGGCGATCATTACCTCTGGACGGGTGCAGCAGGTGAACTTCACCGGTTCTGTCAGCGGCGGCGAGGCCATGGAACACGCGGCCGTCGGAGGTTTCCTCGGCGTGGGGCTGGAGCTTGGCGGCAAAGACCCGGCCTACGTCCGGGCAGACGCCAACCTTGAGCATGCGGTGGAAAACCTGGTGGACGGCAGCTTCTTCAACTCCGGGCAGAGCTGCTGCGCCGTCGAACGGATTTATGTCGATGAAAAAATCTACCCGGCCTTTGTCGAGCGCTTCGCTGCCCTGACCCGTCAATACGTGCTGGGCAACCCGCTGGACGAAGCCACCACCCTCGGGCCAATGGTCACACCGGGCGCCGCTGAGTTCGTTCGCAAGCAGATCGCCGATGCCCAGGCACAAGGGGCCAGGGCGCTGATCGATCCAAAGGACTTCGCTGCCGGCCCGCCGGGCAGCGCCTACCTCGCGCCACAGGTGTTGGTGGACGTCACCCATAAAATGGCGGTGATGCGCGAGGAAAGCTTCGGCCCGGTGGTGGGCATCATGCCGGTGGCCAGCGACGACGAAGCCATCGCCTTGATGAACGACAGCGAGTTCGGGCTCAGCGCCTCGATCTGGACGCAAGACCTGGCCGCCGCCGAACGCATCGGCAACGAGATTGCCACCGGCACCGTGTTCATGAACCGCTGCGATTACCTGGACCCGGCCCTGGCCTGGACCGGGGTGAAGAACAGCGGGCGCGGCGTAACGCTGTCACGCCTGGGCTATGAGCACCTGACCCGAGCCAAATCCTTCCACTTGCGCCACGAGATCTGAGCCATGAGCCTGACCGCGAACTGGAACTACCCCACGAGCATCCGCTTCGGTGTCGGCCGTATCGCCGAACTGGCGGAAGTCTGCCGCAGCCAAGGTATCCAGCGACCGTTGCTGGTCACCGACAGCGGCCTGGCACGTGCCCCGATCACCACGGCGGCGCTGGAATCCTTGCGCGCCGCCGGCCTCGGTGTCGCGTTGTTCTGCGACCTCAAGCCCAACCCCGTTGAAGCCAACCTGGCCGGTGGACTCGACGCCTGGCGTGCCGGCAACCATGACGGCGTGGTGGCGTTCGGCGGTGGCAGCGGCCTGGACATGGGCAAGCTCATCGCGTTCATGAGCGGCCAGACCCGACCGGTGTGGGATTTCGAAGACATCGGCGACTACTGGACACGCGCCGACGAAAGCCGCATCGCCCCGATCATCGCGGTGCCGACCACGGCGGGCACCGGTTCCGAGGTCGGCCGTGCGGCGGTGATCATCGACGAGCGCACGCACACCAAACGCATCATTTTCCACCCGAAGATGATGCCGCGGGTGGTCATCAGCGACCCCGCCCTTACCGTCGGCATGCCCGCCAAGGTCACCGCCGGCACCGGCATGGACGCGTTTTCCCATTGCCTGGAATCGTACTGCGCTCCCGGCTTTCATCCCATGGCCGAAGGCATTGCGGTGGAAGGCATGCGCCTGGTGGCCAATGCCCTGGTGCGGGCGGTGCACACGCCTTCCGACCTCGACGCGCGCGCGCAAATGCTGGCGGCGGCGGCGATGGGCGCCACCGCGTTCCAGAAAGGTCTGGGAGGCATGCACGCGCTCTCGCATCCGGTGGGCGCCCTGTACGACACCCATCACGGCATGACCAATGCCACGTTCATGCCCTATGTGCTGAAGTTCAATCGCCCGGCCATTGAGGAGCGCATCACCCGTCTGGCGGCGTATCTGCGCCTGCCCTCCCCGGGCTTCGACAGTTTTATGGCCTTCGTCCTCAAACTGCGCAAGGACATCGGCGTGCCGCATACGCTGGTGGAGCTGGGGGTGGATGATCAGCAGGCCGACCTGATCGCCGACATGGCGATTGTCGACCCCTGCGCCGGCGGTAATCCGCTGCCATTGACACGAAATGGCGCGGCAGAAATTTTCGAAGCGGCTTATCACGGCCGTCTTTAGAGCTCCGCCGTCAGTCAAACCGCGAAACCTGTGGGCTGGCATGTCGAAAAAATCTCGAACTCAGACCCTATCGCTGAATCCAATGTGTAGGCCAACGGAGGTAAGCGAAATGAACAACGATAACAGTGTTAACGACGTCGAATCAGAACCAACCTCGAACACCCCGCCCATCGCTACATCTGATAGACCCGCCGATGTGGTCAAAAGAGAGCTTGAGGACAGCGACAGTGACCTCGACGGTGAAGATCAGGCCACGACTAAAACCCAGGAGCAGGAAGCTGAAGAGCTCCGTCGAAAAATAGCCGAGATAGAACGCAAGGTGGCGGATGGCAACTAGGCAAATACCCTTCACGCAGCCTCATCGGTTTCAGAGCGCAGAGGTGTTCGGCGAATGACAGAGGGCCATGAGTTCTCCGATACTGTCGCGTAATGCAGTGCAACGAGAACCGATATGAACCCCCATTTTGAGAGAAATGATGTCTCTGAGCCCAAAATCCAGCGCGATGGAAAGATTCACAGCGCCCCCCATCAACAGCCGTTGGTAACAGCATGATCGAGGTCACCGAGGTTTCCATTGCCGAGCTGCGTGCTGCGCTCGAATCCGGCCAGACCACGGCGGTTGAGCTTGTGCAGGCTTATCTCGCCCGGATCGACGCCTACGATGGCGCTGACACGCCCACCGCCCTCAACGCGGTGGTGGTGCGCAACCCCGATGCACTCAAGGAAGCGCAGGCGTCCGATGCTCGTCGGGACAGGGGCGAGACGCTGGGGCCGCTCGATGGCATCCCCTACACGGCCAAGGACAGTTATCTGGTGAAGGGACTGACCGCCGCTTCTGGAAGTCCCGCCTTCGCCAACCTGATCGCTTATCGCGATGCGTTCACCATCGAACGGCTTCGCGCCGCCGGGGCGATCTGCCTGGGCAAGACCAATATGCCGCCAATGGCAAACGGCGGGATGCAGCGCGGGGTGTATGGCCGTGCCGAGAGTCCGTACAACGCCGACTACCTCACCGCCCCTTTCGCATCAGGCTCTTCGAACGGCGCCGGTACCGCAACCGCCGCCAGTTTCTCGGCATTTGGCTTGGCGGAAGAAACCTGGTCGAGCGGACGTGGCCCTGCCTCGAACAATGGCCTGTGCGCCTATACGCCTTCGCGTGGGGTGATCTCGGTGCGCGGCAACTGGCCGTTGACGCCGACGATGGACGTGGTCGTGCCGTTCGCCCGGACGATGGCGGACCTGCTCGAGGTGCTCGATGTGGTGGTGGCCGATGATCCCGACACACGCGGTGATCTATGGCGGATGCAACCTTGGGTGCCAATTCCGAGTGTCGCTTCGGTGCGCCCCGCTTCCTACGGATCGCTGGCCGCGAAAAGCGATGCGCTGAAAGGAAAGCGCTTCGGCGTGCCTCGTATGTACATCAACGCCGATCCCGACGCGGGCACCAGCGATGCGCCTGGCATCGGTGGGCCGACGGGCCAGCGCATCAACACCCGCCCTTCCGTGATCGGGCTCTGGGAGCAGGCGCGCAAGGCACTCGAAGCGGCCGGTGCTGAAGTGCTCGAGGTCGATTTCCCGCTGGTTTCCAATTGCGAGGGCGATCGTCCTGGCGCACCGACGGTGTTTAACCGGGGCCTGGTGTCCAAAGAGTTCCTGCACCATGAGTTGTGGGATCTGACGGCCTGGGCGTTCGATGATTTTCTGCGAGCCAACGGCGATCCAAAACTCAATCGCCTGGTCGACGTGAACGGGCCGCTGATTTTCCCCCACGACCCGGGGACGCTGCCCAACCGCGAGGGCGATCTTGCCGCGGGCATGGACGAGTATGTACGGATGGCCGAACGCGGTATTACGCCGTGGGATCAGATCGACACGCTGCCGGATGGATTGCGCGGGCTGGAACAGACCCGTCGAATCGATCTGGAGGAATGGATGGATCGGCTGGGGCTCGACGCGGTGATCTTTCCGACGGTAGCCGACGTTGGGCCGGCGAATGCCGATGTCGATCCGAAGTCTGCGGACATCGCGTGGAGTAACGGGGTATGGGTTGCCAACGGCAATCTCGCCATCCGCCACCTGGGCGTTCCAACAGTCACGGTGCCGATGGGCGTCATGCCGGACATCGGCATGCCTGTCGGGCTGACATTTGCCGGTCGCGCCTATGACGATTCAACGCTGCTTCGCCTGGCTTCGGCGTTCGAGTCGACGGGGACGAAACGCTTGATCCCACCGCGCACCCCGCCCTTGTCGGGTAGCCAAAAATAGAAAGATCGCAGGTTCCTGCAGAGGTTGAGTACACCCGTACCCATGCCCTGTAGGAGCCTGCGATCTTTGGGCCATTCATGCGAATTCCGGCAACAGTGTTTGTCCAGTCGGCTGCTATTTGAAAGAAGTTCAAACACCTAACATCGTCTCTACCCAGTGAGCCAATAGCGTCAGTATCCATTAGCTCACGAGGTAGCCACTCGAAAAACCGAGATGAGTTTTACGATCATCTCGGCCCCAGAGTAAACCTTGGACGATACGGTGAAGATAATGAAAACTTTAAAAATTGCGGTTCTTCTGGCACTTGCCGGTATAGGCGCACACGCCTTTGCAGACGATGGCCATTCAATTAACGCGACCAGCAAAACACCTGTTGAGATCTACACGTACGAAACGAAGCTCGACATTAAGAAAGTCATTTACCTCTCAGAGATTCCGGACGAGTGCAAACCGGTTCCGGTGCAAATGACCTATGAAGACTCTCACAATCAACGGCATATCATGCAATATCAAGTGATGGGCACTGGATGTTCAAACGGTTGAGTACCGTGCGGACGATGGAGGGTCGACACTCCATGCCTGTGGTGCAACCCACTCAATAACTGATATTTTTTCCCGAACCTACGATTTTTTCATCGGATGCCAACATGCCCGGGATGTGATGTTTAAGAAACTCCACCCAAGTCTTTGTCTTCGCATCCACGAATTTTCGTGATGGGTATATTGCAAATAGATTCAACTCTTCAAGCCGATACTCCGGCAGCACGCGCACTAACGTGCCGGCCCTGAGACCATTGACCGCAGAAGCAATCGGCTGAATACCGATGCCCATCCCGTTTGTTATCGCAACGGTCATTCCATCAGCCGTATTGATGTGAAAGGGAGACAATGGGACGTTGATTGACTCCGCACCTTCAGGCCCCTCAAATGCCCAGTGTTCAACCGGCATTACCGTATTAACAATCCTCAAGCAATCATGTGTACCAAGAGAACCCGGAGAATCCGGGATTCCGCGTTTCTTCAGATAAGCAGGCGAAGCGCAGAGAATGCTGTAAGTGATGCCAAGCCGCTGAGCGACAAACCCTGAATCGGGCAGATCCCGCGCTAAAACAATCGACATGTCATACCCTTCCTCGAGCAAGTCAGGTAGCCGATTGGTCAGCGTCAAATCAAACATGACCGAGGGATGAGTCTCTCTGTATTTGGCAATGGCATCGATCACGTAATGATTACCGATGGCTGACATGGCGTGAATTTTCAGCCTGCCCACGGGTTGGGTGT
Organism: Pseudomonas sp. URMO17WK12:I6; assembly: GCF_003253625.1. Lineage (NCBI taxonomy): Bacteria > Pseudomonadati > Pseudomonadota > Gammaproteobacteria > Pseudomonadales > Pseudomonadaceae > Pseudomonas > Pseudomonas sp. URMO17WK12:I6. The sequence continues at coordinate 33,581 of NZ_QKYZ01000020.1, forward strand.
GAGCGGTCCCTGCTTCCTCCTCGGCTTCACGTACCTCGTCAAGAATCCTCTCGCATCGTTGCAAATAGCGTGCACCCGCTTCGGTCAGCGCCAGGCGTCGGGTGGTGCGGTTAATCAGACGGGTTTGAAGCCTGGTCTCGAGGCTGGAAACGGCTTTGGAGACGTTGGTTGTCGTGGTGTCCAATAGCTCGGCTGCCGCGGTAAAACTGCCGCTCTGGGCAACAGCCATGAAAAACCGCATGGTTTGGAAAACGTCCATCGTTTTCACCTCAAGGCCGTGGATAACAGGGGCGGCCTTACAGCAGGCCGCCCTCCTCGTCACGTGTCACTTTTTCCGTGGAATAAATCCAGGCACACCGGTTTCCACGACCGAGTTGAATCGTACCCTGGTCGTAATATCTTCCTTGATCTCAAGCATCGCCCTATGCGGCAGGGTGGAGATATCCAGGTTTTCCTTGATATGACTTGGTGTAGCGGACGTGGTCAAAAAAGCAACGCCCCGTTGTACAGACCAGGCCAATGCCACTTGAGCCGGAGTCTTCTGCAAGCGCTTGGCGATCCCTGTAATCACCGAATCTTCCAACACTTTCGGCTCCATGCCATGGCCCAGTGGCGCGAACGCCAGGAGGACGATTCCATGCTGTTTGCAGAACTCAAGCAGTTCCCACTCCGGCAGATAAGGGTGGGATTCAACCTGCACCACGGCAGGTTTGATCCGGGCCACTGCCACAATCTCTTTTAACGTTTCCAGCGTGATATCAGACAAGCCGATGGACTTGCAGCGGCCTTCATCCACCAGGCGTTCGAGTGCTCTCCAGGTCTCGATCAGTGTCACGCCGGAGTCGTAGATGACGCGACCCTGTTCGTCTCTCGGGTCCTGATTCTCACCGGGTTGAAAGGCAAACGGCGTATGGATCAGGTAGCAGTCGATAGAGTCCACTTGGAGGCGGCGGCAGCTGGCCTCGAAGGCAGGTTTGACTCGCTCGGGACGATGGTTGGTGTTCCACAGTTTAGTGGTAATGAACACGTCCTCCCGGCGGATCTTGCCCGCCTCCAGCATCTCTTTTATCGCAGCGCCGACACTCTCCTCATTGCGATAGCGCTCTGCACAATCGAAATGGCGAAAGCCCGCTTCCAAGGCGTCCTTGACCGCTTGTGTGGTGACGCTGAGATCACTGAACAGCGTGCCAAACCCAACGGCCGGCATTTCACCTGAGCCGTGGTTCAGCGCAAACCGGGTATCGCGAAGTGCATCGTGAAAAGCTTCGTAAGACATCTCTTGACTCCAATGTTCGGGGCCGTAGCCGTTATTGATACGAAGGGTTATGTGCTTCGCGACTGGCAATCCGTTGCTCAAACGCGCCGACGGAATTACCGCCGAGGGCTACATACAGTTGCACCGTGTCGAGATACTGCGCGGTCTTCACCCGAATTTGCCCCAGCAACGCTTGCTCATAGGCTCGTTCCGCTTCCAGCACCTGGAGAGTGCTGTTCTCGCCTTGCGCGTAGGCTTGCTGGTTCAACCGAAAACTGGTTTCTGCAGCGCGTAACGCGTCTTCCTGCGCCAGGTTTTGCTCGGCGTCATGGTTGATCGCCTGCAATGAGTCCGCGACCTGGCCGAACGACTGAATGACCGTCTGCTGATAACCGGCGAGCGTCGCCTTGTAACCGTCGACGGCAGCCTGACGTTCAGCCTTGAGCGTTCCGCCGTCAAAGATCGGCCCCGCCAACCCTGCAGCCAAACCCCAGAGCGCGGCACCACCATTGCCGGAAGCGGCCTGTACCAGCGAGGCGGACAGCGTTACATGGGGATAGAGGTTCGCAGTCGCGACACCGACTGCCGCGCTGGCCATGTGCAGTTCCGCCTCTGCTTGCAGGACGTCCGGTCGGCCGTGGGCCATTTCCGAGGGCACACTCACTGGCACGTTGGCCGGCAATACGAACTCGGCAAAATCGAAGTCCGGCGCGATCCAGTCGCCAGGCCCTTTGCCGGTGAGAATCGACAGCGCATGGCGCGCGGCATCACGCTGCTGGGCGAGGGGCGGCAACAGTGTGCGGTCCTGGGCGAGCCGGGTCTCGGCCAGCGAAACGTCGATCTGCGTGGTGACGCCGCTGGCATGTGCCCTGCGCACCAGGTCGAGGTTCTTGGCGTCATTGGCAAGCAGCTTTTCGACGGCTGCCATCTGCGCGTTGGCAGACGCCACCAACAATGCCTGGCTGGCGACATTCCCCGTCAGGGTCAGGTACGCCGCTTCGTATCGATGCTTCTGAAGATCGGCAAACGCTTGCTGCTGCTCGACCCGCCGCTTGTTACCGCCGAACGCATCAAGGTCGAAACCGACCCGCGGCCCAATCGCGTAGAAATTGGAGATCGAAGGCTCTTTCGCGTTGTGTACCCGCTGACGACCCGCCTGGGCGCCAAAGTCGACCTGCGGATAAAGCGCACCCTCCGCCGCCGCGACGGACGACGCCGCTTGCCGGATCGTTGCATCCGCCGCCACGAGCTCAAGATTGCCCTCGATGGCGCGACGCACAACCTGGTCGAGCTTCTGCGAATGGAAGGCCGTCCACCAGTCACCGCTGACCTTTTGGCCAAGGTTGATGTGTTGCCCGCCAGGCTGGTTGCCGCCCTGGCCGAGACGCTGCTCGGCCTGTCGGTCGTAGTGCTGCGACAGGCTCGGCGGCTGCATTTGATAGTCGGGGCCGACGGTGCAAGCCGTCAGGAACGCAAGAACCGACACCGCACCGAACGTGGTTTTGAACGTCTGTCTGTTGATGAAGCGCGCATTGGATTTCATTGGGCAAACTCCACGAAAACTAGTTGGTCGGAACGGGCTTGCGAAGAAAGACAACCAGTGGACTGACCACCAGCATCGCCACCATCAACAGCTTGAATTGGTCGATCACCGCGATAAAAGCCGCCTGGCCGGTGATCATTTCGTTGAGCCCCGCCAGTGCTTGCAAGGACATCGGCGCGGCATGCGCAGCGGCGCGATAAGGCGTCAGATGGCTGACCAGTGCCAGGTGCATCGCTTGCGTATTGTTGAAGAAGAAAATCTGCACAATCGCAACGCCGAGGGTGCTCCCGTAAACACGCGACAGATTGAAAAAACCGGTGCCTTCAGGGCGTAACTTGGGATCGAGCGTGCTGAACGCGATCTTGGTGAGCGACGGCATCAAGATGCCGATGCCAATCCCCTGGATCGCCCCGGCAATCGCCACCGGCGACCAGTCCATCAACGGCGAATAACCGAGCATCAGCCAGTTGGCATAAATCACCACGGCCACGCCAATCGCCACGAACCACCGACGGTCGAAACGCTCGGGAACACGCCCCATCAGCAGGAACGCCCCTACCAGCCCCACACCGCGCGGTATCGTCAGCGAACCTGTCGTATCAGGCGGATAGCCGAGGATCTCGTCCAGCATCGGCGACGTCAGTGCCATGGTCGACAACAGCACGAAACCCACGGCGAAAAAGATAATCGTCGACAGTACGAAGTTGCGGTCCTTGAACAGACGCTTGTTGAGGAAATGCACCTTCTCGCTCAACAGATGCACGGCGAACAGATACAGCCCCAACGCGCAGCCCGCCGCCTCCAGCCAGATTTCGGTCGAGGCAAACCAGTCAAGGCGTTCGCCGCGGTCGAGCAACATTTGCAGGCTGATCAACGCCAGCGTGAAGCTGCCGAAGCCGAAGAAATCGAACGACGGACGTTGCTCGGCCTTCTTCTCGGCAAGCAAAAGCGCCATCACCAGGAAGATGAATGCCGACAACGGAAGGCTGATGTAGAAGATCGGCCGCCAGCCGAAATGCTCGCTGACCCAACCACCGATGCTCGGGCCGCTGACGATGCCCAAGAGCACGATTGCCGTCCATGTCGCGCCAAATTTCGCACGCTTCTCCAGTGGCAACGTCTCCATTGAAATCGCCATCGACAGCGGCGCCAGCACGCCACTCGCCAGGCCCTGGATAATCCGCGCACCGACGAACTCCAGCGGAGTCGTCGCAACTGTGGCGAGCAGCAAGCCAAGAACGAAGAAGGCCAGCGCGGCCTGATAAACCCGCTTCAAGCCATAACGCCCGGCCAGCCACTGCGCAACCGGCATGGTGATGGCGCTCGCCGCGAGGTATGAGGTGAATACCCAGCCTGCCTGGTCGTCAGTCATCGACAGACTGCCTTGGATAAACCTGAGTACCGCATTCGGCAACGGCAGGTTCGCCGACTGCATATAGGTCGCGAGCAGCGCGGCGAACCTCAATGTTCCCGCACCTTGAGGCCCGATAGAATTGGCGTTCATCAGAAGTTACCTGCGGTTAACAGCGCCTTGAGCGGATGCCACCACGGCGTGTGATACCCGGTATCGACCTTGACCGTGGCGCTGGTGCCCGAAAAAAGCGGAAACGCAGGGTCGGCCTCGTCGAGTTCAAGGCGCACCGGTACCCGCTGGACAACCTTGACCCAGTTGCCGGTGGCATTTTCAGGCGGCAGCAAGGCGAAGTCCGATCCGGCACCGGGGCTCATGCTGGTCACGTGGGCTTTGAAAACGTGATCGGGATAGGTATCGATGCTGATGGTTGCTTCCTGGCCTGGACGCATGTGGGTCACCTGCGTCTCGCGGAAGTTGGCCTCGACCCAAATCTGCCGATCGGACAGCAGCGCAAAGGCCGGCGCACCGTTGCTGACGTAGTTGCCAACCTGCAGATCGTCGACCTTGGCCACGATGCCATCGTCCGGCGCATATACCGTCGTGTACGAGAAGTAGAGTTGCGCCTCGTCCAGCTGCGCCCTCGCTTCACGAACCGTCGGGTGGTTATCGGCTTCGATGTCTGGATTACCGTTCAACGCGACAACCGTGCTGGCGATCTGTTGTTCGATCGACGCGATGCGTTGCCGGGCAACTTTGAGGTCGGTGTCGGCGCGCTCGTAAATCGCCCGCGAGACGAACTCGGTAGCGACCAGCGCTTTCTTGCGGGCAAACTCGCGCTGATCGAAATCGGCCGACTCTTTGGCCGATTGCAGTTCAGCCTGCTGCTGGCGGTAACCGGCCTTGAGCCCATCGATGCGCAGCCGCGCCACGCTCAGCTGTGCTTGCGCACGGTCAACCGCGATCTGGAACGGTTTCGGGTCGATCCGAAACAGCATCTGGCCTTTGTGAACCGGTTGGTTGTCCTCGACGGCGATTTCGACGACTTGTCCGGAAATACGCGCGTTGATCGACGCCTTCGCCACTCGAGCGTAGGCGTTATCGGTCGAAATGAACGCCTCGCCTGCTTGATAGCGGGCATAGCCCAGCGCTGCGAAGAGCACCGGCAAACCGATAATCAACAAGGGCCGAAATTTCTGCTTGAACGGTTTTTTGATGGGCGCGTCAGGCCTTGCGTGCTCGAAGGTCTGCGTAGCCGGGATGTCGAACTGTTTAGTCATGATCGAATACACCTTTAACCGGGAAATCGGGCCAGCACCTGCGAGAATCGCCTGCGGCCCTGATGGCAAAAATTGCTGTGAGAAAGCAAACCCGTGCACGGTCAGGGAGGATCGCTCCACCGCACCGGTTTCGTCGCCGCAACACCCAGTTCGAGCTCAGCTACAACAAACCTGACGTTCAGGAACTTCTGGTTCCTTAATTTTGTGCGATGGTGTAAGAATATAGAGCAGTCCATCCCCACACAAGGATTTTGTACGACATGGCACAAAAAAAGATTACAGAGGGCAAAGGCCGAGGCCGCCCCCGCGCATATGACCCGCAGACAGCGCTGCAACAGGCACTTGGGGTTTTCTGGAGCACTGGATATTCCGGCGCTTCCCTGGACAGCATCGCCACCGCCGCCGGCATGAATCGCCCAAGCCTCTATGCGGCATTCGGTGACAAGCACGCGCTCTACATCAAGGCGCTTGAGCAGTATTGGGAGTCTGCCTCCGCTGCCATGCAGGAGGCGCTTATGGACAAAGACCTGACTTTGGAGCAGGCGCTAATGGGCTTCTATGAGGGACAGTTGTCGATCTACTTCTCGGGCGAGGGGCAACCGCGTGGCTGCTTTGCGATCGGCACGGCGACGACCGAAGCCGTCGAGGATTCTGCAATACGAGAGGTTCTTGCGGACCGGCTCAGCCGGCTCGATGCCGATCTCGAAACACGTCTGCGCGCGGCAGTCAGCGCCGGTGAGTTGAAAGACGATGTCGACCCAGCCGCCCTCGCCGTACTCGCCTCATCCCTGTTGCATAGCATTTCGATACGGGCGCGAGCGGGCAAATCCCGCGCGGAATTGACGGAGCTTGCCCGCAATGCGGTCAACGTGATTTGCGGTGTGTGAGGTGTAGGGTGGGTGAAGGACTCGAAGACATTCTCACCGAACGGCTTGCGGTGATTTTTTGTGGCATTAATCCGGGCGTGACTGCCGCCGCCCTGGGCCATCATTTTGCGGGTCGAGGCAATCGCTTCTGGCGCACACTCCATCTCGCCGGTTTTACGCCTACAGAGGTGCCCCCGGAAAACGACCGGACGATTTTGCAGTATCAATGTGGATTAACCGCAGTGGTTGAACGGCCTACGGCGCGAGCGGATCAGCTGTCCGTGCATGAATTCACCGCTGCCGCTGCGGATTTTGAACAAAAGATCGCACACTATGCGCCACGCTTTGTGGCGTTTCTCGGCAAAGCTGCGTACAGCGCGTTGTCCGGTCAACGGGACATCGCGTGGGGGCTTCAGTCAAAGATGTTTGGTAATGCCTCGGTCTGGGTCCTGCCCAATCCCAGCGGGCGAAATCGCGCGTTCACGCAAGATCAATTGGTGGATGCGTATCGCCAACTCCATTTAGCGGCCCAGCAACCGGGCCAGGTCGCACAAAACACTGTTCGATAACCGTCGCCCCCCACTGCTGGCCCTCTTGCTCCTGTTCCAACTTGAAGCCAAAGTCTTCATACAGTTTACGAGCCACATCCAGGCCTTTGAACGTCCACAACCGCGTCGCGCAAAAGCCCTGTTCGTCACAGAATTTCATGGCTTCAGCCAACAAGCGTTTGCCTGCGCCTTTGCCTCGCGCCGAGTCATCCAGAATGAAACAGCGCAGAATCGCTTCGCCGCCCTCGCCTTCACCGTCTATGGCGATGGAACCGACAATTCGCTGGCCATCCAACGCCACCCAAACCTCGTTGCGTGGATTGTGCAAACGCCCCATCAACTCCGCCATGTCCGATGCGACCAGGCTTTCGAATGGCTGGCCGAAATTCGAATGCCGTGCGTAGTAGTCGGCATGCATTTGCACCATGCGGCCGATGATTCCGGGCCGGTAGCCCCGAGCGATCTCCAGCTGCGCGGGTGGCTGCGGCGCTGTACCGAGTCGATGAGCTTGCAGTGCGCCGGCATAGTTGGCGATGCCCTCACTCACCGCTTGTTGTTGCTCATTCGTCAGATAAACCAAGGCAGCGTCCACCTGTTGCCTGGCGAACGAATCAATGGCTCGCAGGGTTTTCTTGCCCTGTGCCGTGAGTCGCAGTTTCTTGGAGCGCGCATCCTCCTCGTGTGGAATTTCTTCGATCTCGCCGGCCTCAATGAGCTTGCGCACCATCCGGCTCACGGTGGATTTTTCCAGGCCGAGCAGCTCCACAAGCTCCCCTGCTGTCAGCGCCCCCCGATCCCCAATCTCCACGATCGTGTGAACAAACGAAGGCGAATAGTCCGTCGCCGCCAGCGTGGTTTGCATGAACCCCAACTCGCGCACCATGAGGCGCGACGCTGAACGGACTTGGTTGATCAGGTCTGACTGGGTACGGGTCACGGCAAGCACCTCGAACAGAATGTGCATTTAGTTGTATAACACAACCAAATACCCGTCAAATCAAGGGTGCTCCGTCAAGGCAAGAAACCAGGCAACTGCCCTACCTGTTCGGCCAGATACTGCATCAATAAACGCGTGCGCAGCGGGCGGTAGCGGCGTTCGGGATAGATCAGAAAAGCGTCGTTCGGTGGGCCGCTCCAGTCGGGCAGCACCCGGACCAACTGCCCGTTTTCAAGCAGGTCGCTGACCAGCCAGGCCGGCGTGATACACAGCCCCGCACCCTGCAGAAGACCGTCGCGAATGGCCAATGAGCTGTTGGTTCGATAGCGCCCCTGAGTCGTGACACTGATTTGCTCACCATGGGGGCCGTTGAGCTCCAGACGGTCGCCCGCGGTCAACCACGCAAAACGCAGGAAGTTGTGCTCGCTCAAGTCCGCCGGGCTGTTCAATGGGGAATGGTTGCGCAGGTATTCCGGTGCGGCCACCAGATAGCGCGGTGAAGTCGCTATGCGTCGGGCAACGGCGTTCGGCGGCAGGCTGCCCCCCAGGCGCAGGGCCAGATCGACGTTTTCCTCAGTGAGATCGACGAAACGATCATTGAGGATCAGCTCCACTTCAATAGCCGGGTACTGCTCCATGAACGACAACAGCAACACATTCAACCGCAACACACCGAGGCTGACCGGAGCGTTGACGCGCAGAAAACCTTCGGGGCGTTCGGTCAGACCACGCACATCCGCAACGGCCTCGCCGTACTCTTCCAGCACGCCTTTGGCACGCTCGTAGAAACGCTTTCCCTGTTCGGTAGGCGTCAACCCGGTGGTGCCACGAATCAACAAACGGGCTCCCAATTGCTTTTCCAGGGCCGCGACCAGTTTGCTGACGGTGGGCTGAGTGCTGCCTAACTCACGCGCGGCAGATGACAGGCTTCCGAGCTCAATGGCGCGGACAAAACAATGCATCGCTCTAAGACTGTCCATGGGCATTCGATTCTGGAATGGGCTGTATGCAGTTTCCCCTTCTACCACACGCATTTTGAATAGACCAATCTGGCCTTCTTGAATCATTACCGCTCAAGGAGATACCTAGATGAAAGCCTTTCACTCGAGAATACCGTTACCTCTTGCCTTGACTGCCCTGCTTGCCGCAAGCCCTGTCATGGCGGCGGAAAACTGGGTCACCACCTGGATGGCCAGCCCTCAACCCACCTGGGGCAACGAACTGCCACTGCCCACGCGAATTCCGGAAGCGCTGACCGATAGCACCCTTCACCAGAGGGTGCGCATCAGCAGCGGCGGAAGCCGGTTACGGGTGGTGGTTTCCAACGAATATGGCAAGCAACCGCTGGTCATCGGTGCCGCGCGTATCGCCTTCACTGAGGGCGTCGATCAGATTCGCGCAGGCTCCGGGCACACGCTGAAGTTCAGTGATCATGAACAGGTCACCCTCGCTGCGGGTGAAACGCGGATCAGTGATCCGATAGATCTGGCAGTGCCGGCACTCAGTGAGCTGGCGATCTCTCTTTATCTGCCGCAGCACACGCCGTTGACAACCTTCCACTGGGATGGCAAACAAACCGCATTTATCACCCCTGGCAAACATGTCGACGCTCAGCGACTGGAAGGCAGCGAGCAGGTGGAGGCGCGGCTGTTTCTCAGCGACATCCTGGTGGATGCACCGCTCGACACCCGTGCCCTTGTGGTGCTCGGCGACTCGATTACCGATGGCAATGGCTCGACCCTGGACAGCAATCGACGCTGGCCGGACTTCCTCGCTCAACGCTTGGCCGCGCAGAGGCTCGCGGTGCTCAACGCTGGGATATCCGGGGCTCGCCTGCTCGAAGATGGCATGGGTGTCAGTGCACTGGCGCGTTTCAAGCGCGATGTGCTGGGCAAGCCCGGAGTCAAAACGGTGATTGTGATGCTCGGCATCAATGACATCAGTTGGCCGGGCTCCTCCTTCGCTCCGAACGAACACCTGCCAGCCAAGGAACAGTTGATCGCGGGCTATCGGCAACTGATCGATCAAGCGCGCCTGAACAACATTCGCATCATTGGAACAACCCTGATGCCGGTCGAAGGCGCCCTGGATGGAACGATCGTGAAGAACTATCACAGCGCCGAGAAAGAACAACTGCGCCAGGCCATTAATGACTGGATACGTAGCAGCCACGCATTCGATTCCGTGATCGACTTCGATCTAATGACCCGCGACCCTGAACACCCAAGTCGCTTACTGCCGACTATCGACTCCGGCGACCACTTGCATCCCGGCGATACCGGCAACAAGGCGATGGCCGAGAATATCGACCTGAAAACGCTGATCTAGTCGTTTGAAACAAAACGCGAAAAACCATATGGATCTTGAATTGCCCAAGTTCGAGAATGACATGAACTGTTGGCACCGATGGAGATCAGCAGATAATGTAGTCGAAATTCATCCCAGGGGGTTTTGTGGAAAACCGCTCCGAAGACAATACCCGCCACTCCCCTTTGCAGCCGAGAAGACTGCCGGCAACAGCGATCTCCGTCGTGTTCATGGCTTTAGTCACCCTCTCGATACTGAGTATTTACTGGCTTCAAGCCGCCCAAAGTAAAGCCTATGAACTCTCACAAGCAAAACTGGTATCAGGCAATTTGACGTGGTCGATGGCCCAACAAGCGACTGACACGTTTGATGAAGCCAACCTGATCCTGGATGAACTGATCGACAGAATAAAAGACAACCCAAGTGCCCAACAGCTCGATAAAACGCAAAAACTGCTTAAGCGCAGAGTCTTTACCACCGAACAGTTGCACGGCCTTTTTTACTATGATGAAAACGGCAACTGGATCCTGACTTCGTTCGATTCGAAACCTGAAGCGCCCAACAATGCCGATCGTGATTACTTCATCTTTCACAAAAACAACGTAACCCTGTCGCCTCGCATCGGCCGGGCCATCCGCAGCCGCACGACCGGCGAATGGATTATTCCTCTTTCCCGACGAATCAACGATAGCGAGGGCCATTTTAAGGGTGTCGTGCTGGCCACGATCAAAATGGCCTACTTTGACAAGTTCTTCTCAACGTTCTCCATTGACCGCAAAGGCGCCATTTTCCTGGCCCTTCCCGACGGAACGATAATCGCCAGGCGGCCATTTGCTGAAGAGTTCATCGGTGCGTCGCTAGCCAAAGGGGAAATATTTTCCATCTATTTACCCAAGTCTCCGGCTGATACCGTCATGATCAAATCGATTATCGACGGCGTTGATCGACTCTTCGGCTACAGGTTGCTTCAAAAATATCCGCTGGTCGTCGCTGCCGCCAATTCACGGGAAGCCATTTTTGCCGAGTGGAAAACCGGAACAATCAAGATGGCATTGATGATTGGCGCAGTGCTGCTGGTAAACCTTCTTGTCGGCCTCTTGCTCATCAAGAAAATACGTTACGGCGTCTCGGTAGAAAATCATTTGAAGCAGACCCGGGCAGCCCTGGAAAAACTGGTATTGCAAGATGCCCTCACCGGACTTGCAAACCGACGCCACCTCGAAAACAGCTTGCAGCAGGAATGGCTTCGCGCGGTAAGACATCACTCTCCGATCAGTTTGATAATGCTCGACATTGATTATTTCAAAAGCTTCAACGATCAATACGGGCACATTGCCGGCGACCATTGCATCGCTTCCGTAGCGCAGGCAATCGCACAATGCATTCACAGGCCATCGGATTTAGCCGCGCGGTACGGTGGCGAAGAGTTTGCGGTATTACTACCCGATACAGATGCCGAAGGTGCCTACTCAATTGCCGAAGACATCAGGCTCGCGGTGCTGAACCTTGCTATTGCACACGATGGTAACCTGGCCAGGCGGGTGACCGTCAGCTTGGGGGTTTATGCCTGCGTACCGGAGACTGCCGAATATAAGCAGCTGCTGACACAGGCGGACTCGGCACTGTACCGGGCGAAACGCTCAGGCCGGAATCAGACTGCCTGCTTGTCTTTGATCGAGGCCGGATAAGGCTGTAGGAGCGAGCACCGCTCCCTCCTACAGGGTTTTCGTCGCTCAGCAAGACCGTTCCCGACACTCATCCCAGACCTCACGCATCAATTCCTTAAGCATCAACGCCTCGGCCCAGCGGTCGGTGATGTCGCGTCCGTCGGCCCCGGTGATGGCATAGGGTGGCGGGCCGAGTTCACAGGTGAAGGACAGGCTGCTGGGCGTGTCCGGTCGGGCCAGCCAGTTCTCGATCCCATAGCGCCACCAGCCCAGGAAACGCTCCAGCCAAGGTCGATGCTGGGCGAAACTCAAAGGCACCTGGACCTGTTCGCTGTTGGCGACACGGCCGTGAAACCCCCAACTATTGCGCAGAATGGTCTGGATCAGTTCGTCGTCTTCGGCCGCGGCCGGCTCCGGCAGTTCGCGGCCCACGACATAGTGGGACAAGTCGGCCAACAGTTTGAGATCGGGCATTTGCGCGAGAATGTCGAGGGTGAACAACAGGTCACTGGTGAGGCGATAACGGTGGGTTTCCAGCAGGATCGGAAAGTCCACCTGCTCGGCCAGTCGCTGCCACCCCTCGATCAACTGGATGGCTTGCGCCAGCGTGCGTGGCCGGACGTCGGCTTGCAGCGTGAGATGGTGGCAGCCGTAGCGGGACGCGACGTCGATCGCTGCCGCCAGATCATCCACGGTGCGGGGGAACACCTGACCTTCGATTTGCAGGCCCTGCGCCTTGGCGGCGGCATGCAAGCGTGCGGCATGGTTCGCCACCCAGAAATGGTCAGTGATTCCGTCGAAACCGGCGGCAGCGATATTCTCCAGTTGCGCTTCCAACGCAAGTTCGCATTGGCCATGGTGATCTTGCATGGCCCAAAGGGACTGGAAGACCAGGAATTCACGCATGTCAGCTCCTCAGCAGTTGTTTGAGCGATACTTCGGCGTCGGCCAGAGCCTCTACCGAGAGGGGGTTATGCGAAGCGATCAGTCGTTCGCACAACTTGATGTCCTTGGCGACGCTATTGCCCCGGCCCCAGCCGCAAGCGCCTTGCAGACGTTGTTCGTCATCGAGGTAGAACAACAGGAAACCGCCGCCCGGGGTTGTCCGGCTCGCCGTGGGTTCTGTGTTTGCGATCACACCCACGGTCTGCAATCCCCAGTCGTACTGGTCGGACCAGAAACCGGGAATGACCTCGTAAGGAAACTCGCCGCCCAACAGATTCCGGGCGGCATGGCGGCCCTGGGTTTCGGCGTTGCGCCAGGTTTCCTGACGCTGGAAACCGCCTTGCGGGTGCAGCCGAAATTCACAGACATCCCCCGCCGCAAAGATGTCCGGCGCGCTGGTGCGCAATTGGGCATCGACGCGAATGCCTTGGCCGACCTCAAGCCCGGCAGCCATGGCCAACTCGGTGTTGGGTTGCATGCCGATGCCTACCACCACCAGATCACAGGGCAGCAGTTGGCCGTCGACCAGTTGCACGGATTCAACATGAGTAGTGCCCTGCACTGCTTCAATGGCCACGTTCAGTCGGACATCCACGCCCTGGCTGCGATGCAATTCCAACAGAACGCTGGACAACCGTCCCGGCAACACCCGTCCCGCCAGGCGCGGCCCGGCTTCGAGCAAGGTCACCGCGCAACCCAAGGCTCGGGCGGTGGCTGCGACTTCGAGGCCGATGAAGCCACCGCCGATGATCACCAGTCGGGTGTCGGGCCGCAACGAAGCGCGCAGTGCCAGTGCCTCGTCATGGCTACGCAGATAAAGCACATTGCGCAGATGCTCGGGCACACAGGCAAGCTTGCGCGAGCACCCTCCCGTCGCCAGCAACAGCCGGGCGTAATGCAGCCAGCTGCCGTCGGCCAATTGCAGACGATGCCGTTGCGGGTCCAGGCCTTTTACCGGGTTACCGGCCAGGTGTTCGATGCCCAGTTCAGCGAGCCGAGCGCTATCGCACAGGCTGTAGCCCGCCAGATCGACCGTGCCCTGCAGCAACCCTTTGGACAGCGGCGGACGTTCATAAGGCGGGTGAAACTCGTCGCCTATCAGGATCAGGCGACCGCTATAACCTTCGTCGCGCAGGGTCAGGGCCGCGCGGCCACCGGCATGCCCGGCGCCAACAATGACCAGTGGAGCATTGGCAGGACTCATGGCACAGACTCCGTGCAGTTAAACCGTGATGGCGAGCAACACACGCCCCGCCTCGACCCGGACTTCATAGGTCTTGAGGTTGACGCACACCGGTGCGCCGAGGGCTTTGCCGGAGCGGTAGTCGAAACGCCCGTTGTGTTTGGGGCACTCGATGACGTGCTCCATCACCAGGCCATCGGCGAGGTGAATGGACTCGTGGGTGCATAGGCCCGCCGTGGCGAAAAACTCGCTGTTGGCAGAGCGGTAGACGGCATAGGTGTGCGGGCCATGGTCGAAACGAATGACGTCTTCTTCGTTGATATCGCCCACGGCACATACATCGATCCATTGATCGGTCATGGCGTTTTCTCTGGTAGTGGTACAGACAGGAAGGTGTCAGGCCGGCGTTACTTCAGGCTCTGCCTGGACGGTGGCGGCCGATGCTGCGCGTTGTGGCAAAGGACGACAGACGAAATGGCTCGGGTCTTTGCGCTGCCTCCAGATAGTCGGGATGATTTCCTTGAAGGCCTCGGACAGGCTGCCGTAAGGCGGCGGGCAGTCGCGGCGGATCTCTTCGTGAAGCTGCGCCAGCGCATGAAAAGGCACCATCGGATACATGTGATGTTCCAGGTGATAGTTCATGTCGAGGTACAGGAAACGCAGCAGTCGGTTCATGTAAATCGTGCGGCAGTTGCTGCGGTGATCGAGTACGTCTTCCGCCAGGCCGACGTGCTGCGAAAGGCCGAACAGGTAGGACAACCAACCGCCATAGAGGGTCGGCAGACCGATAAACATCAGCGGCAACCAGCTCTGCAGAAAAAGCGCCGTGCCCACGGTAAGCCCATAGATAGCCAGCCAGACGCGTGCGTCTCGCGCCACTTTGGGCCATTCGGATTCGGGGATGAAGGTCTGCTCTTCTTCACCCATCCGCCCGACTGCATGCCGGCAAACTGACCCCATCGTCTTCAACGCGTAAGGCATTCTGAACAGACTCAGCACCATCATGATCAGACTCGGTGGACGCGGCTCGACGATTTCCGGATCGCGACCAACGATGATGGTGTCGGTGTGATGCCGCGCATGGCTCCAGCGCCAGACCTGGGGTTCAAACATGAACATGAAGCTCGACAGCTGGTAGACCGCATCATTCATCCAGCGGGTCTTGAACGCCGTACCGTGACCCGTTTCGTGCCAACGGGCATTGGACGCGGTGCCATAGAGCAGCCCATAGACGAAGAAGAACGGAACGCAGGCCCAGGAGCCCCAGAACCAGTAGCCACCGAAGCCGGTCACAGCCATCGCCGACAGCCAGATGGCGGTATCACGCAGGGCCGGGCCATCGCGACGCTGCATCAATTCTTTCATGCGTTTGCGGGAGATGGGCGATTGGTACCACGTTGCCGATACCAAACCTTTTTGCGCCGCTCGGGCGGCTTCGGGACCGGTCAATCGATAATCCCTTGGCACGGGTTTATCGGTTTTTTCAAAGGCTGCGTTGTGTTCGTGCATTTTATTGTTCTCCGCAAGCTTGATGGTTTAAGCACTTGCTTTCGATGCGGGATGGCATCGCTGGAGAAAATATAGAGAGCGCACAAACCACCCTCAATCCCTTGAATACATTCCCTATCAAGCTATCATCCAGGCCCATTGCAGCTTGATAGTTTTCTATCAAAGCGACTCAAGGGCCCAGCATGAACAACAAAAAACGCCCCACCATCGCCACCGTTGCCGAGCACGCTCGCTTGAGTGTCGCCACCGTGGACCGGGTGCTCAACGCCCGGGCTCCGGTCAGCCCGGCCACCGCCGAGCAGGTGTTCCAGGCCGCCGAAGCCGTCGGTTATTTCGCCGCCCGGCTGATCGGCCAACGCATTCGCGAACGTCGTCCCAGCTATCGATTCGGCATCCTGTTACTCGGTACCGCCCAGGCGTTCTATGCCAACGTTGCCGCCGCCATCACCGAGGCAGCGCAGCGTCAGGCCGGCGCCAATCTGAGCTGCCAGTTCGAATACGTCTTCGATCGCACACCCAGCGCGATCATTGCCCAGATCGAACAACTGGCCGTGCAGTGTGATGGCCTGGCGGTGGTCAGCTTCGCTCATCCGCTGATCAATGCCGCCATCGCGCAGATCAGAGCCGCAGGCGTGCCGGTGATCGCCCTGCTGTCGGACATCCATGAGGCGGCAGAAGAACCTTACATCGGTCAGGATAATCATGAGGTCGGGCGCACCATGGGTTGGCTGCTGGCTCACACCTGCGGCGCACGCAAGGGCAGCGTCGGCGTATTGCTCGGCGGCCATCGTTTTCTTGGTCATCAGGCTCGGGTCGAGGGGCTGCGCAGTTACCTGGCGGAGCGCGCACCGGGGTTGCGCCTACTCGAAGCGGTGATCAACCTGGACAACTGCGATGTCACCGAAGAGGCGACGCTGGAACTCATCGCGCGCCATGCCGATTTGCGGGGGCTGTGCGTGGTCGGCGGTGGCGGCGACGGCATCATCCGGGCCCTGTCACAGCTGCCGAAACGGCCGTCGCTGTGTTGCATCCTGCAGGAGTCGACCGAGCTGTCTCGACAAGCCCTGGATCAAGGGTTGATCGACCTGGTCATCGACTCCCAGCCGCGATTGCTGGCGGCCGCGCTGGTCGACTTGCTGGTCGAGTTGCAGACCACGCCGGACTTCGATCCGCTCCGGCATCGGGTGCATATTCCGTTGCAGATCATTACCTCAGAGAACGCTCGAGGCTGCGTTCGCTGGTAGCAGCTGTCGAGCCTGCGAGCCTGCGAGGCTGCGTTCGGCTGCGCAGCAGTCGTGAATCCAGCTGACGCGGTATGCCTGACACACCGCGAGTTCTGGTTTTACGACTGCTGCGCAGCCGAACGCAGCCTCGCAAGCTCGGCAGCTGCTACAGATCGCATTACGGCTTAAGTGAACAACATTACCCATCAGAGATCGGTGCTCGCACGAAAAGCATCGGCACTCAGCCCGAATCGATTCATCTTGTTGTACAGCCCGCCACGAGAAACGTTCAGTTGCCGGGCGGCCAGGCGGATGTTGCCTCGGGCATCCCTGAGGGCGGCGATGATCGCGTTCATTTCATGGGTGCCAAGGTCCAGCGCAGCCCGGGGTTCGGGCACACTTCCCGGCACCGATGGCCGCAGCCTTTGCTTGATTTCAAGTGGCAGATCACCCGGCTGAATCATCTCGGTCATCGCCAGATTCGTTGCGCGCTCGATGGTGTTTTCAAGTTCGCGAACATTACCCGGCCAGCTGTAGGCCGAAAGAATATCCAGCGCCTCTGGCGAGATGCCCTGCACCGATTTGCGCAATGATCGCGCGCAACGACCGAGAAAATGTCGCGCCAGCAAGGGCACATCTTCCCGGCGCATCCGCAGCGGCGGAACCGTCAGATTCAGGACGTTGAGCCGGTAGTAAAGATCCTCACGGAAAGCGCCATCGGCCACCGCCTGGCTCAGGTTGCGGTGGGTGGCGGCGATGATGCGCACATCCACCTGCTGCGATTTTTTCGCCCCCACGCGCGTCACCTCGCCTTCCTGCAAGACCCGTAGCAGACTGACCTGGGCATCGAAAGACATGTCACCGATTTCGTCGAGGAAGATCGTTCCGCCATCGGCCAACTCAAACTTCCCGGCAGATCCGCCACGGGCCGACCCGGTGAAGGCACCCTCGACATGACCAAACAGTTCGCTTTGCACCAGATCGCGCGGAATGGCTCCGCAATTGACCGCCACGAAAGGACCGTCGCAACGCTCGCTGGCGTTATGGATCGCCTGGGCGAACAGCTCCTTGCCGGTACCGCTCTCACCCAGAATCAGCGTGGTCGATTCACTGCGACTGGCGATCCGTCCCAGGCGCAAGGCGTCTTGTATCGCTCGCGAATTACCTTGAATGGTCTCGAAGGTGTAGCTGGCTTGAGTGCCGATGACCCGGCGCGTAATTTCGCGGATGCGCCGGTTCTCACGCAACGAAACAATCCGCCCACCCTGCTCCAGCGGGCACACCGACACCAGACACGCCAAATGGCTGCGATCATGCAGTTCAAACGTGCAATCCAGATCTCGTAGCCCTTCCCCGCCATGCAGCAGAATCTTATCGGTCAGTTCGCTTTGCCCCAGACGACGGAATGGGCTGCCGAGCAGATCCTGGCCCACGCGGAACAATTGCCGGGCATAACGGTTGAGCGCCTTGATGCAGCCCTGCTCATCCAGCACCACCAGTCCCTCGTTGAGCACTTCAAGCACGGTTTGTTGTTCTTCCAGCAGGCTCTGCAGCGCCATCTGCCGCGAGACCGCTTCGGCCGCGGCCTGGACGGTGCCCAGCGTATGAAAATGAAACCAGCCCGGCTCAGCGGTCAGGGTCAGCATGGCGAGCGTCCTGCCCTGCGCATCCCTGATCGGCGCGGCGGCGCAGTGCATGCGCCGTCGACGCAAGCCGCTGGCGAAGTTTTCCTCGGCCAGCACATACACCAAGCGATCTTCGGCAAGCGCCAGCCCCGTGCAGTTGGTGCCCTGCACCGACTCCAGCAATCGGCTGCCCACCGGTGTGAGGTCCAGACCACAGAAATACAGGGTCGTGCCTTGAGCATCGGTCAGGTTGATATGGCCCCTGGGGTTGTAGGCCAGCAATCCCCCCATGACCTGCGCCGCCGCTGCAATCAACGTGCGATTGGCCGCCAGCGTCGCGGCCAGAACGGCAGGAGCAACAAATCGATATTCGCCATCCTCAGGATCGAGGCCGGTGCCGACGCTGCGCCGCCAGGAATCCCAAATCACCTGCCTGACCCCGGCAGGTCGATCGGTGCGCCCGTTCAGACACGCCAGCCAGGCCTGTTCCAGCGCGGCGATCGAGCCTTCGTTCAACGACGCGGGGCCGAGAGCGGTGATGTAATCGAGGTCTTGCGCGCTGAAGGCTGTTACCTGTGGGTTGACCATCATCGACATCCGCTTCCATGTTCATGTTTTAGACATGTCAGTGTAGACATGTCCTGAGAATGAACACTTCTTTCAGAAAATATTGATTAACCCTTTGAATATCAACGACTTAAATACTGGCACAGCACTTGCTCAAAGGGTTATGCCAGCCGAGGACATTCCTGCGGCCAAGTCATTGAACAACAATAAAAGGGAGTCAATTCATGAGTACGTCCAAGATCATCCGCCTGGGCCTCATCGGCGCCGGCCGCATGGGCAGTTTTCACGGCCAGACGGCCGCCCGGCACATCCCCGGCGCCTGCCTGGCCGCCATCGCCGACCCTACCCCCGGCCAGGCCGCTCGGTTGGCGGCAGAGTTGGGGGTGCAGAAGGTCTATACCGATCCACAGCAACTGCTCGATGACCCGGAAATTGACGGCGTCCTGATCGCCGCCCCCGCCCGCAGCCATGCCGAACTGGTGATCAGTGCGGCCCGGTCCGGCAAAGGTGTGTTTTGTGAAAAACCCATGGCCATTACCCTCGACGAGGCCGACCGCGCGATCGCCGCAGCCGCCGATGCCCGCGTGCCGCTGCAGGTTGGCTTCAATCGTCGTTTTGCCAAAAGCTTCCGCGCCGCCCATCTGGACGTGGTCGCCGGCCGTATTGGTACGCCGCAACTGCTGCGCTCACTGACCCGCGATCCGGCGCTGAACAATCCGGCCGCTTCGCCGCAGTGGGTGATTTTTCTCGAAACCCTGATCCATGACTTCGATACCCTGCGCTACCTCAATCCCGGTGCCGAAGCGGTCGAAGTCTATGTCATGGCCGATGCGCTGATTGCACCGGACTACAAGAGCAAAGGGTTTCTGGACACCGCCGTGGTCACGATCCGTTTCGACAACGGCGCCATCGCCACGGCCGAGGCCAATTTCCAGGCCGTTTATGGCTACGATGTTCGAGGGGAAGTGTTCGGCAGCGCCGGCATGCTGACCATGGGCAGCGTCAGTGACTCAGACCTGGTGCGCTACTTGGCCAATGGCATCCAGGCCGACACCCAACGCATGGACACCGACCTGTTGCGGGATGCCTATGTGGCCGAGCTCAATCACTTTGTCGACTGCCTGCGCACCGGTGAAAAACCACTGGCCAGCGGTGAAGATGCCCGAGCGGCACTGGCCATTGCCCGCGCGTGTATCGAGTCCGTCCAACAGGGCAAAGCAGTGCGCGTGCAAGGAGCCCGTTCATGAGTTTTATCCCGTTCAAACTGGCGATCAGCGCCGAGATGGTATTCCTCGACCTGCCGTTCACCGAACGCGTCAAACGGATTCACGCGCTGGGTTTCAGCGCCGAAATTTGGGACTGGACCCAGAAAGACATTCCGGCCCTGGTCGCCACCGGCGCCGACTTCACCTCCATGACCGGCTACATCTCAGGCAACCTGACCGACGCCGAAGGCATCCAGCATCTGCTCGACAGCGCACGGGAATCGCTGGCCGTCGCCGCACAACTGAATTGCCCGAGCCTCAACCTGCATGGCACCGGCCTGGGCGATAAAGGCTTGCCGGTCAAACCCGTGGCCCACACCACCGGACGCATGTGGCTGAGCGCCTGCAAGACCCTGGAAAAAATCGCCCGTCTGGGCGAAGACGCCGGCCGGGTATTCCTGCTGGAAAACCTCAATACCGAAGTGGACCACCCCGGCACACCCTTCGCCCGCGCAGACGATACCCTGGCGCTGATCGAGGCCGTGGGCAGCCCGCATTTGAAGATGAACCTGGACCTTTATCACGCCCAGATCGGCGAAGGAAACCTGATCGAACTGATCCAACGCGCCGGCAGCGCCATCGGCGAAATCCAGGTGGCCGATGTCCCCGGCCGCATGGAGCCCGGCACCGGTGAAATCCATTATCCGGCCATTGCCAAGGCCTTGTTCCGCATGGGATACACCGGGGTCGTCGGGCTCGAGGGCTGGGCCAGCGGTGACAGCGAAGTGGCACTTGAGCGTTTTCGGCAAGCCTTCACGCTGGATTGAGGACGCTGGCGCTCTCGATGGGTTTGATTCAGAGAGCGCCAGAAACTTCACGTTTGATCTTGATGAATTTCGACTCATAACAACAAAAGGAAAACCATCATGCGTCGCTGCACACTTCTATTTGCCACGCTGTTATTACTCGCCAGCCAATGGGCCGCCGCCAGCTATCGCATCGGCGTCAGCATTGCCAGGGTTGACGACAACTTCATGACCTATGTGCGCAGCGGCCTGGAAAACGCTGCCAGGAAGGAGAACGTACAGATCCAGTTCGAGGATGCCCAAGGTGATGTGGTTCGCCAGCTCAATCAGATTCAGGGTTTTCTCGGTCAGAAGGTGGATGCCGTCATCGTCCTGCCCGTGGATACCGCCGCCACCGCCAACATGACCCGCGCCGCCGTCGAGGCAAAGATTCCGCTGGTCTACGTCAACCGCCACCCGGACGAACGCGTGCTGCCCAAAGGCGTGGTCACGGTGGCGTCCAATGACATCGAGGCCGGGCAACTGCAAATGCGCTACCTGGCCGACAAGCTGGGGGGCAAAGGCAACATCGCGATCATCATGGGCGACCTGGCACAGAACTCCACGCACGACCGCACCGAAGGGGTCAAACAGGTGCTCAAGGACTACCCCGGGATCAAAATCATCGAACAGCAAAGTGCCGAGTGGCAGCGCAACAAAGGGATGGACTTGACCAGCAATTGGCTGCTGGCTGGCACTGGCTTCGATGCCATCGTCGCCAACAACGACGAGATGGCCATCGGCGCGGCCATGGCACTGCAGCAAGCCGGCAAAGCCAAGGGCGAGATTGCGATTGTCGGCATTGATGGCCTGCCCGACGGCCTGGCGGCGATCAAGCGCGGGATGCTGGTCGCCTCCGTCTTTCAAGACCCCAAGGCCCAGGCGATCAGCGCGGTACAAGCGGCCATCAAGATGATCAAGGGCGAGCCGGTCGAAGCGGATGTCTGGGTACCCTTTCAGCTGATCACGCCGGATCAGGTGGCGATGTTTGAGCAGCATTACAAATAGCGTCAAAAGCCGATCGATGGCTGCCCTGCGGGACGGGGCAGCAATCGGGCCGGAAGTCAGGTGCGCAGAGGTGAAGGAAAGCCTTTATTTAACGAGCCGCTTTTCCTTGGAAGGTCTGTACCCGAAGTACGAGCTATAACACTTGCTGAAATGACTGGGCGACACGAAGCCACAGGCCACCAACACGTCGACCTGGGACAGTTCGGTGTGCTGGAGCAGTCGCCGTGCTTCGGTGATCCGCAGTTCCATGTAATACCGCTGCGGCGTTGTACCGAGTTGCTCCTTGAACAAGCGTTCCAGTTGCCGCCGGGAACGGCCGGCATAGGCCGCCAGTTGCTCCAGTTCCAGAGGCTCTTCGAGGTTGGCGTCCATCAGCTTGACCACCTCGCGCAAGGGCGCGCTCACACAGATATTTTCAGCCGGTTTGATGCGCCGATAACGAGACTCCTCGAACGCCAGAATGTCCTCGATCCCTTCGACGAGGGCTTTATCGTGCAGGCCCTTGATCCAGTCCAGCGCCATATGAAATGCCCCCGAGGGGCTGGACGCGGTGAGGCGGTCGCGATCAATGACGTAGGGTTCACTGGTGACTTGCGTCGCCTTGGAGATTTCCGCGAGTGCGGGGCGATGTTCGGGGTGAATGGCGCAACGATACCCATCGAGCAAACCTGCGCTGCCCAGAAACCATGCGCCATTCCACAACCCGGCCAGGCAGACACCCTGGTTCGCCGCCATACGCAACAGGCTGATGAACTCATCATCAGCCTTGAGCTCTGTCCTGTAGCCGCCACAAATCACCAGCAGATCCAGATCATGAATGGCTGAAGCATCCAGACGTGCATCCGGCCGGATGACCAGCCCCAAATCGCTGATGACCTCGCCGTCGTTCAAACCGAACGTTCGCGAAGAGAACAACCTGGGTCGTAGAAGATTCGCGGTGACAATGGTGTCCAGTGCCTGGGTGAACGCGGGCAGCGAAAAATGCTCGAGCAGCACAAAGCCTGCCCGGGTCATTCGAGCAGGCTCATCAGGGTTTTCATTCAGATAGCGGAGATTTTTTCCCTTCATGCCTCCGCTGAATTGGCGTCGTTCGATCAATGTTCGACCCACTCGGTTACTGCGTAGATAAAGCCTAATGCTAACTGTAGAAGCGCAAAAAGCCCTAGCACCATTATGCGACCGATCAAGCCAGTTGAAAGCCGTGACGAAGCGGGTCTTTGCCAGGCGCTGGACGTTAGGCAGCGTGGAGAGGCGCTCATCATAAAGCTGCTGGAAAGACGGCAGATCCCGAGAGACGACGTGGAGCAGGTAATCGGGCTTTCCAAAAAGCCTTTGCGTCTCTGCACATATCACCGCCGCCGTTGCCATTCCTACCGTCGGCATCGGTGCTGGCAACGGTTGTGACGCTCAAGTATTGGTGTGGCAAGACATGGCGGGACTGCGCACCGGACCTCGGGGGAGCTGAACACTGAAGTTGTCTAGTCCTGAAATAGGTTTACACCTGTTTCACCCCAATGCCGTCCCCTATTCCGAAATAGGACTTCCCACATTATCCTGTGAACACCGTCGCAAGAGTAGCCACCAGGAGAGAGCCGAGACGGTACAATTCCGTCCTATCTGATTTTCGTTTGCAATGTTTTTGTCAAACTGGAAAAGTTTCTCAGCATCCCTGAAAAAGAAAACACCCCCCCATTCGTAAGCTTTACCACCACGCGTGGGCTACCTTTATCTCGGCGTAACTGAACGTCTAAAACATCCCTCAACAGGAAGGTTTTTTTCGTGAATCCGTAAATCTCCACACGTGTCTCATCAACGCGAACTGAAAACTTGAAAAGATAGGCGGCGTATATGATTACAATCGTGGCAAAACCAAAGCACATCAGGTACCCGACCGACGAAATCGGTTTCGCAGGATTATCTGAAATGGCTGGAACGATTATGAAAATCACAGAAACGGCAACTGCCAGAAATACAACATGGAAGGGATATCGGTAAACAGCCTTCCCTTCATTTGGGGCGCGAACCGGCATATCACCGACAGATGCTAGTCGCTCTTGTTGCCCCATCGATTCAGCCCGCAGTTCATTAAGCAGCTTTGCTGTCGCTATCCACACTACGAAGGCTATGAATAGATAAGCCATGCAAAAGTAAAGCCCCGGCGAAATTCGTATACCCCACCATTCAAAAAGCCAATCTCCGCCTTTCACTGCCACGAAACAGCCAATGACGACCAAAACTAATGCTCTGACAATATCCGGAAAGTACTTTGGTTTTTTCCTCATTTGCCACGCTCCTTCTGCTTACACAGAATTTAGTCGTGTTGCATCGACCAGTTGAATCCACAGTCGAAACCATCCCTTCGCACCACACAACAATCGACCAATTACACCCCGCACCGCTATCTGACGCCCTGCTGGTATTCACGGGGCGTACATCCAAACTCGCGACGGAACACCGTGTGTAGATATTGAGCGGATTTGAAACCGCAATTACGGGCAACGTCCGCAATCGCTGTGTCGGTATTTTCCAGCCCGCTGGTGGCGGCCGCCAGTTTGAAACGCAGAATCTCGTCGTGCACGCTGCAGCCTCGCACAGTGCGAAAGTGCGACTCCAGCGATGAGCGCGACACGCCGACATAAGCCGCCACTTGCGCCGTTTTGATGCCCTGGCAGGCATATTGGCGGATAAACAGCAGCGCTTGCATGACGTAGGGGTTGCCCAAAGGTTGGTGCAAACTCGACACCTGCACGTTGATCGCATCAGGCGGGATCAGGATGTGCGTGCCCGTGGACGGCTTGCCATGCAGCATCTGGTGCAGCAGTTGCGCGGCGGTGCGGCCCATGGTTTCGGTGCCCTGGATGACCGAGCTCAGGGGGACCCGGGTCAGGCTGCGTGTCAGGGGGTCGTTGTCGATGCCGATCAACGCCACCTGCTCCGGTACGGCGATTCCGGCGGTCAGGCAGGCTTGCAGCAACTGCCGGGCGCGGGCGTCACTGACGGCGATGATGCCAATGGGCTTGGGCAGGCTCTGGAGCCAGGCGATCAGTTGTTCGACGGCGCTGTCCCAGAGCGGTGCGCTGGTGCCCATGCCGCGATAGACCTCGGCGTGCAAGCCGTCACGTTGCATCAGTCGTCGAAAGGATTTTTCCCGCTCCTGAGCCCAACGATTTGCCTGCGCTTCGGGCAGGCTGAAGCAGGCAAAACGCTGCAGCCCTGCCTCGATCAAGTGCGTGTAAGCCAGTGTGATCAGTGCGTTATTGTCGGTAGCGACGTACGGGATCCCTTTGGGATAGGCCCGTTCATCCTGATAAGAACCACCCACCGCCACCACGGGCAACTTGATATCGGCCAGCGCCTCGCCAATCAGCGGATCGTCGAAGTCGGCAATGATTCCGTCACCTTGCCAGCGCTCGATCCCTTTCAACCGGCAGAGAAAATCCTCTTCCAGGAACAGGTCCCAGGACGCGCGGGTGCTGCTCAGGTAGTTGCCGATGCCGCTGATGATGCCGCGGTCATAGATCTTGCTCCCGTTGAACAACAGTGCGATGCGGTGAACAGGCGGTACGGTTTTCATTGTTTTCAGGCTTGTTCCGGGCCCCTTGTCACGGAGGCGGTTTGCACAGACTAGGCGTGCAGACGACGAATCTCAATACGCAAAATCGCACCCGCTGTTGGTGATTTTCATAATCAGCAGGCATGGGGCCGTTGTTAGTATCGAGACACGCCCAAGAACAACAAGGACATTGCCAATGCCGTACTTCCCCGATGTCGACCGGATCCGCTACGAAGGCCCTGCCAGTGATTCTCCCCTCGCCTTCCGTCACTACGACGCCGACAAAATCATCCTCGGCAAACCCATGCGCGAACACCTGCGCATGGCCGCCTGTTGTTGGCACACCTTCGTCTGGCCGGGTTCGGATGTGTTCGGTGCAGGTACTTTCAAGCGCCCGTGGCAACACGCCGGCGACCCGATGGAGCTGGCCATTGGCAAGGCGGCAGCCGCGTTCGAGTTCTTCTCCAAACTGGGTATCGACTATTACTGCTTCCACGACACGGATGTCGCCCCGGAAGGCAATTCGCTGAAGGAGTACCGCAACCACCTCGCGCAAATGATTGATCACCTGGAGCGACACCAGGAAGAAAGCGGGATCAAGCTGCTGTGGGGAACCGCCAACTGCTTCAGCAACCCGCGCTTTGCCGCAGGCGCCGCCAGCAACCCTGACCCCGAAGTGTTCGCCTGCGCTGCTGCCCAGGTATTCAGCGCCATGAACGCGACCCAACGGCTGAAAGGGTCCAACTACGTGTTGTGGGGCGGTCGCGAAGGCTACGAAACCCTGCTCAACACCGACTTGAAACGCGAACGCGAACAACTGGGCCGCTTCATGCGCATGGTGGTCGAGCACAAGCACAAGATCGGTTTCAAAGGCGACCTGCTGATCGAACCCAAGCCGCAGGAGCCGACCAAGCACCAATACGATTACGACAGCGCCACCGTGTTTGGCTTTCTCCAGCAGTTCGGCCTGGAAAAGGAAATCAAGGTCAACATCGAGGCCAACCACGCGACCCTGGCCGGTCATAGCTTTCATCACGAGGTTGCGACGGCCGTCTCGCTGGGGATTTTCGGCAGCATCGACGCCAACCGCGGTGATCCGCAAAACGGCTGGGACACCGATCAATTCCCCAACAGCGTCGAAGAAATGACCCTGGTCACCTATGAAATTCTCAAGGCCGGCGGGTTCAAGAATGGCGGGTTCAACTTCGACTCCAAGGTTCGCCGCCAGAGCCTCGATGAGATCGATCTGTTCCATGGTCACGTCGGCGCCATGGACGTCCTCGCCCAGTCCCTGGAGCGGGCAGCCGCCATGGTGCAGAACGACCAGCTCCAGCTGCTCAAGGATCAACGCTACGCGGGCTGGCAGCAGCCGTTCGGGCAGGCGGTGCTGGCGGGTGAGTTCAACCTCCAGTCGTTAGCCGAACACGCATTCGCCAACGAGCTGAATCCGCAGGCCGTCAGCGGCAGGCAGGAGATGCTCGAAAACCTCGTCAACCGGTTTATCTATCGCTGATCGCCAACGGGTCTGCGGGCGCAACAACGCGGTGACATTCGCACGACAAATCTGTGTCCGCTGCGTCTGCAGATTCTCTACAGTTCTACCAGCCCGATACTCATCGTCAGGCCGTGTCTTTCAAACAAAAATAAAAGGACGCACCACCATGAAGAAAGTAAAACGCGCGCTATTGGCCAGCGCCCTGGCTCTGCTGTCGCTGCCGGTGATGGCCGATGCCGCCCACCCGAAAATCGGTTTCTCCATTGATGATCTGCGGCTGGAACGCTGGTCACGTGACCGCGATTACTTCGTTGCGGCGGCGGAAAAAATGGACGCCAAGGTCTTCGTACAGTCGGCCGATGCCAACGAGCAAAAGCAGATTTCGCAAATCGAAAATCTCATTTCTCGTGGCGTCGATGTGATCGTCATCGTGCCGTTCAACGCTACCGTCCTGACCAACGCAGTGGCCGAAGCGAAGAAAGCCGGAATCAAGGTCGTGTCCTATGACCGTCTGATACTCAACGCGGATATCGACGCCTACATTTCCTTCGATAACGAAAAGGTCGGCGAGATGCAGGCCAGCGGCGTGCTGCACGCAGCGCCCAAGGGCAATTACTTCCTGCTCGGTGGAGCGCCCACCGACAACAACGCAAAAGTCCTGCGCGAAGGGCAGATGAAAGTGCTGCAACCGGCCATCGACAAGGGTGATATCAAGATCGTCGGCCAACAATGGGTGAAGGAATGGAACCCTACCGAAGCGCTGAGCATTGTTGAAAACGCCTTGACCCGCAACGCCAACAAAATCGACGGCATCGTCGCCTCCAACGACGCCACGGCAGGCGGCGCCATCCAGGCCCTGGCCGCTCAGCAACTGGCCGGCAAGGTGCCGATTTCGGGGCAGGATGCGGACCTTGCAGCGGTCAAGCGAGTGATCGCCGGCACTCAAACCATGACCGTGTACAAGCCGCTGAAACTCATCGCCTCCGAAGCCGCCAAGCTCTCGGTGCAACTGGCGCGTAACGAGAAACCCGCCTACAGCTCGCAGTACGATAACGGCAGCAAAAAAGTCGACACCATCCTGCTCACCCCGACTCCGTTGACCAAGGACAACATCGACCTGCTGGAACAGGACGGGTTCTACACCAAGGCGCAGATTGCCGGAAAGTGATCATCACCCCGTAATGCCCCCCTGCAGGAGCTCGCTCCTGCGGGACCAGCCTCGTACCTGCCGCTTATGAGTCTCTGCCATGTCCGACTATCTGCTGCAAATGAACGGTATCGTCAAAACCTTCGGCGGTGTCAAAGCGCTCAATGGCATCGACATCAAGGTCAAGCCAGGTGAGTGCGTCGGGCTGTGCGGCGAGAATGGCGCCGGCAAGTCCACGCTGATGAAGATCCTTTCCGCGGTGTACCCCCATGGCACCTGGGATGGTGAGATCCTCTGGGACGGTCAACCGCTCAAGGCGCAATCGATCAGCGAAACGGAAGCCGCCGGTATCGTCATCATTCACCAGGAACTGACGCTGGTTCCCGACCTGTCGGTGGCCGAGAACATTTTCATGGGCCATGAACTGACGCTGCCTGGTGGGCGGATGAATTACCCGGCGATGATCCACCGCGCCGAAGCCCTGATGCGTGAACTGAAAGTGCCGGACATGAACGTATCGCTGCCGGTTTCGCAATACGGCGGCGGCTATCAGCAACTGGTGGAAATCGCCAAGGCACTGAACAAGCAGGCACGCCTGCTGATCCTCGACGAGCCTTCATCGGCCCTGACCCGTTCGGAAATCGAGGTGTTGCTGGACATCATCCGCGACCTCAAGGCCAAGGGTGTTGCCTGTGTCTACATCTCCCACAAGCTCGATGAAGTGGCCGCCGTGTGCGACACCATTTCGGTAATCCGAGACGGCAAACACATCGCCACGACCGCCATGGCGGACATGGATATTCCACAGATCATCACTCAGATGGTCGGACGGGAAATGAGCAACCTCTACCCCACCGAGCCACACGACATCGGCGAGGTGATTTTCGAAGCCCGCCACATCACCTGCTACGACGTCGACAACCCCAGGCGCAAACGGGTCGACGATATTTCGTTCACCCTCAAACGCGGGGAAATCCTCGGCATCGCCGGGCTGGTCGGTGCAGGCCGCACCGAACTGGTGACCGCGCTGTTCGGCGCCTACCCCGGTCGTCACGAAGGCGAAGTCTGGCTGGACGGCCAACTCATCGACACCCGCACGCCGCTCAAGTCAATCCGCGCCGGCCTGTGCCTGGTGCCCGAGGACCGCAAGCGCCAGGGCATCATTCCAGACTTGGGAGTCGGCCAGAACATCACCCTGGCCGTGCTGGACAGTTACTCGAGACTGACCCGCATCGATGCCGAAGCCGAACTCGGCAGCATCGATCGAGAAATTTCGCGCCTGCACCTCAAGACCGCGAGCCCGTTCCTGCCGATCACCAGTCTGTCCGGCGGCAATCAACAAAAAGCCGTATTGGCGAAGATGCTGCTGACCAAACCCCGGGTCCTGATTCTCGATGAGCCCACCCGAGGTGTCGATGTCGGCGCCAAGTACGAGATCTACAAGTTGATGGGGGCGCTGGCGGCCGAAGGCGTGTCGATCATCATGGTGTCTTCGGAGCTGGCCGAAGTGCTCGGCGTTTCCGACCGCGTACTGGTGATCGGCGAAGGCCGGTTGCAGGGCGACTTCATCAACCATGAACTCACTCAGGAACAGCTGCTCGCCGCCGCACTCAGCCAGCCTGACAGCCATAACAATAAAGATCGGAAATCCGCGTAAATGAATCAGGTCAAACAACTCTTCACCCGCTACAAGATGCTCGCGCTGGTGTTTGCCGTGGCGTTTATCTGGCTGTTCTTCAGCTGGCAGACCGAGGGCGGATTCCTGACACCGCGCAACCTCTCCAATCTGCTGCGCCAGATGTCCATTACCGGGATTCTCGCCTGCGGCATGGTGCTGGTCATCATCAGCGGCGAGATCGATTTGTCGGTCGGCTCATTGCTGGGCCTGCTCGGTGGCGTCGCGGCCATTCTCGACGTTATCTACCACATACCGCTGCTGGCGAACCTGAGCCTTGTCGTCCTGTGCGGACTGCTGATCGGCCTCGCCAACGGCTACATGGCCGCCTACCTGCGCATTCCGTCTTTCATCGTGGGGCTGGGGGGCATGCTGGCTTTCCGGGGCATTTTGCTGGGGATTACCGGCGGCACGACCATCGCCCCGGTGTCGCCGGAGCTCGTCTACATTGGCCAGGGTTATTTGCCACACACGATCGGCACGGGCCTGGGCGTTCTGCTGTTCGCACTGACGTTGTTCCTGACCTGGAAACAACGGCGCAATCGCGCCCTTCACGGCCTGGCGGCACATTCACTGGTGCGTGACGTAGCACGCGTGCTGTTGATCGGCGCGGTGCTGGCCGGCTTCGTCCAGACCCTGAACAGCTATGACGGCATTCCCGTGCCGGTCCTGCTTCTGCTGATCCTGCTGGGCGGGTTCAGCTACGTGACCAGTCAGACCGTCTTCGGCCGACGCGTCTATTCCGTGGGCAGCAACATGGAAGCGACGCGCCTGTCCGGTATCAATGTACAGGCCGTGAAGCTCTGGATTTTCGGGATCATGGGCGTGATGTGCGCCCTCGCCGGGGTGGTCAACACCGCGCGCCTGGCCGCCGGTTCGCCCTCGGCCGGCAGCATGGGCGAACTCGACGCCATCGCCGCCTGCTTCATCGGCGGCACCTCCATGCGCGGCGGCTCCGGCACTGTCTACGGCGCCCTCCTCGGCGCGCTGGTCATCACCAGCCTGGACAACGGCATGTCCATGCTCGACGTCGACAGTTATTGGCAGATGATCGTCAAGGGCAGCATTCTGGTGTTGGCCGTGTGGGTAGATGTGAGCACCCGGACCGGACGACGCTGATCCGCTGTGGATGAGGCCAGAAGCGGTCAGTCGCTCAAAACACTTAAAAACCACTGATTGCTAAAGCAATCAGGATCCGAAAGTAGCTCACTCGGTCGAAGGGACGGATGCTTTGCTGCCCAAGCGGATCAGCTCATTGGAAAAACACAGGCCGACGATGATCAGTACTGCCCCTGCGTACAGGCTTTCGCGCGGTACTTCATTGAGCACCACAAACGCCAGCAGCGCGGCGAACAACGGCTCGGTCAGCTCCAGCGCCTGCACTTGGGATGGCTTGAGATACTCGATGGCCTTGGTGGTGCAGAAGAAGCCCAGGATTGTCGGCAGCGCGGCCAGCGCCAGCAGTGCGGCGATCGCCAGCGGCGACAGCTCGCCGATCGCGAAACCATCGGCCGCAGCCGGCATCAGCAGGTACAGGCTGCCAAAGAACAACAATTGCCGGGTGAAGTGCAGCCCCCCTGACACACCCATCCGCTTCATGGCAACCGAAAAGGCCCCGTAGCCGCAGCCGGCCATGGAGGCTAGCGCAGCACCTTGCAGGGTAAAGCCCTGCTGCAGGTCGGCGCCGAAGATCACCGCGATCCCAGCGATAGCCAGTGCGGCGCCCACGGTCGCGTTCGCGGTGATGGCATCCTTGAGGAAAATGCGCCCCAGAATGATCGAGGAAATTGAGGCACTGGCCATCAGCACAACCACCACACCTGCCGCAGCGTAGTGCCGATAGGCGGACGTTTCGAAGTGGAACAGCACAAAGATGCCAAGGAATGCGCAGATTGCCGCCTGAGTCCATTTGGTCGTCGACGCCGGGCGCTTGAGGAAAAACAGCAAGATCGAGAGAAGCATGCAACCCAGTACGGTCTTGATGACAGCGACACTGCTGGCGGTGAAGCCATTACTCATGAGTACTTTGCTGAGTACACCGATCGTTGCGTTCAGTGCCGCGGCGGAGAGGGCAAATATGACGCCTTTGCTGAAAGTAGATTGCATTGATGACGATCCCTGTCGCTGAATTGTCGTTCGATAGAATGCCGCCCCACATCGACGGCGCAAAGTTTGAGGGTACGAAGATTCCGCCAACCCCACTATTTATTGTGACATAAGGGGCTAACGATTTTGTCGCCCCCAAGGGTGAAGTCAGAGGGCCTGGCCCTTGGCTATGCAATATGAGTTGACGAACGTTGCAGTGTGCTGCAAAGACTGACGTATATCCGGTTTGGCTATTCCATGTCTGTTGGCAAATTGCTCGACCGCTGCTGTATCAAAACGAGTGGTCTGGATAAAGTCCAAGGCTTCGGGTTTTGTATTCAAAAACCGCGCCACGGGAGGAATACTCAGTAGCAACTTCAGCAAACGGAGTGGAATGTAATGCTTGGGAGACTTTAAGCCCAAAGGTTGTGCCACCTGTACCAGGAGTTCTCGCAAGTTGGGAGTTTGGTCATCAAGCGCCAGCAGTTCCTGGCCCACCATGGCAGGATCAAAAGCACAAACCGCCACCAGCTCAACCAGGTAATCCACGGTGACCAGTGGCAGCCAGTGCTCGGCGGTACCGGGCACTGCAGTCAGCTTTCCCTGCACAAGGTTGCGTATCAGCTCCACCAGCGGCTGACCTTCAAGGATATACCCCGTGCGGCTGTGGCCACAAACCGTCGCGGGGTGGACAACGGTCATCTCCCCGCCCTTGGCGGACATGACCTCCAGGGTCGCAAAATGCGCCTCCAGCTTGCTCCCCTCGTAACCACCGACATGTCGGTAGACGGCAGGCCAATTCGTCAGCTCCGGATAACGAGGATCAATTCCGATGCGCTGCAGATGTTCATGATTTTTCAGCATGTAGCCGCCGATCATCACTAACCGGCTTTTTTGCTCAGCCGCCAACAGCGCCACGCGCTTTGCCCCTTCCACATTCACCGCACGAGAATGCTCCACTGAAAGCCCCCATGCGAAGTGGGCGCCCAGGTGGAATATGACTCTGGCACGCCTTAGCACTTCTCGGTCAGCAAGACTCAGCCCGAGGTTGTCCCGTTCCAGATCGCCAGCTACGGCAAATACCCGGGTTGCGCACCCTCCCAAATTATCGACTTGCTCCCGCAGTGCAGCTAGTCGCTCCGGGCGACGCATCAACACCCGAATGGTGTGACCTTTTGCACTCAGGTACGCCACCAAATGTTGACCGATGAAGCCGGTACCCCCCGTGACAAAGCACTCCACGCTCATTTCCCTGTTCCTTGTTTAAGGTGAGAAATCAAGCGTAAACTATCGACCCAACTCTACAGTCAAGAGGTGTTTTCATGAAAATCGGTGAACTCGAAACCCGCAGCGGCGCCAGCCGCCATACGCTGCGTTACTACGAGCAAATCGGCCTGATCTCATCGCTGCGGCAAACTAACAACTATCGCGTTTACACAGCGCAAACTCTGCAGGATCTGGACTTTATCCAGCGCGCGCAAAGCATGGGGTTTTCCCTGGGGGAAATAGGCGAGATTCTGGATGCGCAGCGGAACAAGCTGATCGATTGTGCTGACGGCGCTAAGCTAATTGAAAAAAAGATGGCAGAAATCAAACAGAAAATCGCCAGCTTCCAAAGCATTTATCGATATCTGGATGAAGAGCGTGCAAACCTCGAAGCCAGTGCTGCCAAGCAACTTGAGCTTCAGCAGCGAAACAACGCTTCCAACTGAACTGTCAGCTTCTGGGAAACGGAAGCTGCAGCCTGCTTACCGTTTCAAGCCCATCGCTTACGCATGTTCTAAAACCTTGTGGCCAGGCCCTAGGGAAATTCTGAAAAAGACTTCCTGATTTTGGCAAAATTTCCGGACTTCCCCCGCCGAGCTTCCAGAGAGTTCCGATAGAGCTACCTCTCGCCCACCGTTCCAGTCAGAGGTTCGCCGAGCACAATCGATCACCACCCTTACACCATCCGGTCTTGTCTCCTGGCCGCCAAGAGCTGGCCCAGACAGCCCACTACCCGCACAAAAACCCCAGCAACGCTCGCATCACCCGTCCTTCCAAACTCACCGCATCCGTCTCCCCCCGCTCCCCCGCCGCATCGATCATGCCGTGGGCCATCGCCAGCAGGTCTTGCGCGGTCTGCAGTACATCGGCGCAGACCCACGGGGCTGACGGAAGGGTCAGCGCCGCTATCAGTTCGGTAAGAATGACGTTGGCCACGCGCTCATGGCGCTCTTGCAGCGGTAAGCGGCGCTCTTCGAAGTCGATGATTCTGGCCAGTTCCGGGCGCCGTAGCTGGTGGGCGACGGAGGCCTGGACCAGTGCGCGGATGCGTGCGAGGGCGTCGTCGTGTTGATGGACGTGCTGGACGTCATCGAGCAACTGAGTGGTTTCGCGTTCGATCAAGGCGACGGTCAGGGCGTCGCGGTTGGGGAAGTACTGGTACAGCGAGCCGATGCTTACGCCGGCGCGCTGCGCCACGGCGTTGGTGGAGCAGGCGGCGAGGCCGTCGGTTTCGAGAATGCGAGCAGCGGCTTCGAGAATGGTGTCGACGGTGTTGGCCGAACGGCGCTGGGTCGGGAGTTTGCGGGGGTTTAAGGGCGGTATTTCGCGGTGTTTGGTCATGATCGGGATGCGAGTTTTAAATATGAGTTATGACTCGTATTCTGGATTGGCTTTCCCCACTCTTCAACTACCAGGAATCATTATCATGGCTACGACATCACTGAGTGTTTTCATGTTGGTCAAGACCACCCAGGAATGGCTGGGGTTTTCAGTCGAGCATCGCTTTGAGCTGATGCGCACGCAGATGGAGCCGATTTTGCAAAAGCATGCGGCGCAGGTCTCGATGCGGTTTTTCGACATCGAGTTCTATTCGGCGCGGGTCACCGATCTGTGGTTGTGGGAAACCGACAGTCATCATGCGTATGAACTGCTGGTGGAGGATCTGCGGGAGACGCCGTTCTGGGATCGGTATTTCACCATCGTCGAGATTTTGCCGGGGGTGGAGAATGCCTATGCCAAGAATTATGATCAGGCACCGTTGTTGAGTGCGTAATGAAAATACCCCGACTCTACCCGCCAAGTTTTCCGATGAAGCAAATGACTTTCGCCGATGCCGAGTACGCCGGAAAACGCAAGCAGCCCCGTAAAGAGTTGTTCCTGATCGAGCGGCGGCCAAGCGCGCGTTCGACGCCATGATGGGGATGAGCAAGATCGACATCGCAGCGATCGAAGCGGCGCTGGGGCGTTAGCCAACGCTGCTTGGGGCTGGGCGTTTGGATATGTCGATTCTGGCTGCTCCAGACGCCTCTCCCCGCGCAATGAACAGGCGGTGCCCCTTATTCCGGCAGTCCCGCTTTGCGTAGACCGTCCACCAGCGTGGCGAGATTCTCCGGCCTGTGGATCGGTAGCCAATCAGAGATAGTGCTGAGGCATAACGTAGGATCGAGCTTGCGCAAATGGTCCATCGCACGCTGCGCTTCGGCCATCCGTCCGGCAAGCGCATGGCTCGCTGCAAGGATGGCGACAGCCAACAGAAAATCGGGCAAATCCCGAAGTGCTTTCTCTGCCCATGACGACGCCGTATCAAAGCGCCCCACGAAGAGATTCGCGACTGCCATTCCGGCTTGCATTCTGTACAGCTCCGGGTCGAGGGGGCTGAACCGCATGGCGTGCGTAAAGTACTCGATGGCTGCATCGGTTTCGCCGTGCCAGAGCCTGAGGAACGCGCCGAGGAACCATGCGGCGGCGAGGTTCGGATTGAGCACGAGTGCCTTGTCCAGCAATGCAATGCCACCCCGCAGGTCGCCGGCAAGATAGCCAAGCGTATGGCCGCTTCTGGTGAGAGCGACCGCATCGCCCTTGTCCAACTCCACTGCCCGGCGAGCGAGTCGGATACCCTCCGCGACCTCCCGTGGGTGATCAGTCATCCAGCGATTGGCTTTGCGCCAACTATGACACCAGGCCGCCATCGCATAGGCCGATGCAAAATCCGGGTCGAACTCTATGGCCCTATGGAAGAGCGGCAGCGCCTGGTCGATGGCCTCCCGGGTGCCATGATGAAGCTTGGCCATTGCGCGCAGATAGTAATCGTAGGCGTCGAGACTTTCGGTGGGCGTGTGCCTCGCACGCTCGATCTCCGCCCGCTCAAGCTGTGGCGCGATCGCGCCAACCACGCTTTCGGTGATCTGGTCCTGCAGTTCGAAAATGTCCCCCAGCACACCTTCGAAACGACCCGCCCAATGGTGAGCCCCGGTCGTCGCATCGATCAGCTGGGCCGTGATGCGCACGCGATTGTTGGCTTTGCGCCAACTGCCCTCCAGCACATAGCGAACGCCCAATTCGCGACCGACTTGTTTCACGTCCACCGTACGGGTCTTGTAGGTAAAGCTCGAGTTGCGCGCGACGACAAACAGCCAGCGATACTGCGACAGCGCCGCGATGATGTCCCCTACCACGCCGTCGGCCAGGTAATCCTGCTCTTCGTCCCCGCTCAAGTTCACGAACGGCAAGACCGCGATGGACGGTTTGGCCGGCAGCGCCGGCTCGGATGCAGAGGCTTGAACCGAGGGGGCGGATTCGGTGCCTGGAAGGCCAACGCAATCCAGCGACTTGACGTCGGCGACGAAGCGGAACCCCTTGCGGGCCACCGTTCGAATCACACGCTGCTGCTGACCGTTGTCACCGACTGCCTTGCGCACCGCATTGATGTGGCTGGCCAGGGTCGACTCGGAGACGATTCGGCCGGTCCATATCGCATTGATCAGGTCGTCCCGACTGACGACGTGCTCGCGGTTCTGCGCCAGGTAAACCAGCAGGTCGAAAACCTGGGGCGCAGTGGCAACGACCTGGGAGGCCCGAAGGAGTTCTCGTCGGTCCAGGTCGAGCACGCAGTCATCAAACACCAATAGCATTCAGGGCTCCTGTCCCGTACTCACGTGCCGGGCACATGCCCGTGGTTACCGGCCGACGATTGGCGGCCAGGCGACGTGATTTATAACACGGGTTCCTGGACAAATAGCCAAGCCAAATTCAATGGAAACCCAAGGCTTCGACAAAGTATCGCGCCCGGCTGGCGAGCATGCTCCCTACATCGATCACTGCAACGAATTTGATCGACACCCAACCGAGGAGCGGGACATGAAAATTGTCGTTATTGGCGGTAGCGGACTGATCGGGTCGAACATTGTCAGCAGGCTACGTCTCTATGGACACGAGACGGTGGCGGCCTCGCCACGCACGGGTGTGAACACCCTCACTGGCGAGGGGCTGGCCGAAGCGCTTGCCGGTGCTCAGGTCGTCGTCGATGTGGCGAACTCTCCCTCGTTTGAAGACCGGGCCGTCATGGAGTTCTTTCAAACGTCCGGTCGAAACCTGCTTGCAGCCGAAGCGGCCGCTGGGGTGGAGCACCATGTCGCGCTCTCTGTCGTAGGCCCTGATCGTCTTCCGCAAAGCGGTTACTTCCGGGCAAA
Organism: Pseudomonas sp. URMO17WK12:I6; assembly: GCF_003253625.1. Taxonomy (NCBI): domain Bacteria; kingdom Pseudomonadati; phylum Pseudomonadota; class Gammaproteobacteria; order Pseudomonadales; family Pseudomonadaceae; genus Pseudomonas; species Pseudomonas sp. URMO17WK12:I6. Next base: position 70,856 of record NZ_QKYZ01000020.1, read on the forward strand.
AGTCGCCCAGGAAGCGTTGATCAAGGCGTCGAAGATCCCCTACACCATCCTGCGTTCGACGCAGTTCTTTGAGTTCATCGAAGGCATTGTCAATTCGGGTGCCGACGGCGACACGATTCGCCTCTCGCCTGCCCTTATCCAGCCCATCGCATCGGATGACGTCTCGGCGGTGCTGGCCGATCTTGCGGTCGGGGCACCGGTCAATGGCATCGTCGAAGTGGGCGGACCTGATCGTTTCCCTCTCGACGAACTGGCGCGCAAGTTTCTTGCCGCGCACCACGACAAACGGCAGGTCATCGCCGACGTGCATGCGCGCTACTTCGGCGATGAGTTGAATGATCGATCCCTGGTCGCGGGCGACGACGCGCACATCGGTCCGACACGCTTCCTGAACTGGCTCAGCCGCACATCGGCTTAAAGACCGCGCCAGTCAGCCAGGCAGGACGCTATCGAATCTCCACCTACGTATTTCTCACACAGAGGATTCACCATGACCCAGCGCATCGATTACCAGAAGCAATCCCCCGAGTTGTTCAAGAAGTTCGTCGAGTTCAGCCTTGCCTTCAAGCAATGCGCCATCGAGGAGTCGCTGCGCGATCTCGTGGATATCAGGGCATCGCAACTCAACGGCTGCGCCTTCTGCGTGGACATGCACGTGAAGGAAGCCATGATCCATGGCGAGCGGCCGCTCAGGATCCACCATGTCGCCATCTGGCGTGAGTCAACGCTGTTCAGCCCACGCGAACGCGCGGCCTTGGCATGGACCGAAATCCTCACCCAGATTCCCGCCCATGGCGTGCCTGATGAGCTCTATGAGCGTGTTCGTATACAACTGTCCGAGAAAGAGATATCGGACCTGACCTTCCTGATCATGTCGATCAATGCCTGGAATCGCATCAACGTGGGCTTCCAGGTCGTGCCCGGCTCGTACGACAAGGCATTCGGCGTAGACAAGTCCGGCCTGTCCTGATCAGGCATCGGCACACAGGCGCAGCCCCGCCAGGGTGCTGCGCCATCTACTAATCGACAACGAGGAACACGCCATGTCCATTTTCAGAACCTTCGCCATAGGACTCCTGTTGACCACCGGCACCGCCGGCGCGCAGGAGGCATTGCCACCGGCGCAGGTAACACCGCTGATGACCAAAGCACTGGCGGACTATCCCGATAAGGAGGCGGTGATGATCACGGTGGAGTTTCCACCGGGTGGAGGCGATCCCGTGCATCGGCACAATGCACACGGATTCATCTATGTGCTGGAGGGTTCGATTGTGATGGGCGTGCGCGGCGGCGAATCCGTCACGCTGACACCGGGCCAGACCTTCTACGAAGGCCCGGACGACGTCCACACGGTCGGGCGCAACGCCAGCCTCACCAAACCCGCCAAGTTTCTGGTCGTCCTGTTGAAGGACAAGAGCAAGCCCATTTTTACTCCGGTGCACTGACAGCGCCGCCCGCACACGCGGCCAGCTGCGTGCTCGGTGACACCCTACTCGGCCGACATCATCCGTTCAACGATATCGGCCTGAGGCGCTCCCTTCCTCGACAGGACGCTGCAATGACTTCTCAACGGCTGCTTTCACAATTACGGCAGTGCGCAATCGCAACCCTAGGCGCAGTTTCGCTGGTCGGCTGCATGGTCGGCCCCGACTTCGTGAAGCCTGAAAACGGTCTTCACCAAACGGTGCTGGCGCCCAGACAGGACTACCCAAGCGCCGCCCTGACTTCCGACGCCGCAGTGCCCTCCCAGTGGTGGTTGTTGTTCAACGACGCCGTGCTCACCGAGCTGCAATCACGTGCGCAGGCTGACAACCTTGATCTGCTCATAGCCTCCGAACGCATTGAACAAAGCCGAGCGCAACTGGGCATCTCCTCCTCGCAGTTGCTGCCCAGCGTGGCGGCCAATGCCAGCTACACGCGTGAGGGGCTCAGCGAACATGGCAAGTTCGCCGCCCTGGGAGCGCCTACTGCCCCCGATAATTTCTGGCAGCTTGGATTCGATGCCAGTTGGGAGCTCGATCTGTGGGGCCGTGCCCAACGCACGCGCGAAGGTGCTGCAGCGACCCTGGAAGCCACGGTGTATGACCGCGAAGCGGCACGGGTGGCTTTGTCCGCCGAAGTGGCGCGCACCTATTTGCAGTTGCGCGGAACGCAGGCACAACTGGACATTGCACAGCAAAATCTGAGGATTGCCGAACGCACCCTCGGCCTGGCCGAAAGCCGCGAGCGTAACGGCGTCGCGACGCGCTTCGAAACCTCGTCCGCTCGCGCGCAATTGGCGACGATCAAAGCCTTGGTTCCCGAACTGACCCAGCGCCGCAATGCCCTGATGAATGCGCTGGCGTTGTTGATGGGAGAACAGCCACGCGCGCTCGATGCGCAACTGCGTGACGCCATGCCCTTGCCTTCGCTGCCGACCCGCGTGCCGGTCGGCGTCCCTTCGGAATTGGCTCACCGGCGACCCGACATCCTGCGCGCCGAAGCCCAGCTGCATGCCGCGACAGCAGCCATCGGTGTGGCCAAGGCTGATTTCTACCCACGCATCGGTTTGAAAGGAAAAGTCGGCGTGGAAGCCTTCGAAAGCAGCGATCTCGCGAGTTGGGACTCGCGCTTCTTTTCCGTCGGCCCGACGGTTTACCTTCCGATCTTCCAGGGAGGGCGGTTGACGCAGCGTCTGGCCCTGAACCAATCACGGCAAAAAACCGCCGCGCTGGCTTATCGGCAAACGGTATTGCGAGCCTGGCATGAAGTGGACAACGCCCTGGATGCCTGGGCGGCCCAACAACGCCGGCACGCTGAATTGCTGGATTCGTACGAACAGAACAAGCAAGCACTGCAGTCTGCCGAACGCGGCTATCAGCAAGGCGCTACGGACTATCTGAGCGTACTGACGGCGCAGCTCAATGTGCTTGCCAGCCAAACCAGTCTCAACGACAGCGCGACCAACGCCACGCTCACCGTGGTCAACCTCTACAAGTCGCTGGGTGGCGGTTGGGACCCGCAGGTTGGCATCGATCACTCGACGGCACCTCCATCGGTTGCCCTCGCGTCTCCGGTCGCTGCACCCTCGAAGGCCGGCCAATGAACGGAGTCGCATTGTCGCCAGCGGACGTCCCTGCTACCGCAACGCCCGGGGCCAAACCCTCGATGCGCCCAATGGCAGGTCTCGTCGGGATTTTCATCGCAGCCATGATGGCGGGTTTGAACACCCGCGTCGGCGCATTGGCGTTGGCCGATGTACGCGGTGCACTCGGTTTTGGCCTCGACGATGCCTCCTGGCTGACCACCGCGTACAGCGCCGGGGAACTGATTGCCATGCCCTTTGCGGCGTGGTTTGCCATTACGCTTTCGCTGCGGCGCTTCGAACTGTGGATGCTCGGCAGTTGTGCACTGCTGGCGGTGATCCTGCCCTTCATCCACGATCTGAACCTGCTGCTGACCTTGCGCTTTGTGCAAGGCATTGCCTGCGGCACGACGATTCCGTTGCTGATGATGGCGGCGCTGAAATTCCTGCCAGCGCCCATCCGGCTGTATGGGCTGGCGCTGTATGCGATGACCGCGACCTTCGCGCCCAATCTCTCGATCTGGCTGGCCGGGTACTGGACGGATGGGCTGTTCGACTGGCGCTGGGTGTACTGGCAGATCATTCCCCTGACCCTCATCGCCGGATTGTTGGTCGGATGGGGATTGCCACGAGAGCCCATCCAGATCCCACGCTTTGGGCAGGCCAATTGGTCCGGCATGGCCTGCGGTGTGCCCGCGCTCGGCTTGATCACCGTCGCACTGGATCAAGGCGTACGGCTGGACTGGTTTCATTCGCCCTTGATCACCTTATCGCTGGCGGCCGGACTGGCACTGCTGGCCGTCTACCTGCTGACTGAGTGGTATCACCCCTCACCGTTCATCAAATTGCAGATTCTCGGCCGCCGCAACCTGGGGCTGGGCTGCATTCTGTTCGTCTGCCTGTTGGTGGTGCTGATGTCCAGCTCACTCTTGCCGGCCAGTTATCTCGGCCCGTTGCAGAACTACCGCCCCCTGCAAATGGCATCGATCGGTTTGATCGTCGCCTTACCGCAACTGGTCCTGGGGCCTGTCGTGGCGCTGCTGCTGTATCAGAAGCGGGTCGATGCGCGCATCGTGTTCACGTTGGGGTTGTTGTTGATCGCACTGGCATGCTTCTACGGCGCGCAATTGACCTCCGACTGGAACCGCGAGCAGTTCGTCGTGGTGCAAACTTTGCAAGCCTTCGGCCAGCCAATGGCGGTGGTATCGATGCTGTTTCTGGTCACCAGCGTTGTGCAGCCCCCCGAAGGACCTTATGTGTCCGGCACCATCAACACCCTGCGCGCCTTCGGTTCACTGGCCGGTGCGGCAGTGGTCGGACAGCTGATGACCGTGCGCGGTCGTTTCCATGGGGAAATGCTGCTGAACCATGCGGCCCTGGCAGATAACGCCCTGGCGCTTGAGCCTTCGCAACTGATGGACCTCATCGGCCAGCAGTCGCAGGTGCTGTCGATCGCCGACGCCTATCGCGTGCTGGGCATTCTGGCACTGGTGTTGATTCCTCTGGTGCTGCGGCTGACCTACATCCCCGCACCCGACGTGCGCGCGGCCTCACCCTCTACCTCTCCTTCATCTTCCTCACACGGATAACCCATCATGGCCTTGCCAAAGAAAGCCAGGATCATCAGTGCGGTGCTACTGCTTGCAGTGGCGATCGGCGGTGTTCTCTATCTCAATCGCCCCGAATCCAGCGCATCGACCCAGTCCACGGACGATGCCTACGTCCTCGCCGACTTCACCACGGTTGCACCGCAGGTGTCGGGAACGGTCGACTCAGTGATGGTCGAAGACAACCAGCTGGTCAAGAAAGGCGATCTACTCGCGATCATTGACGACCGTGATTTCGTTGCGACCCTGAACGCGGCGAAGGCCGAGGTCGCCAGTGCCCGGGCCGGCATCGCCAGCCTGCAAGCACACCTGATTCAGCAGGAAACCGCCATCCGCCAGGCCCAAGCGGCCGTTGCCGCAGACGACGCTGCGCTCAAGCTGGCCAGCGTCAATCAGACCCGTTATCGCAACCTGGCCACCGACGGCTCGGGAACCGTGCAAGCGCGGCAACAGGCCGAAGCGCAACTGAGCATTCAACAGGCCCGAGGGGAAACGAGCCAGGCAGGTTTACAGGCCGCTCGGCAACAAGTGGATATCCTGAAAGCTGATCTGGAGAAAGCCAGGGCGGCTCTTGCCCACGCGCAAGCCGCACAAGCCACCGCAGAGCTGAAACTTTCCTATACCCGCATCACTGCGCCGATCGGCGGCACGATCGGACAGAAATCGGTGCGTATCGGTGCTTTCGTCAATGCCGGAAAACCCTTGCTGGCGATTGTTCCGCTCGATGCCGTCTATGTCACGGCCAACTACAGGGAGACGCAACTGGCGCGTGTACAAAAGGGTCAAGCCGTGGATATCGAGGTGGATGCCTTGCCGGGCGAGACGCTGCAAGGAACGGTGGACAGCCTGGGACCGGCCAGCGGAGTCACCTACTCCGCCGTCGCGCCACACAACGCAACTGGCAACTTCACGAAAATCGTCCAGCGCTTGCCTGTACGCATTCGCATCGATCCCGATCAGCCCGCGGCGGCGAAGCTGCGAGTCGGCATGTCCGTGACGCCGAAAATCCGTATCCGGTGATATGACGCCGGCGCGTCTCGTTACAATGCTCCAAAAGCTACTCCCAAGAATGAGAATGACCTTGCAGAGCCTAACCCCGACACCCGCCCTCACCGCCCGCGAAGTCTGCCAACGCCTGCGAGACGCCGCCCTGGAAGTCCTCCCGTTGCGGCGCCTCCACGAACCGTGTGAACCCGGTCAGATACAGGTCGATATCGAAGGCTGGCGTCTGACCCTCGACTTCGACGGCAACCGCTTGCACCACTGCCAACACTGCCGAAGTCCGGACGGTCGCGAGGGAACACTCCAGGCCTGGCGTTACGGCACTGACCCGGTCAGTTTACTGAGCACCTGGGAGTTGGCGCAGGTTGAGCGACTATTGAGATAGCGACGACCCGTCCACCGGCGAGGAGCAAGTTGGAATATTGGCCGTAACGTACTGGATCACCTCTTCAAGCGAGTCTATGTCTGGAGCATTGCTCACTAACATTTCCGGGCGGCACCATGGGTAATCCAGATGCGATAGCCACTCCATGATGCAGTGCAGATCAGTCTCTGGCAGGGTTTTCATGTGCTCGATGGTGATAGTGAGCCTCTGGACAAGCCCCGACTCGGGGCTGAACTGCCATTCATACAGACCGCAACCGACCCGGGCGTCGCCAGAGTGCTTGTCGGACATGCCGACCAGCCATTTGCACTGGAAGGTTTTGGCCTGCGGTTCAGGTGGGTGTCCCAGGCAGAAGGTATAGACGTTTTCGAAGGTCTGGCCGAACCGCCTGACCAGCACATCACCGATAGGCCCAAGGCCTTCGACGTGGGGTGGAAACGAGATGGATCCGGTGTGCACGACCATGTCCAGGATCGCGTCCGGCGCAAAGGCCTGGTCTAACAAATGTGGACGGTTGCCGTCCTTGGCTTTGATGTACTGTCGAATCGATAGTTGAGCAGTGTTCATTGTGTGTCCGTCGCATCCATTCTGGGTTGAAAGCCGCCTCATACGAGGCTCACATGACTCGCCTTTACAAAGCACTATTCCATAAGTCCCCCAAAATAGGAAAAAGGCAGCGATGGTTACTTTCTGGCAAAGGGACTCAGCCTCATGATGCGTCGTGTCGGCTTTTTGCTCATCGGGACTCTCGGACTGGCACTGATCCTGCCTTGGGCTGCCTATTGGGTCGGTCTGAGCAGAATTTCGCAGTATCCTTCGCCCCCCTCTCAAGCTATATCCACTGCTCAACGTGAGTGGGTATGGAGCCTGGCCAAAGGCTCAGGCGAGCCGGTAATAGTGCAGTTGAGCCCGTACTCATATCTGTACGACCTTTTCATTTTGAAAGGTAACAACGATAGGAAAATGCAGGTCGCCTGGTGGGTAGCCTCTGAACACTTGATCAAACAGGACTCAACACAGCGAATGCTGTGGTGGCACCTGTCCGGCGCGGCTCTGACTATATGGTTAACCAGAAACTGGACAGATCAGCAGATAACAGCAGCGGCTTTCGTCGCCCTTCAGCAGCGGGGCGAGGTATATGGTGGTCACTAGCCAACAAAGCATTGGGGAAGCGCAATGGGAGGCATAAATGCTCAGGCTGTTCCTGTTATTGACTATTTTGTGGTGTGTATTCATATCGACTGCAATGGCGTTTGCACCGGAACGCGTGCTCGCTTATGTACAACGAAGTCGTATCTGGATGTGGTACATGAAAACCATATTCAGTATTACAAGCGAATCCCTTGGTAGTAAAACGGCTGTTCGATGGGTACGCATTCAAGGAGGAATCGGTTTGATTGCGGCACTGCTGGCGCAATATGTCTGGCTTGTTCATCCTGCCTCTAGCCCATAGGCAGCCGTTCAAGGTGGCCATATCCGTTGTCTGACTGCCTCAGTACGTGAAGCTGCCTCTGATCAGAAGCAGCTATTTGCCAGAAGCGATATCAACAGTGCGGCTAGCAGCTGGTTGTTTGACCCGCATCAATCCTATTGATGCGCCCGTTGTCCGACCGGGTCCACAGCCAGTTATACACGTCGTATCCGCCTTCGCACTTGCCTTGCTTTCTGCCCTGGAAGTCGAAAGTCCGCCATGCGCCATTCTGATGTGAAGGTATCCCGAGCACTCTTTGAATATCTATGTCTGTAGAACCTGGCCATAGGTGATTGGCAAATGACACAGGATGCAACTGTGCCGGTAACGCAGGACAGTCACTGCTCGGCCGTGCAGTCTTGAGTTTTTCGGCGACAACACTGGTCACATAGTGGCTGTCCCCGCCCATCTCGGCATTCGAGATGATCCATATCCGCACGCCGACACTTGGCTGGCTGAAGCACAACCAATACACACTTGCACCTGCATCGCCTCGATGTGCGAGGGTGCCAACGGAAGCTTCGCTCATCACCTGCGCTAGCGTTGTTTTCTCGAATTGAATGACCAACGCCCCAAGCGTAGCGCCTTGCGAAGGAGCCTCCTTCAGAGTGGCCGGCCATTCGATCACATCGAATGGGCCCATGGGCGGTGGAACAGCGGCTGTCGCGCTACAGGCGATGCTGAACGATCCGAAAAATAGCGATGACCGATTCATTGCGCGCCTCCGTTTGACTACCAACACCTCAGATCTTAGTGAACGCGATGAATTTCTGCCCTTCGCGACCGGCTGCAAACGGCCAAAAGCGGTCCTTCGCCTGAAGCCCCCTCGTCTTGCCTGAAGCCCGTCCTATGTGTGTAATCGCGATTTTTTCATGCAAGGACACCGACATGCATCTCAATACCCTCACCTTTGAGAACACGGTTCGCCCTGGAGGCTCATCAGACGGCTGTACCATAGTCGAGCGTTGTTTTTCCGATTTCCGAATCAAAAAGCTGCTATCGATTTAAGGCCGCACCCTCAGATAGCCGCTTTTTCATGTGGTTCAGTGCCCCGCAACCGCAGGCCTGCCAGCCGCACGCGGGCCCGATTTGAAGCCGTGAACCCGAGCGCTCCAGACAATTGCAAACCCCACACCCACCAACACCACCATTGCCCATGGAAAAGAGGCGACGCCCCACCTATCCAGCAACACCCCACCCACCACCCCACTCCCCGCAATTGCGCTATTCCAGGCCACCACATTCAACGACAACGCCACATCCGCCCCCTCCCCGGCCGCGTCCGCCAGTGCCGTTTGCAGCAACGTCGCCGCCCCTCCGAAGCTCAACCCCCAAACCGCTACGCCGATGTAGATCACCTCAGGCACGCTACCCAAAAAACCTAACATCACGCAAACCGCCGCAAACGCTGCCAAGCTCACCAACACAGTCTTGCGCAACAATGGCTCAACCAATTTGGCAGTCACCCAAATCCCCACCAACGCCGCAATACCAAACACCAACAACACCAAATCCACTTGATCCCCCAACCCCGCCGACGCCACAAACGGTGCGATGTAGGTGTAGAGAATGTTGTGTGCCAGCATCCAGCTGATCACCACCGCTAGTACAGGTTGTACGCCCGGCGTGGTCAGCACGGAGCGCAGCGACATGCGCTGGTGCGCAGCTTGGGGTGGGTAGTCAGGGACTTTCACCAGTACCCAGATTATCAGCACCAGGGTCAGCGCCGACATGATGCCGAAGGTGGTGCGCCAACCCACGAGGCCGCCGAGCCAGGTGCCGAGGGGCACGCCCAGGGACAAAGCAATCGGTGTGCCGACCATGGCCAGCGCCAGCGCCTTGCCCTGTTGATGGGGCGCCACCATGCGGCGTGCGTAGCCGGCCAGCAGGCTCCAGGCCAACCCCGCCGCGACACCGGCGAAGAAGCGCGCCACCAGAGTCACGCCGTAATGGGATGACAGCGCAGTGATGGAATTGAACAGCAAGAAACCGACGATGGTCAGCAGCAGCACGTTACGGCGGCGCCAGTCGCGGGTGGCGATGGTCATGGGGATGACCGCCAGCACCGAGCCCAGAGCGTAAGCGGTGACCATCTGGCCGGCCATGGAGGGGGAAATCGCCAGGCCTTCACTGATCAGCGGTAACAGGCCAGCGGGCAGGGTTTCGGTGACGATGCAGATGAAGCCGGTCATGGCCAGAGCAAGCAACGCGCCGATGGGCAGGCGGTCGGGTGCTGCCGATAAGGTGATTGAGGGTGTCACGGGAGACTCCTTGAGCGAGGACTTCAGATTTAAATACTGATCGATACAAATGTTGAGGGCAGCCAGCGCTTGTTGTCAACGACTTATGTATCGACTAGTATTTATCTCGGTATTCAGAGGAGCCTTGAAATGGCGCAAATGGGCCGCCCCCGCACCTTCGACCGCGACCACGCCGTAGAACAGGCCTTGCACCTGTTTTGGCAACAAGGCTACGACGCAACCTCCCTCGCTCAGTTGAAAGCCGGACTCGGTGGCGGGATCTCCGCGCCGAGTTTTTACGCGGCGTTCGGTTCCAAGGAAGCGTTGTTTGATGAGTGTGTACAGCGTTACCTGGCGACCTTCGCCCAGGTCACCGAATGCCTGTGGGACGAGAGCCTGCCGCCACGCCAGGCCATCGAGACAGCTCTGCGCCAGTCGGCGCGCATGCAGTGTGAAGAAGGCCATCCCAAGGGTTGCATGGTGACCCTCGGCATGATGAGCGCGCCCAGCCCAGAGAATGCGCGGGTGGTCGACGCCCTGACCCAATCTCGCGCCCGCACTCGCGCGGGGATTTTGGCGTGTGTTGAGCGGGGTGTCAGTGCCGGTCAGTTGCCGGGCAATTTTTACGCGCCCGCGATGGCTACGGTGTTCGACAGTTTCTTGCAGGGCATTTCCATCCTTGCTCGGGATAACACGCAGCATGGGGTCATTGATGCGGCCATCACCCAGATAATGCTGACGTGGGACATGGCTGCCTCTACTGTGCCGCCCACCTATTGCAATGGTTAAAAGGGGCTAATCGATTTAGCCAATCTGCGTCGATCGGTTGAATCCACAGTCGATTGATGCCGGTGATGACTGGTAGAGAACGCTCAAAAGTGGACAATGGACACGGTGATGGCAAATGGGTAGCTTCATTCGCGGGCAGCAGCCCTTGCCGTCACCCATGTTGCGTTACTCCCTGAACAATGTCGCATTTGCCGTGACCACTTCTAAGCCAACCTCACCGTTACGGAGCATATAAGACATGTCCAACATCGTCGCATGGACCCTGTTCGCCCTGGGTGTCCTCCATATTCCGTTCGGTATTATCAAGTTCAAAACAGCATTCGCCGCCGCTGTAGACTCTGGCTTCGTTGACCAATTCAAAGCGCACGAAGATCGGCGTACTGCCCTCTGGTTTACCATGCTGGGGCCGCTTTTTATGCTCGCAGGGCAGACAGCGATTCACGCCGTAGCCATTGGCGATCTCGCGCTACTTAAAATGGTTGGCATCTATGTGCTTATGATCTCGATCATTTGCGTCATTGCTGTTCCAAAATCGGGGTTCTGGGCAACGCTGCTGGTTTCTCCGCTGATCATCGCGGCAGGGTATGGCTTGTACGCCTGACAAACGGTTCATCCTTCACGATAGGCAACAATCGGCCAAAAACGGTCTGTGGGGGCACGCCTCGTAATTCCAGGGCCACTCACAATTTTGACTCGATACGACTGACTCACTCGGGCCGGTAGCGGTAACGACTTTCCGGCGCAGAATCATCATTCCCGCAGGTACAAGGCGAGTTGCACTGCGGGTCGCGGATGGCCGCCGGCCACCCGCGAGCCAGTGCCATCAAGCCAGCAGCTTAAGCTCGTCTTTACCGTACTTGAGCGATTTCTCGTCTGGAATCATCAGGCCAGTGTGCTCGTTGCGCCCCTGCAGGATGAAGCGGGCGTTCGGGGTGCCCAACTGGGTAGCGGCCTGCTGGCTGTCGGCGCCGATCTCGCCCTTCTTCATGCGGTTGACGATCACCCCCACCGCCGTATCGTTGAAGTCGCGCAGCATCCAGGCATCGCCATCGCTGTCGCCAGCCACCAACACCGGGCCATAGCCCTTCTGTTTAACCAGCACGTTCTTGATGCCAACGGTCTTGCCCGGCCCGTAGTTGAAGTGCCAGTCTGGCTGATAGCGAGTGGTGTACTTGCCGCCTTCCATCGCCATGCGCAGGCCGATCACGTTCTCAGGCGGAACGTCGTATCCGTAATGAGGATTGCCCGCGAACACGCGTACCACATCGTCGATGGAGGCGGTGCTGACATAGACGTCGATGCCGTTGGCCCGCAGCGTGTGCATCAGGCCGCGGATTTCCTCATGGATGCGGATGCCATGAAAGTGCGTATCCGCCACCACCCCGGCCTTGCCCGGCAACGTGCGTGAGCTCTCGTACTTGACCTTGCGCAGTGCGTCGCCGATGGCGTAGTTGTTGGAAGCCTCGGCCATCGCCTGCAACTCAGCCGTGGTCATGTTCTTGTAGAAATACAGAATCCACTTATAGCCGATCTCCACCGGGTAACTGTCGCAGATCGCGTCGTACATAAAGTAGAGCTTGGCGAGAAAATCCTTGTACTGCTCGCTGGCCTGAATCTCTTCCAGGCTCTTGTCGCCGGCGAGCCCCTTGTAGTTGGCGTGCAACCAGCGGTAATCCGCTTCTACGTCGCTGGCGATGTCTTCCATCTTGACCGGCTTGCCGTCCACCGTGGTGTAGTCCTTCATGAACGCGCCGTTCGGCACGTCCTGACGCACCACCTCAGCGAACTCATCGGGCGTCAGCTTGTACTGCAGATGATTGATCTGGTAGACCAGCAGCGCTTCTTCGCAGTCGTTCATGATGCAGGTGTTGTCCCAGTCGAACACCGCGTACGGGCGCTGGTCAGGGCGGTAGGACGCGCTCTTGACGCCGTGCTCATCGATCACCGCCTGCAGACGCTTTTGGTTGAGCGGCGACCAACGCGCCGGGGCCAGCGCACTTGGTGTGGCCGGGGGCGTGGCGGCTTGCGTTATGCGGGACGACAACAACAGCGGACTGACAACGGAAACGGTGGCGAGGGTGCTCAGAAACTGGCGACGCTGCATGGCATAGCTCCTACTTCTAAATGAGAGGTTACAACCGAGGCGATGGCGAAAGCGTGTTTCGAAATGCGGACGAAGGGAAGAAACCGTCCGGCCACGAGGCTAGCTCCAAATACACAAAAAAACAATAATGCCTCAATATCACACAAACATGACGCGCAGGCTGCGCCAGCCCAATGATCATGAGGCCGCGCCAAACTTGACAGCGACTGACGCCTCTCCACAATGCGTGCTCGGACAGCGACTCGAACAGCAGGGACACCCGGTATGTGGCAAGAAGAGCGTTACCAGCGGATCCGCGCACTACTATCGACTTTGCAGCGCGTCACCACCGACCGCATCGTCACGGAGCTGAACGTTTCACGCGAGACGGTGCGACGCGACCTGGTCGCTCTGGAAGAACAGGGGGAGTTGAAGCGGATACACGGCGGCGCCATCCGCGTTGAGGACGAAGCGCCCATCGCCGAGCGGGCGAACATCAACGTCAAATTCAAGCGTGACCTCGCGCGCGCAGCGGTCAGTCTGCTGTCGCACGGACAGACTGTGTTTATCGACGCGGGCACCACCACCGTCATCCTCGCCGAAGAGCTGGCCAAGCTGGGAGGGCTGACCGTGATCACCAACTCGTTCAACGTGGCGTTGCAATTGCGTAATCCCGCTGTGCCAGGCGGCCAGCACAACGAGGTGATCGTACTGGGCGGCTCGCTCGGCGACCGTGCTCCCGCTACGGTTGGCGGCACCACGGTGGCGGAAATCGGCCGCTATCGGGCCGACCTCGCGCTGTTATCGCCCGTCGGCATCGACGCCCAGCGTGGTGCCAGCAACTACGACCACCGCGAAGCCGAAGTGGCGCGCGCCATGGCCGACAATGCCGAAGGCGTGGTCATCCTCGCCGACTACAGCAAGATCGGCGTGGAGAGCCGCGTCGCTTTCTGCCCGCCAGAACGCATCGACGTGCTTATCACCAACCACAAGGCCAGTACCGAAGCGGCGTTCGCCGCACTGAACGCCAAGCTCAAACGTATTGTCCTGGCGTAGCAGTGGCTCGGCGGTTGCAACAGGCATTGACGCAGCGTGATGCTCCAGTGCGGCGCAACCGGGTAGATCTTGCACGACGCGACTCTCGGCGCGGGCAAACTGACCGTAACTGCATTGGCTGCGATCGCTTGCAATGGGTCGTTTACTGCCCTTGGCGACAGGCAACAATCGGCCCAACAACAGCCAGTCAATGAAGCAGTGGCCTGCGACCGCGATCAATCACAAGCCAATGCGGCTGAGACAACTCAAAAGCCTGCTCAAGGAGCACCAAAGCGGACGAGCGCAGCCTCGATAAATCGTCGGAGTTTGGCTGTTCTCTGACGATTGGCCGTGTAGAGCAAATGCATTTGTCGGCTCGGTGCTTCGTAATCAGCTAACAGTCGAACCAACTCACCGCTGCGCAACGCGGGCTCAAGAAAGTCTTCGGGACCAAGGACAATCCCGAACCCGTCCAGCGCTGCCGACAGCAGTGCTTTGCTCTCGTTGACCTGCAATCGACTGACGACTTGTACCCGTTCAACTGCGGAGCCTTTGCAGAATACCCATTCGCGGTCGGCCGGCCGGGACCAATAGGCATACCCCAGACACTCATGGTTCTTCAGATCATCCGGTATTTGTGGCACTCCGCGGTCGATCAGGTAGCTCGGTGCCGCACAGGCTACCAACCGATAAGGCGCCAACGGCCTGGCGGTCAAACTGGACGCGGTCAACGGGCCAATTCTGAAAGTCACTTCATAACCCTCCTCCACCAGATCGACGAAGCGATCGGTCAAATGCAGATCGATTTCGACTTCCGGGTGTTGACGCAAAAACTCCGTCACAAAAGGCATGAGGCTATAGGAACCGAACGTGACGGGAGCACTGATTTTCAGTTTGCCGCGCGGGGTGTCGTTCATGATCTGCGCCAGGGAGTCGGCAGCCTGAGCTTCGCTCAAAATGTGCTTACAGCGTTCGTAGTAAGCGCTGCCCAACTCAGTCAGGCTCTGGCGTCGGGTGGTCCGGTTCAGCAGCCGCGCACCTAGCCGCTGCTCAAGCGCGGCAACATGCTTGGCCACCATCTGCGCCGACAGGCCCAATCGCTCGGCAGCACTGGCATAGGAGCCGGATTCCGCCGCCATCACAAACGCTCCCATGCTCGTCAGACGGTCCATCATTCAACACTCCTGGTAACGAGACTAAGTAGCCGATGATTATTTATCTGCTGTTGGTTGGCAATCATCATGGTTTCTTCTTACTTAACCAGCGGAGCAAGGACATGCGTATCGGCATTATTGGGGCAGGCTTCATCGGACGTGCAGTGGCGCAATTGGTCATCGCCGCGGGACACGAGGCGATGCTCAGCAATTCACGTGGGCCACAGACCATGAGCAGCGTGCGCAGTGGCATTCCTGGCAGTCAGGTCGGCACTATCGAGGACGCAGCACAATTTGGCGAAGTTGTACTCGTGGCAATTCCTCTTGAGCATTACCGAAGCGTGCCGGCCAAGTGGCTAGAGGGCAAAACCGTGCTGGATGCCAATAATTACTACCCGGAGCGCGACGGTCACATTGCCGCTCTCGACCGATTCGAAACCACCACCAGCCGCTTGCTCGCCGAGCACCTGCCCCACTCCAGCGTGGTCAAGGTGTTCAATGCAATCCTCGCCCAGGACCTGGTGCAGGACACGCGCCCGAAAGCAGCGCCCGACCGACGCGCACTGCCGATCGCGGCGGATGATCCGGCGGCGAAAGCGCTGGTGATCAAGTTACTGGACGAGATTGGATTCGACGCGGTAGATGCGGGCAGTCTTGATGAAAGCTGGCGATTCGAACGGGCTAAACCCGCCTACTGCATACCGCTGGATAAAGAGGGGCTGAAGGTTGCCTTGGCTGCGGCCCATCGGCAGGTCGAATTGCCCGAGGGATCGTGGCGTCGCTGAATAGCCCACAACCTGCTGGATCGAGAGAAGACTCGAAGCTGACTGCGGACAGTGTCAGCTTTGGGTTGTGGATTTCGGTCAGTCGCGACTCGCAGCAATCGGCCAGAAGCAGTCAATCGCTAAAACTCCAGCACCCCAAATGCGCCGCTTTTTCTGCGTATCTGCACGACTGGATAGCTAAGCGGCGCGTACTCGCGCCGAATACCCAAAATCCTTTAATCGCCTCACATCATGAACAAGACACGGAGAGCCCTATGGAGCAGCGCAAACACATTTGCGGCACAGACGAGATCAGAGTTCACCTTAAGGACGGTAGCGAGCTTAAGTACTGGGCACAAAAAAATTGTGGATCACCGCAGTCCAGCGGCGGATCAAGCTAATCCAGCACGCATGAGAAAGCAGTCCGGCCCAGTGTCGGGATTCGCTACCTGAAGTCCTCTCGCCCATCGCCATTCGCCTCCTGCTACGCTCTCACTTAGCGCCCCTAAGCAGCTCACGGCATCGTTGGGTCGCCAGGAGCCTAAAATGAAATGCGCATTTCTGACGTTCATAACCCTACTCACCTGCTCATCGGCAATAGCATCACCGCCAGATGGAGAAACACTTTTTCAAGATAACTGCATTGTTTGTCACGGGCCTCGAGGCACGGGAGGATCGGCACCTAAGCTGGCCGGAGATGCCAGTGAATGGAAATCAAAAGTATTTGAGCGAGCAGTGCTGAGCGGTATCGACGACCATGGGAAGCCTCTGAAGGCGCCAATGCCGCATTGGGCTAGCGCTAGCTTCAAATCTGACAGCGGTGTAAAGCCAAGCAAACTTGAAATTGATGCAATTCAGAAATACCTGCATCAGCAAAAGTAGTGTGCTTGCTTCGACCGAATGCTTTCGTTTCGGCGACATGCTTTTCACGCAGTGCTCACAGAATGGAGCGCAGACTACCCCTGCTCCTTTGAAGAATTCCCATTTGGCCCGCCCGCATGCGGGCCATTTTTTTGGCTGCTACGCGCTCCTGATTCAAAGGAGAAGTGGCCATACCTGACGTCTATGTTTCGCATCTTCGGCAGCTTCATCGACGCTGAGCAGAAAGAGTGGTTAGCATCCCACAAACCTAAACGCGCCAAAGGCATCTAGCAGTACGGATGGAGCTGGCGGCCAGATCTAGGCTGCGGGCTATCGTAAGAAGTCATTTAGCACTGTTAGCATTGGCGGCTACGTTAGGTCGGGAGGCTGTTATGGAGGGCTGCTACGGGTCGTATGCCGCCCTTCGCAATAAACCGCAATAGCCCAAAAGCAGTCAATTTCGCTCCATTTCGGCTACCCTCACAAAGCGCCACGCAGCAATCACCTTGTGCCAGGCGCCTCGACATTCTTCCGTAAATGCACCGGAGATCTTCCATGCTCAAGCGTACCCTGGCACTGGCCGTCGGCTTGTCCTTGTCTTTTTGCACCCTGCTGGCGCAAGCCGCCGAGACCCTGAAAGTCAGCGCGATTCCCGATGAAGCCCCGACCGAACTGCTGCGCAAGTTCAAGCCGCTTGGCGCCTATCTGGAACAACAATTGGGCATGAAGGTCGAGTTCGTACCTGTAAGCGACTATCCGGCGGTGGTCGAGGCACTGGCTACCGATCGCATCGATCTGGCCTGGCTGGGCGGCTTCACGTTCGTGCAGGCACGCCTGAAAACCGGCAATGCCATTCCGTTGGTGCAGCGTGAACAGGACGCCCAATTCACCAGCAAATTCATCACCGCCGACCCAGCCGTCAAGTCCCTCGCCGATCTCAAGGGCAAGACCTTTGCCTTCGGCTCGGTGTCCTCGACTTCCGGCAGTCTCATGCCGCGCTACTTCATGCTCAAGGAGGGCATCAAGCCGGAAACGTACTTTAGCCGCGTGGGCTACTCCGGTGCCCATGACGCCACCGTTGCCTGGGTCCAGGCTGGCAAGGTCGACGCCGGGGTGCTCAACGCCAGCGTGTGGGAAAAACTGGTCGCCGCCGGCAAGGTCGATACCACCAAGGTCAAAGTGTTTTCGACCACCCCTGCGTACTTCGACTACAACTGGACGGTGCGCGGAACCCTCGACCCGGCGCTGGCGGCCAAGATAAAGGCTGCGTTCCTGGCGCTCGATCCGGCGAACCCGAGGGACAAGGAGATTCTGGACCTGCAGGCCGCCAGCCGCTTCATCGAAACCAAGCCTGAGAACTACAAGGGCATCGAGGAAGCCGCACGCGCCGCCGAACTGCTCAAATGACATTGCATCTGACCCAGGTCAGCCTTACCCACGCCAACGGTGTCCAGGCGCTGCGTGGCGTGGATCTGCACATCGGTGCACGCGAACAGGTCGCGATCATCGGCCCGTCCGGCGCGGGTAAGTCGAGTCTGCTCAACCTGTTGGCCACCGCCCTGCGACCGGGCAACGGCGAGCTGCAGGTGCTCGGCGAGCGTGTCTGGCAGCTTTCTGCCCGTCAGCGTCAGCGGCTGCGCGCGCGTATCGGTCTGATTCATCAGGCGCCTCCCCTGCCCCCCCGCCAGCGCGTGGTCACCGCAGTTCTGGCCGGCAAGCTGGGTCAGTGGGGTCTGGGCAAGAGCCTGCTGAACCTGCTGCATCCGCTGGATGTTCCGGGCGCACGCGCGGCATTGGCCAGGCTGGACCTGGGTGACAAGTTGTTCGCGCATTGCCAGCAACTGTCCGGCGGACAGCTACAGCGCGTGGGCATTGCCCGCGTGTTATATCAAGCGCCCGAGGTGTTGCTGGCCGATGAGCCGGTATCGGCCATGGACCCGGTGTTGGCCCAGCACACGCTTTCGGTGCTGTGCCGCCATGCCCGGGAGCAGAACGTCACCCTGGTCGCCAGCCTGCACGCGGTGGAGCTGGCCCTGGCGCACTTTTCGCGCATCATCGGCTTGCGTGATGGACAGATCCTGTTCGACCTTGCGGCCAGCGCCGTCGACCGCGAGCTGCTCGACAAGCTCTACGCCAATGAGCAGTTGCAGTCCTCGCCGATTCCTCCGGCTCCCTTGAGTGTGCAGATCCCCCGATGCTGACGTCTGACACCCGCGATCCGGCCGCACTGCCCCGTCTGCTGCTCACCCTGCTGGCCCTTGCCTTGCTGTGGCCCGGCATCCGCTTCAGCGAGTTGGACCTCCGTGTGCTGGTGGCGAGTGACAGTCAGAGCGAGATGGGCCGGTTCGTGTCCGCCTTCTGGCCACCGGCCCATGGCGACGAGTTCATCCAGCTGTTGTTGCAAGCCACCCTGCAGACCCTGGCCATCGCCACGGCCGGCATGGCCCTGGCGTTGCTGTTGGCTGTTCCCGCCAGCCTGCTCGCCAGTCGTGCCCTGTCGCTGTCTGCTGCCTCCCGCGCTGGCCACCCGAGCTATTGGGGCCAACTGCTGCGTTGGCCCATACGCGGCTTGCTGATCTTCCTGCGCAGCGTGCCGGAAATTGTCTGGGCCCTGCTGTTCGTGCGCGCCGTCGGCCTCGGCCCGACAGCCGGGGTACTGGCCATTGCCATCACATACAGCGGCATGTTGGGCAAGGTCTATGCGGAAATTTTCGAGTCGGTCGACCAGCGCCCGGTACACGCGCTACTGCAGTCCGGCAGTGGTGGGCTCGCAGCCTTTTGCTACGGAATCCTGCCCAATGTCGCTGCGGAACTGCTGTCGTACACGGTGTACCGCTGGGAATGCGCAATCCGCGCCTCGGTGGTGATGGGCTTCGTCGGAGCCGGCGGCCTGGGCCAGCAAATGGATTTGTCGTTGCGCATGTTCGCCGGTGGTGAAGTGGCCAGTCTGTTACTGACGTTCCTCGTCCTGGTGCTGCTCGCCGATCAACTCAGCCGCCTGCTGCGCTGGAGGCTGACATGAATCGCCTGTTCAACCTGGCACTGCTCCTGTGCATCGGCGCAGCGGTCATCGCCTCGTTCAACTACCTGGGCATCGACCTCGGCGAGCTCGGCGGCGCCGGCAACCTGAAGCAGATGGGCGCTTATGCCCAGCGTTTTCTCAGCCCGGACCTGAGCCCGGGCCATCTGCAAGCCATCGGCCACGGCGCCCTGGAAACCCTGGCCATGTCGGCCCTTGGCACCCTGCTCGCGGCGGTGTTCGGCCTGCTATTGGCATTGCCCGCAGCCGGGCGCTACGGCTGGCCTTTGCAGAGCGCGTCACGCCTGGTGCTCAACGCCTTGCGCGCGGTGCCGGAACTGGTATGGGCCGCACTGATGGTCCTGGCCGCCGGGCTCGGCCCCAACGCCGGCACCCTGGCCTTGGCCCTGCACACCACCGGCGTGCTCGGCCGGTTGTTCGCCGAAGCACTGGAAAACACCCCACCAGAACCGGCCGACGCGATCCGTTTGCAGGGCGCCAATGCCGTATGGGCGTTCTGTTACGGCACCCTGCCCAATCTGTTGCCACAGCTACTGGCCTACATCCTGTACCGCTGGGAAAACAACATCCGCATGGCCAGCGTGCTCGGCTTCGTCGGCGCCGGTGGTTTGGGGCAAATGCTCTATGTCAGCCTCAGCCTGTTCCAGGAAGCTCAAGCCAGCACGGTTATTCTGGCGATGCTGTTATTGGTCTTGGCCGTCGATACATTGAGTAGCTGGAGCCGTCAGCGTTGGGTCAAGGCTTGAGCCAGGAAAGTCAGCGCCCTTAACCCCACACTTTGTTACCGCATACCCCAGCCGAGTGTAAAAGCCTGCTTAGGTAACAGCCTCGCAGGCTACCTCTCCCCAGCGTTCACCTGCCTGCCAGGCCCATCCCAGAGCGCTGAACGCGCTTTCTCAAACGCCCAATCGGCGAATTGGCCGGGTGATTGCATATGCTTGTCTGTACAAGTACTTGCGTGTGCATAGGACATTTCGCAACGCAGTACACGCGCTCTTGCGGCACAAGCGCTTTCGATGGTCTCTGGGAATAAAATAATGAAAAAAGCATTTCTCACTCTTTCTGCATTGGCTTTGTGTGTGGCTGCCGGTTCTGCGCTGGCCAAGGAGTACAAGGAGTTGCGCTTTGGCGTCGACCCCTCATATGCGCCGTTCGAATCCAAGGCCGCCGACGGCGGCCTGGTGGGCTTCGATATCGACCTGGGCAACGCGATCTGCGCGGAGCTGAAGGTCAAGTGCAAGTGGGTTGAAAGCGACTTCGACGGCATGATTCCCGGCCTCAAGGCCAACAAGTTCGATGGCGTGATCTCTTCCATGACCGTCACGCCGGCGCGTGAGAAAGTCATCGATTTCTCGAACGAGCTGTTCTCTGGCCCGACCGCGCTGGTATTCAAGAAAGGCGCGGCCATCGGCATCGATCCGGCCTCCCTCAAGGGCAAGAAAATCGGCTACGAGCAAGGCTCCATCCAGGAAGCCTACGCCAAGGCCGTGCTGGACAAGGCCGGGGTAGAGACCCAGGCCTACGCCAACCAGGACCAGGTGTACGCTGACTTGATCTCCGGACGCCTCGATGCCTCGATCCAGGACATGCTGCAAGCCGAACTGGGCTTCCTGAAGTCGCCACCAGGCGCCGACTTCCAAGTCAGCGAGCCGGTCGAAAATCCCCTCCTTCCAGCCAAGACCGCCGTGGGTCTCGCCAAAGGCAACGTCGAGCTCCAGGCCTTGCTGAACAAAGGTATCAAGGCACTGCACGACAATGGCACCTATGTGGCCGTCCAGCAGAAGCACTTTGGCGATCTGAATCTCTACAGCGACAAATAATGACCCTGCGCCCATTTCCGGATGGGCTCTTCTTTGATTGACGTAGGGCTGCTCAATGTTAGAAAACCTATTGCAGATTCTTGGGCTGTCAGACTTTAGCCTCAAGGGTTTCGGCCCGCTGTTGCTGCAAGGCTCCTGGATGACGGTCAAATTATCCTTTCTGTGCTTGCTGGTGAGCGTTGGCCTGGGCCTGATCGGCGCCAGCGCCAAGCTTTCGAAATCGGCACTGCTGCGTGTCCCTGCGCAGGCCTACACCACGCTGATTCGCGGGGTGCCGGACCTGGTGCTGATGCTGCTGATCTTCTACAGCCTGCAAACCTGGCTGTCCTCGTTTACCGACTTCATGGAATGGGAATACGTCGAGATCAACCCCTTTAGCGCCGGGGTCATTACCCTGGGCTTCATCTACGGGGCTTATTTCACCGAAACGTTCCGCGGGGCGATCCTCGCCGTGCCACGGGGCCAAGTCGAAGCCGCCACCGCCTATGGCCTCAAACGTGGCCAGCGTTTCCGTTTCGTGGTGTTCCCGCAAATGATGCGCTTCGCCCTGCCGGGCATCGGCAACAACTGGATGGTGATGCTCAAGGCCACCGCGCTGGTCTCGATCATCGGCTTGGCCGACCTGGTCAAGGCGGCGCAGGACGCCGGTAAAAGCACCTATCAACTGTTCTATTTCCTGGTGCTGGCCGCATTGATCTACTTGCTGATCACCAGTGCCTCCAACGTCGTCCTGCGCTGGCTCGAACGCCGCTACGCCGCCGGTGCCCGGGAGGCCGTACGATGATCGAACTCTTGCAGGAATACTGGAAACCCTTCCTTTATACCGACGGCTACAACATCACCGGCCTGGCCATGACCCTCTGGCTACTCAGTGCTTCGATCCTCTTCGGCTTCGTGATGTCGATCCCGTTGTCGATTGCCCGGGTCTCGAGCAATGTCTTGGTGCGCTGGCCGGTGCAGTTCTACACCTATCTGTTTCGGGGTACGCCGCTGTATATTCAGCTGCTGATCTGTTACACCGGCATTTACAGCCTGGCCGCGGTGCGTGCTCAGCCAGTACTGGATGCGTTCTTTCGCGATGCGATGAACTGCACCATCCTCGCCTTCGCCCTGAACACCTGCGCCTACACCACGGAGATCTTCGCCGGGGCGATTCGCAGCATGAACCACGGTGAAGTCGAAGCGGCCAAAGCCTACGGGCTGACCGGCTGGAAGCTGTACACCTACGTGATCATGCCGTCCGCCCTGCGTCGCTCGCTGCCTTACTACAGCAACGAAGTGATTCTGATGCTGCACTCGACCACCGTAGCCTTCACCGCGACCATCCCGGACATCCTGAAAGTCGCGCGGGACGCCAACTCGGCGACCTTCCTGACCTTCCAATCGTTCGGCCTCGCCGCGTTGATCTACCTGGCAGTCACGTTCTCCCTGGTCGGCCTGTTCCGCCTGGCTGAACGCCGTTGGTTGTCTTTCCTCGGCCCGGCTCACTAATTCAGGATGCTTGTTCATGTACAAACTGACCGTTGAAAACCTGCACAAAAGTTACGGCAACCATGAAGTCCTCAAGGGCGTTTCGCTGAACGCCAGGACCGGCGATGTGATCAGCCTGATCGGCGCCAGTGGTTCGGGCAAGAGCACCTTTCTGCGTTGCATCAACTTCCTGGAAACACCCAACGACGGTGCCATGAGTCTGGACAACCAGCCGATTCGAATGGTCCATGACCGCCACGGCATGCGCGTGGCCGACGCCAACGAACTGCAACGCATCCGCACTCGCCTGGCGATGGTG
Source organism: Pseudomonas sp. URMO17WK12:I6 (assembly GCF_003253625.1). Taxonomy (NCBI): domain Bacteria; kingdom Pseudomonadati; phylum Pseudomonadota; class Gammaproteobacteria; order Pseudomonadales; family Pseudomonadaceae; genus Pseudomonas; species Pseudomonas sp. URMO17WK12:I6. The sequence goes on from NZ_QKYZ01000020.1 coordinate 93,960, forward strand.
TTCCAGCACTTCAACCTGTGGAGCCACATGACGGTGCTGGAAAACATAACCATGGCTCCACGCCGGGTGCTGGGTGTCAGCAAGAAGGACGCAGAGGATCGCGCCCGGCGCTACCTGGACAAGGTCGGTTTGCCGGCACGGGTTGCTGATCAATACCCGGCGTTTCTCTCAGGTGGTCAGCAGCAACGGGTCGCCATTGCCCGTGCCCTGAGCATGGAACCGGAGATCATGCTGTTCGACGAGCCGACGTCAGCCCTGGACCCGGAATTGGTGGGCGAAGTGCTCAAGGTGATCCAGGGGCTGGCCGAAGAAGGCCGCACCATGATCATGGTGACCCACGAAATGAGCTTTGCGCGAAAAGTGTCGAACCAGGTGCTGTTCCTGCACCAGGGGCGGGTCGAAGAGCAAGGTGCGCCCGAGGACGTATTGGGCAACCCCAAGAGCGAGCGCCTGCAGCAATTCCTCAGCGGCAATCTGAAGTAACTGGAGTGCCTTCGAGCGACCGCAGGGTCGCTCGAAGGCGCTGGCTCAACCGGATAGTCCACCCCTCCCTGAGCCGCTGGACTCATTCTTCCTGCAGCCCTGCCATACTGTTCAGCATGACCCGTGCAACTTTCCGCTTCTACGAGGAGCTCAACGATTTCCTGCCGGCCGAGCGACGGCGGCAGTCCTTCACTTGCGAGTGCGCGCGAGGGGCGACGGTCAAGCACATGATCGAGGCGCTCGGGATACCGCACACCGAAGTAGAGATGGTGCTGCTCAACGGCGAGTCGGTGGGCTTCGAGCGGGTGATCTTCGACGGTGACCGGTTGGCGGTGTATCCCAAGTTCGAAGCGCTGGACATCAGTCCGTTGCTCAAGGTTCGTACGCAACCTTTACGGGTGCTGCGCTTCGTCGCTGATGCGCACCTTGGCGGATTGGCCAGTCTGCTGCGCATGAGCGGCTTCGACACCCTCTACGACAATGGCTTCGACGATGCCGAGATCGCCGAAATCGCCGCGCAGCAAGGACGCATCGTGCTAACCCGCGACCGCGAACTGCTCAAGCGGCGGATCATCAGCCACGGCTGTTACGTGCATGCCCTGAAACCGTCGCTGCAGCTGCGCGAATTGTACGAGCGCCTCGACCTGGCGCGTAGCGCGCGCCCCTTCAGCCTGTGCCTCCATTGCAACCTGCCGCTACACGAGATCAGCCCGGAACTGGCCCGGCCGCAAGTGCCGCCACGCGTTGGCGTCCTCTATTCGCACTTCCTGCGCTGCGATGCCTGCCAACGGATTTACTGGGAGGGCTCGCACTGGCGCGGCATGTGTGCACTGTTGGCACCTCTGCTGGACCGATAGTCGAGCGCATCGGACCAGTGCGTTGCCAGGGATCAGTGGCTTTTGCATCAGGTAGATGACGGCCAGAAGCTGTCCCTCCTCTGACAAAATCCCCTACCCCGCACTCAATTCCCACAGCACATCCAGCACATGTTGCGTAGGCCGTTCGATGTCTCGACTACGGTGGGCAATACCCAGTTGCCGCCACAATAAGGGCTTTAATGGCCGCATGACGATCCTGGTATCGGGCAATGGCGTGGAGGCTTCATGCGGCAACAACGTCGCACCATAGCCAGCCGCCACCAGGCTTTTGATCGCATCGTTGTAGTTCAGTTGAATACGCGGCGCAGGCTGCGGCCCACCACTGGCGAACCACTCCGCAGTCAAACGCGAAAGACGAGTGGTGTTGTCATTCAGAATCAATGGCTGAGTGGACAGCCAGTCGGGGGTCACAACCTCCGGGGATTCCCAGCGAGCCGGCAGGAAGGCCATGACCGGGTCCCGTCGCCATGGCTCGATCCGCAAGCCCTTCACCGGGGACTGCGGCAGCGCGACCAAACCGATCTCCAAAGCGCCCTCGGCAAGCTTCTTCAAAGTTTCCTGCGACGTGAGCACCGCGACCTGCACATCGATAGCGGGATGACGCTGGCTCAACGTCTCCAAAGCGTGCGGCATCAACTGTGCGATGGCCCCCGTGGAAGCGCCTAGCCGCACACGCCCGGCTAATCCCTGCACCTGACGTTCCACGTCCTCAAGCGCCTGCTCCGCATCCGCCAACAGACGCCGCGCACGTTCCACCAGCGTGTTCCCAATCGCCGAAGGCTGAACGCGCCCACGTGTGCGCGACAACAGCTTGCCACCCACGCGCGCTTCCAGGTCGGCGATATGCAAACTGACCGTGGGTGGCGCCAAGTGCAGCACACGTGCCGCCTCGGCAAATGAACCCAGGTCGGCAATCGCCACCAAAGTGCGCAGACGGTCCAGGCTGATTTCGCGCATGAGTGACTCCTCGTTCAGAAAAACTGAATTTCATCGTTTATAAATTCAACTTTTCCTATCTTAGCGCCTCACTGAAGATTGGAACTCCTGATTTCCTATGTCCGAGAGCATTCCATGGCAAGTCCCCTTGTATTCATCGATGGCGACCAAGGCACCACCGGGTTGCAAATCCATCAACGCCTACGCGACCGCAGTGATCTGCGGCTTATCACTCTCAGCCCCGAATATCGCAAGGATCCGCAACGTCGCGCCGAAGCCATCAATAACTGCGACATCGCGATTCTGTGCTTGCCCGACCAAGCCGCGCGCGACGCTGTAGCGACCATCGAAAACCCCGCCGTGCGGGTGATCGATGCGAGTTCGGCGCACCGCACCCATCCAGACTGGACCTATGGTTTCGCGGAGATGAATCCGCAGCAGAGCCAACGCATCGCCGCCGCACGACGGGTCAGCAATCCGGGTTGCTATCCAACGGGGGCCATAGGGTTGCTGCGCCCTTTACTGGAGGCCGGATTACTGCCCAGGGATTACCCGATGAACATTCATGCCGTGTCGGGTTATTCCGGGAAAGGACGTGTCGGGGTGGAAGAACATGAGGGAGAAGGCGCAGCAAAGGCGTCGGCGTTTCAGGTCTATGGGCTGGGGTTGGCACACAAACATATTCCAGAGATTCAACAACAAAGCGGTCTGACGGAGCGGCCGATGTTTGTGCCGGCCTATGGCGCTTTTCGGCAGGGGATCGTGCTGACCATCCCCTTGCAAACCCGGTTGTTGGCGCCAGGTGTGAGTGCGGTGCAGTTGCATGCGTGTCTGATGCAGCACTACGCCGATGCGAGCCATGTACAGGTGATGTCGATGCTGGAGGCTAAAGGGCTGACGTCCCTTGATCCTCAGGCACTTAACGGGACTGATGATCTGCGACTGTCTGTGTTTGAGAATGACGAAACGGGCCAGGTTTTGTTGGCTGCGGTGTTTGACAATCTTGGGAAGGGAGCAGCTGGAGCAGCAGTGCAGAATCTGGATTTGATGCTTGCAGGAACATGACTCCGATGACCCGCGCAAATTAGCGTGATGCCCTCGTCCCGAGCCGGGATATAGAGGTCAGGCCAGGTTCGTACCTGAAGCCGTGAACCCATTTAACGGTAATATCCAGACTAAAACGCCGACTTCAACTTGTAGAGAAAACATCTTGTTTGGGCATAAAAAATCGAGCAAACAGCTCGGATTGTGACTTGATATTTAATTTGGCATAAATATTGCGCCGATGAACCTTTATCGTTTCCACCGAGAGGGAAAGCTTTCCGGCTATCTCTTTATTAGAGAAGCCACTGAGCAACAATCTGAGCACATCACTTTCGCGCGCTGTTATTTGCGTGCCCAGCTGGGTAATCGTTTCTGGCCATAGAGGTGGCTCAGCGAGATTTTTCTCTACATCAATTTCAAAACACATGCGCTGATGCATTAATGCAGTCACCCACGGCTTGATAATATCAAGCATTGTTATTTGTTCTTGATTAAAACGGACTTTGCTACCAACGGAAATACATAACGTTCTATCGGCGTCGAGCTGAACATTGTACTGAGCCTCATCCACGGAGATATATTGTGCAAAATATTGATGATAATACTCAGTTTCAAGAAAGTATTCCGGCGCAATATCCAGCAAATGAAAGAAACCGCTCTGGGGGTTTTCTCGATTAGCTATATAAAATGGATCCAGCAGGTAAAGCCCCTTCACATAGCGATGAATGAACGCGTCTACCTCTTCAACATCTGCGACTTCAGGAAGACTAACGACTTGCACTTGTTGATTGCTAAAGATCAATACAACCCAATTATCGATTTGCACGTATTCGTTTAATATACGAACAAGCGAACTCCAGAATTCTGGACGGTTCAACTGCATGATCAGCTTCCCAATCGATCGGTGCCAAGCCAGGCTATGAAGGTCGAACGGCATTTTCTACCCCTTTAGGGTTAGGGATTCGTAGGTCAGAGGTAAGTATTCGTAGGTATTTACTATTCGGTAACGCCCGGTATATTCGCTGGCAGGACTTACGATGGCCATGAGGGCACATCGTCTTGATAAGGATGTTGCATGAGAAAATCACGTTTGCGAACCATTTTTTCGGCCTCGCTTCTCTGTGCTGGGATGAGCACATCAGTGGGAGCTGTAGAGCCTGGGGTGCATCTGTACAACTGGTTCGGGCTTCTCGCACCGGAGACCCCAAAGGAGTTTGAGCAGGCAACTGGCACCAGAGTGCATATGGATGCTTTCGACAGCGCCGAAATCATGCAGAGCAAAGTAATGGCTGGGCGCACGGGGTATGACGTGGTTGTGGCCACCTCCAATGTGTTGCCAAGCCTGATCCAGGCGGGAGTACTTCAGCCGCTGGATCGTAATCAACTGAGTAATTTGTCCCATATCGATCCTGATATCTTGTCCCAGGTCGCGGTCAATGATCCTGGTAATCGCTACGCTGTGCCCTATCTATGGGGTACTACCGGCATTGGCTATGACGTTGACAAAGTCAAAGCGGCATTGGGTGATAATGCTCCGGTGAATAGCTGGGATTTGATCTTCAAAGAAGAAAACATCAGTAAGCTCCAGTCGTGTGGTGTGGCAATGCTTGACTCTCCAAGTGAGATCATTTCGATTGCTTTGCATTACCTTGGGCTCCCCAGCAACAGCAGGAACCCGGATGATTACCAGAAAGCTCAAGCCCTACTGTTAAAAATCCGCCCCTACGTCCTCTATTTCGACTCCTCCCGAATTGACGCTGACCTGGCTGACGGCAATATTTGTGCAGTCGTGGGATGGGCTAATGGTGCCCTTGCTGCGCAGGCCATCAACGAGAAGACCAACACTGGACGCAAGATTACCTACAGCCTTCCTCGCGAAGGAGCGCTGGTCTGGTCGGAAAATCTGGTTCTTCTAAAAGACGCGCCCCACCCAAAGGAAGGTATGGCGTTTATTAATTACATGTTGCGACCAGAAGTTATTGCCAAGACCTCAAACCACACTCTCTACCCTAACGCTAACAAAGATGCCGCTGAGTTTGTCGAACAGAAGTTGCGAGACAACCCCTGGATTTATCCAGACAAAAAGACCATTGCCACACTTATCCCACTTGAGCCACTGCCATTGAAGCTGGAGCGAATCCGCACGCGGATCTGGACCAAAGTGAAGAGTGGTGTGTGATCTGACTTGATTTGTCGCCTGTTGCTCTATGCATGTCTTTATTTTACGCGGACGTGCTTGAGCAGCAGGTTGAGGCTATTTATGTCCGGAAAGTAAGACGCAAACGCCAATATACAAGAGCGCCAAATTAGTGGATTAGTGCCTGTTGTAGGCTCTTGCCCTGAGCTGGACTTACCCGGCTTCCTGACATTGACATCTGCGACAGCCCCGATTCAACACTTTATGCAAGAAGAGAACAGTGGATGTTCAGCCCAGCCAATCAGACGCCTTTCAGTTTGACCATCGACGGTTTTGCGCACGACTTTCAAGTACTCGCATTCTCCGGAGATGAGGCGATCAGCAGGCCTTACCTCTTCAACGTGGAGCTTGTTAGCGAGCGGTCTGACCTGGATCTCGAAAGCCTCTTCGACGTAGAGGCTTTTCTGACCTTCGACGCGAAGGGCAACGGCGTCCATGGACGGATCTATCACATCGCCCAAAGCGGTAATGATCAGCGTTTGACGCACTACAATCTGGCCCTCGTACCGCACCTGTCCTACTTGCGCCACCGCATCAACCAGAGGATCTATCAACAGTTCTCGGTGCCGAAAATCGTCGCCTTGATACTGGAAGAACACGGGATTGTGGGTGAGGCTTATCGGTTTCATCTGGGGTCGACCTACCCCGAGCGTGACTACTGTACCCAGTACGATGAAACGGATTTGCACTTTATTCAGCGCTTGTGCGAAGAAGAAGGTATCCACTTCCACTTCCAACACAGCGCTCAAGGCCACGTACTGGTCTTTGGCGATGACCAGGCGGCTTTTCCCAGGATTGGGCAACCCACTGCTTATGGACAAGAGAGCGATAGAGTGGCCAACGAGCCACTGATCAAGCGCTTCAACCTACGTCTGGGGAGAAACGAGCAACAGCCAGGCATGGAAAACGATGACAAGCTGAAGCCTTTCACAAGCCATGAGCACGGCAAGCAGATAAGTCTGCGTGCTATGGAGCGCCGCCATGCGGCTTATCGTCAAGCCGAAGGGCAAGGTGACCAGACCCGGTTAGTCAGTGGCCATGTTCTGGAGATCTCTGGCCACCCGCGCCAGGAATGGAACGACCGATGGTTACTGACTCAGGTCATCCACGAAGGCAAGCAACCACAGGTATTGAGCGAGAACATCGCCAGTGGCAACACAAACAACGAGGATGACTTTCATCAGGGTTACCGCAACCGCTTTATCGTTCTTCCGTGGGACGTGTCCTATCGTCCGCCTTTGGCTCACAAGAAACCTCAGGTACCAAGTAACCACACCGCTGTGATCATCGCTCTGGAAGACGAGGAGATCCAGGGTGATAGGCGCCTCGGAAGGGTCAAGGTCAAGTTCCCCTGGGACCGCGAAGGTAGATTTGATGACAAGAGTTGTTGTTGGCTGAGGGGGACCTCCAATTGGAGTTGTGGAATGACGCCCCCCCGAACGGGTATGGAAGTCATGGTTACATTTCTCGAAAGCGACCCCGATCAACCGCTGATCAGCGGTTGCCTGTGCTGCCGCTAACCGCAAACCCTATAAGAGCAGCAATCGTCAGGTTGAAATTTGCCCCTGCAATTACTTAGTCAAGGGCTCAAGCCAGCAGGTCGGCGATCCACCGGGCCTGCCGGGCGACATCCTGCACCTTTTCCTCGGGCACGGCCTGCCGCGCCTTGGCGAAGCTGCTCAGGGTCCGCTGCTTCTCGCGCAACAGGCGCTGCCACTTGATCAGGAATGCCGAGCTGCGTGCCTGCATCTGCAGCGGACCGAAATACAGCTCCTCGGCGGTGTACATCACCGGCCCGGTGCGCTCGGCGACGATGATTTCGTAGTCGAAGCGGTTTTCCCGCAGCACTTCCTCGCAGAGGATGCAGTAACCATTTTCCATCAGCCATTGGCGCAGTGGCTGCTCGCCGCCGTTGGGTTGAAGGATCAGGCGCTCCTGGCCGCTCAGACGTGCCTTGCCGCTGTCGAGAATGTCGCGGATCGTCTCGCCGCCCATGCCGCAGATGCTGATTGCCGTGATCCCGTCTCCCGGCTCGATTGCCGTCAGGCCATCGGCCAGGCGCACGGTGATCCACTGGTCCAGGTCGTTCTCGCGCACGGTGCGTTCGGCCGAGCGAAATGGCGTCAATGCCACCTCTCCGGCCACCGCCGCGACGATGGCGCCACGGCGCATCAATGCCACAGGCAGGTAGCCGTGATCCGAGCCGATATCGGCCAGGCGCGCACCTGCTGGCACATGTGCCGCCACGCGTTCCAGGCGCATGGACAATGTCTGTTGGTTCAACTGCTGCCCCTTTTCACCACGAACGTCCGGCACCTTTGACCGGGTCGGCCCGCGATTCTGGCGAGCAACGCTGTGCATTTCAAATTTATGCGACCAGGGTCATGGCTCGCCCCGCACCTACCGCTTGAGTATCGGCCCAAAGCGAACCCTGGTAATGGACCGCTTTGGGCAGACCTGAGACCTACTGCCGAGCCGTCCAAACGGCCAGTTCATAGCCATCCGGATCAATGAAGTGGAACCTGCTTCCACCAGGGAACGAGAATACTTCGCGGCTGATAACAGCGCCCAAGGCTTTGAGCCGTTGCTGCGCCTCATCGAGATCATCCGAGTACAAAATGATCAAAGGGCCACCAGGTCGAACCGGCTCTCCCGTAGTGAAGCCACCGGTAAGGCGGCCATCACTGAATTCCGTATAGGTTGGGCCGTAGTCGACGAATGTCCAGCCGAACGCACTGCCGTAGAAAGCTTTGCTGCGAGCAATGTCGTCGACATTAAATTCAATATTGTCGATCTGCCGGTCTTTACCACGCACACTCATGGATGCCTCCTTGGCTGATATTAAAGGAACAATGATATTGCAGCTGCCGGCAAGGAGCAGCCCCCCTTCGGCGAAATGCAGACTTTAACGCTGGCACGCGGTTATGATCCGGGATAATCAGGTTCCCTTGGATCCACGCTTATGCCCACCTCGAAAATCCGCCCCTCACCCGCGCCGCTGCTCAAACCAGGAGAGACGGTGGTCTTGTTCGACGGTGTCTGCAAGCTGTGCAATGGCTGGGCGAGGTTTTTGATTCGCCATGACCGCCAGCGGCGCGTGCGGTTGGCGGCGGTTCAGTCACCCGAGGGGCAGGCTCTGCTCGCGTGGGCAGGTTTGCCCGTGGATCAGTTCGACACCATGGCGGTGATCCGCGACCGACACTTCTGGGAGCGTTCGGATGCATTTTTCGAAGTCATCGCCCAGTTGCCAGCTCTCTGGCGCCCAGTGAACCTGTTGCGCATCTTCCCTCGCATGCTTCGAGATTGGGCATACGACCGCATTGCGCTTAATCGTTATCGGCTCTTCGGGAAATACGACACGTGCCTGCTGCCGGATCCTGATCATGAACAACGCTTTTTGAAAGCGCCCCTATGAACGCCCTCACACGTATTAACTGGATCGCCCGTGGGGGGCTGGCGTTCATGTTTGGCTACCACGGTCTGATTCCCAAGTTGCTGTGGCTAAGCCCTGGCGAGCGAACAATGATCCAGTCTCACGGGATCACTCAGGTTGAGCTGTTCGCCAATATTGCCGGGGTCGCAGAAATTGCGCTGGCCTTATGGATACTGATCGCACCGCGCAGTGCCTGGCCTCTTGCCGTCGCCGCGACGGCGCTGTTTGGCCTGCTGCTGGATGTAGCAATTTTCAATCCATCAATGCTCAAGGAGGCCTTCAATCCAGTCTCGTTGAATGTGGCGGGACTTACCCTGTGCGCAGTGGCCTGGAACACCAAGACTTGAGCCAGCCGATCCTGCTATCCCAATAGCCCAACCAGTTGCACCGGCGTCATCTTCGTCACCATCATCAGCACAATCACAAACATCCCGACAAAACCGACTACCCCCATCCACCACCATTTTTTGTACACGGATCGGTATTCATCATCGAGTCCGCTTCCAGCCTCAACTGCGCACGACGCCATCAGGTACAGCCGCTTCTGCAACACCAGCACCGGCAGCCAAAGCGAACCCACGCAGAAGAAGATAATCAACGAAGTCAGTACCCACTCCGTGGTCATGGGTAGTCCGGAGAGCCTCATCAGCAGGTAGCCCGTGATGATCTGAACAAAGCCTGCCGGCGTGGTAATCCAGGTGTCGAAGCGCACGACCATCCGGGCCACATGCGCGATCACTTGAGGGTTGGCCGTGCGGCTGGCGGCGATCAGATAGAGGTAGGAACCCATGCCGAATCCGAACAGGAAAATCGCGGCAATGATGTGGAGGTACTTCAGGCATAGATAGAGCATGTCAGCGCAGCTCGCCAGAGAACAGCACAGACAGGCTCAAATTGTCCGGATCGTTGATCGCTGCCATGTATTCATCGACGGTAATTTCGCCCACGCAAGCCCTGGCACCGGGATGCGGCACATAGCCCTGGGCCATTTTTGCGGCCAAGGCTACAGATGCGCAGCTTGGGATTTGCGGCCCCTTGTCATTGGTGGCCGTCAGTTGCACCGTCATGGCCAGCGGTTTCCCATCAACTCCCTTGCCCTGAACGTCGATGTACATCGCGCTTTTGCCATCGCCGAAACGTTCAAACCGGGTCCCCAGCCGATGCAGTCTGGCGGCCCAAAGGGCATGGTCGCGAACCAGCCCGATCTTCAACGCCTGAGCCAGCAGATAGTTGGCGACACCACCCAGCTTCAAGCCCGCGCCGGCCTTGAAGCTCAGGGTTTGCGCGCCATAGCGGCTGGCGAAAATATCCATGTCCGGCACATCGACGTTGGCCAGCACGCGAGTGCCCAGATGCGGCATCTTGCGCAGCGTCAGATCCTGCCAACCCGACACTTCATGCACCTTGCCATTCTTGAGTTGCCTGATCGGTTTACCTGCGTAGGCGAGTACGCCTTCGACGGTCGACAATCCCGGCATCTTCGCCGAAGAGGAAATGCCATGCTCGATCGAGTCGATACGACTGAAGCGATAGCGCTGCTGATCGATGATGGCTGACGATAGCGTCGGCACCGAACTGCAGCCACTGAGGATCGCCACTCCTGCCTGTTTCGCCAAGGCATCGAGTACGCCAACGCCGTTGACGAAGGTTCGGCAGTCAGACAGGTCGCAGTAGTTCACGCCAGCCTCGATGCAGCTCTCGGCGACCGCATAGGATTGCCCCTGAAACGGGCCGCCAGTATGGATGACCAACTGGATGTCCATCGAGCGCAAAACGGATTTGAACTCAGTGCCCATGGCATTGCCGCACCAACTTTCGGCGACAGTGCCCGATTGGCTTTTCAACTCATCGACTTTGCGCTGCAACTTGTGTGGATCGCGGCCCGAGATCACCAGTTCCACATCTGGCATCACCGCCAAATGCCTGCAAACGATGCTACCAAAGTTTCCGTAGCCACCGACCACCATCACCCTGAACACCATTCAACTCTTCCCTAACTGACAGGCTGCTTTCAGCCAATAATGACCGCTTTGTGCCTGTAATGTCAGGCGGCTTCGCTACCCTTCATTGAGTCCCTCCCCGCACCGACCGTCGAACTTCAGCCTGTATGGCATAAGCCGGCGCCTCCACAGCATTGAAATCTTGTGTATAGCGCTGGGCAAATCCTTCTACCCCCCATTCCTGAAACTGCTGCACGTGCTTCAGTTCGTGAGCCCAGAGCGCGATGTCCTGTTCTGCGGTTTGAGCATCCCGGAAGAGGATGATGTCGATCAGCGTCACGGCACCGACATCGGGGTTTTGCAGCATGGTAGTGGCGGCGCTGAATTGGCCGTTATCGCTCACTTTGTAGTGCGCGGCATCGAGGACGCTGGGGTCGTACCAGCGCAGCAGTTGCTCCCGGATGTGCGGTGGAATGGGTTGGATCTCGGCGCTGGCTGCTTCAGCGCGGGCTTGGGTCAGCCACAGCGCCAGGGCAGGTGCCGCGACCTGGTAGACGCCATCAGGCACCTGCCCCAGATCTGGCAGGCAGATGCAGCCGTTCAGGCACACTTGTTTCTCGCCAGGTGGGCAGGCGTTAGTCTGGGCTTGCACTACAGGAGTCAGGCCAAGAACAGACAGCGCCACCAGGCATGTGATGATGGGCGGCATTGGGCCCTCCAGGGACGGAAGCAGCGCGAACAGCGAATCACAATTGATCGATGACCCGCATAACTTTAGCGCACCCTTGTCGGGTCTCTTCTCGATGATTGCCTGGGGGTAATTGCTGCCCTCACAACGACAGCAACAGTCGATCAGAAGTGATCGGACTGGGTATACGGTGTCTCATGGTGGAAGAAACCGCATCGGCCAACCCAAAACGTACCTTGAGCAAACGCGGCTAGGCGCGTTTACACCGCTATAGTCGATTCTATTGCCGACCGTACTTCCAGGAGCCTTTTCCCAGTGTCTGACATGCCGAGCAACTTCGCCTACACAAAACGCTTCAACGCCGTACTCGCCTACATCGATGCCAATCTTGAAGGTGACTTGTCGGTGAAGACGTTGAGTCATGTGGCGAACTTTTCGGTGTTTCACTTCCATCGACAATTCAGCGCGTTCGCAGGTGTGCCGGTCTCACGTTATGTGCAACTGATGCGGCTACGACGCGCGGCACATCGCCTGGCCTCCCTCGCTGATCACTCGGTACTGGACGCGGCACTCGGTGCCGGCTTTGAAAGCCCCGAGGCATTTTGCAGGGCGTTCAGGCGGGCGTTCGGTATGACCCCGAGTGCGTTCAGGAAGGAACCGAACTGGCAGGTCTGGAATGCGGTATTCGCAATCCCTCATTTTTCCAGGACTATCATCATGCAAGTACGAATCGTGGAATTCCCAGAAGTCAGGGTCGCAGCGCTTGAGCACTGCGGACCACCCGGGCTCGTCAATGAGAGCGTGCGCAAGTTCATCGAGTGGCGCATGCAGAGCGGACAGTCGCCGGTGGCATCGAGTCGCAGCTTTGGCATTCCCTATGGCAACCCCGACACGACACCTGCACAAGCATTCCGCTTCGCCATCTGCGGCGAGATTCACGAGGCTGTGGCGCCGAATGAGTTCGGCGTACGCGAGATCGTCATTCCTGGCGGTCGCTGCGTCGTGGTGCGACATACGGGGTCACCGGATCACATCGGCGAAACGATCTATCCGATATACCGTGATTGGCTTCCTGCCAGTGGCGAGGAACTCCGTGACCACCCGTTGTTCTTCAATTACCTGAGCGTCTATCCCGAGACGCCGCAGGATCAATGGCAAACTGACGTGTATGTTCCGCTTCAATAGCGGAGCAAGCAGCTTTCGACCCTGACGGACATTGACGAGTGTCCGCTCAGGGTTGGCATCCACATCAACGACGACAGCTTCTTTGCCCGTAACCCAGGGCCTGTTAACGCTTCGCGACAAAGTCAACGAGGGGAAAGCGCAAACCCGCGAAATCCTCGACTGCAGAAAGCCATCCTGACCGGTCGCTTTCCAGTCCCATTGGCAAGTTTTCAAACCCTGTACTACTGTCATCTCGTGCTGGATGCTCGGGATCGCGGACGTTCGATCTCCCCCAAGGTCATGGAATGAAGACCCCATCGTGAACACACAAGTGTTCCAACCGCTGTGCATACGACGTGTACGACGAGCCCAATGTGGCTCCGGTTCACAGGGAGGTGCTTATGGTGGCTTCAGGTCTAAAGTCTCGGCAGCAAATGCTGAGCATTCGCCATTGTATTGATACGAAACACTCTGCTTCCCTCCCCTGGCATCCCGGCTCCCGATTTCAGCCCGCTAAGTACCAGTAACTGAGCATGCGCAGCGTGCACTGCCTAAGCATATGCCTGGCGCTGTTGCCTGCCGGCATGGTTATGGCTGACCCTCTGCCCGGATTGTCGGCGTCTTGTACGGAGCAAGCCGTAGATAACCTGCTGGGGCTTCCGCCCATACCAGATGCCTCGTCACCTGAGCATCTGGTGGAAAAAATCCAGCTTGGCAAAACGCTGTTCTTTGACAAGCGTCTGAGTGCTGACGGCTCGATCAGTTGTGCCTCTTGCCATAATCCCGAACGAGGCTTCATCGACGGTTTGCCGCGCGCCCAGGGCATCCATCGCCAGCTTGGAACACGCAACACCCCTACCCTCGTCAATGCGGCTTTTGCCGAAACTCAGTTCTGGGACGGGCGCCGTGACAGCATCGAGTCGCAGGCTACGGATCCCCTCTTTAACCCGATCGAACACGCCGTGAATGATGAGGTGCAGTTACTCCATACCATTCGGCAGGACATTCAGTATGTTGCGGCTTTCGAGAAGGTGTATGCGGCCTCCCCTGAGACGTTAATGGCCACGCAAGTTGCACAAGCCATCGCGGCCTACGAACGCACCCTGGTGGCTGGTAACTCTGCATTTGATCGTTATCGCTATGGACACGACAAAACAGCTCATCCAAGCCAGTCGCCCTCTGGTTCTGACGCCCCTGGAAAAAACCGATTTGGTGGCGTTTCTCTAACCAGTTGACGGCATGGAGCGGTGCCTCCTTGCTGTATGACGCCAACGGCAATATGACCAGTGACGGCAGCAACACTTACACCTGGAATTCGCGCCAGCGCCTGAGCACGCTCACGGGCGCCGTATCCGGGAGTTTCAGTTATGACGCGGCCAACAGGCGCAGCCAGAAGACAATTTCCGGCCAGACCACCAGTTATGTCTTCGACGGTGCCAACCTGGTGCAAGAACTGACCGGTACTGTCACCCCCACGGTACAGGCCAATCTCCT
>NZ_QKYZ01000021.1:0-105191 GCF_003253625.1 Pseudomonas sp. URMO17WK12:I6
AAACATGGAATCAGGTGCTCGATGACCGACGGGTATGACTGTTATCAGAACGCTTTGGCAGAGCGTGTGAACGGGATCTTGAAGACAGAGTTTCTGCTTCACCGACCTAGAGATCTGGCCGAGGCGATTCGAATGGTCGACGAGTCGATAAGCATCTACAACAGCAAACGTCCGCACCTATCGTTGAAATGCAAAACGCCCGATGCGGTGCATCGGGCGTTTTGAGGGTGAAACAGGTGTAAACCTATTTCAGGACTAGACACCGGGTAAAGATCAAAACAACCCATCACTCTCCGGCAACTCATACGCTGCCGCGCCCTTGCCCATCGCGCTTGGCTTGCCCGGATTGCTCAAGGTCGGCTCCTTCTCCAGGCATTCCACCAGATAGTCGATGAATACCCGTAACTTGGGCGGCAGATAGCGGGTGGGCGAATGCAGCAGCCAGGCGCCTCCATGGTAGGACGCCAGAAAGGTCCAGTCCGGTAATACCTGCACAATCAGCCCCTGTTCCAGCGCATAACGGGCGGTGAAGTACGGCAGGCTACCGATCCCGATGTGTTGCAATACCGCGCCCAATCGCACGCCCGTGTGATTGGCGGCGTAACGTCCGCGCACGCCGACGGTCACGGCTTTACTGCCTTTCTTGAACTTCCAGCGCGCATCGCTCGGGGTTTCGCCCAGATAGATGCAGCTGTGATTGAGCAAGTCGTGGGGATGAGTCGGTGTGCCGTGCTCGGCCAGGTACTGCGGCGTGGCGCAGAGCAAATGGTCGATGGTCAACAATTGGCGCCCCACCAGCCCCGCAGGGGGCCGATCGGTAATACGGATGGCCAGGTCGACGTTGTCATCGATCAAATCCACCTGGCGGTCCTCGAGCAACAACTCCACATCCACTTTGGGATAACGCCGCAGAAACTCCGGCATATGTGGATGAATCACAAATCGCCCGACGGCCTTGGGCACGCTGACGCGCACCAGCCCTTCCGCTTCCTGGGTGAACTGACCGCTGATTTCCATCACCGACTTCGCCGCGCTGACCATCTCCTGGCAGCGCTTGAACACCTCTTCGCCTCCGTCGCTCAGGCGTAGCTTGCGCGTGGTTCGTTGCAACAAACGCGTGGCGAGCGCCTTCTCCAGCCGCGAAATGCTGCGACTCACCGCCGAGGGTGAAGACCCCAACTGACGCGCCGCTTCGGAGAAACTGCCGGTTTCGACAACCTTGACGAAAATCGCCATTTCACCGAGCAGCGGCAAGGGAAGATTTATGCTCACAGCGCAACAGTCCTTTGATGGTTGAACGGATTATCACGCAATTCCACGGTTCATATAATAAAAATAGAAACTTTAATAAGGGCATGGAATATGACGCTTCGCCTCTTTTTCCATAGTGATGACCTCAGGGCCAACGTGGAAGTCCTGGATTGCACGCCCTATGAGAACGAGTTCGCCGTGGTGCTGCGCGCCACTCTGTTTCACCCCCAGGGCGGCGGGCAACCCTGTGATACCGGCTGGATCGGCGAAAGCCAGGTGCTGCGCGTGGTGCAGGAAACGGAGCGGATCATCCATTTCGTCGACCACCCGGTAAAACTCGGCATGATCCAGATTCGGGTCGACGAGCAACGCCGCCAGTTCAATACGCGCATGCATTCGGCGGGGCACCTGATCGGTCACTTTGTTCAGGCCATGGGCTGGATGCCTATCAAGGCTCATCACTGGCCGGATGAAGGACGTGTGCAATTCAAACCGGGCGATGGCGCGCAGGAGGTTGATGCCCAGACGATTCAGCACGGCATCAAGCAATGGATCGCCCATGATCTGCCGCGCTTGACGTCGTTGCGCGAAGGCGCCCGTGAAATCGGTTTCGGTGAGCTGCCCGCCTACGGCTGCGGCGGCACCCATGTACGTAGCCTGAAGGATTTGGGCATGGTCACGATCGCTTCCCTTTCACAGAAAAAGGGAACGTTGTCAGTCCACTACCACGTGGACTGAGTCTTTGGGCGATGTCGATCCCGTCATCGCCTGACGCCGGGGGAGCCTGCGTTCGCGGGCTCTGTTGACTATCTGATAGATGGACCTAAGACATGATGCTTGACGTCGAGCGTCTCGATGAGACGTGCATAAAAAAACTGGCCAACGAAGAAGTCCTCGCCATCCGCGTCAGAGGCTTGTTGCCTCGGCCACTGGCGATCCAGATCGGCGACAAGATCCTCGCCCCCGGCTTCGAAGGCTACATCAACGCACCGAGCATCGGTCGCATCGGCATGGCGTTTTACGAAGCGGAAAACCAGCCACTGCTGATCGAAGACTATTTCGAGCGCGCCACTAGCAACATCGCCGAGTTGCGCAGCCGTTGTGCGCCCTACTCCTCGCCTGTCGACACCCTGCGCTGCATGCTCGATGAGTCCTGGCCGGCGGGGGCGCATCTGGAAAATCTCTATGGCCGCAAGATGTATGTGGGGCTATCGCGCGTGGTCAAACCCGGCGTGTGCTTCCTCGCCCATCACGACATTTTCGCCAAGGACGCCCCGGACAGTTTCCAGGCCAGAAGCCTGGAAGCGCAGTTCGCCTGCAATGTTTACCTGAACATGCCGACCGAGGGCGGCGCATTGCAGATGTGGGACCACGACATTTCCCCGGACCAGTTCGACGAGATGCGTGGCGACAGTTACGGCATCGATCCGGCCTTGCTCGGACCTCCGACCCTGGAGGTTCGCCCTGAGCCGGGTGATTTCATCATGTTCAATTCACGCCGCATGCACTCGGTGACGCCGGGTGTGGACGATCCGCGATTGAGCCTTTCTTTCTTTGTCGGCTACCGCGGCAATGCATCCCCCCTGACTTTCTGGAGTTGAGATGTTTTCGAATTACCTGGGCGAGTTTCTGGCGCTGGCAACCATCCATTTTCTGGCCGTGGTAGCTCCCGGGCCGGACTTCGCCGTGACCATCCGCCAAAGCGTGCGTTTCGGGCGTTTAGTGGGCATCTGCACGGCGCTGGGCATCGGCGCGGGCATTTCCGTGCATGTGCTGTACACCTTGCTCGGCGTCGGCGCATTGATGCACACCACGCCTTGGCTATTGATGGTAGCCAAGGTGATCGGGGGGGCCTACATTTTGTATCTCGGTGTGAGCCTGTTGCGCAGCAAACCCAAAGTGGCGACTGAAGGCGACAACGGCGCGGCAGCGTCAACTGAGCAGCAGACCCTGTTCAAGGCCTTCAGCACGGGGTTTCTGACCAACGCCACCAACCCCAAGGCCACGCTGTTCTTCCTGGCGATCTTCACCACCATCATCAGTGCCTCGACACCGCTGCAGATTCAGGCGCTGTACGGGCTGTGGATGTGCTTCGTGAACGCCTTGTGGTTCGTGATCGTGGCCCTGTTCTTTTCCAGCGCCCGGGTGCGACTGCTGTTCATGCGCATGGGGCACTGGTTCGAACGAACCATGGGGGTGATCCTTATTCTGTTCGCCGGACGCCTGATTCTGTCCATGTAAGCCCTGCCGCCTTAGTTGCCTCGCCGAACCGCATTTTTTTGCCGCTCCAACGCCAGCAACATGGCTATCTCCACACTCTGCCCTGAAAGTTTTGTTTTAAATCGTGGCGCTTTGCTTTGTTTGAACTACCTTCAAACAAGAAGAAGTCATAACGGTTTGAATTTTGACGTTAGGTTCAGAGATCAGATAGCGAATTGGCAAAAGGAGTTACCTCACTATGATCCTGACAGGCGTTTACCGGCGCAGAGCTGTGATTGCCGGTTGCTTTTTAGGGGAGTCAGGTTGGCGGGAAGTGCCGCCTATAACCGCGATGGTTGTCGAGCCTGAGCCTGTCGCTCGGGTCGGCAGCCCAGGTATCTGGATCACTAAAAGCCGTTTTAGAAGGTCGCTCGCTGTTCATTCGGATCAGCGTATTGCACCTGCTTGCGTGTAGCACCAAGGAATATTGCCGGGGGCATTGGTCATTAGTGGTGAGTGCTCTGGCGAGGTTGAGGGTCGACTCAGGCCCCCTGTAGTGATCCGAGGCAACTTGGTTTGCCTTGTAGATGGCCTATTCAGCGAGGATGCACTTAATGAGCTATCGTACCGTGCCCGCTTTCAAGCGAATTATCCATGGCCTGTTCTGGATGGGCCTCAGCGTGGACGCGGCTCAGGCCGCGGCGGCCAATTGTTCGCAGATGGACAGTATGCCGACAACGTTCGAGGTCGGTCAGGGGCTTCAGAGTGAACTGCGCACTCCGGTTCCGGTGACGCAACTGGCCGTGGGTGACCCGAAAATTGCCGATGTGCAACCCAGCGGCAACAACCCCAACGCCTTCCTGCTCACTGGTCTGACACCGGGCACCACCAGCCTGATGGTCTGGACCGGCTGTTCGAAAGAGCCGCGCCATAGCATGGTGTTCGTCAAGGGCCGGGCCACCTCGGCGCTGACCAGCGCGTCGACCGGACCTTACGAAGACCCGCTGCTGCCGAGCCAGGTACAGACCGATATTCGCTTCGTTGAAGTCAGCCGGACCAAACTCAAGGAAGCCTCAGCGTCTATTTTCGGCACCCGCGGCAACTTCCTGTTCGGCTCGCCGAGAACCTTGCCCACCATTGGCGGCGTCGTCACACCGTCGGTGCCGGTGGACAACGGCATGTTCAACCTCAACTTTGCTACCGGCAATACCCTGGTGGCGATCAACGCACTGGAAGGCAGCGGTTTCGCCTACACCCTGGCGCGGCCAAGCCTGGTGGCGCTCAGCGGGCAGAGTGCGAGCTTCCTGGCCGGCGGTGAAGTACCGATTCCGGTGCCCAGTTCGGGCAGCGATAACATCTCCATCGAGTACAAGGAGTTCGGTATCCGCCTGACCCTGACGCCAACCATCATCGAGAAAAACCGTATCGCCCTGAAGGTGGCGCCGGAAGTCAGTGAACTGGACTTCACCAACGCCGTCAGCATCGCCGGCACCATAGTTCCGGCGCTGACCATACGCCGTACCGACACCAGCATCTCCCTGGCCGACGGCGAAAGCTTCGTCATCAGCGGCCTGATCAGCACTCGCAACAATTCCCAGGTGAACAAATTCCCGGGGCTGGGCGATATCCCGATTCTGGGCGCGTTCTTCCGCGACAACTCCGTCAACCGTGAGGAGCGCGAACTGCTGATGATCGTCACCCCGCATCTGGTCCAGCCCCTGGCTGCCAATGCACAACTGCCGTCGTTGCCTGGCGAGCAGCTGCGCAATTACGACCCGAACTTCTACCGCATGTTCTTCCTCGAAAATGGTGATTTCGACAGTAAGACCGGGCTCTCGCAATGAACCGGAGCCAGACGCTGAACCGGGCTTTCGCCCTCACTCTTAACGGTGACCTTGAGCGCTTGGCGGGCCAGCTGTATTGCCATTGGCCAGGCGTTCAACGTGTTGTAGCCAGAGGACACTCGATGAAAGCAGTCATTGCAATAACGGCGACATTGATGCTCGCAGGTTGTGCCACCAACGGTATCGTTTCGCGACCGGGCAGTTGTGCCAAACCCGCTTCGGAGCAAGAGTTGGCCCTGAACCTGGCCGACAACATGGCCAACGAAGGCCGTTTGTACGCCAGCCTGGCGAACCTGGAAGGTTTGCCCGATGACCTGGTCCAGGTTCGTCTGCGCAAGGCCCGGGTGCTGCGCTTGATGGGGCGTAAAGATGCGGAGCCGTTGTATCAAAGCCTGCTCGGCACCTGTCTGGCCGCTGAAGGGGAACATGGCCTGGGCCAGTTGGCCGCGGCCAAAAATGATAACGCCGGCGCTACCACTCACCTCGAACGCGCGGTGAAGATGTCCCCCACCGACGACAAGATGCGCAATGACCTGGGGGTCGTCTACCTCAATCAGCGACGGATCCCTGAAGCACGCTTCGAGTTCATGACGGCCATGGAGCTCAAGCAGGCGGATTCACTGGCGGCACTCAACATGGTGACGCTGCTGATCTATCAGGATAACTGGAAGGCGGCTGCCGAACTCGCGAACCGCGCCAGCTTGAGTCCCCAGCAAGTTGCAGAGGCTCAAACCCGAGCGGAAAAACTCAAGGCCTCTGCCAAAAAAGCGGTGGCTTCCGAGGGGAATCGCAAGACTGAGGCCGTAGTCGATGCCTCAGCCAATGCTGCGATCAAGTAGAACGTACGAGGAGTCGAGATGAATACCAAAGGGCTGTTGATTGTGTGCATGGCTTGCCTGTCCACCAGTGCCTGGGCTATTGAGCCAGGTCCCTCCTCGGCGCCGCAAAAGGGCACCGAACAGTGGATGCAGCTACAGATTCGTGGTGTGGTTGCCTCCCCTTTTCGACAAACTGCATCGGTCACTGAGCGTGACCTGTCCTTCCAGCGCTGGCTGAACAGCTTCACCTACCCGATCCCGATGTTCTTTGAGCAGAAGGCTGGGGGGAAAATGACCTCCAGCAGCAACTGAGGGACGTCAATGGATGATCAACCTCTGGCATCGTCCAGAGTAGCCTGGCTAAAACGCCAGGCTTAATCACGTCTGCTGGAAAGTATTGGCATCTACACATTGTTCAGTTCTGACCGAGTCCCCCTGGAGCGCAATGCTGTTCACTTAAACAGTTTCAGCCGCGACGCATTCTTTGTAGCAGCTGCCGAAGGCTGCGTTCGGCTGCGCAGCAGTCGTGAGTCCGGCTGCCGTGATGTGCCTGACGCACCGCAATGGCTGATTTTACGACTGCTTCGCAGCCGAACGCAGGCTTCGCCAGCTGCTACAGATCGCATTACGGCTTAAGTGAACAACATTGCCCGTAGGAGCGAGCGGTGTAGATCTTGGGAGGGGAAGTACAGATCAGGTTCGGGTGGCAAGGCCATCTGATTCGACAGCCCCCCACCCGATCCTCTTACATATTTCCGAATGCTTTCATTACGCCAATCATGGCCGGGCCGATGGCGACCAGAAAGAAGCTCGGCCACAGGCAGAAAATCAGTGGAAATATCAGCTTGGTGCCGATTTTCGCCCCCGCCTCTTCGGCGGCCTGCGTACGCCGATCACGGAATTCATCGGCATAGATGCGCAGGGTGTCGGCCACGCTGGTACCAAAGCGAATACTCTGCGCCAACAAGCTGACCAACCCTTGCACGTCCTCCAGACCGGTGCGTATGGCCAGTTGTTTGAGCGCCTCGGTACTGGTGATGCCCGCGCGGATCTGCGCATTGACCAGGGCCAGCTCTTCAGCCAGTTCAACATGACTGACCGACATCTCTTCAGCCACCCGTTCAATGGTCGTGGGCAGTGACAGGCCTGACTCCACGCAGACCACCATCAGATCCAGCGCATCTGGAAACGCGATACGCAGCCGGTTTTGACGCGCCTGCTTACGCTTGGCGACATACAGCGCTGGCAGCAACCATCCGATACCGGCCACCATGACCACCAACAACAGCCCCACAGCCAGGGAAACCTTGGGAATCAGCGGCAACAGCAGCAACGCAAGGCCGACCATCAACAGCGGTAACATCAAGCGCACCGCCCAGTACATCTGCACCGCCGAAGAGGAGCGGTAACCCGCATGCGTCAACAGAGTCTGGGTAACTGACGCCTGGGCCGATTCAGCCGAGGCAAAACGCTGGCCGACCCGCTCCAGCAACAGCTGCAGATTACCCGGCGCTTCCTGCCCTGCCGTATTGCCCAAATAACCGCGCTTGATCAGCGCCAGACGACGCTGTACCGGGTCCTGAAGACCCAGCATCAGCAACATCAAGGCGACGACCGCAAGCACCGTACTCAAACCGATCGCGCCAAGGAACAACAGGCGCGCTACTTCCTCGTTCCCCGTGAACCGACTGAACAACCCGAGTAAAAAGTCCATGACCTGTACCTCCCGGTAGCGAATATCGCTTAAACCTGAATCCGGATGATTTTTCGTATCCAGAAAATCCCGATCAACATGGCGAAGAAAGCCCCGATGATCAGCTTGTGGCCTATGGGATCATTGAGCAGCACAGGCATGTAGCTGGGGCTTGTGAGCACGATCGCAATAGCCAGCACAAAGGGAATCGCCACCAGCACCCAGGCCGACATGCGCCCTTCCGCCGACAGGGTTTTGATCTTGCGCTGAAAGCGGAAACGCCCGCGGATCAGCCGACTCAGACGCTCCAGCACTTCCGTCAGATTGCCGCCAGTCTCGCGGTGGATGAGGATCGAAGTCACCAGCATCATCACCGTCATGCTGGGCATGCGCTCCAGCAGGCCGAGCATGGCCCGGCGAACATCGTTGCCATAGTTGATGTCGGCAAAGGTCAGGCCGAACTCATGAGCGACCGGCCCCTTGTGCTCCTCGGCGACCAGACGCAGGGTTTCGTTGAACGGGTGCCCGGCACGCAAGGCCCGGCACATGGCATCCAGCGCATCCGGCAGGCCTTCCTCAAACGCAGCGAAACGTTTGCTACGGTCACGAGAAATTTTCAGCAGGGGTAACCAGAACACCCCGAAGCCTGCCAGCAACGCCATCCACCAGACGGTCACGACCATCCAGATCGAGATGCCCGCACACGCGCCCAGGAACAGCCCGAGCAAGATCACTCGATAAGCGCGGTATTCATGGCCGCCCTGCTCGATCATCTGCGTAAGGCTCGCCATGAACGGCAACTGCTCGAGCATGGCCTCCAGTGGCGACAAACGCGTCAGGTATTTCTGCCGCAACACCGTCTGCATGTTGGGCAAATTGTTGGCTTTTTCCAGTACATGCAAACGGCCGCGGATGCGCTTGCGCATCTTGCCCGCTTCGCCGAACACCGGCACCACCACGCCCTGGGACAAGAGGAACACGGCGATAAACACCATGCCCAGGAACATCACAATGAATTCAGCAGGAATATGGCTCATGGCTGCCGTGCCTCCATCCATTCAGGCCTGAACATCGTCAGCGGCAACTCGATGCCACGCTTGGCCAGCACATCGCGGAAGGCCGGAATCATGCCGCTGGGGCGATAATCGCCAAGCACTTCACCGTTTTCACCCATGCCCTGGCGCGCAAAGGAGAAAATTTCGGTCATGGTGATGATCTCGCCTTCCATGCCGTTGATCTCTTGCACGCTGACCAGCCGGCGCTTGCCGTCCTCCTGACGTTCCAGCTGGATCACCACATCGATGGCCGACGCGATCTGCTGACGCATGGCCTTGATCGGGAAGGTCGCCCCGCTCATCGACACCATGTTCTCGACTCGCCCCAACGCATCGCGCGCGGTGTTGGCGTGGATCGTGGTCAACGAACCGTCATGGCCGGTGTTCATGGCCGTCAGCATGTCCAGCGCCTCGGCACCGCGCACTTCGCCGATCACAATGCGGTCTGGGCGCATCCGCAAGCTATTGCGCACCAACTCCCGCTGACTCACCTCTCCACGCCCCTCGATGTTCGAAGGCCGGGTTTCCAGGCGCACCACGTGGGGCTGCTGCAATTGCAGTTCGGCCGAGTCTTCGATGGTGACGATCCGCTCGTTGTGCGGAATGAAACTGGACAACACGTTGAGCATGGTGGTTTTGCCGCTACCGGTACCGCCGGAAATCAGCACGTTCAGGCGCCCGCGGACAATCGCCTTGAGCAGCAGAGCAATGGCCGGGGTCAATGTCCCCACCTGAATCAGGCTGTCGGTATTGAGCAGGTCCACCGCAAAGCGGCGAATCGACATGCTCGGGCCGTCGATGGCCAGCGGCGGGATAATCGCGTTGACCCGCGAACCGTCCTTGAGCCGGGCGTCCACCAATGGCGAGGACTCGTCGATACGCCGACCCAGGCTGGACACGATGCGGTCGATGATATTCAGCAAATGCTGATCATCGCGAAAACGCACATCGGTCCGTTGCAGTTTGCCGAAGCGCTCGACATAGACCGAGGCATAGCCGTTGACCAGAATGTCGGACACGCTGTGATCGGCCAGCAACGGCTCCAGGGGCCCCAGACCGAGCACCTCGTCGGTGATCTGCTTGATGATCAACTGGCGGCTGGTGGTACTCACCGGTGCCGAATGCTCGTCGAGCAGGCGCTGGCAAATATCACGGATCTGCCGTGAGGCCTCGGCCTGTTCAAGGGAGTCCAGCAAGGACAGGTCCATGACCTTGAGCAATTGCTGGTAGATTTTTTCCCGCCACTCGGCTTCCACCGGGGTGACCTGGCTTCTGGTTTCGTAAAGAACGTCCGGTGTTGCACGCTCCCACGCCATTATTTCCTCTGCCGGATCCAGCAGGTCGTCGCCCTGAGCAGCTGACGATGCTGCGGGTTTACCGGACTGTTTGCGCAAGCGGTTACGAAAGTCGCTGATCATGGGTCATCCCCCGAAAAAACGGTTGAAGGCGCGTTTGAGTAAGCCTTTGTTCCCGGCCACCTGTTGACCGACCAGGTCCTCGGTCATGTCGCGCAGGGCGGTAGTAATCGCGGCCCTCGGCGCATGCAGCCCCAACGGCACGCCAGTGTTCTGACTCTGGCTGACCAGGTTGAAGTCGTTGGGTAATTTCGACAGATTGGTGCAGCGCAGTGCCTCGCCAATATCCTTGAGGCTGATCGCTGCGGCCTTGTCATAGCGGTTGACCACAATCTGCAACTGATCGCCGCGCACGCCCAGGTCGTCGCGAAGAATCCGCACCAGGGAGCTGGCATCGCGCAGATGACTGACGCTCTGCTGCACCACCACGTACACCCGGTCCACCTGTTCCAGCACGGAGCCGGTGAGGTGGTCGATTTGCCGTGGCAGGTCGATCACCACCCAGTCGTAGCTGGCGCGGGCCAGTTGCAACAGGGTGTCAAGTTGCTCGGGTTGGGCATCCTGCGGCAGGCACAGCTCACCGGCCCGACCACCCAGCACATGCAAGGTCGGGCTGAAGTGGCTGCAAAAACCGCGTAGCGCGACGCTATCCATGCCATCGATCTGATGCAGCACCTCGAGATGGCTGTGCGTCTGCGCCACGTCCAGGTAATGCGTCACGCTGCCGAATTGCAGGTCCATGTCCAGCAATAGGGTGCTGCCGCCCCTGACGCTGAGCTGTTGAGCCAGGTTGCAGGCCAGCAAGGTTCCGCCGGAGCCGCCCTTGGCGCTCATCACGGCGATCAATTTCCCTTCTGTCCCGCTGCCGGTGCGAACCTCCATGACCAGGCGATTCAAGGCGGCAACCAGTTCGGTCTCGGCGATAGGCTCCGGCAGCACGTCACGGGCGCCGGCCTGCATCGCCAGGCGCATGCCTTCCTGCTCGGTCAGCAGACCGCACACCAACATCGGCGGACGCTCATGGGCCGGACGCTGCAACAGCGCCGCCAATTCTTCGCGCCACAGATGGCTGACGCGCAACAGCAACAGATCGGGCATGCGGTCCAGGCCGTAGAGCGGGTCGACATGCCCATTACTCACCAGGCGAGTGCTCACCTCCAGGCAGGGCATGCGCTGGCAGACGCTCTGCAGATCGCGCAACGAGGTGGCATCACGGCTGCTGATCAGCAACCTCAGCCCAGCCTTGCCGGTCGAAGTGGAGAGCGGGGTATCCTTGGTATTCAGCATGGTGTGATCTCCCCGGAATCGGAATGACGCCCGAGGCTTTCGCGTGGCAAGGTTGCCTTGAATGCAGGCAAGGTAATGGGCACGCCTAACCCGGGAATAAACAGATTGAAAACGAAGCCTTGCAGACTCAACTGGACATAACGGATGGCACGAAAGCCAGTAGCGCTGACCAGGTCGCCGGGATTGGCCACCACAGCACCGTTGACGTCCAGATAAGTCAGCGTCAGGTTGGTGGTGGCCAGGCTCGTGATCAGCTGGCTCGTGCCGGCGTCGGTCGAGGCGTTGAAGATCGCCCGCCGCAAGACCACCGGATCGCTGATGTTGCACACCGCTGCCAGCCGCGCACCACGCCGCGCGGCTTCATCCAGCGCACTGACCGTGAAGTACAGGCGGCCCATTTCCACCACGCCGAACAACAGGATGAACACCAGCATGCCGATGAAGGCGAACTCCACGACATAGGTGCCGTGCATGCGTTTTTTATTCATCACAGCACCCTCATGACAGTGGTGGCAACCAACGGAATGGCCAGCGCAAACTGCCCACCGATAAGACCAGGAAACGTGCCGACACAATTGCCACTGCCAATCACCGGGCAGAAGCTATAGGTGATGGTGACTCGCACATGGTCGGTGCCTACCGCGGCGACCGCTACGTTCGCGGTCGTCAACCCTGACACCACAGCGCTGCCGGTAGCGCTGGGCACGCCATAGACCGCGACGTTTTTCGTCTGGGTCAGCAGCGTATTGCTCAGAGCGATAGCGCCGAGCGTCGAGTCCCAGGCCTGGCTGGCGACAAAACGGTCGGCATCACGGCTGGCCTGCAACAGGACGTTGTACTGGTAGAGCATGCGGCCGAATTCGCCGAGGCTCAGTAACAACAGAAGCAACAGCGGCAGGACTAGGGTGAATTCCACCAATGCCACGCCTTGCTGAGCCTGTGGTCGCTTGAATGAGTGAAGTCCCATGACGCCTCCTACGAGTCTGTGCTCGGAGTGCCAGTGCCGCTGCCAATATAGGTTTTGTAGAGTTGAATGATCTGCGGGCCGACATCGGTGGACGGCGAGGGGCCGGCTACGTTATCGCCTTCGCACTCCTTCACAAACTGGCCGAATATCTGCGATTCCGTGCCGCCGTTGCTCATGGGCTGTACCACGAAATAGCAACCAAAACCCAGGACCGGCACCGAGGTTGTCCCCCCCTGTTTACCGGTGCAGTCGCCCACCACGATTTTCAGCATCCGACGCTCGTACACCCCACCGCTCTGACAGCCGCTGCCGGACCCGGCCACACACGCGGCTGTGCTTGCACGCCAGTCGTTGTAGTCCAGTATCGCGTCGCTGCCCGCCGTGAGATTGCCGTTGCTCGATGTGACGGTTTGCCCCTTGTACTTCTCGACTGGCGGGGTGACTGAGTCGTCGTAAGTGATCGCGGGGGTGCTGGACGTCGTCACCAGGTCTGGCGGATAGTCCGAGGCACTGACTGGGCCGTTATAGATGCCGAAGCGCGTATTCAGACCTTGCGAAGTAGGACCCACCATGTTGCCGGGAGCAGTCTGGACGTTTTGCCCCACGTTGCGACAGACCTTGCCACCTCCAGCCAGATCATCCCTGACCGTACTGCCGCCCGATCCAAAGTCGAGCAACTGAAAGTTGCCTGGGCCAATGGGGGACGAATTGCCAGCAGCCGTCTTCAGTACCTGCAAGTCACCAAACTGGAAGCCCCAGAACATGCCCGCGGCCGGGTTGTATTTAGTCGGGTCGCCACAGACCATCAAAGGTGCAAGATCACAGGGGCTGGTAGGGCTGGGGCCGGCGGTGGCGATCGCCGCCACGGCCTTGCTCCCAAGACCCGCAGTGCCTAATGTCTGAACGAAGCTCCAGAAAAAACCTGTCAGCTGATAGCTCGGTACCGATACCCGAACGTACTTGGCATTTGCCGGCCCGGGATAGGAGAACGGGCCATAGACGCTGCTGGAAAGTTCCACCACCGCAAATGCGCCTGGGTTGCCGGCGACCGCCGTTGCCAATTCGGAGTTGCCCGTGGCATTGGCATTTTGCGTCAGCGTATTGAGCGCGGCAGTGCGTGTCGCGCTGGCCATGGTGGCAGCACCTGCCGCCTCAAGCAGGGTTTTGGCGCCACTCAGGGCGGCGGCATCCACAGCGTTTTGCAGGCGCGTCTTGTTCAACATCATGTGCCCGCCGTCCAGAGCCAACGCCGCTATCATGGAAATCGCCGCCAAGGCGATCACCATCAGTACGCTCACCGCTCCTCCCTGGCGCCTTGGCGTCGCAGTGAACGGCCGCTGAATACGAAGATTCATCATCAAGCCCTCGTTTGCCGATACTGATCCGGATCGGCTCCGCCAATACCTTGGTGCACAGGCACCCCTACCGCTCAGTCAACGAACTTTCACTAAACTGGTCTGGACCCCGCGAATGATGGTGAGAGCCCCACCACCCTCGCTACGGTGCACCACGCGTTTTTGCACTGGGGCAGCGGCCACAACCATGGGGGCCTGTGCAGCAGGCGCGGCGGTCACGATTTTTTTCTCGGAGTTCAGCGGATTGCGCAGCGCCAGTTGCAGCTTGCCTTCCGTTTGCGCCGTGACCAGGGTTTCAGCCTCGGCGGCCGTCATCTCCAGCGTCACTGCGCGCACCACCACCGGTTGGGTCTTGTCGGTACCCGCCGTCTGGTCCACCGCCAACACCCGCAAGTTCTCGAGGATGGTCCTGGACACGGCACTGTTGCTGCCGGCACTGGTGGTTTTGGTCGCCAGTACATCGACCCGGTTACCTGGCAGGAGGAATCCGCCCACACCAACCACATCGTCCACGCGTACCGAAATGGCACGTTTGTCTGTGGCAATCAGAGAGGCCAGGGTACTGCCGCCCAGGTGCTCGCTCAGGCGTGCGCTGCGCATGACGTCGCCACGCAAGATGTCGAACGTTGCGATCTTGCCCACGGCCTTGTCGCTGGAATCGAGAGCATCGTCCGGGATCGTGTCCATGGGCATGCGCACGGTCGTGACCTGTTGGGCCTCGACCATCTGCCCGAATGGAATCTCTACCGTGGCGACTACCACGCTTCGAAGATGGTCATCTGGCGTGGCATTGAGCCGGGCGCTTAGCCAGGAGTCGGCCATCCATGCAGCACCAAGGCCCATGACCAGGGAAACGCCTATCAGGGGAAGAGTACGAGAGCTCATGTCAGTATCTCCGTATCAAAGAAAGTCGAGCTGGACGAAGTAGTTGTGCCAGGCCCATTCCAACTCTTGTGGTGACAGTGCCCCGGTACCGCCGATATAACGCTGACGATCGAGGGCCATGTTCAGGAGATCTCGGGGATGGCAAGGCACCAGGGGCATGCCTTCACTTGCATAAAGCCTTTGCAGTACATAACGCAGCAGCAGGGGGTCAAAAGGAATACCCAGACGCTCACATTCCTGACGCCAGATCTTTTCGTACTCCTCGGGCTTCAGGTAACCGAACTGCAACTTGTAGCCAATCCGCCGCAAGAAGGCCTCATCAGCCAGTTCCAGGGGATTGAGGTTGGTGGAGAACACCAGAACCAGATCGAATGGCAGCTCGCAATGCCGACCACCGCCCAAATTGAGGAAGTCGCGCTTCTCCTCCATCGGGACGATCCAGCGATTGAACAGCTCGGCGGGTGCCATGCGCTGGCGGCCCATGTCATCGATGATGAACAGGCCATTACTGGCCTTGAGCTGCAAGGCGGCCTGGTACTGGCGGGTGAAGGGGTCATAGCGAACATCCAGCTGTTCCATGCTCAACTCACCGCCCGTAATGACGACCGGGCGTTTGCAGCACAGCAGTCGACGATCGATCCCTTCGTTGAGCATCAGATTGTTCTGTTGACCGTTGTCATCCAGCCGCTGATGCACCTGCGGGTCATAGATCTCGATCACCGACTCGTTGATCACGATGGCATGAGGTACCCAGATGGCCTCGGCGAACAGACGAATCAACCGACTGCTGACGTAGGTCTTGCCGGTACCCGCGGGGCCATAAATCATGATTGCGCGCCCGGAGTTCAGGGCCACACCCAGTTGATCGAGCATCCCCTCCGTGAGCACTACACCGGTGAGGGCCTTGTGCATATCGCTTGAGCTGATGCGACCATGGTGAATGGTCTGGATTTTGATCAGGGAACGGTAGGTACTCACCGGGAAGGGGGCCGCGCCGATATAGCCGCTGCGTGACAGCGCATCGCGGGCAGCACTGCGACCGCGTTCGGTCAGGCTATAACGCAGCTGCCCACCCGATTGCCCCACCTGACCCAGGACTTCGACACGACCGTCCTTGCGCAGAAACGCCAGGACTTCTTCAAGTACGGCGCCAGTCAGCGCCAGGCGCTCCACCAGTCGCGGCATGTCCAGCACGCCGGCGTCGTACAAATGCTTGCATACCAACTCACCGAGAAAACTGTCGGTCAGACCCGTCTCGCGGATTGTGCAAGGCTGAGGAGCCAGCCGTTGCACCGCTTCCCGATCGCTGGAGTAGGCATCACTATCGACAATGACGTGCATGACTAACCTCCCAATCCACCGGCAACCAGTTGCCAGTAGACGCTGTTTAAAGTGCCGATCAAGATTGCGATCGAATAAGGAAAAGGTTTGCCGGCGACTTCATCCGAAGTCGGCGCCAGATAGGCCTGCGCCCTGAGAATCAGCCAATAACGCCCCAGGGTCTGCAACAATTGCCCGCGAACCAGCACGATCAGGAAACCGCACACCCCACCAGCTATCAGGCTGAACATGGCTGCCCACAAGGCGAAATGGAACGGAAGAAAGCTGCCGACCATGGCCATCAACTTGACGTCGCCAGCAGCCATGCCTCCCAGGGCGTACATCGGCAGAAAGAACGCAAAACAGATCAGGATACCCAACAGGCTGTCACCCAATCCGCTGATACCACCTGAATAAGTCTGACCGGCCAATCCCAGGGCAATGCCCAACAGGACCAGCGTGTTGGGGATACGGTGGCGAAGCAGATCGCTCACCACCGCGACGCCCAGCAGTCCTAGCAGTAAAACAGTCGACACCAGCAATTCCATGGACATGGCGCGTCTCCCCTACCGGGATTATCGTTAGCAGGCAACGTTGCCGTTGACCGCCTGGCACAGCGCTCTGATCTTGGTATCTACAGCGCCGCCCAAAAGAACGAAGGCTGCAGCCACAGCTACCGTAATCAACCCACCTGCCACCGCGTATTCCACAATGGTCAGGCCATCTTCA
The DNA here is from genome assembly GCF_003253625.1 of Pseudomonas sp. URMO17WK12:I6. NCBI lineage: Bacteria > Pseudomonadati > Pseudomonadota > Gammaproteobacteria > Pseudomonadales > Pseudomonadaceae > Pseudomonas > Pseudomonas sp. URMO17WK12:I6. The sequence continues at coordinate 16,759 of NZ_QKYZ01000021.1, forward strand.
TCTTTGGCGAACTTGCTTATCGAAGTTCTGATTGTTTGCAGAGTCATTTTGTGTACCTCACTTCAGCGGTCATACGGCTCGGAAAGTACATTGGCGGGGACAGCGCGAAGTCCATTGAGTTATCCGGTCGCTCTATCAGCAAAACAGCAACAACCGGTCATTCATGGACTTCGCCGCGTCCCGCCACCGTAAATTTCGTTATCAGCACGCAACGTTGCCGTTGACGGCCTGGCACAGCGCCCTGATTTTGGTATTCACGGCACCGCCCAAAAGCACGAACGCAGCGGCAACAGCTACCGTAATCAGCCCACCGGCCACGGCGTATTCCACGATGGTCAGGCCGTCTTCGTCTTTGGCGAACTTCACTACCGAAGCCTTGATTGTCTGCAGATTCATTTTGCCCACCTCACTCGAATGTTGTTTTTTCCGGAAGGCAGTACGTTCTGCACTGCCTGATGCAACCCTAGTCAGGGGCAAGGCATGGGCGTTAGGAAGATTTTGCACATCACTAGGACTTTTTTGCGGGTGCGGCCAAATACGGTTATTGGCCTTTGCAGAAGTAGCAGGAGGGGTAAAACAAGGGATGGCTCGCGAATACCACTGACTTCGATTTACAAGCGACGAGCGGCTGATACCTGGTTCATAGACGACACACCAACAGGCTGTTGCCTGGGACTGATTTCCAGGCAACGCATAGAGCGGATAGAACTAAAATTCGTCTTTCTTATCAGTATTTAATCTGCAAAGTGATGGCACGTTAGCAATACTACTCAGCGAAGAGGGGCCCGTAGAACCGCAGAGTAGAGACATGACGTCCAACATGACCAGAAGGCCATCGCTGCTTTGGTTCGATCTGACTCACGATCGTTCCACGAAGGAACTCATCGCGCAGTTCGAGGAGACTTGCGACTGCAAACTGGCGAAAAATTCCGTGCTGCCCAGCGGGGAACAGGCAGACATGATCTGCATCCATTTCGATCGCCCCGACACCCCCGGCTTGCGGTTGTTGCTGGAGATCAAACGCACCACCCCTACCATCCCGATCACCATGTTCACTGTGCAGCACTCAGAAGAACTGGCCGTCTGGGCCATGCGCTCCAGTGTCTGGGAATACATGGTGCTCCCGCTCACCAACGCCGAGAGGAAGCGCTACCTGACGGCTCTGCTGCAGCTTTGCGAATTGCGCCGCAATGCCGGTCAGGACAAGACATTGCTGATCGACCACTCGCCCACTCTGCCAGAGAGCATCCGCCTGACCTCCGGGCACCAAAAACACCAGGCGCTGAGCCATACCATGCTGTACATCGACCAGCACTTTCGGGACAGCATCGATCAGAGGGATTTGGCCAAGCGCTGCGGCATGACGACTTTTCGCTTCAGTCGCCTGTTCAAGGAAGCCAATGGCGTCGGTTTCACCGATTACATCCTGGACAAGCGCATGAGTTTTGCCAAACAGCTGCTCGACAACAGCCAGATGCCGATTACCAGCATCGGTTATGAGGCCGGCTTCAAGGATCCTTCCTACTTCGCCCGCGCCTTCAAGCAGTTCGTCAACTGCACGCCCAGCGAATACCGTTTGGCCAGCCAACTTAGAGCGGTAGCAGCGCAACCGCCCCTGGAAGATACAACCATTGAAGCACTTGAAAGCCTGGTGCAGAGCCTTGGAAATTGAAGCAGGTTTTTTACGCGCATAAAAAAACGCCGCTCAAATGAGCGGCGTTTTTTTGAATTTGGAGCGGGAAACGAGACTCGAACTCGCGACCCCGACCTTGGCAAGGTCGTGCTCTACCAACTGAGCTATTCCCGCAAATGGCGTCCCCTAGGGGACTCGAACCCCTGTTACCGCCGTGAAAGGGCGGTGTCCTAGGCCACTAGACGAAGGGGACACGCTGCCCGGAACACATGGTGTGTGTTTCGGTGCCCAGACCCGCATCCGAAGACTTGGTTCTGGTTTCACTCAGCTTTGCCCGAAAGCAACGCTGTTTAAAATTGGAGCGGGAAACGAGACTCGAACTCGCGACCCCGACCTTGGCAAGGTCGTGCTCTACCAACTGAGCTATTCCCGCATTGGCGTCCCCTAGGGGACTCGAACCCCTGTTACCGCCGTGAAAGGGCGGTGTCCTAGGCCACTAGACGAAGGGGACACACGTACAACATTCACTCCCTACCGCGTTTCGCTGTGTGCTTTACGCTGTAAGTGGCGCGCATTCTATGGATGGATTGAGGGGTCGTCAACCCCCAGATATAAATTTATTTAAATCAATGACTTCGCCCTGCTTTTGGCAGCGATTCAGGCTTTTGTGTCGCCTGACCTTTGGCGCCTATATTCTGGCATCCACCAAGACGCTATAGTCCATGCCGAGATGATGGCAATGTGCACCTCGCACGCTATTTACTTATAGAAGCGGCATTGCGGCCGATATAAGAAGAGCTATAGCCGATTCACTCGTCGAGCAACCCTATGCGCCCATATGCCAAGCCAACTACACTCGACTCGAACGCGAACCCCATAAAGAGGTCTTACCGGTGACACCACTCATGATCACCCTGCTAGTCGTAGCCGGGATCGCACTATTGATCGCCATTGGCTACATGAACCATGTGGTGGAAAACAATAAGCTGGAAAAAGCCCGCACCAAGGTTGAACTCAACGACCGCCTGCGTCGCTGCGGCGAAATCACCGAGACCTTTCCCGGTCAGTTCATGACACCCGCGCTCAAGTTGCTATTGACCCGTCTGGAACTGAACGTCTGCCAGCGCTTGCTCAACCTAGAAAAAACCAGCCCCACGCTAAAGCCACGGATTACCGAGCTGAGTGCCTTGGTTGCCCAAGGCGAATCGATCCCGGTCAACAACCCGCCGGCACCGATCCAGACCGAAGCCAAGGCCAAAGACGTGCGCTTCCTGCTCGAAGCCCTGCATGGCCAGATCACCCGTGCCGCACAGGACGGCTACCTGCCGACCAACGAAGCCAAGCACTGGATCCGCGAGGTCCGCCACATCCTGGTCCTGCTGCACATCGAATTCTTCAACAACCTTGGTCAGCATTCCCTGCAACAGAACCAGCCAGGTCAGGCCCGACTGGCCTTCGAACGCGGCGTGCAATACCTGCGCAAACAGCCGGAGCCCCAGGTCTACAGCGAACAACTCGAGTACCTGGAAAAACTCCTGGCCCGCGCCAACGACCAGGTCATGGACAAGATCGCCCCAGTTGAAGGCGAAGTGAACCAACTGACTGAAGGGCTCAAAGACGTCGAGGCTGATGCCGACTGGAAGAAGAAAGTGATCTACGACTGATCATGCAAATGCTGAAAAGCCACCGGGTCAGGTGGCTTTTTTTTGCGTTGGGATTGATGCCCGCCAGAGTCAATAGATCATCCGGACACAGCCCGGGCCTTCGGCAGCTGCTACAGCTTGAAATGCCCCACCATCCCCCTCAACTCACTCCCCAACTGCGCCAGTTCAATACTCGACGCCGCATTGCCCTGCATCGCCAATGAAGACTGATCCGCACTGGCGCGAATGCTCGTGACACTGCGATTGATCTCCTCGGCCACCGAGCTCTGCTCCTCCGCAGCCGCTGCAATCTGCTGGTTCATCTGCTGAATCAGCGACACCGCCGCCGCAATACTCCCCAATGCACTTTCGGTCTGCAACGCATCGCTCACCGCCAGTTTCACCAACTCGCCACTGCTCTGAATCTGCTGCACCGACGATTGCGCCGCCGAGCGCAAGGCACTGACCAGGCGTTCGATTTCCTCGGTCGATTGCTGGGTTCGCCTGGCCAGTGCCCGAACCTCATCGGCCACCACCGCAAAGCCCCTGCCCTGCTCGCCGGCACGCGCCGCCTCGATGGCCGCATTGAGCGCCAACAGGTTGGTCTGCTCGGCAACGCTTTTGATCACGCTGAGCACCGTGCCGATGTTCTGGATTTCTGCACTGAGGCTTTCGATGCTGGAGCTGGCCGAGGTGGCCGAGTCCGCCAGTTGCTCAATTCGCGCCATGCTCTGACGCACCACCTGCTGACCGCTTTCGACCTTGCCATCGGCCGTCTGCGCCGCCTGGGCGGCCTCCTCCGCGTTACGTGCCACATCGTGCACCGTGGCGGTCATCTGGTTCATCGCGGTGGCGACCTGCTCGGTTTCTTCTTTCTGGCTGCTGACTTCAAGGTTGGTCTGCTCGGTCACCGCCGACAGCGATTGCGCAGAGCTTGCCAGCTGTTCGATACCGGCCTGCAAACCACTGACAATGCTGCTGAGCCCCGCGCCCATTTGCTGCATGGCTTGCATCAACTGGCCGATCTCGTCACGGCGGGTCACCTCAATCGTCGCGCTCAAATCGCCCGCGGCGATCTGCTGGGCGACACGGATCACGCTGCGCAGCGGTGCGACGATCAACCGGGTAATCACCCACGCGGCAATCAGCCCGACCAGCAAGGCCAGTGCCGAGGAGCCGATGATCAACAGCGAGTTCTTTTTCAGCTCTGCCTGCATCGACCGGTCTTCGGCAACGTAGGCCTGATCCACCCGCTCCACCACTTGCGCGGCGCGCTGGTGGAGTTGCTCGGAGACGGTCTTTTCCTGCGCCAACAGCCCGGTGTACTCGGCGAGTTTTTCAGTGAAACTGCCGATATGACCCGACACTTCATTGAGGACCGTCTGGTAACCCTCATCCTTTACGGTAGCTTTCAACTGTTCGGCCTGGGCCAGCGCCTGGTCGGCTTGCTCGATCTTGCCCTGCCCGGCACTGTCGTCGCCCTTGCGGCTCTGATCCAGACGTACGTGCGCTTCGTTCATGGCCTGCAACATCAGTCGCGAGACCTGGCTGACCTGATTCGCCTGCTCGATGAATTGCGCACCGTCCTTGCCCTCGGACTCCTTCAAGGCATAGGCGCCATCATCGCTAAGCCCGGACTGCAGCACATCCAGGTTATTGGCCACACTGGACACCGACCAACTGGCCATTTCCAGCGCCAGGTCCTTGGCCTGACTCAGCGAGACGAACTCGTCAAAGGCTTTGCGATAAGCCCCCAGAGACTGTTCGACGTCATTCATGACCGGCACGTTGGCTGCGGACTGAGCCTTGAGCTCGGTCGCCAGCGCGATCAACGCGTCCACCCCCGCGTGCAAGGCTTCCACGGTTTTCGGGTCGCCGCGCAAGACGTAGTCCTGCTCAAGCAGACGCACCTTGAGCAAACCGCTGTTGAGCGACGACATCTGCTTGAGCCCATCGAAGCGATGACTGATGGTTTGCAGGGACCATACGCCGATGGCCGCCACCAGGGCTGTCAACAGCAGCACCAGTACAAACCCGACACCCAGTTTTTTCGCCATACCGAGGTTGGCAAAACGTCCTTGCACGGCCGAAATCATTGCGCTTAGTCCCCTGCCATTATCTGTTGATGCAGATTCGCAACGGGCTTGTGCCAACACAAGTCTCTGGCGTCGGAATAATGGCCAAAAGCTACGCCAGCGTCGTTTTCAGAACGCTTGAGGTCGATCCTCAGGGTCTGTTGACGTTTGGTGACGACCGCAACGTTGGCTCCGTCCCTTCGGGTTGCGCGCCAACGTGCGCGAGGCTGCGTTGCGGGATTTGCCAAGGGAACAACCATTGGCGGCATCCCGCGCCTTGCCTCGCGCACGTTGGCATCGCAACGCGGCTCGCCACCAAACGTCAACAGACCCTGGCGGTAGCCTGAAAAAATGCCCGAGCACGAGGATCACAGGCATAGGCAACGTTGATGCGCTGCCAGTCATGAGCCTCGCCGGTGGGGCTGAATGCCGTTGCGCATGACAGACGGATGCCGAAGCGTCGCGCCTGAACCTGCACCTGAACGGCGTCGGCCTTGCGCGATCGCGCCCAGATGAACAGGCCACCTGCGGGTTTGCCGAAAACCTCCCATTCCGCGTCTTCAAGCACCTGCAAGGCCGCGTCCCTGTCGGTGCTTAAACGCTGGCGCTGACGCTGCACCAATTTGCGATAGGCACCACTGGCCAACAAAGAAGCCAGCACCGATTCGCTGAACCGTGAAGCACCCATGCTGCTGATCATCTTGACCTCGGCCAGTCGCGCAATGACGTCGGCACCCGCCACGACAAAGCCGACCCGCAACGAACTGCTGAGAGTTTTGGAGTAGCTGCCGACGTAGATCACGTTGTCATCGATACCCAGTGCCGCAAGACGCGTCCCGGGACCGCGGTACAAATCCGCATAGACGTCGTCTTCGATCACCAGTACGCCATGCTTTCTGGCCAGCTGCATAACCTGCCGAGCCACGCCCAGGGTCAAACTGCTGCCGGTGGGGTTGTGATAAAAACTGTTGATGAACAAGCCACGGGGTTTGTATTTCAGCAACAGTGCCTGGAGTGCTTCGGTGTCGGGTCCGTGAGGCGTTCGTGGGACTTCGATCATGCTGACCCCATGCAGCCTGAGCAAATCGAACAGCATCGAATAACCGGGGTTCTCCACCACCACGCAATCGCCCGGTTTGAACAACGTGCGCACGATCAGGTCGAGCCCATGACTGGCACCCGCCGTGGTGAGGATTCGACTTTCATCCACCGCGATATCCAGCTGCTTCAGTCGTTTGAGGATCTGTTGGCGCAGGGCAAGCAGGCCCAGCGGTGTGCTGTAGTTGAACAAACCGGCCATATCGGTGCGGCTGACCTGGCGTATGGCATAGCTCAGGTCGTCAGTCTCGCGCCAGCTTTCGGGTAATCCGCCGCAACCCAGCTTCAGATCGCCCGCGACGCCACTCTGCTGCTCAACCCCCTCGAACCAGGAAAAATCCCGTTGCCCGTGAGCGGCAAGCGCCGTTGCCGCGACAAAGAAACCCGCCCCGCTACGCGTGGCCAGCACACCTTGGGCCACTAACCGTTCACAGGCCTCGACAACACTGGATTGGCTGAGCAGATTGATCCGCGCGATTTGCCGCACGGAAGGCAAACGTGTCCCCGGCGACACCTCGCCACGATGGAGCCAGTCGGCCATCGCGTCGACGATTTGCTGCACGACCGGCACCAATGCCTGTCGATCGATTCTCAACTCCATGAGCAAGCAAACTCCTGTCTGTTTTGCGGAAAACAGTTAATCACAGGAGCGCTCGACAAGATGTGCGACAAAACCGCCAAAACCGTCGGTTCTAACCATTTGAAACACAATGCCCGGTGTTTTCACGGAACCGATGGCAGTGTGCGTAATGCTGAGAAACCTGTGGCGAGGGAGCTTGCTCCCGCTTGAGTGCGTAGCACTCACAAAAACCGGCAATGGTTGTCAGATTTTTGGGGCCGCTACGCAGCCCAGCGTGAGCAAGCTCCCTCGCCACAAAAGCAGGTATATCGAAACGCCTGATTAAAACGCCGTAACCCCACCATCCACCGCCAGCGAATGACCGGTGGTGAACGCCGCGCCGTCGCTGCACAGGTACAGCACCGCGCTGGCAATCTCCTCGACCTTGCCGATACGTCCGACCGGGTGCATGGCATTGGCGAACTCGCCCTTCTTCGGGTCCGCTTCATAGGCCCGACGGAACATATCGGTGTCGATCACCGCCGGGCACACCGCATTCACGCGAATCTTTTTCTTGGCGTATTCGATGGCCGCCGATTTGGTCAGGCCGATCACCGCATGTTTGGAGGCGGCGTAGATGCTCATCTTCGGCGCAGCCCCCAGGCCGGCGACCGAAGCGGTATTGACGATCGCGCCGCCGCCCTGGGCCAGCAGCAATGGCAACTGGTACTTCATGCACAGCCAGACGCCTTTGACGTTGACGCCCATGATCGCGTCGAACTCATCGAGCGTGCCCTCGGCCAGTTTGCCTTTCTCGATTTCGATGCCGGCATTGTTGAAGGCATAGTCGAGACGGCCGTAGGCATTCACGACCTCGTCCATCAGATTTTTTACATCGCTTTCCACAGTGACATTGCAGCGCACGAAGGTCGCGTCACCGCCGGCAGCGCGAATCAGCGCCACAGTGCCTTCACCACCGGCCACGTCCAGATCGGCCACCACCACTTTCAACCCTTCGGCGGCGAACGCCAAAGCGGTTGCGCGGCCAATCCCATTGGCCGCGCCCGTCACAACGGCGACCTGGCCGGAAAACGTCATGCTCATTGTTATGTCCTCGAAGAGAAGAATGTGGGGAGTCACGTGTTTTCAGTTAGCCACAGCGCCTTGTGACACGGCAGCACTATCAGAAGGCCGGTTGGGCGCCCATGAGTGGCGGTGATGGAACTGCCGCCCTGACTATCACTGCACTGGATCGATGTGCATTCGCCGTGTCAGCCAACCTTGCAGCATCGTCCATGAAGGTCTATCAACAAGGCTTCATTCATCTTGAGTGCCTGTCATGACTACCCAGACCAATCGCCAGTTCCTGCTCGCCAAACGTCCCGTGGGGCCAGCTACCCGCGAGACGTTCACCTATCAAGAAGTACCAGTCGGTGAGCCTGCGGCAGGTCAGATCCTGGTCAAGAACGAATACCTGTCCCTGGACCCGGCCATGCGTGGCTGGATGAACGAGGGCAAGTCCTACATCCCGCCGGTCGGCATTGGTGAAGTGATGCGTGCATTGGGCGTAGGCAAAGTCATCGCCTCGAACAATCCGGGCTTTGCCGTGGGGGACTACGTCAACGGTGCCTTGGGTGTGCAGGATTACTTCCTTGGCGAGCCGCGAGGTTTCTACAAGGTCGATCCGAAACTGGCGCCGCTGCCGCGTTATTTATCCGCGCTGGGCATGACCGGAATGACCGCCTACTTCGCTCTGCTCGATGTCGGCGCGCCGAAAGCCGGCGACACCGTGGTGTTGTCGGGCGCGGCCGGTGCGGTGGGCAGCATCGCCGGGCAAATCGCCAAGATCAAAGGTTGCCGGGTGGTCGGCATCGCCGGCGGCGCGGACAAGTGCAAGTTCCTGATCGATGAGCTGGGTTTTGACGGTGCCATCGATTACAAGAACGAAGACGTGATCGCCGGCCTCAAGCGTGAATGCCCGAAAGGCGTCGACGTGTATTTCGATAACGTCGGCGGCGATATTCTCGACGCCGTGCTGAGCCGCCTGAACATGAAGGCACGGGTGGTGATTTGCGGTGCCATCAGCCAGTACAACAACAAGGAAGCGGTCAAAGGCCCGGCCAACTACCTGGCCTTGCTGGTCAACCGCGCGCGGATGGAAGGCTTCGTGGTGATGGATTACGCCGCACAGTTCGCCGCTGCCGGGCAGGAAATGGCCGGCTGGATGGCCAAGGGGCAGCTCAAGAGCAAGGAAGACATCGTCGAGGGACTGGAAACATTCCCGGAGACGCTGATGAAGTTGTTCAGCGGCGAGAATTTCGGGAAGTTGGTGTTGAAGGTATAAAAGCTTCGCGGGCAAGTCGGATCGCCGCACCGCTCGCTCCTACAGGAGCGAGGCTTGCCCGCGAATCGGCGCTTAAGCGATTTCTGCGACGACCGCCGCCAACGCCTTGGCCGGATCCGCCGCCTGACTGATCGGACGGCCGATCACCAGGTAATCGGAACCGGCATCCAGCGCCTGACGCGGCGTCAGGATGCGGCGCTGATCGTCCAGGGCACTGCCCGCCGGACGAATCCCCGGCGTCACCAGTTGCAACGACGGGTGGGCGGCTTTCAAGGCCTGGGCTTCCTGGGCCGAGCAGACCAGACCGTCCATCCCGGCCTTTTCCGCCAGCGCGGCCAGGCGCAGCACCTGCTCCTGCGGCTCGATGTCCAGGCCAATACCCGCCAGATCCTCACGCTCCATGCTGGTCAGCACGGTCACGCCGATCAACAGCGGTTTCGGGCCGCTGCGCTGATCGAGCACTTCGCGGCAGGCGGCCATCATGCGCAGGCCGCCGGAGCAGTGCACATTGACCATCCATACGCCCATTTCCGCAGCCGCCTTGACGGCCATGGCGGTGGTGTTCGGAATGTCGTGGAACTTGAGGTCCAGGAACACTTCGAAACCCTTGTCGCGCAAGGTGCCGACGATTTCCGAAGCGCAACTGGTAAACAGTTCTTTACCGACTTTGACCCGGCACAGTTTCGGGTCCAGTTGATCGGCCAGCTTCAGTGCGGCGTCACGGGTGGGGAAATCCAGGGCGACGATGATAGGCGTCTGGCAGGCGGACATGAGTGGGCTCTCAGGCAAGTCGAAATCGGCGCGCATTGTAGCGGAACCAGCGCCGCTGCGGGACCCGATGATCGGTAATTCGTCGTCGCGGCTCAGGCAAGACTAGCTGCTGCGGCAATTGTGTCGACCCCGATACACACACGACACGCCCACAACACCCTTCAACGCTACCCTCGTCAGCCGCAACAAGCCCTACAGCACTTCCCGCCTCACGGCCGGACGCCTATGCTGAAGCCACAACCTCGCAGCCTATCTTTGTGGTTGGCAGCCTACCTGGCAGATGAACGCACGCATGCACAACTCCCCAGCACCTCTGAACGACGATCAAAAAGCGCCGGCCGATGACAAACGCTGGAGCATTCGCGCCCTGATCGTCGACGATGACGTTCCGATCCGCGAACTGATGATCGACTACCTGGCCCGTTTCAATATCCACGCCAGCGGCGTCTCCGATGGCGCCGCCATGCGTCAGGCGCTGCAAGCCGAGCATTTCGATGTGGTGGTGCTCGATCTGATGTTGCCGGGTGAAGATGGTTTGTCGCTGTGCCGCTGGCTGCGCGCCGAATCGGACATCCCGATTCTGATGCTCACCGCCCGCTGCGAACCCACCGACCGGATCATCGGCCTGGAACTGGGCGCCGACGACTACATGGCCAAGCCGTTCGAGCCGCGGGAACTGGTTGCGCGGATTCAGACCATTCTGCGTCGGGTGCGCGACGACCGTACTGAACAGCGTGCGAATATTCGCTTCGACAACTGGCGATTGAACAGCGTGTTGCGCCAGTTGATCGCCGCCGATGGCCTGGTGGTGCCACTGTCCAACGCCGAATTCCGTTTGCTTTGGGTGTTCATCGAACGGCCGCGCCGGGTGCTCAGCCGCGAACAACTGCTGGACGCGGCGCGCGGTCGCTCGATCGAAGCGTTTGATCGCAGCATCGATCTGTTGGTGTCGCGCCTGCGCCAGAAACTGGGCGACGACCCGAAAGCCCCGCAGTTGATCAAGACCGTTCGCGGTGAGGGTTATCTGTTCGACGCACGAGACATCAGCTGATGCGTGCGCGCTTCGATACGCTGTTCGGCCGCCTGTTCGGCGTGCTGTTGGTGGCGATCGTACTGGCGCACTTGTTAGCTTTTTTATGGTTCAAACATTACGGGCCGCCCCCTCCTCCCCCTCCGCCGCCGGGGTTTTCCGAGCGCTTTGACGGCCCTCCCCCACCAATGGACCCGCGTTTCGGCAATCGACCACCGCGGCCATGGTTCGGCGGGCCGCTGGTGCCACTGACCTTTCAGTTTGTCTCGCTGATCATCGCCGCCTGGTACGGCGCCAAGCTATTGACCCGCCCGATTCAACGCCTGAGCGACGCCGCCGAGCGCCTGAGTGAAAATCTCGACAGTCCGCCTCTGGATGAGTCCGGCCCACGGGAAGCGCGGCAAGCGGCGCACACTTTCAACCTGATGCAGAAACGCATTCTTGAACAAATGCAGCAACGTTCGCGCATGCTCGGCGCGGTGTCCCATGACCTGCGCACACCGCTGTCGCGGCTCAAGCTGCGGCTGGAACAGATCGACGATGAGAAGCTGCAAGGCCAAATGCGTCAGGACCTGGACGACATGATCGGCATGCTCGATTCCACCCTCACCTACCTGCACGAACAGCGCACCAGCGAGGCGCCACAATGGATGGACGTGCAGGCGCTGGTGGAGTCCCTGAGCGAAAACGCCCAGGACCAGGGCGCCGACGTCCAGGCCCGCGGCCGTTGCGCCCCGCTGCAGGTCCAACCGATGGCTTTGCGCTCGTGCATCAACAACCTGCTGGACAACGCCTTGCGTTATGCCGGGGACGCGCTGATCACGCTTGAGGACAGTCGCGAACAACTGGTGATCCGGGTCATTGACCATGGCCCGGGTATCGCGGCGGAAAAACGTGAAGCGGTGTTTGAACCGTTCTTTCGCCTGGAAGGTTCGCGTAATCGCAACTCCGGCGGCGTCGGCCTGGGCATGACCATCGCCCGGGAAGCCGCGGAGCGTTTGGGCGGGCAGTTGAGCCTGGAAGAAACGCCCGGCGGTGGTCTGACCGCCGTCATCCGCCTGCCCCGCGTCTAAGCCCGCACCCACAGGATCCGGGTCTGACTGGATAAGTTGTGTGTACCCATCGGTACAAATCCCACATACCCACGACAACTTGCCCCTTGAGGCTGCATAAGCCGGTGCACCCACCGGTTTCCCATTCCAAGGAGTGAGCACAATGATCGGTAGTGTCAGCAGCTACACGAGCTATACCAGCACCAGCAGTACCGCCACCAACAGCGCCCGTAGCCAGCAATTCCAGAAAGAACTGCTCGCCAAACTCGACAACAACAGCGACGGTGCGGTGGATCAGGATGAGCTCAAGAGCGCCCTGTCGCAGAAAAACGACGATGGTCTGCTGGTCAGCCTGAGCAAGAACTTCAGCGATCTGGACAGCGACAAAAGCGGCAGCCTGAGCAGCGAAGAGATGGCCGCGATGGCCCCTCCGACGCCACCGCCGCACGATCAGGCACCGAACACCGAGCTGGCCGATGCGCTGATCAGCGCTTTGGACAAAGACGGCGACGGCGCCATCAACAGCGATGAGCTGAGCAATGGCCTGACCAGTGCCGGCAGCACGGCCGACAGCTCGAAAATCTTCTCGGCCCTGGACAAGAATGAAGACGGCACCGTCAGCCAGGACGAACTCGCCGCCAGCCTGACCCCGCCGCCACCGCCACCTCAGCAGATGTCCAGCGAAGAGCTGTTCAGCCAAGTCGATACCGACAGCGATGGCAGTGTCACGGCCACGGAACTGAGCAGCGCGTTGCAGGCGAGCGACAGCACTTCATCGACCGCCACCGACACCAGCGCCGCGTTGCTCAAAGTACTCGATAGCGACAGCAGCGGTGGCGTCAGCAACGATGAACTGAAAGCCGTCCTGCAAGCCGGCCGCGAGCAGAACTCCGACAGCTCCACCCATCAGTTCAACGTGACCGAAGCCCTGAACAAAATGATCGCCAACCTGAGCAAGCAGTATTCGCTCGACAACGTGGCGACCGTGGGCAAACACCTGAACGTAGCGACCTGAGTCAAAAAACTTCGCGGCCCTAAGACCCAACAAAAAACTTAGGGCCGGCGATCTTCAACCCGAGCCTGGCTCTTGCTCCAATCGGTCAACAGGCTGTAAGCCACTGCCAACAACGTCGGGCCAATGAACAGGCCGATAAACCCGAACGCAATCAACCCGCCAAACACCCCGAGCAGCACAATCACCAACGGCAAATTCCCGCCCCGGCTGATCAGGTACGGCTTAAGCACGTTGTCGACCCCGCTGATAATGAACGTGCCCCAGATCCCGAGGAACACTGCCATTCCGTACTCACCCTTCCAGGCCAGCCACGCCGTGGCCGGAATCCACACCAACGGCGGCCCCATCGGAATCAGGCTCAGCAAGAACGTCACGATCCCCAGCACCAGCGCCCCAGGCACGCCGGCAATCAGGAAGCCGATCAACGCCAGCACCGCCTGCGCCGCCGCTGTACCGATCACCCCGTTGACCACCCGTTGCACGGTGCCCGCCACCAGTTCGATGTAATACCCGGCGCGGTCGCCAATCAGCCGCTCCAGCAACCCATGGACAAACACCGCCAAACGCGGCCCGTCCCGGTAGAAAAAGAACACAAACACGATACTCAGCGTCAACTCGAGGATCCCGCCGCCAATCTGCGCACTGCGTGCCAGCAACCAGTTACCGACCTGACCCAGATATGGCTTGATCGCCAGCATCATCGCCGCACCTTGCTGATCGATGCTGTTCCAGATCCCCACCAGCCGCTCGCCGACCAAAGGAATACCGCCAACCCAGGCCGGCGCTTCAGGCAGACCATCGACCTGCACATCCTTGATGAACGCCGTGGCATCGCGCACGTGATCCGCCAGGTTGAACCCCAGCCACACCAGCGGCACCGCCACCAGCAGCATCCAGCCAAGCGTCAGTAACAGCGCCGCCAGGGATTCACGACCATTGAGCCAACGGGTCAACAGACGCATCAACGGCCAACTGGCAAACGCCAGCACCGCCCCCCAGAACAGCGCCGACCAGAACGGTGCCATTACCCATAAACTCGCGCCAAACAGCACCAGCAGCAGGATCTGCACCAACAGCCGATCGTTATTGACCATGTAAGATCCCGAAAAAAGTCAGCCCGCAAAGAGTAGGCAAATGCGCAGACGCATTCGCCAAATGAAGCTTATCGCAACAGTTCGAAGTGCAGGCCAGAGCCTTCGACGCTGCCGGTTTCCATCCGCGCCGTGCGCACGCCCTGGCCGATCAACGCCTGGCGCCAGGCTTCGGCACTGGGCCCGGAAACGCTGACTCGCAGTGTGGTGTCCAGGTTCAGGCCTCGGGAAATCAAACGCAGCCAGGTGTCGTCAGGGTCGCCGTCGAGTTTGGGGAAATCGAGTTTCCCGGTGCTTTTGAGCTGGCGCAGCAACGTCGCGGACGTCGGCAGCAAATCACCCAACGGCGCCGAGGCATCGAACTGTTCGACGTGCAGATAAGCCCTGCGATTACCGCGAGTGATGCTGTACAGCGCCACCAGGGTGTTTTCTTGGGGGGCCGCCAGACGCAGCAGCAAATAAGCCTGCTGATTATCGGCGCCATAGAGCTTGGCGTTACCGAAGACTTCATTGGCCCACAGGCTGCTTTCGCCACAATCCCGGGCCTGACACCAGAACAACAGCTCGGCGCCCTGCTTCTGCAAGGCTTCGCGGGCGGCGGTGAAGGCATCGGTGGAGGAGTGCTCCGGTGGCAATTCGTAGGTGACCGAGGTGGTTTGACCGCGAGCGGTGACCTGGCCGTCGAAACGCAATTGGCCGCTGATCTTGCGGATCGAACCCAGCGGGTAAATCCGCTCGAGTTCTACCGTCGGGCGATAGTCGACGATCTGCGCATCGGTTATGCGCGGCACGATAGGCAGGTCCTGACTGCCAGGAATGTCAGCGGCCAATAACCAGGGACTGAAACTGCACAGCGCCAGCAGAGTGAGTGAACGCATGGATAGGTTCATCGGATCAACATGGCCTGGGCACCCTTGATGACACTGGCATCATCGATGCGCTCCGGCACCCGCAAACCACGCTGCACCGCAGGGCGTGCTTCCATGGCGGCCAGCCAGCGTTGCAAGGCAGGCAAGCCGTCCACCGAGACACCGGACCAGTCATGGCCACGGACCCACGGGAAGGTCGCGATGTCGGCAATGCTGTACTCGCCCGCCAGAAATTCCACGGCTTGCAGACGCGTGTCGAGCACTTCATACAAGCGCCGGGTTTCATGTTGATAACGGTCGATGGCGCCCTGGAGCTTTTCCGGGAAATAACGGAAAAACACATTGGCCTGGCCCTGCATCGGGCCGATGCCACCCATCTGGAACATCAGCCACTGCAACACCACCGAGCGCCCTTTCGGATCCTGGGGCAGCAGTTTGCCGGTCATCTCGGCGAGGTAAATCAGAATCGCGCCGGACTCGAACACGGCGAAATCGCCATTGGCGCGGTCGACAATCGCCGGAATCCGGCCATTGGGGTTGATCTTGAGGAACTCCTCGGACTTCTGTTCCTTTTTGTCGAAACTCAAGGCATGCACCGTGTAGGGCAGGCCGAGTTCCTCGAGCACGATAGAGACCTTGTGGCCATTCGGGGTCGCAGCGGTGTACAGATCTATCATGGTTGTCTCCCATTTCAACCCGCCCAGCCTCGACAGTTGCCCGACGCAAGTCAAGGAACGGCGAAGAACCGATTGAAACAGTCTGCGACAAGACCGGCACCGGGTTCGTCATTGAGGTGCAAGTGATGGCCGCCAGGCAACTGTTCATGGCTAAAGGGTAGACGTTCCAGCAACTCGGGATGTTTGGCGAGCATGCCGTCAGCCGCGACCACCAGGTGTGCAGGACAACTGACGCGCTGGACGAAAGCCATCGCCTGCTCAGTGGTCAGACGCAGCGGCGACGGTAGCGTCAGGCGGTTGTCGGTACGCCAGGTATAACCGCCCGGCACCGGCATCAAGCCGCGCTGGGCCAGCAGTTCGGCGGCTTCGCGACTGACCGCCACCAAGCCTTTCATGCGCGCTTCGATGGCCCGGTCGAGGGTGTTGTAGACCGGTTTGCGTTTTTCCCGCAGATCCAGCTGCGCCTGCAGGGCCATGCCCATGCGTTCGGCGGCGTTTTCGCCTTTGTCTGTAGGAGGAATGATGCCGTCGATCAACCCCAGGTGAGTCACCCGCTCCGGCAACGACCCGGCCAGCACCAGCGAGACGATCGCCCCCAGGGAATGCCCCAGCAGCGCAAAACGTTTCCATCCCAACTGCTCGGCCACTTGCAGCACGTCGTGGGCGTAGTCCCACAGCGCATAACCGGCGCCGCTCGGCCGGTGCCCCGAGTGACCGTGCCCGGCCATGTCCAGCGCGATGATGCGCAAGCCTTTGAGCTTCGGCGCCAGCCGGGCAAAGCTGTTGGCGTTGTCCAGCCAGCCGTGCAAGGCCATCACCGGCAAGCCGTCCTCGGGACCGAACAGGTGCGCCGCCAACTCGATATGCGGCAGGCTCAGGCGAACTTCTTCGACGACGCTATTCATGCGCAATCCTGTTGGCGGCGACCGTCCCAGCGACTGAACAGGCTCTTCAGCAGCGTGGCCGTGTCTTGTGGACGTTCGAGGGGAAACATGTGACCGCCGGGCAGGGTCAAGGACTCGCCCAGCGGCATGCGCCCGACGGATCGGGCGTGATGACGCATCACCACGCGGCTCTTGTGCCCGCGAACCACCGCCAGCGGCACTTTCAACTGCCGCGCGCGACCGGGGCTAGTGTGGGGTACGCCGCGGTAGATGCTGATTTCCGTGGCCGGGTCGAAACGCAGGCGCAGCTTGTCGCCGACCTTTTGCAAACCATGTTGAAGATAGGCTTCGAAGCATTCCGGGTCGAAGCCACGAAACAGGGTTTTACCGGCGAAATACAGGCGGGCCGCTTCCAGATCGGCGAACTCTTCCCGTCGTCCCAACGTGCGACCGGCCGGGGTCAGGCGATCGATGAAACCGAAGCGTTTGGCGGCACGGATTACCCATTGATCGGTGCGGGTCAGCACCGGTGAATCGAGCATGACCACGCCGCGATACAACTCAGGGCAACGCAACGCGGCGTGCAGGTGCAGCACGCCGCCGAAAGAGTGGCCGACGCCCCAGACCGGCTCCGGCTGCTGCTGGAGGTGATGAATCAGCTCATCCACCAGATTGCTCCAGTTGTCGTCCGCCGGAAAACGCGGGTCATGGGCGTGCTGCTCCAGATGCGCCACCTGGTACTCGGGCGCCAGCGCCGCGAACAACTTGCTGTAGGTCCCCGAAGGAAAGCCATTGGCGTGGGCGAAAAATATCTGTTGCGACATACCGGCAGATCCATGTGCGAAAAACAGACGTTGATTGTCCGTAAGACGGCGTCCTACAGCAATGACCGTAACTGACAGGAATGATGACAGTCGGGTCAGGGCTATAGGGATGCAGAAGAATAGACCGCCCCTTTGTAGCAGCTGCCGAAGGCTGCGTTCGGCTGCGCAACAGTCGTTAGACCATTCACCGCGGTGTTTCAGGAAGATTGAGATGGCAGGATTTACGACTGCTGCGCAGCCGAACGCAGGCTTCGCCAGCTGCTACACAGAACATGTCGAAACTCATCGTGCTGGTGGATTCTCCCCCAACGGCACCACCGCCATGGTCAGCCGCGACACACAACTGGCCTTGCCCTCATCACTGGTCAAGCGAATATCCCAGACATGGGTGGTGCGCCCGATGTGAATCGCCTTGGCCACCGCCGTCACCCGACCGCTGCGCAGACCGCGCAAATGGTTGGCGTTGATTTCCAGGCCCACGCAATAAAACTTGCTGGCGTCGATGCACAGGAAACTGGCCATCGAGCCAACGGTTTCGGCCAGCACCACCGAAGCGCCGCCGTGCAGCAATCCATAAGGCTGGTGCGTACGGTGGTCAATGACCATGCTCGCGGTCAGAGACTCGTCATCGAAGGCTTCGAAGCGAATATCCAGCACTTCGCCGATGGTGTTTTTCTGGATAGCGTTCAACTGCTCGATGTTGGGAGTGGTGCGCCACAGAGTCATTGTTGCGTTCCTTTGTTGGTGTTGTTCGTGACTCAATCCTGCCACAGCACCGCCTCGCTGCGCGCGCTCCATTCTTCGAAGCGCGCACCGTAAGCCGCTTCAATCATGTTGCGCTTGATCTTCAAGATCGGTGTCAGGAAACCGTTTTCCACCGCCCAACAGTCCTTGACCACCACCAGCCGGTGCAAGCGTTCATGTTTATCAAGCGAACCGTTGACCTCCTCCAGCAGCTTTTCCAGACTTGAATGCAGGCCCGCCCTCATCGTTCCGCTGGCGTCTTGCAGGCCAACCGCCGACAACACGCATAACCCCAGCGGTGCGCTCAAGCCGTCGCCCACCACGCACACTTGTTCGATCCGCGAATGCACCGCCAGGCGATTCTCGATCGGCGCTGGGGCCACGTATTTGCCTTTGCTGGTCTTGAAAATTTCCTTCAGGCGCCCGGTCAGGCGCAGGTTGCCCTCGGCGTCTTCCTCGCCCTTGTCACCGGTGCGCAGGAAGCCGTCCTCGGTGAGGGTTTCGGCGGTTTTCAAAGGCTCCTTGAAATAGCCGAGCATGATCGCGCCGCTGCGCACCAGCACTTCACCTGATGGCTCAACCCGTACTTCGACCTCCGGGCATGGCTTGCCGATCCAGCCAGGGTTGTTTTGACCGGGCAGGCCGATGTGGGAGTAACCGCAGCTTTCGGTCATGCCGTACACCTCCAGCACGTCCAGCCCCAGTTTTCGATACCAGTTCAACAAGGCCTGCGGCACTGGCGCCGCGCCGGACAAGGCGATGCGCAAAGCGTCCAGCCCCAGCCCGGCGAGGACTTTGTGCCCTACCCGTTTGCCGATGAAAGGCAGGCCGAGCAGGAAGTCGAGGCGTTTTGCCGGGATCTTGCCGTACACGCCCATCTGGAATTTGGTCCAGATGCGTGGCACGCCGAACAGCGCGGTCGGTCGGGCACGCTGCAAATCGGTGAGGAAGGTGTCGAGGCTCTCGGCGAAAAACACCGTTTGCCCGGTGTAGATCGCTGCCAGCTCGACGAACATCCGCTCGGCGACATGGCACAGCGGCAGGTAGGACAGCAGGCGATCCGACTCATTCAGGCCAAACAACCGGGTGCCATGGGTGGTGGCAAATCCCAGCGTGCCGAAACTGTGCATCACGCCTTTGGGCTGGCCCGTGGTGCCAGAGGTGTAAATGATGGTCGCCAGTTGATCGGCGGCGGGTTTGGGGTCGTCCTGAATCGGTGAGCTGCGTTGCAGGTCTGCCCAGCTGAAATCGAAAGTGCCCACCGGGCACAGCGGCAGGCTGATGGTCGGCAGGTCAGGCCTAATCCCGACGGACATGCCCGGCCAGTCATCCAGCTTGCCGATGAACGCCAGTGCAGCTTCAGAATGTTCGAGCACCTGGGCCACGGATTCGGCGGTCAGATTGGGGTACAGCGGCACCGAGACATGCCCGGCCATCCAGATCGCCAGGTCGGCGATGATCCAGTGGGCACAGTTTTTCGAGATCAATGCGATGTGGCTGCCTTGCGGCAATTCACGAGCCCGCAGCCAGTGGGCGGCACAGCGCGCCTGATGACCGACGTCGGCCCAGGTCAGCGTCTCGACCTGGCCGCCCCCTGTCGGCTGAACCAGAAAGCGCTGGCGTGGATGACGGGCTTCGCGCTCGTAGAAGACGTCCAGTGGCAAACGAAAAGCAGCAGACATGCGACTTGCTCCCATATTTCTGGTCTGGAGCAAGCGTAGTCAACCAAGCAAGTGCTTGGTTGACTATTTCACACAAAAATCAGCGTCCTGTGGGAGCCGGTTACGGGGTTTTGATGCCGTTGAGCTTCATCGCCCCGACCAGCAGTTCATCGCCCTCAAGCTCGGCCAGTCCGGCGGTGCCGACCCGCTCCGGGTCTTGCACGTGACCATGCTGCAAATAGCCCAGCAGGTTACCGACCAGCGGGTTGTGGCTGACCAGCAGTGCGTGATCCACGGAAACCAACTGCTCCGCCACTGCTTGCGGATTATTGTCGGGCGTCAGCCATTCGACGGTGCGAATCTCCGGTGCAAAACCCAGCTCCTTACGCACCAGCATTGCGGTCTCCTGCGCTCGCAGGTAAGGGCTGGCATAAATGGCAGTCAGGTGTTTGCCCTTCAATTTGGCCGCGATGCGCTTCACCTCTTTGCGCCCCTTATCGGTCAGGGCCCGCTCGGAGTCCGGACGGGTACCGTGAGGTTCGGCTTCACCATGACGCAATACCCAGAGTTTCATAGTTTCGGTTCCTCATCTCGGGCCGGATGCGGCGCCGGCGCCACAACGTGCGGGGCTTCACCTTCCGGTGTACGCGGCGCTGGCCAGTCGGCGAACGGCCAGGGCTTCTGGTCGCTGTGAAAGCTGCCGAAACGACCGATCTGCGCCAGAAACTGGCTCAGGCTGTCGCCGAAATTCATCAGGCTGGCGCTCGGTGCGCCATATATCAAACGATAGATCAGCTGCACCAGCACCACTGCGCCGAGGATCAATTGCGCCACTTGCCAGACCAGCACATAGACAATCATCCACAGCACCCGCAGCAGGATGGATTCGTACTTGCCTTCTTCTACTTTCGGATCGTTCATGTCTGTCTCGCTCCCTGCTCGTATCGGTTAAGTGCTTAGAAACCACTGGGGGAAATAAAGTCCACGTCGGTTTTCGGTTCGCCACGCATCAACAACCCGATCACCTGATCAAGCGTGCGCCCTTCGAACAGAATCGCGTGCAATCCGGCGACCAGCGGCATATATACACCTACTTCCTGAGCCTTGGCCTTGAGCACCTTGAGGGTATTCACGCCTTCGGCCACTTCGCCCAGACGCGTCACCGCGTCCTCCAGGCTCAAGCCCTGGCCGAGGGCAAACCCGACCTGATAATTGCGGCTTTTCGGCGATGAGCAGGTGACGATCAAATCGCCGACGCCCGCCAGCCCCAGGAACGTCATCGGGTTGGCACCCTGACTGACCGCGAAGCGGGTCATTTCCGCCAGTGCCCGGGTAATCAGCATGCTCTTGGTGTTTTCGCCCATGCCCAACGCCACCGCCATGCCGGCGATGATGGCGTAAACGTTTTTCAGCGCCCCGCCCAGCTCCACGCCAAAGCGGTCGGCGCTGGCGTATACGCGAAAGGTCCGGCCATGCAGCGCGGCCTGGACCTGCTGGCAAAGGTCTTCGTCTTCGCTGGCAACCACCGTGGCGGTCAGCGCGTGCTCGGCGATTTCACGGGCCAGGTTCGGCCCGGACAGCACGCCGATGCGCGCTTGCGGGGCGATGTCTTCAAGAATCTGGCTCATAAGCTTGAACGTATGGGCTTCGATGCCTTTGGTCAGGCTCACCAGCATTTTGCCGCTCAAAAGCTGAGCGTAAGGCGCCAGCACCGAGCGCAGCGCGCTGGAGGGCAACGCGACGAAGCACAGGTCGCAGGCTTCCAGCGTGGCTTGCAGGTCTGTGACTGCCTCCACCGCCGGAAGAATCTTGATGCCTTTGAGGTAACGCGGGTTCTCGCGATTGACCCGAATGGCCTCGGCCTGCTCGGGGTCACGCATCCACAGCCGCACCTGATGCCCGTTCTCGGCCAGCAGATTAGCCACGGCGGTACCAAAACTTCCGCCTCCCAGGACCGCAATTGGGCGCTGTTCAGTCATATGCAATCCGTTAATCCATACCAGTGGCGATGCCCGCATTATACGGAGCGGCCCAGTCGCGGCCAGCCCCGACATCAATTACCGGCACTTGTAGGAAGAAGACCAAGAAAACCGAGGAAAATGCCCACAACGTGACTGGAAAAGTCATTGCGCTCGGTTAACATGCGCGCCAATTAATCGCTATCAAGGCCGTGCCGTGTCTTTTGGCTCTCCCTCTCCTCGCTCGCCACTGGTACTGGCGCTGATGTTCAGCTCGCCATTGCTGGCCGACGACCTGTTCCTGGACAACGATCCGTTGCCGCAAGTGCTCACCGCGACGCGCCTGAAGCAGTCGCCGGCGGCCGTGCCGGGCAGCATGACGGTGATCGACAGCGAGCTGATCAACGCCAGCGGCGCGCGGGACATCAGCGAGTTGCTGCGGCTGGTACCGGGGATGATGGTCGGCAATATCAGCGGCAACCAGGCAGCGGTGAACTACCATGGCACCAACGCCAGCGAAGCGCGGCGCATGCAAGTGCTGATCGACGGCCGCTCGGTGTACCGCGCGGGCCTGGCCACGGTGGACTGGAGTGATATTCCGGTGGCCATGGAAGACATCGAGCGCATCGAGGTTTTCCGTGGCCCGAACACCGTCAGCTACGGCGCCAACGCGCTGATGGCGGTGGTCAATATCATCACCCGCAAACCGGCCGACAGCCACGGCACGCGGCTGAAAATCACCCGAGGCCAACGCGGCATCAACGATTTCTACGCCAGCCAGGGTATGGGCTGGGACAGCGGCGACTTGCGCCTGTCGCTGTCCGGCCAACAAGACGATGGGTTCGACTCGGACCGCACCGGCGCCGATTATCGCGACAACCGTCGTTTGAATCGCTTCAGCCTCGCCGTCAGCCAGACGCTCAATGAGAATCAGAGCATCGATTGGCAACTGAACGCCAAGGACGGGACCAACCAGCGGCCCTATACCTACAGCCCGGTGTTCTCAGGGATTACCGCCGCTGGGAACAATTCCGACGTCATCGCCAAGGACTACGCCGGCTCGCTGCGCTGGAACCTGGACATCAACCCTGATCACAGCCTTTATATTCAAGGCTCGGCGCAACACTGGGATCGTCAGCAGACTTGGCGTGCCTGCGATGCCGAGATCTCGTTCAGCCCGGAGCTGACCCAACTTTGGCACCTCAATCCCAATTACACCGAACGCCTGGCGCGCAACATCGCTCGTTTCACCGGCGCGCCCCCCGGTACAGCGGCAGAACAAGACCTGGCCAATCAGGTTCTGGCGCAATGGCGAAACGGCGCGAACAAAACGCTGTGCGGCGACATCGACCAGAGTGCCCGAGAGTCGCGCTACGACCTCGAACTGCAAGACACCCTCAGCCTGTCCGACACGCTGCGGCTGGTCAGCGGCATGAACTATCGTTACGACCGGGCCGATTCCGAGACCTACTTCAATGGCACGCTCGACGACACCACCTGGCGGGCGTTCGGCCAACTCGAGTGGCGCGCCACCGAGCACTGGTTGCTGCAAGGCGGGGCGATGTTCGAAGACACGCAATTGACCGGCAGTTCACTGACCCCACGACTGGCGGTCAACTATCTGATCAACCCGCGCCACGGTTTGCGCGCGGTGTATTCGGAAGCCGTCCGCTCGCCGGACATGTTCGAGAACAGCGTCAACTGGAGTTACCAGGTGACCAACCTGCAACCCAGTGCCTATGGCCAGACCAGCGCCCGCTATTTCGTCAGGACCCGTGGCCCGGGTGACCTCGAACAGGAACGCATGCGTTCCCGGGAATTGGGCTACAACGGCTACTTCACAGACTGGGGGCTGACGGTCGATGTGAAGCTGTTCTACGACGAAATCAACGGCATGATCAGCGAACCGCTGCGCAACAATCAGTACATTGCCAGCAACTCGAACAGCTCACGATTCTCAGGGACGGAAACCCAACTGGACTGGCGCGTCAGCAGCACCGATCGTCTGCGCCTGACGTACGCCTATGTCGATGCCGAGGCGAGCAACCCGCTGGATGCACAACAAACGGCGCGCAACAGCGGCTCCGCCGGTTGGCTGCGCAACTGGGGCCAGGGCTGGAACAGCGCGCTCTTCTACTATGGCGCCGACGCCCTCAACGGTTACCGCTTCGAACGGGTCGACACCCGCCTCGCCAAACGTATCGGCTTGGGCAAGGCCAATCTGGAGCTGGCCGGGATCCTCCAGCAACGCCTCGACAATCAGCCCACCACTTTCGTCGACAACAACTACGACGAACGCCGGGTGCTCTACTTCAGCGCGGAGCTGGAGTTTTAAGATGCCGTATTGCCTGCCACGGAAGACGCCAACCCTTGGCCGCCTGCTGGCCGGGCTGTGCCTGGTGTTTGCCGGGCTGCTGTGCAATCTGCCGGCCCGGGCCGCCGACATTCTGCTGACCGGCGCCGACGACAGCCCTGGCGTGCAGTCTTTCGTCCAGGCCCTGAGCGAGTTGCGCCCCACCGACAGCGTGCGTTTCCAGCCGGTCGCCAGCTTGCCGGCACCCGGCCAACTGCCTGCGAGCACCCGCCTGATTCTGCTCGACTTGCAAAGCCTCGACTGGCGCCTGCAAGACGCCCAAGGCCCGGCAACGCTGGTGCTGCGCATCAGCCGTCTGCAAGCCCACCAACGCTTTGGCGATGTTTCGCCACCGCACCTGAGCCTGCTCTGGAGCGATCCGCCGCTGGATCGACAATTGCGCCTGACCCGACTCGTCCTGCCCGAGGCTCGACGGGTCGGCGTGCTGTTCGACAGCCACAGCGAATTCCTGCTGAAGGAACTGCATCAGGCAGCCCTGCCCCTGGGCCTTGAAGTGGTCACCGAGCGTTGGGACAACACCAATGACAGTCGCCCGTTGCAGGCCCTGCTGAAAAACAGCGATGTGCTGCTGGGCCTGGATGATCCTGATCTGTACAACCCCAAAACCGTGAAAAACCTGCTGCTCAGCAGCTACGCACGGCAGCTGCCGCTGATCGGTCCCAATGCCGCGTTCGTCAGGGCGGGCAGCCTCGCCAGCACCTACAGCGACCAGAGCGATTGGCTGAAGATTCTCGACGAACTGCTCGACCGCCCCTCCAGCACCTGGCCGCGCACCCTTTATCCGCAGCACTTCAAGGTCTTGAGCAACCCGCAAGTGGCTCGTTCATTAAGCATTGAACCGATGAATGAAGCCTCTGTCGCAACACAGCTGGCCGAAGGAGAACATCGCCCATGACCTTCCATAGCGGTTGGGACATCAATACCCGTACCCAGATCATCAGCCTCGGCCCGGCGCTGCTGCTGACGTTGCTGCTGATCAGTTTTTTCACCTTCGTGCGAATCCAGGACCTGCGCCAGGAACTCAACCACACCGGTCAACTGATCGCCAACCAACTGGCGCCGGCCACCGAATACGGGGTGATCTCGGGTAATAACGACGTGCTCGAGAGTTTGCTCAAAGCCACCCTGGCCACGCCCAATGTGCGTTTTCTGGAGGTTCAGGACCGCACCAACCGGGTTCTGGTGTACGTCGAACAACCGTCGGAAACCCACAATCGTTCGCACCAGGTCGAAGTGTTCCAGGCACCGGTGCGGCTGCAACGCATCGCGCTCAACAATGACTTCTTCCAGAACAGCCGCACCGCCCCCACGAAGCCGGGAGAGGATTACCTGGGCCGGGTGATCGTCGGTCTGTCCAATGACGCCTTCAACCAGCGCCAGCAGGAAATCCTGTTCAAGGCCGGGATCCTGGCTCTGTTCGCCCTGCTGTTTACCTTTCTGCTGGCTCGGCGTCTGGCCAGCAGCCTGTCGCAACCGATCCATGACATCGGCAATGCGGTCAAGGCGATCCAGAAAGGCGACTACAAAACGCCCCTGCCGATTGTCGATGACACCGAACTGGGCGCCCTGTCACAACACATCAACAACCTTGCCCAGGGCCTTGAACAAGCCAGCCGCGAACAGCATCAGGCCATGGCGCAATTGATCCAGACCCGCGAGGAAGCGGAAAAGGCCAACAACGCCAAATCCGATTTCCTGGCGATGATGAGCCATGAGCTGCGCACGCCGATGAATGGCGTGCTGGGCATGCTGCAACTGCTGGAAACCACCGCGATGACCGAGGAACAGATCGAGTACGCCGCGCTGGCTTCTGAATCGACTGAACACCTGCTCAAAGTGATCAACGACATTCTCGACTTCTCGCGCATCGAACGCTCGGAACTGGAGCTGGAGCATATTGCATTCAACCTCGCGGACCTGATCACCAGTTGCGCCCAGTCGTTCCAGCACGGCGCAGTGCAACGTGGGCTTGACCTGCAACTGCAGATCCCCGAGGACATGCGCGCCCTGCAGGTTCAGGGCGACCCGACGCGGATCCGGCAGATCCTGGTCAACCTGGTCGGCAATGCGCTGAAATTCACCGAACGGGGCCGCGTCACGATCGAACCGCAGTGGCAGTCGCTGGATCACGAATTGCTGTGGTTCACCTGCACCGTGCGCGACAGCGGGATCGGCATCCCGGCCGAAAGCCTGGAATTGATGTTCAACGCGTTCCAGCAGGCCGACAGTACTATTTCAAGACGTTACGGTGGCACCGGGCTGGGGCTGCCGATTGCCCGCACTCTGGCAGAACGAATGGGCGGCACCTTGCGTGCTCAAAGCGAAGAAGGCGTCGGCTCGGTGTTCACCCTGGAAATTCCTTTGGCGCTGTATAAGCAGTCGTTGCCGGTGCTGACGCCGCGAGTACATACCGGCAATGGCCACGGCGAAGGTCGCAATGTGTTGCTGGTGGAAGACAACCCGGTCAACCGCACCGTCATTGAAGCAATGTTGCGCAGCCTGGGCTTTACTGTCAGCGTCGTCACCGATGGTGCACAAGCGGTGCGCAGCGCCGAGAGCCTGATTTTCGAAGCGATTCTGATGGATTGCCGACTGCCGGTCATTGACGGCTACGAGGCCACCCGACAGATTCGCCAACTGCCCGGCTGCGCTGACGTGCCGATCATTGCCCTGACGGCCAACGCCTTGCAGGGCGATCGTGAAGCCTGTTTGTCCGCGGGAATGAACGATTACCTGGCCAAGCCCTTTAAACGCACTGATCTGCAGCAAATTCTGCAGCGTTGGGTGCAGTAGTGCAGGCCTTTCGACGATCTGCGACTGGCGTGAAAGACGAAAGTGCGGCAGTCTTAGGCACCCGAACAGGCCCTAAAAGGGGCTTGAATAATAATTTCAGTGCACAAGTGTACATTCATGTCCTTGGTACTGTGACTTTCACTACAACGCAATAGTCTATGAGTAGGCTGCTGACTCGAGGCATGAACGCTTCGATCGGCCGGGAAGATTCGCCCCCCTGCCGCATGGACTATTGAGGAGCTCGCATGACCAAACAAAACGCCTTTACCCGGGAAGACCTGCTGCGCTGCAGTCGTGGTGAGCTGTTCGGCCCGGGTAACGCGCAACTGCCCGCCCCGAACATGCTGATGGTCGATCGCATCACCCTGATCTCCGAAGAGGGTGGCAAGTACGGCAAAGGTGAATTGGTCGCCGAGCTGGATATCACTCCAGACCTGTGGTTCTTCGCCTGCCACTTCGAAGGTGATCCGGTGATGCCGGGCTGCCTGGGCCTCGATGCCATGTGGCAACTGGTCGGTTTCTTCCTCGGCTGGCAAGGCCTGCCGGGCCGCGGTCGCGCCCTGGGTTCGGGCGAAGTGAAATTCTTTGGCCAGGTACTGCCGACCGCCAAGAAAGTCACCTATAACATCCATATCAAACGCGTCCTCAAAGGCAAACTGAACATGGCCATCGCCGATGGTTCCGTGACTGTCGACGGCCGCGAAATCTATACCGCCGAAGGCCTTCGGGTCGGCGTTTTCACCTCCACTGACAACTTCT
Source organism: Pseudomonas sp. URMO17WK12:I6 (assembly GCF_003253625.1). Taxonomy (NCBI): domain Bacteria; kingdom Pseudomonadati; phylum Pseudomonadota; class Gammaproteobacteria; order Pseudomonadales; family Pseudomonadaceae; genus Pseudomonas; species Pseudomonas sp. URMO17WK12:I6. The sequence goes on from NZ_QKYZ01000021.1 coordinate 44,613, forward strand.
AAGGGTTATCCGCATGCGCCGCGTCGTTATCACTGGTCTGGGCATCGTTTCGTGCCTGGGCAATGACAAAGAGACCGTCTCCGCTAACCTGCGTGCAAGCCGCCCTGGCATCCGGTTCAACCCGGAATATGCCGAAATGGGTCTGCGTAGCCAGGTTTCCGGCTCCATTGACCTTCCCCTCGAAGAGCTGATCGATCGCAAGATCTATCGCTTCGTCGGCCACGCGGCGGCTTACGCCTACCTGGCCATGAAAGATGCCATCGCAGACTCCGGCCTGACCGAAGAGCAAGTTTCCAACCCGCGTACCGGCCTGATCGCCGGTTCCGGTGGCGCCTCCACGCTGAACCAGATGGAAGCGCTGGACATCCTGCGCGAGAAAGGCGTCAAGCGCGTCGGCCCATACCGCGTAACGCGGACCATGAGCAGCACTGTTTCCGCTTGCCTGGCCACCCCGTTCAAGATCAAGGGCCTGAACTACTCCATCGCTTCTGCCTGCGCCACCAGTGCTCACTGCATCGGTACCGCCATGGAACAGATCCAGATGGGCAAGCAGGACATCGTATTCGCCGGCGGCGGTGAAGAAGAGCACTGGAGCCAGTCGTTCCTGTTCGACGCCATGGGCGCCCTGTCCAGCCAGTACAACGAAACTCCGGAAAAAGCTTCCCGTGCCTACGACGCCAAGCGTGACGGTTTCGTCATCGCCGGCGGTGGCGGCATGGTCGTGGTCGAAGAGCTGGAACACGCTCTGGCCCGCGGCGCGAAGATCTACGCGGAAATCGTTGGCTACGGCGCGACCTCCGACGGCTACGACATGGTCGCCCCAAGCGGCGAAGGCGCCATCCGCTGCATGCAGATGGCCATGTCCACCGTTGACGCACCGATCGACTACCTGAACACCCACGGCACCTCGACTCCGGTCGGCGACGTGATGGAAATGAAAGGTGTGCGTGAAGTGTTCGGCGACAACGCTCCGGCCATCAGCTCCACCAAGAGCCTGTCGGGTCACTCCCTGGGCGCCGCCGGCGTTCACGAAGCGATCTACTGCATGCTGATGATGGAAGGCAACTTCATGGCGGGTTCCGCCAACATCGACGAACTGGACCCGGAAGTGGCAGACATGCCAATCCTGACCAAGACTCGCGAAGACGCCACCATCAACACCGTGATGAGCAACAGCTTCGGCTTCGGTGGCACCAACGCCACGCTGGTACTGAAGCGCTGGCAGGGTAAGTAATACCCGCCTACGCCACACATAAAAACGCCCCGACTGGTTCGGGGCGTTTTTTTTGGCCAGGTTTTATCTACGGCCAGACAGCCCTTGAAACATGAAACATTTGTCATGGAACTCAACAGCCTGCGACTGAATGTCGCGTATTTCGCGGGCTGCAGCACTTTCTCCGTTTTTGAAAAAGTCCGTTACCGATTTCAGCCGTTTACTTAGCCAGCTAACAAAACTTATAACAAAGGCCTGCACACGCCTTGCTGCAGATAACAGAGATTGGAGCTAGCAGATGACTGTAAAAGTAACTGAACGCGACGATTCACATATGTCCCATGAAGGCATCGCCGCCGGTATCCGCATCTGGGATGTACATCAACAAGACCTGCTGGTCGGGATGTTCCACTCCGAGACCGAAGCCCACCAATACAAGGCCGAACTGGAATCACTGGAGCAGCAACGCGAAGCGCGTTCTGCATAACCACCGCATTGAAAATGACAAACCCCGCCATGAGCGGGGTTTGTCGTTGTTGCAGCTGCTAACGGCTTACCACATCAGATCGTCAGGAATCTGATAGGCCGCGTACGGATCGTCTTCGGTGCTGACTTCTTCTGTCTTCACATTCAGCTGCACGATGCGCTGTGGGTCGCGCTCCTGAATCTTCAGGGCCGCTTCACGAGGGATCACTTCATAACCGCCAGCGTGATGCACGATCGCCAGGGAACCGCTGCTGAGCTTGTTGCGCATCAGGGTGTTGACGGAGATACGCTTGACCTTTTTGTCGTCGACGAAGTTGTAGTAGTCCTCGGTGTTCAGCTTGGGCAGGCGCGAGACTTCGATCAATTGCTTGACCTGGGCGGCTCGGGCCTTCTGCTCGGCCTTCTCCTGCTGCTGACGGTTGAGCTCCTGATCGCGCTTGACCTTCTCGGCCATGGCTTCCTGAGCCGCACGCTGCTGGGAGTCATCGAGTTCGATCTGGCCTTTGTGGGCCAGACGCTGTTGTTTCTGTTTTTCTTTGCCGACCTGTTTGGCCTGCTTTTGGTTGACCAGCCCTGCTTTGAGCAACTGGTCGCGAAGGGAAAGGCTCATGGTGCTTACTCACTTAGGCAACAGCTCAGCCGCAGCTGGGCAAATTCTTTTCCTGACGTTTGGCTTCGCCCCACAAGGCGTCCAACTCTTCGAGGGTGCAATCTTCTATGGGACGGTGGGTGTCGCGCAATGCCTGTTCGATAAATCGGAAGCGTCTTTCAAATTTTGTGTTCGCACCACGCAGTGCGGTTTCCGGATCGACCTTGAGGTGACGCGCCAGATTGACCACGGAAAACAGCAGGTCGCCGACTTCATCGGCAATCGCCGCCGAGTCATTGTCGGCCATGGCTTCAAGCACTTCATCGAGCTCTTCGCGAACCTTGTCGAGCACCGGCAAGGCGTCCGGCCAATCGAACCCGACCTGCCCTGCGCGCTTCTGCAGTTTTGCCGAACGGGACAACGCCGGCAGTGCCGCGGGTACGTCATCGAGCAAGGACAACTGCTCCGGCGCCGAAGACTTCTCGGCGCGTTCTTCGGCCTTGATCTCTTCCCAGCGTTGCTTGACCTGCTCTTCATTCAGACGCGGGACGTCCAGCGGCGCGTACAGATCACCGGTGGGAAATACGTGAGGATGACGGCGGATCAACTTGCGCGTGATGCTGTCGACCACGCCAGCGAATTCGAAGCGCCCTTCTTCCCGAGCCAGTTGGCTGTAATAAACCACCTGGAACAACAAGTCGCCCAACTCACCCTGCAAGTGATCGAAATCGCCGCGTTCAATAGCATCGGCAACTTCGTAGGCTTCTTCCAGGGTGTGCGGGACGATGGTGGCGTAGGTTTGCTTGATGTCCCACGGGCAGCCGTACTGCGGGTCGCGCAGACGGTTCATCAGGTGCAGCAGGTCTTCAAGTGAATACATCAATCAATCTCTGCGAGAACCTGTGGGAACCTGGCTTGTCGGATCGCCGCACCGCCGCAATCAAAAAAGCCAGCCCCACAAAAGCTTGGCGGCCACAAAAAAGTGAACGCCTTACGGTGTGCGGTTACGGCGGGTTTCGATGATGTTCGGCAACTGGGAAATACGCCCCAGCAACCGCCCCAGCGCATCCAGCCCCGGAATCTCGATGGTCAGGGACATCAACGCAGTGTTGTCCTCTTTGTTCGAGCGGGTGTTGACCGCCAGCACGTTGATCCGCTCGTTGAGCAGCACCTGCGACACGTCACGCAGCAGACCGGAACGGTCGTAAGCGCGAATGATGATGTCCACCGGATAGGTGAGCACCGGTACCGGCCCCCAGCTGACCTGGATGATCCGCTCCGGCTCGCGCCCGGCCAGTTGCAGCACCGAGGCGCAGTCCTGACGGTGGATGCTCACGCCACGGCCCTGGGTGATGTAACCGACGATGGCGTCCCCCGGCAACGGCTGGCAGCAGCCGGCCATCTGGGTCATCAGGTTGCCGACGCCCTGGATCTGGATATCGCCGCGCTTGCCCGGTTTATAGCCGGTGGCTTTGCGCGGGATCAGCTCCAGCTGTTCGTTGCCGCGTTCCGGCTCGACCAGTTGCTGCGCCAGGTTCACCAGTTGCGCCAGGCGCAAATCGCCTGCGCCCAACGCAGCGAACATGTCCTCGGCGGTCTTCATGTTGGCCTTTTCGGCCAACTTGTCGAAATCCACCTGCGGCAGGCCGAGGCGATTGAGTTCGCGCTCGATCAAGGTTTTACCGGCCGCAACGTTCTGATCGCGGGCTTGCAACTTGAACCAGTGAACAATCTTCGCCCGCGCCCGCGACGTGGTGATGTAACCCAGGTTCGGGTTCAGCCAGTCGCGGCTCGGAGTGCCGTGCTTGCTGGTGATGATCTCGACCTGTTCACCGGTTTGCAGGCTGTAGTTGAGCGGCACGATGCGCCCGTTGATCTTGGCGCCGCGGCAGTTGTGACCGATTTCGGTGTGCACGCGGTAAGCGAAGTCCAGCGGTGTCGCGCCCTTCGGCAAGTCGATGGCATGACCGTCGGGAGTGAAGATATAAACCCGGTCCGGCTCGATATCGACCCGCAGCTGTTCGGCAAGGCCGCCGATATCGCCCAGCTCTTCGTGCCACTCGAGAACCTGACGCAGCCAGGAGATTTTCTCTTCATAGTGGTTCGAGCCGGACTTGACGTCGGTGCCCTTGTATCGCCAGTGCGCGCAAACCCCCAGCTCGGCTTCTTCGTGCATGGCGTGGGTGCGGATCTGCACTTCCAGCACCTTGCCTTCAGGGCCGATCACCGCGGTGTGCAGCGAGCGGTAGCCGTTCTCTTTCGGGTTGGCGATGTAGTCGTCGAACTCTTTCGGGATGTGCCGCCACAGGGTGTGGACGATGCCGAGCGCGGTGTAGCAGTCGCGCATTTCCGGCACCAGCACGCGAACGGCGCGCACGTCGTAGATCTGGCTGAACTCCAGACCCTTGCGCTGCATTTTGCGCCAGATCGAATAGATGTGTTTGGCACGGCCGCTGATGTCAGCCTCGACGCCGGTGGCCTGCAACTCGTTCTTGAGCTGGGTCATCACATCGCTGATGAAGCGCTCGCGATCCAGCCGTCGCTCATGGAGCAACTTGGCGATCTGCTTGTACTGGTCGGGCTCGAGGTAACGGAAGGACAAGTCCTCCAGCTCCCACTTGATATGACCGATACCGAGGCGGTGAGCCAGCGGCGCGTAGATGTCGAAGACTTCACGGGCGACGCGGTTACGCTTCTCGTCATCGGCGGTTTTTACCGCACGGATCGCACAAGTGCGCTCGGCCAGTTTGATCAGCGCGACGCGCACGTCGTCGACCATGGCCACGAGCATCTTGCGCAGGTTTTCCACCTGGCCTTGGGTGCCCATCACCATGGATTTACGCGGACTCAGACTGTCGCTGATCGCCGCCATGCGTTGCACGCCGTCAATCAGTTTGGCGACCACCGGGCCGAAGCGCTGGCTGACCGCCGGCAACTGGATCTGGCCTTCGCGCACGCCGCGGTACAAGACTGCCGCGACCAACGAATCCTGATCGAGTTTGAGGTCGGCGAGAATCTCGGCGATCTCAAGGCCGGTGCGGAAACTCGAGGTCCCTTCGGACCACAGGTTTTTCGCCGCATTGGCTTGTTGTTCGGCCTCGCGAGCGAACTCGCAGGCTTCTTTCAAGGCTTCGCGATCCAGTGCCGTATCGATACTGACCGCGTGATCGAGCCAAGCCTCGAGATTGATACTGCCGTCAGTGTTGATCGGCTGGTGTGCTCTCACCTGTACCATCTTGCTTTACCTTCCCTACGACGCAGATTCAATGCGTCAAATCGCTGACCTTCATTGTCCGGGCGCCCCGCCGGGCTGATGCGTGGCGGCACGGACGGTCAGTCGGACCAGACGAGCCATCCTAGCTCGCTTCAAATAACGCCATGGCCTCGACATGCGCCGTTTGAGGAAACATATCGAGAATCCCGGCACGTTTTAACCGGTAGCCCTGCTTGATCAATTCGACCGTGTCGCGCGCCAGAGTTGCAGGGTTGCACGACACATAAACCAATCGTTCGGCACCCAGGGACGCAAGCTTGCGCACCACCTCGAAAGCACCGTCGCGAGGTGGGTCCAAGAGTACCGCACAAAAGCCTTCGCTGGCCCATTCGGCATCAGCCAAAGGCTGGGATAAATCGGCCTGAAAAAATTTCGCGTTATGCAAATTATTACTAGCGGCGTTCGCGGCGGCCCGCTCGACCATGGCCTGCACACCTTCCACCGCCACCACTTCACGAACGGTTCTGGCCAGCGGCAAGGCAAAGTTGCCCAACCCGCAGAACAGGTCCAGAACCCGCTCATCGGCTTTCGGCGCCAACCATTCCAGCGCCTGAGCGACCATCGCTTCGTTGACCCCGGCGTTGACCTGGATGAAATCTCCAGGCCGATACGCCAGATTCAAGTCCCACGGTTCAAGGCGATAGCCCAGGGTCTGATCGGCGTCGACCGGTTGCGGCTCGCCGTCGCCATGCAGCCACAACTGGGCCTCATGGAGCGCGCAGAATTGCTTGAGGATCGTCATGTCGGCTTCGGACAACGGCGCCATGTGCCGCAGCAATACCGCCAATGACGAACCGCTGAACAATTCCACATGCCCCAGTGCCTGAGGTTTGCTCAAGCGCCGCAGCATATCCGGCAAGCAGGTCATGATCGGCTGCAAGGGCTGTACCAGCACCGGGCACTCGTTGATGGCAACGATGTCCTGGCTGCCGGCAGCGCGGAAACCGACTTCGAGTTTTTTCGCCTTCATGTCCCAACGCACCGCCACCCGGGCACGACGCCGGTAGCCGAATTCAGGACCGCTCAATGGCGCAGCCCACTCTTCGGGCTCGACGCCGGCGACCCGCGACAATTGCTCGGCGAGCATGCGCTGTTTCAGGGCGAGTTGTTCGTTGTGGGGCAGATGCTGCACGCTGCAACCACCGCAGCGACCGGCATGGGCGCACGGTGCCGGGCGGCGCAATTGGCTGGCCTGGAACACCCGCTCGGTACGCGCCTCGACCACTTTACCGTGGGCCCCCAAGACCCGCGCCTCGACCTCTTCACCGGCCAAGGCGCCGATGACGAACCAGGTGCGACCTTCAAAAAATGCGATACCGCGACCGTCATTAGCCAGGCGCTCGATGGTCAAACGCTGCTTTTTGCCGGTCGGGACTTGCGGGGCCTTGCTGCCGCCCGTGGGCTGAAAGCGCAGGCCTCTCTCTTGCTTGGCCATCAGTTGGGCGCGTCGAAAATGCCGGTCGACAGGTAACGGTCGCCACGGTCACAGATGATCGCGACAATCACCGCGTTTTCAACTTCTTTGGACAGGCGCAGCATCGCCGCCACGGCACCGCCCGAAGACACGCCGCAGAAAATGCCTTCTTCGCGCGCCAGACGACGGGTCACGTCCTCGGCCTCGCTTTGCGCCATGTCGACGATCCGGTCCACGCGATCAGCCTGATAAATCTTTGGCAGGTATTCCTGCGGCCAGCGGCGGATGCCCGGAATTGCCGAGCCTTCCATGGGTTGCAGACCGATGATCTGCACGTTCTCGTTCTGTTCTTTCAGGTAGCGCGAGACACCCATGATGGTGCCGGTGGTGCCCATCGAGCTGACGAAATGCGTGATGGTGCCCTGGGTCTGACGCCAGATTTCCGGACCGGTGGTGGTGTAGTGCGCCTCGGGGTTGTCACCGTTGGCGAACTGATCGAGCACCTTGCCACGGCCTTCGGCTTCCATTCGCTGGGCGAGGTCGCGCGCGCCTTCCATGCCTTCTTCCTGGCTGACCAGAATCAGCTCGGCGCCATAGGCCGTCATCGCGGCTTTACGCTCGGCGCTGGAGTTGTCCGGCATGATCAGGATCATCTTGTAACCCTTGATCGCGGCGGCCATGGCCAGGGCAATCCCGGTGTTACCCGAAGTCGCTTCGATCAGCGTGTCGCCGACGTGGATCTGCCCGCGCAATTCGGCGCGGGTGATCATCGACAGCGCCGGACGATCCTTGACCGAACCCGCCGGGTTGTTCCCTTCGAGCTTGAGCAAAAGCGTGTTGCTGGTGACGCCAGGCAGGCGCTGCAAACGGACCAGCGGAGTGTTGCCGACGCAATCGGCGATGGTTGGGTACTGCAAGGTCATGGCGTATTCGCAATCCGGACTGCGGGGGCGCCTATCATACCGGCAAACGTGCGCAGGCCATATCACGCAAAGTAAGGGGCTTATGGCTTATGGGAATAAGCAGTTCACTCCTCTTCTCCTTGTGCAATATTCAATGCATAAAACTCATGCAATTTGGCCTGCAGCAGCTGTTTGTCCGGAAGCTGGACCTGGTATTCAGCGATCAACGCTGGCGACAGGCTGCGGTTAAGGGCGTATTCGACCACTTCGTCATCCTTACTGGCGCAGAGCAACACACCGATGGCCGGGTTTTCGTGGGGTTTGCGCTCCTTGCGATCCAGCGCTTCCAAATAGAAGTTCAGCTTGCCCAAATACTCCGGCTTAAAACGACCGACCTTAAGCTCAATGGCTACAAGACAATTAAGGCCACGGTGGAAGAACAGCAGGTCCAGGGAAAAATCACACCCACCCACTTGAAGCGGATACTCGGAACCGACAAAGCAGAAATCGCGGCCAAGCTCGCTCAGGAATTCTTTGAGGCGCGCCATCAACCCTTTATGCAGATCAGTTTCGGCATGGCCACCCGGCAGGTCGAGAAACTCGAGCATGTAGGCGTCGCGGAATATCTCAAGCGCTGCCGGGTGGGCTTGTCTCAGCACTGCTGAGATTTTTGCTGGTTGGGTCACGCTTCGTTCAAACAGTGCGGTTTTGAACTGACGCTCTAGTTCGCGCTTCGACCATTTTTCCTGAACTGCCAAACGCACGTAGAACTCCCGCTCTTCCGGCCGTTTACTCTGGCTGAAAATGATCAGGTTATGCGACCAGGACAATTGTCGCACCAGTGGTGCGACTTTCTCTTCAGCGTGATAAGTCTCATAGAACTGGCGCATGCGAAACAAGTTCGACCGGGTAAACCCGCGCAACCCCGGTTGAGTCTGAGCCAGATGCTCAGCCAGTTGGCTGACCACAGAATCGCCCCACTCAGCCTGTTCCAGCTTGCGACTGATGTAAGCACCGACCTGCCAATACAGCTCGATCAACTGGGTATTCACCGCCTGCATGGCCTGCTGTTTGGCATTTTGAATCAGCGCAAGCACTTCATTGAAACGCTCGTCGTGTGCGTTGCCGGGGACGCTGGATGCATTCATACCGAACTCCTGGAGGACGAGGAAAAACGCGAGTCTATTCCGTCAAGTCAGGCTTAAGGTGTCGGCGATACCCTTTAAGAAAGGTCGTACAAAATAACTGGAACGCTCCGGCAAAATCAGCAAGCCTCTTCGCGGCCGGGGTTGATCACGCAATTTGTGGTCGACACATATCAATTGTGGGAGCGGGGGCGTCATCATTGTCGCCATGGAGATCAGCCAATAACAGCATATTCAGCCGTAAGCCCCGCCCTGCATTCTCCGCCCAAAGCCGCCCGCCCTGCCGCTGCACCGCATTCCTCGCAATGCTCAACCCCAATCCGAACCCATCCCCCGGCCGTGAACCGTCGAGCCGGATGAACGGCGAGAAGATTCGCTCAAGATCCTCGTCAGCCACCCCACCGCCCTCGTCCTCCAGCCACAGGTGCCAAAAGTCGCCATCACGCCGGCCATCGAACATCACGACACCGCCCTGCGGTGAATGACGAATGGCATTGCGCAGAATGTTTTCCAGCGCCTGGGCCAGGGTATTGAGATGGCCGCGCACCCAGCAGGAGGCATCCACCGCACAGTGCAACTGACTCGCCGGCCAGCTGCTTTCATAGCAAGCGTTTTCCGTGAGCATTTCCCACAAGGCCTGGACCTGGATCGCTTCATCGGGCAAAGACGTGCGCTCGGTGTCGAGCCAGGCCAGTTGCAGCGCATCCTCGACCAGGCGCTGCATGCCGTCGACTTCCCGGCTAATGCGCTCGCGCAATTGCTCCAGGTCCTGCTCGCTTTCGCAGGCCACCCGCAACCGGCTGAGCGGCGTGCGCAATTCGTGGGACAGATCGCGCAGCAATTGCTGTTGCAGGAGCACCGTGCGGCCCGGCGCGTCAGACCACTTCATCGACCGCACTCAATACGTACCCTTTGCCCCAAACCGTGCGCACTTCACGCTCGGTGTAACCGATGGCCTTGAGCTTGCGGCGAATCTGGCTGATGTGCATGTCGAGGCTGCGGTCATGGGGCGCATAACCGCGCTGCAATACCTGCTGATAAAGGAACGCCTTGCTCAACACTTCATCGTCGTTGCGGTTCAGCGTGTCCAGCAAACGGTACTCGCTGCGGGTCAGGCCGGCCGCGTACTCGCCCCAAAAGACCTCGCCCAGTTCATCGTCAAAACGCAGGCAGTCCGTCGCAGGGGGCGTCGGTATCGGCGCTGGTCGACGGTCGAACGCCACCCGCCGCAGGATCGCTTCGATGCGCACCCGCAACTCGGCCATGCTGAAAGGCTTGGGCAGGTAATCGTCGGCCCCGAGGCGAAAACCACTGATGCGATCCGTCTCGGCACCCAGCGCCGACATCAGCACCACTGGCGTGGAATGGCTCTGGCGCAATTGGGTCAACACCGCCAGGCCATCGAGCCCCGGCAACAGAATATCCATCAACACCACATCGAAGGCCTGCTGGCGCGCAATCGCCAGGCCTTCCTGCCCGTTCTGGCACCAGGTCACCTGAAAACCGCAGCGCCCCAGATGCTCATGAACATAAGCACCGAGCACTGGATCGTCTTCGATAGAGAGGATGCGAGGATGGCCAATCGCGATGGGAGTCATGAGTATCTGCAAATAATTCTCAATTGATGATTATTCAAGATTGCCTCTCCAGGGGCAACCCAAGGTTTGTCTCCCTGGACCAAAGCATTGAACTGACCGACGAATGACGACATCAATTTTACGAAGATTGCCCGCATGCAAATCGCTACACTGCGCAAGTGGCGCGTGCCGGACGCATGTGCAGGTCAATAAACAGCTGGATGCAGGAGAGATGCGTGCTCAAGAAACTGGGAATTAAAGGCCGCGTGCTGTTACTGACCCTGTTGCCGACCACCCTGATGGCGTTGGTCCTGGGCGGCTATTTCACCTGGATGCAGCAATCGGACCTGCAAGCCCAGCTCATGCAACGCGGCGAAATGATCGCCGAACAGCTGGCACCGTTGGTGGCCCCGGCCATGGGTCGCAAAGACAACGAGCTGCTGGAGCGCATCGCCACCCAGTCCCTGGAACAGACCGACGTGCGCGCGGTGACCTTCCTCGCCCCCGACCGCACGCCGCTGGCCCATGCCGGCCCGACCATGCTCAATCAGGCCCCCCTGGGCAACGGTTCACAGTTGCTGCGCCGCAGTGGCAATGACGCCACGCGTTACCTGCTGCCGGTGTTCGGCAAGCACCGCAACCTGGCTGGTGACCTGATCCCCGATGAAGCCGACCGCCTGCTGGGCTGGGTCGAACTCGAACTGTCCCACAACGGAATGCTGCTGCGCGGCTACCGCAGCCTGTTCGCCAGCCTGCTGCTGATCGGCGGAGGCCTGGCCGGTGCGGCGCTGCTGGCGTTACGCATGGGCCGAACCATCAATCGGCCATTGAGTCAGATCAAACAAGCCGTGGCACAACTCAAGGACGGTCACCTGGAAACCCGCCTGCCGCCCCTCGGCAGCCAGGAACTGGATGAACTGGCGTCCGGCATCAACCGCATGGCCGGGACGCTGCAGAACGCTCAGGAAGAATTGCAAAACAGCGTCGACCAGGCCACCGAAGACGTGCGTCAGAATCTGGAAACCATCGAAATCCAGAACATCGAGCTGGACCTGGCGCGCAAGGAAGCCCTGGAGGCGAGCCGGATCAAGTCCGAGTTCCTGGCCAACATGAGCCATGAAATCCGCACGCCGCTCAACGGCATTCTCGGCTTCACGCACCTGCTGCAAAAAAGCGAACTGACGCCGCGCCAGCTCGATTACCTGGGCACCATCGAAAAGTCTGCAGACAGCCTGTTGGGGATCATCAACGAGATTCTCGACTTCTCGAAAATCGAGGCCGGCAAACTGGTGCTCGACCATATTCCGTTCAACCTGCGCGACCTGCTGCAAGACACCCTGAACATCCTCGCCCCGGCCGCCCACGCCAAAGAGCTTGAGCTGGTGAGCCTGGTTTATCGCGATACGCCACTGTCGCTGGTGGGCGATCCGTTGCGACTCAAGCAGATCCTCACCAACCTTGTGAGCAATGCGATCAAGTTCACCCGCGAAGGCACCATCGTCGCCCGGGCGATGCTCGAAGAAGAGCATGAAGACAGCGTGCAACTGCGCATCAGCATTCAGGACACCGGCATCGGTCTGTCGAACCAGGACGTGCGCGCCCTGTTCCAGGCCTTCAGCCAGGCCGATAACTCGTTGTCCCGACAACCCGGCGGCACCGGCCTCGGATTGGTGATTTCCAAACGGCTGATCGAACAAATGGGCGGCGAGATCGGCGTCGACAGCACGCCGGGCGAAGGCTCGGAATTCTGGATCAGCCTGAGCCTGCCCAAAACCCGCGACGACGCCGAAGACCTGCCCGGCCCACCGTTGCTCGGGCAGCGGGTGGCTGTCCTGGAAAACCATGAACTGGCCCGTCAGGCATTGCAGCATCAACTGGAAGACTGTGGCCTGAGCGTCACGCCGTTCAATACCCTGGAAAGCCTGGCCAATGGCGTGACCGGCGCTCACCAGACCGATCAGGCAATCGGCTTGGCGGTGCTCGGCATCACCAGCAACGACATGCCGCCGGAGCGCCTCAACCAGCACATCTGGGACCTTGAACACCTGGGCTGCAGAGTGTTGGTGCTGTGCCCGACCACCGAACTGACGCTGTTCCATCTCTCGGTGCCCAACCCCCACAGTCAGCTCCAGTCCAAACCCGCCTGCACCCGCAAGCTGCGTCGGGCCCTGTCTGATCTGGTCAACCCGCGCCAGCAGCGCAGCGACCCCGCCGAGCCGGTTTCCAGCCGCGCGCCGAAGGTCCTTTGCGTGGACGACAACCCGGCCAACCTGCTGCTGGTGCAAACCCTGCTCGAAGACATGGGCGCCAAGGTGCTCGCGGTAGAAAGCGGTTACGCTGCGGTCAAGGCCGTACAGAACGAGACTTTCGATCTGGTGTTGATGGACGTGCAAATGCCCGGCATGGATGGGCGCCAAAGCACCGAAGCCATTCGCCAATGGGAAAGCGAGCGGCATTGCACGCCACTGCCGGTCGTGGCCCTCACCGCCCATGCGATGGCCAATGAAAAACGCGCATTGCTGCAAAGCGGCATGGACGACTACCTGACCAAACCCATCAGCGAACGGCAACTGGCGCAAGTGGTGTTGAAATGGACGGGCCTGGCGCTGCGCAATCAGGGTCCGGAGCGTAATAGCGATAACAACAGCGGTCATGAACTGCAGGTGCTGGACCACGAAGAAGGCCTGCGCCTGGCGGCCGGCAAGGCCGATCTGGCGGCGGACATGCTGGCCATGCTGCTGGCCTCCCTGGAAGCCGACCGCGAGGCCATCCGCGTGGCCCGTGAAGCCAACGACCAGAATGCCCTGATCGAGCGGGTCCATCGCCTGCACGGGGCAACCCGTTATTGCGGCGTCCCGCAACTGCGCGCCGCCTGCCAGCGCAGCGAAACCCTGCTCAAGCAACAGGACCCGAAAGCCCCCGTCGCACTGGAAGAACTCGAACGCGCCATCAATCGCCTCGCGGCCCATGCGCGCATCAATGCCTGATGCAGCGCAATAACGCAGGAGGACCTGAACGCTAAGCTTAAACCCTATGGCAGCTGCCGAAGGCTGCTACGGGGTTTGAGACTTCCAGGAGGACAGCATGCGCACGATTCTTTTCAGCAGCCAGACCTACGACCGCGAGAGTTTTCTCGCCGCCGTCCTGCCCGCCGGCATCGAACTGCATTTCCAGCCGGCACGACTGAGCCTCGACACGGCGGCGCTGGCCGAGCATCACGAGGTGGTCTGCGCCTTCATCAACGATGACCTCAGCGCCCCGGTGCTTGAACGCCTGGCAGCGGGCGGCACACGCCTGATCGCCCTGCGCTCGGCCGGTTACAACCATGTCGACCTCCCGGCGGCGAAGCGCCTGGGGCTGACGGTTGTGCGAGTCCCAGCCTACTCGCCCCACGCCGTGGCCGAACACGCGGTGGCGTTGATCCTGGCGCTCAACCGCCGTCTGCACCGCGCCTACAACCGTACCCGCGAGGGCGATTTCAGCCTGCACGGGTTGACCGGCTTCGACCTGGTGAACAAGACCGTCGGCGTGGTCGGCACCGGGCAGATCGGCGCGACCTTTGCGAAGATCATGCACGGCTTCGGCTGCCAATTGCTGGCCTATGACCCCTATCCGAACCCACAGGTCGAAGCCCTCGGCGCGCGCTACCTGAGCTTGCCGCAACTGCTGGCCGAGTCTCAGATCATCAGCCTGCATTGCCCGCTCAACGAGCAGAGCAAACATTTGATCAACCGCGAGTCACTGGCGCACATGCAGCCCGGCGCGATGTTGATCAACACCGGGCGTGGCGGTCTGGTGGACACGCCGGCGCTGATCGATGCGTTGAAAGACGGTCAATTGGGGTATCTGGGGCTCGATGTCTATGAAGAGGAAGCGCAGTTGTTCTTCGAGGACCGCTCCGACCTGCCACTGCAAGACGATGTGCTGGCGCGCCTGCTGACCTTTCCAAACGTGATCATCACCGCACACCAGGCCTTCCTCACTCGCGAAGCCCTGGGCGCGATTGCCGCGACAACTTTGCAGAACATCGCGGCCTGGGCGGCCGGTTCGCCACAGAATCAGGTCGAGCGCTGAACGGCTCAGGCCTTGGACAAGAGGATCATCAGGCCCAGCCAGCCGAAGCCCAGCAAGCGCTGCCCCGTTGAATGCCCGCGACGCAGCAGGAACCAGACAAAAAACGGCGGCAGAAAGAAAATCATCAGTTTCAGCCAGAGTTCCACCGGACGCGGTCCATTGAGCACCGGTGCCGGGACCTCAGCCTGGATTTCGGTTTTTCGTTTACGCCCGAAGGCGGCCGGGGTCACCCGAGGCACACTCTCATTGCTCGGCAAACGCCCGAAAGAAAGCGGTGCTTCCACAGGCGCTGCCGTCGAAGTAGCCGCGTGCACCGTTGCCGCAGGCGCACCGCAATGAATGCAAGCAGGCGCCGTGGAGCTGATGCGTTGCTTGCACTCGTAACATTCGATCAACGCCATTTCTGTTCCTTAGAGATGCAAAAGTGGCAGTTTGCCATGGATTAGCAGGCAATTTGAACCTGATCGAAGGTCACATGCCCACGCCATGCTGTGCTGATGCCCGTGCTAGCATATCGCGCATATTTGGAGGACCCATGGTCGAACACGATTTCCGCTACAGCCTGATGAACCCGCAACACACCCTCACCGAATGCCGCGCCCTGGTGCCGGGGCGTTATCAAGTCACCGGCAACGGCGGTTCGATTCGCAATAACGACGTGCTGGTAGTGACCCTCAAAGGCAGCAAGGACTTGTCCATGCGCCTGACCGTCGAAACGGTTCGCCACCTGATCAACCCGCCCGGCCAATGGGTCGCGGTGGCCAGTGGTCCGGTGTTCGGCGAACTGGCGATCCACACCTGGAAAGTCAACTGCGACAGCTGCGCCAAAGAGCTGAGCTTCGAGTTCGCGGTCGACGCCAAGCTGGGCAACAAGGCTGAAAAACCGGCCGCCACCGCACGGATTGCCGAGCTGGGCTGGACCGCAGACGGCGAAAAACACCTGTGCCCGAAGTGCCAGGAGCCTGCGTGATGAAACGCCTTGCTCTGACCACGATGGTCGGTGCCAGCCTGCTGGGCTGCGCCGCCGAGCCGGTAAAGTTGCAACAGAACCGCAGTTACATTCTGGAGTGGATCGGCGAACGTCCGCTGATGGACTACAGCCACCTGACCATCACGCTCGGTGACGATGGTCGGGCCTACGGTAACGGCGGCTGCAATCACTGGTTCGCGCCGTATTCCCTGGAAGGTGAAAAGCTCAGCTTCGGCAAGATCGGCAGTACCCGCAAACTCTGCGCGCCGGCGTTGATGGAACAGGAAAAACGCTTCCTGCAGGCGCTGGAAAACGTCCAGCGCTGGGACGTCTCACCGATTGACCAGATGCGCTTCTGGCCGGCCGAAGGCAAGCCATTGCGTTGGTGGCTTGAAGAGGGGTGATGCCCCTGTAGCGAGGGAGCTTGCTCCCGCTCGGCTGCGCAGCAGTCGCTAACTATCCGACGCGGATTGTCTGACACACCGAGTCGGATGGTTTTAGGGCCGCTTCGCGCCCCAGCGGGAGCAAGCTCCCTCGCCACAGGCGGTGCTCGGTCAGTTGGTCGCCTGCAACGCCTCAAGCTTCGCCATCACCCCCGCCGCCGTCTGCTCGCCCATCAACTGTTCCCGCACCTTGCCCTTGTTATCAATGATGTAAGTCACTGGCAGCGCTTCACTGCGCGGCAATTCGAAAAGGTCGGCCGGATCCTGGGCCAGCACGGTGAACTTGATCCCCAGTTTCTCACTGGCGCCTTTGAGCTCTTCGCCCTGCACATTGTCGAAGTTGACCCCGAACACGCCGATCTTCTTGCCCTGGAGCTGCTCGGCCAACACATTCAGCTGTGGGATTTCGGTCCGGCACGGGCTGCACCACTCGGCCCAGTAATTGAGCACCAGCCATTGTTTATCCAGACGCTCGGCGGCGACCTTGTGACCATTCTGGTCGATGCCATAGTCGTTGCCACAGCCCCCCAGCAATAACGCCCCCATGATCGCCAATGCTGCTGCCAGTCGCCTTGTCATGTCTCAATCCTTGTCAAAAATAGAATGCACCTGCGACCCATCGCCTCCCAAGGTTCTGGATTACGCGCCGCACAGTTAGAATAGCCGCCACTTTACGCAAGAAGCGACCCGCACATGACCGATCTGACGCTTTATCACAACCCGCGCTGCTCGAAATCCCGCGGTGCGCTCGAACTCATCGAAGCCCGAGGCCTGACGCCAACGGTCGTCCGCTACCTGGAAACACCACTGGACGCCGCGCAAATCCAGAGCCTGTTGAGCAAACTCGGAATCAGCGCCCGGCAATTGCTGCGCACCGGCGAGGACGAGTACAAAACCCTCAACCTGGCCGACAGCAGCTTGAGCGAAGCGCAATTGATCGCCGCCATCGCCGCGCACCCAAAGCTCATGGAGCGGCCGATTCTCGAAGTCGGCGACAAAGCCATCATCGGCCGTCCGCCGGAGAATGTACTGGAGTTGCTGCCGTGAGCGCGCCGTACATTCTGGTGCTGTATTACAGCCGCAGCGGCTCGACCAATGAAATGGCCCGGCAGATTGCCCGTGGCGTCGAGCAGGCCGGCCTTGAAGCCAGGTTGCGCACGGTGCCGGCGATCTCCACTGAATGCGAAGCCGTGGCGCCGGACATTCCCGATGAAGGCGCGCTGTACGCCAGCCTCGACGATTTGAAGAACTGCGCCGGCCTGGCCCTGGGCAGCCCGACCCGCTTCGGCAACATGGCCGCACCGCTGAAATACTTCCTCGACGGCACCAGCAACCTGTGGCTGACCGGCGCCCTGGTGGGCAAACCGGCCGGGGTCTTCACCTCGACCGCCAGCCTGCACGGCGGCCAGGAAACCACACTGCTGTCGATGATGCTGCCGTTGCTGCACCACGGCATGTTGATCACCGGCCTGCCTTACAGCGAATCGGCGCTGCTGGAAACCCGTGGCGGCGGCACGCCTTACGGCGCCAGTCATCACGCCGGGGCCGATGGCAAAAGCGGTTTGAACGAACATGAAGTCGCATTGTGCCGTGCCTTGGGCCTGCGCCTGGCGAAGACTGCGCAGAAACTGGAGAGCCATCGTGGCTAAGAAGCCTAAGGTGTTGCCTGCCATCGAATGGCTCGAACCGCGTGTACGGGCGATGCGCGTCATCAGCCTGCTGTGCTTTTTCGGCCTGGCGGGGCTGCTTTGCGCCTACTACCTGGTGTTCGCCGACCTGCATGGCGCGCGGCCGTGGGTGATTCTGCTGATCGAACTGGTGCCGCTGTTGTTGCTGGCACCGGGAATGATCGTCGGCAGTGCCCGTGGGCATTCGTGGATGTGTTTTGTGGTGAATCTGTATTTCATCAAGGGCGCATTGGCCGCCTATGACCCGAACCGGCAGCTGTTCGGTTTGCTGGAGATGGGCGCGAGCCTGGCTGTGTTCTGCTCGGCGATGCTGTATGTGCGGTGGCGGTATCAGTTGAACCGCAAGTTGGCGGGGGAAGGCGAGATTGCCCCCGCCTGATAGCCCCGCGGTGATCGTTCCTACGCTCTGCGTGGGAATGATCATCTTCGTCAGTGGTTAACGGTATACGCCAGCATCATCGAAATCTGGCTCATCGGCCGTCCACCACTCTCTTCGTGCCACTGGTTGAACGCATTCTGCACCGTGGCCAGGTCGCGCAAACTGCTCGGCACCTTGTCGATGATCTGCTGTGCATTCAGCGCTGCCACCACGTCGTAGCTCGGCACGAAGGTGTCCTTGCCGACCATCCGCAAGAATCGCGGCGCCGATAACCCGCCCAACTGATGGCCGTGTTTTTTCAGGTAGGTCCACAAGCCGACGATATCGGTTACCGGCCAGTCGGCGATCAACGCACCGAAACTACCCTTCTCATGGGCCACGTCCAGAATGAACTGCGCATTGCGCGGCACACTCTTGAGCTTGCCCAGGTGGCGGATAATTCGCGCGTCCTGCATCAAGCGCTCCAGATGTTCGGCGCTCATCAGCACGACTTTTTCCGGGTCGAACTTGAAGAACACTTCTTCGAACGCCGGCCACTTGGCATCCACCAGGCTGTGCTTGAGCCCGGCACGGAATACCCGCAATGCCATGGTCGAGAGGTAGCGGTCGTCGCTGATCTTGCGCAATTGCGCCGGGGTCTTGGGAACCGGCAGATGGGCTTCCAGTTCAGCCGCCGAACCGAAGCGGTTCAGACAGTATTCGTGCAGCCACTTGTAATCGCGCATGCCCTCTCCTACGGGATGAAATGAAAACGGCGCCCGCGAGCGCCGTGTGTCTGAGTGACTTGAACCGTCAGAGGTTCACTACGTTGACGAACCGCGATGCGGCGCTTTCGTCGATACGCAGGTTGGTGAAGTCGAACAGGTTGCGGTCCGCCAGTTGCGACGGGATCACGTTCTGCAGGCTGCGGAAAATGCTCTCGGTGCGGCCCGGGGTCTTGCGTTCCCACTCCTGCAGCATCTCTTTAACCACCTGGCGTTGCAGGTTTTCCTGGGAGCCGCAGAGATTGCACGGGATGATCGGGAATTGCTTGAGGTCCGAGTAGGCCTGGATGTCTTTTTCGTTGCAGTAGGCCAGCGGGCGAATCACCACGTTGCGCCCGTCGTCGGCGCGCAGCTTTGGCGGCATGGCCTTGAGCGAACCGTTGAAGAACATGTTCAGGAAGAACGTCTCGACGATGTCGTCACGGTGGTGACCGAGGGCCATTTTGGTCGCGCCGATTTCGTCGGCAAAGGTGTACAGCGTGCCGCGACGCAGGCGCGAGCACAGCGAGCAAGTGGTCTTGCCTTCCGGGATCAGCTCCTTGACCACCGAGTAGGTGTCTTTCTCGACGATGTGGTACTCGATGCCCAGTTCTTTGAGGTAAGCCGGCAGCACATGCTCGGGGAAGCCTGGCTGCTTCTGGTCCATGTTCACGGCGACGATCTCGAACTTGATCGGGGCGACTTTCTGCAAATGCATCAGCACGTCGAGCATGGTGTAGCTGTCCTTGCCACCGGACAGGCAGACCATGACCTTGTCGCCGTCTTCAATCATGTTGAAATCGGCAACAGCCTCACCGGCCTGGCGGCGCAGGCGCTTTTGCAGTTTGTTCTGGTTGACCGTAAGAGTGCCCATGACGCGAAATCCGTGAGGTGTGACGAAAGGCCGGCATTTTACGCAAAAACCCTTCAAGGGCGAAGAGCCCTGACGGATCGTACGAGATCCGGGTGCATATCCGCGATCTTCGGTCATTTCAGCACCACCGAGGATCAAAATCTCAAGACACTTCCGCGATTAACGGTGTGCTTTACAGCGCGATTTGCTCTAAAGCCCTCGCACTATTGCAAGTAACTCCTTTCTATACTGCGACATAAGGTCGCACGCGTATTCAGACCTGTTCTTACCTGGCCACTTTGGCCTGTAAGCGCTCCGCTGGGGGGCGATGGCAACAACAAGAGGAGTGACTGGCATGATCCATCACGTAGTGGGACTCTTTACCCACCCTGACCAGGAATGGAAAGAAATCCGTGGCGACGAGGAAGAAAGCATCAGCCACATGTACCTGACGCACACCCTGATTCTGGCGGCGATCCCTGCCATATCGGCGTTTATCGGCACTACGCAAGTCGGCTGGGTCATCGGTAACCGAGCGCCGGTCATGCTGACTATGGAAAGCGCGCTATGGATGACCATCATGTCGTACCTGGCGATGCTCGGCGGTGTCGCGGTGATGGGCGCCTTCATTCACTGGATGGCCCGTACCTATGACGCCAACCCGAGCCTGGCGCGCTGTATCGCATTCGCCACGTACACCGCCACCCCACTGTTCGTCGGCGGCCTGGCGGCGCTGTACCCGCACTTGTGGCTGGGGATGATCGTCGGCACCGCGGCTGTCTGCTACACGGTGTACCTGCTGTATGTAGGGCTACCAACGTTCATGAATATTCCATCGGACGAGGGCTTCCTGTTTTCGAGCTCGGTGCTCGCCGTAGGATTGGTGGTGCTGGTAGCCATCATGGCGTTTACCGTGATTGTCTGGGGCCTTGGCGTGGGACCGGTCTATACCAACTGACAAACAAGCGCCGACATAAAAAACACGCTCCGCCACTACAGGCCGCCGCAAGGCGGCCTTCTAATGCGAGCAACGACCATTCGGCGCCTGAGCGATTCGCAAGCCCTCGGGGTTGCGGCATACTCGACATCCTTGGAGATCCATCAAGCATGCCCGAGCAACTCAATACCCGCGTCGAAGACTGTTTCCTGCAAGCCGAATCCTTTTTCAAACGACCTTTCAAACGCCCCGTGGTGAGCCTCAAGCTGCGCGGGCAAAAAGCCGGTGTCGCGCATTTGCACGAGAACCTGCTGCGCTTCAACCCGCAGCTGTACCGGGAAAACACCGAAGACTTCCTCAAGCAGACCGTGGCGCATGAAGTGGCGCACCTGATCGCCCATCAACTGTTCGGCGACCGCATCCAGCCCCATGGCGAAGAGTGGCAACTGATCATGCGCGGCGTCTACGAACTGCCGCCCAACCGCTGCCACACCTATGACGTCAAACGCCGCAGCGTGACCCGTTACATCTACAAATGCCCGTGCCTCGACAGTGATTTCCCGTTTTCGGCACAGCGTCATGGTTTGGTGAGGCAGGGGCGGCGGTATTTGTGTCGGCGTTGTCGCAGCACGTTGGTGTTCAGTGGGGAGATGCGGGTCGAGTAGTGAGATTTATGGTGTTTGGGCCGGCCCCTTCGCGAGCAAGCCCGCTCCCACATTTGATCTTCGCCTTGACACAATCCCAATGTGGGAGCGGGCTTGCTCGCGAAGGCGTCCGTACAGCCACTACACAACCACCCTGGCACGCCGCAACGCTTCAATCCGCTCAACACTAAACCCCAACTCCCCCAACACCTGATCGGTATGCTCACCCAGCCTCGCCCCGATATGCCGTGGTTCAGGCAACCCCGCTGAAAACTTCAACGGACAGGCCATCTGCGCCTGAGTGGTCCCATCGCCCCGCGGCACCTCAGTCACCAATTCCCGCGCCTTCAACTGCGGGTGCCGAACCGCTTCGCCCAGGCTCAACACCGGTTCAACACACGCATCGACCCCGGCAAACAGCTCACACAGCCAGGCAAAGTCGTGTTTTTCGAATTCAATGTTCAGCGCGTTCTTGAGCGCCTGTTGCCGGGCAGGTTCGGGGGCCAGTCCCTCGGCTGCCAGCTCTGGCCGGCCCAACGCCGTGCACAGTTGCTGCATGAACCCTGGTTCCAGGCTGCCCACCGCCAACCAGCGGCCATCGCGCGAGCGGTAGTAGTCGTAGAAACCGCCGCCGTTGAGCATCTGGTCTTCCCTGCCCGGCTCCACGCCACAGGCCAGGTACCCGGCACCAGCCATGGCGTTCAGGCTGAAGGCGCAGTCGGTCATGCTCACATCCAGATGCTGCCCCTGCCCCGTCTGCTGGCGCGCGATCACCGCCGCCAGCAAACCGATCACCCCATGCAACGAACCGCCGGCGACATCCGCCACCTGCATGCCCAACGGCAACGGGCCGCTGTCGGCGCGGCCGGTGTAGCTCGCCAGCCCCGCCAAAGCCAAATAGTTGATGTCGTGGCCGGCGCGGTCCCTGTAAGGGCCGGTCTGGCCGTAACCGGTAATCGACACATAGATCAGCCGCGGATTGATCGCCTTCAAGGCGTCATAGCCAAGGCCCAAGCGTTCCATCACACCAGGGCGGAACTGCTCCAGCACGATGTCGTAGTCCGCCAACAACTGTTTGATCACGTCCAGCGCCTCGGGCTGCTTGAGGTCCAGCGCCAGGCTGCGCTTGTTGCGATTGAGGTAGGCGTGGCTGGCCGACACCCCCTGATCATGGGGCGGCAGCACCCGCAGCAAATCCATGCGGGTCGGCGATTCGATGCGCAGCACCTCGGCGCCCATGTCCGCCAACAGCAACGAGGCGAACGGCCCCGGCAGCAATGTCGAGAAATCCAGAACCTTGAGTGATGCCAGTGGACCGAGCATGAGCGTTCTCCAGTGCAGTCCCCCAAGCCTAGGCAGCCCGGGACATTGCAGCAATCACCTTATGTGCCAGTGACGCTGACCGTTACGCTCAAATCGCAGGCAACAAAAAACCCGCCGAAGCGGGTTTTTCATTACAACAAGGCTTACTTGGCGTTCGTCGGGGTTGCCCCTTCGACGTGGCCCAAAACATCATCTTTAGGCTCGTCGGCAATGCCGCGACCGCCCGAGGCCAGCTCGGATTGCAGCACGTCGGTGTCGAGTTCCTTGACCCACTTGGCCACAACAATGGTGGCAACCGCGTTACCGATCAGGTTGGTCAACGCGCGGGCTTCGGACATGAAACGGTCGATACCCAGGATCAGCGCCAGGCCGGCAACCGGCAGGTGGCCAACAGCGGACAAGGTAGCGGCCAGTACGATGAAGCCACTACCGGTCACGCCAGCAGCGCCTTTGGAGGACAGCAGCAACACCACCAGCAGAGTGATCTGGTGAGTGATGTCCATGTGGGTGTCGGTTGCCTGAGCAATGAACACTGCCGCCATGGTCAGGTAGATCGCCGTACCGTCGAGGTTGAACGAGTAGCCGGTCGGGATCACCAGACCTACCACGGATTTCTGCGCCCCCAGACGCTCCATTTTGATCAGCATGCGTGGCAGTACCGACTCCGAAGAGGAAGTACCCAGTACGATCAGCAGTTCTTCACGGATGTAGCGGATCACTTTCAGCACGCTGAAGCCATGAGCGCGAGCGATACCACCCAGCACCACCAGAATGAACAGCAGGCAGGTGATGTAGAAGCAAGCCATCAACTGACCGAGTTGCACCAGCGAGCCCACACCGTAGGCACCGATGGTGAACGCCATGGCGCCCAAGGCACCGAGCGGCGCGAGCTTCATGATCATGTTGATGATGTTGAACATCACGTGGGCGAAGCGATCGATGAAGTCCAGGATCGGCTTGCCGTAGGCACCCAGGCGATGCAGGGCGAAACCGAAGATCACCGAGAACATCAGCACTTGCAGGATATCGCCCGTGGCGAACGCACCAATGATGGTGGTCGGGATCACGTTCAGCAGGAAGCCAACGACGCTTTGATCCGCACCGGCAGCCACGTAGGTTGCGATTTTGGAGGCATCCAGCGTGGTGACATCGATGTGCATGCCGTTACCCGGCTGCACAATGTTGACCACCACCAGACCGACCAGCAGTGCAATGGTCGAAACGATTTCGAAATACAGCAGCGCGTAACCGCCGGTCTTGCCGACCGACTTCATGTTCTGCATGCCCGCGATACCGCTGACGACGGTGCAGAAAATGATGGGAGCGATGATCATTTTGATCAGTTTGATGAACCCGTCACCCAACGGCTTGAGGGCTACACCGGTCTGCGGGTAGAAGTGACCGAGCAGGATGCCGATGGCGATGGCAACGATCACCTGGAAATACAGGGATTTGTACAGTGGCTGACGAGTCGTCATTGCAAAGTTCCTCAAGAGCGCCCGGTGACAACATCCATCTGTTGCCCAAGACACTTCAATTGCGAACCCTCCTGCACTGGAGGGATTTGTTTTGTCGAGCTGCGCAACGGCAGGCATCTGCTGGTTGTATCGCAAGGCCCGTGCCACATTCACCAAAAAGCCTGCGAGCCTTTTGACATCAAGGGTTACAGGTTTCTTTTGGTCACCAACCAGTTACAACTATGTGGCGGATTTCCGCCAACCCGCTTGACCTCGTCCTGTAATTTGGCGGATATCCGCCTTGTTCATCGTCGATGGGCACCGCTACCATCCATTGCTCAGTGGACGGACCTGCCCCATGCGTGAACGCACCATCGCCAGCCATTTCGCCCGTGCCGCCCTCGGCGGCGCACGCCGACGTGGCTACGACTATTCGAGCCTGCTGCAGCAACTGGGGATCAGCCCCGAGTTGCTTGAAGAACCGCGCGCCCGAATCGCGCCGGAACAGTTCACCCGGTTGATCCAGGGATTGTGGCTGGCCCTGGACGACGAATACCTGGGCTTCGGGCAGGCCCCGAGCAAACCCGGCAGCTTCGCGATGATGTGCCACGCGGTGATCCACTGCCGCACGCTGGAGAAAGCACTCAATCGCGGCCTGTTGTTTTACAGCCTGTTTCCCGGGGCGCCGCGTCTGACCTTGAGCCGCGAAGGCGAGATGATTCGCCTGAGCCTCGACGATTCGCCGCTGTGGGACCCGGACCACTTCCTCAGCGAAAGCCTGCTGGTGATCTGGCATCGGTTCGGCAGCTGGCTGATCGGCCAGCGCATTCGTCTGGAGCACGCCACATTCAGCTACCCGAGGCCCGAGCACGGGGCCGAATACGACTTGCTGTTTTCCTGCCCGCTAACGTTCGATACTACTCAGAGTAGCCTGCTGTTCCACAGCCGCTACCTGAACATGCCGCTGTTGCAGGACGAACGAACCCTCAAGCACTTTCTCGAGCGCTCCCCCGCCGACCTGCTGTCACGCCCCGACGAAGGCGACAGCCTGAGCAGCCAATTGCGGCGCTTGCTCAGCCGCGACAGTGCACGCTGGCCGGACCTGGAAGCAGTGGCGGCGCACCTGCACATCAGCCCGCAAACCTTGCGTCGGCATTTGCGTGAGGAAGGCACGAGTTTTCAGGAATTGAAGGATCAGTTACGCCGGGACATCGCGATTTATCACCTGGGGCGGGCGGATCTATCGTTGCAACAGATTGCCGAGCAGTTGGGGTTTTCCGAACCTTCGGCGTTTCACCGGGCGTTCAAGAAGTGGACGGGGTTGACGCCAGGGGCTTATCGGGCGCAGGAGAACTGATTTCACAACTTTGCAGGCAGCCATGCTGTTGTGGCGAGGGAGCTTGCTCCCGCTGGGTTGCGAAGCGACCCCAAAATCTGCAACCGCAGGTTTCAGGTGCACCGCATACACCGGTTTTGCGACTGCTGCGCAGCCGAGCGGGACGGTGCGGCGATCCGACAAGCTCCCTCGCCACAATAAGTGCTCTCACCACAGACTTTCGTCAGCCCTGCGGATCAAGGTTATCCAGCACCCGGTTGACGGCCAGCTCACCGAGCATGACCACCGATTGAATCCCCAACATCATGTTGCGATGGGGCATGTCCATCAGCCCGGCGAACTCACAGAGCATCCCGCTGGCTGACGCCCGGGATTCGCAGGCGTTGACCAGCAGGGTTTCGTTATCAAAAAGAGGTGGCAGCTGTACCCTGGTTAGCAGACCAGGACTCTAGAACCCGGCGCACCGAAGTGCCTTATCTACCTCACCTCGAATTTGTCGACGTACATGTCATCTCTATTACGAATAATGATTGATTTTATTCTGCTCTTGCCCGGCGCACTGAAACTGACATAGGCGTATTGGTAGAGACTCGTATAAGGCAATGGCATCGTGCCAATGACATTGCCTCGTTCATCCATATAAACGACTGCATTCTCTTCGTGCAACTGGTGCGAAACGAACAAAAAGCTGACATGACTGGCTAAACCCGGAAGGGTGATTTCAACCGTGCCTAGCATGTTCAGCGTGACGCGTCCGAGTAGCGACGTGTAGTTTCTGTCGGTGGTATGAACATTCGTCAAATGAACAATTCCGCCCAGTGACTTTAGCGTTATTCCACTTGCAAACTTATGTACGGAGCCGGGGTTAAAACCAATCAGAGGTGAACTTTCGAAGTCTTCAGAGCCGGCATACGATCGAAGGCTGACGATGTAGTTAACGTCCTTGAAGACAACGGTATGACCGCCGACTGTTACCTCGACCTTGAGTGTTATTTCGGCATTATCAAATAACGCATCGAGCCATGGACGCGATATTGCCTGGGTCAATCCGTTTGTCACGTCCTGTTCTGTTATACGGTGGTTCTGCAAAACCGGAAGCGGTGCATGATTTCTATCCACGACCGTTACATCAATGCTCTGCCCGATCGCTATAGATACCCATGGGAGAAGTCGGAAGGTAGCGTCGACCTCAAAATCATCTAGATTTAGTCCACCCGCCTTCGCCTGCAGAATTTCCGCTACCGGCAAACGGGCATCGCCGTCCTCAATCCGTGCAACAGTCACCAACAACGCCCCTGACCGGGCAATCGCCTTGCCACCCCGAATCAACAACCAGCGAAACCTCAGTTGGCTCCCTTGCCGCTCCGCAAGAAATGCCTGGGTCAGGACAGTGTTCGTCCGCTTGTTCGTGTTGAAAGCCACCGCTGGAAATGGCGTGGCACCGGTCGGCGGGTTGATTTCGATCAACTGAGCCTTGTCCCCGGCACGGGCGTCCAGATACTCGACGCGCAGGGTGGCCAGCTCAAAAGGATCGAGGGGCCTGGCAGTGCCGACCAGCGTTGGAGGATTCAGTTTGATCGCGCCTTCGCCAATGACCTGCGCCTCGGCCACTTTGGAAACACCAATGACCTTGCCTCCCCTGATCTGCTCATAAGTCACGGACACCTGGCTATCCAGAAGAATCTTGGCCACCGGTACCGGCAATTTTTGAATAAAAGGCAGTCGACTGACCGTGGCTTCTGCACTGTGCCTCACCACCGGCCCAGTCTCTGGCGTACATGCGTAACTCACTCGAACGATATCGCCGGCCATCCAGAGTGGCGAAAACACATGGACCAGCACGTACAGAAAGTCCTTCACCTTGCCCAGATCAATGGTGCTCGGGTCATCGGAGGGATCATCCGGGTTCTCGCTCAGATCCGGAGCCGTCAGCGTGACGCGCTCCGTATCGACATTGGCCTTGATCGTGCGCGACCAACGCCGCTTGTCGGTCGGGTTGTTCACCTGGGAAACCACGGTGTAGGAGATCGCAAACTCCGGGTGACTACCGGCCCGTTCGAACATCGCCCGCGTGATGACGATCACGTACGGTTTGCCTTCCTCACCGGGTTGCACCGTGAAGGTGAAACGCTCGCGATTAAGCTCCAGGGTGATGACGTCATAGGCGTTCATGAACGGATAGCGCAACGTGAGACGTACACCTTTATCCACCTCGTCCTTGCCGATCTGAGGCGGATTGCCCAGTTCGGGCGGCGGGCTGATGTCCAGATGGGGATGAGCCCCTGTACCGGGAACGTCATTCCCGCCGGGAAGGTCGCGGTGATAAAGCGCCCATGACTCGGTTGATGGGCCACTGTTGCCGCTGGTGCGTTCTACCTCGTAAGTGAAAACATGCACGCCGTCATTCAGAAGCGACTGGAAGACGTTGAAATACACAGGATCGTTCTGATCGGCCGGGGCCACCGGTTTGCGCTCGATCAACTGCGGCTGAGTATCCCGAGGCCCCTTCACGTACAGCGCAATGTTGAGATACCCCCCAAGCAATGGCGGATCGACCACAGCCTGAACCGCCCCTTCCCGACTGCCGTCCTTTTTGACGACCTCCCTGAAACTCGCTCGCGGCAGGCCCTCCACCGGCACGTCGACAGGCGGCGGCGGATCGACGATAACACCAGGTGTTGCCCCCGCAAATTTCACGGGTGAAAGCGCCATCACACCAAGGTTTGTTTGATTGACCGTCATGGGACACCTCTAGTCGTCGACAGGGGCCGCGAGCGCGACCGGATCAGCACAATCAGACACTTGAGCAAAGCCTGTGGCTACTGTCAGAAATAACAGGTAGAGGCCGTATTAAGACGAACGGTCGACAGGTGCGAGGGCATTGGTTGATCTTTTAAGCCAAAAAAACGGCCCGCGAAGGCCGTTTTCTGAGAGGAGCAAACACCGTCGACTAGCCAGCGGTATTCTGCGGATCGAGGTTATCCAGTACCCGGTTGACGGCCAGCTCCCCGAGCATGACCACCGATTGAATCCCCAACATCATGTTGCGATGTGGCATGTCCATCAACCCGGCGAACTCACTGAGCATCACGCTCGCCGATGCCAGGGATTCGCAGGCGTTGACCAGCAGGGTTTCGTTATCGACCTTCGCACCGACATGGTAAATGGTGCTGGGTTTGCGCTTGGTGTCTTTGGGAGTGGGTGGTTTGAGGTAGTGGTCGAGGGCGCGGTCGGCGGCTTCGTGGAGTTTTTTGGAATCGAGGGATTCGTAGGGGGAGACGTCGTCGGGTGCTGGTGGATTAGGTGTTGGTTTGAACATGGATAAAGCCTCCTAGAGTCATGGAGCCGCCACTGTTCGCTGCGAGACGAAAGAAGGTGGCAGCTATACGCGGGTCGCAGACCGGGACTCTAGAACCGGCAGACCCGAAGGTCTCCCACGTACAGCCGCCATAATGTGAACGGAGGATGTTGTGCGTCTAGAGATACACGGGCTGCGAGACCCGATCGCTGATTCGTCAACGACAGGGAAACGATATAGCCCACGCCCCAGGCGCACTAGCCGGCGGATTCTGGCGTAGTCGTAGGCAGCGGCGCAAGGATGTGTAGGTTGGGTGAGTTTCTGGAAGTATCGTTTAAACATCGCCGTTTAAGATCAAAAGATCGCAGCCTCGTTGCACTCGACAGCTCCTACAGGGATTTGCGTCCACCTGTAGGAGCTGTCGAGTGCAACGAGGCTGCGATCTTTTCGGCCAAGCCCCTACATCAAACCACCGGAAAATGAATCCGGAACGCCGCGCCGCCCATCGGCGAATCCCCCAGCGTCAACTTGGCGCTGTAGCTTTCGATGATGTCCTTGACCACCGCCAAGCCAATCCCCTGCCCCGGATGCTGGCGGTCCAGCCGCTCGCCGCGCTCGAGAATCCGTGCGCGTTGGTCCGGTGGTACACCGGGGCCATCGTCTTCAATGCAAAGCTCAATGCTACTGAGGGTTTCGCGCACGCTGATGCGTACTTCGTTCAGGCACAGGCGATAGGCGTTTTCCAGCAGGTTGCCCATCATTTCCAGCAAGGCGCCCTGCTCGATCGGCACGTAGCACTGATCCGGCAGATCGAAGGCGACCCGCACGCGTTTGTCGCGGTAGACCTTGTCCAGGGTGTCGCAGAGGCTTTGCAGCACCGGGCGCAGGCGCACCTGATGGCGCACCAGGCCGCTTTTGCGCAGGCTGGCCCGTTGCAGTTGATAGCTGATCTGCTGGCTCATGCGCTCGATCTGGGTTTGCAGCACCCAAGCCTGATCGCGCTCTTGCGGCTTTTGCGCCATGTCTTCGCTGACCCCTTGCAGCACCGCCAGCGGAGTTTTCAGGCTGTGGGCCAGGTCGTCGAGAGAGTCGCGATAACGGCTGCGCTGTTCACGCTCGCTGTGCAGCAAACGGTTGAGCGAGCCGGTCAGGCGCAGCAGTTCGCGCGGGTGTTGTTCGCTGAGGCTTTCGCGGGTGCCGCTTTCGATCTGGTCCAGCTCCTGGCTCAGCCGGCTCAACGCCTGCAAGCCCCAGGTCAGGCCGACCCAGAGCAAGACGAGCAACACCAGCAACGCGGCACCGAAGCCCAGGTAGAGGTTTTCCCGCAGGCCTTCGAGGGTGACTTCGTATTCGCGCACCGGTTGCAGCGCGACGATGCTGAACGCCGCGCTTTTGCCGCCGAGCAGCTTGACCTCGACGTCATAGACGAAAAACTCTTCACCATTGGCTTCGCGAATCCTCGCGAACTCGTTCCCGCGCCCGTCGTAACGCGGCTTGTAGTTGATGTTCTCTTCCTGGGTGGCCCTCGAGCGCCAGACCAAGTGACCTTCGCGGTCATAGATGTAGCCGAGCAAACGGCTGTCGGTGAGGTTGAAACGCTCATCGGGTAACTGCGCCGGCATCTGCAAGCGGTTGTTATCCACCCGGGCGGCGGAGATCAGCGTGGTGACGTCCGACGCCAGGCGCTGCTCGATGGAGTCCTGCAACGCCAGGCTGAACGCGCCCTGCATCGCCGGCAGTAACGCCAGCATGAACAACACCGCCAGGGTGGTGGCGGCGAGCATCAAGCGGACACGAAGGGAACGAATCAAGTGCAGCGCTCATTGAACAGGTAGCCGAGGCCACGCACGGTATCGATCGGCTTGAACCCGGCCGTGCCTTCGAGTTTGCGACGCAAGCGGCCGACCAGCACTTCGATCACATTCGGATCGCGCTCGTCGTCATCCGGGTAGAGTTGCTCCATCAAGCGGTCCTTGGCCACCACTTGCTGGTGATGGCGCATCAGGTATTCGAGGATCCGGTATTCGTAGGCGGTCAGCGCCAGCGGCTGGTCATCGAGGGACGCCTGTTTGCGATTGAGGTCCAGCAGCAAGGGACCGGCGACGATGGTCGACTGGGTGAAACCGCTGGAGCGACGCAGCAAGGCATTGAGCCGGGCGTCCAGCTCTTCGAACTGGAACGGCTTGACCACGTAGTCGTCGGCACCGGCGGCGAGGCCTTCGACCTTGTCTTGCCAGTTGCCGCGCGCGGTGAGGATCAGGATCGGAAACGTCTTGCCCTGGGAGCGCAGCTGACGAATCAGGTCGAGCCCGCCCATGCCCGGCAAACCGAGGTCGATCACCGCCAGGTCATGGTTGAACTGCTCGGCCTGATGCAACGCATCGATGGCGTTGGCCACGGCCTCGACCACGTGGCCGCTGTCCGTCAAACGGGTCTGCAGGTGATGGCGCAACAGCGCTTCATCTTCGACAACCAGCAATTTCATAAGGCTCTCCGGGGCAAATCAACATCTCCAAAGGTCAGTCAAGCCTGCTCCCACAGGTTGCGAGGCTTAACTGACTGGCAACCAAACGCTGTTTAGAAAGCGTAGTTGGCGGACAAGTACGTCTGGGCGCTGCTGGTCAAGTCCAGCGACCCCTGTTTGCTGCCGCCGCGCTCGCTCATCTCGGTGCTGGCGTTGCTACGCAGGTAACGGTAACCCAGCTCGACCGAGGTGTTTTGCGAAACTTGCTGCAACACGCCGAGCTGGCCGCCAATGGCGTAACCGATGTCGCTGTCGCGGCTGAAGCCTGGCGATTCCTGGGTCATTTTGGTCAAACCGGCCGTGGCACCGCCGAACAGTTTGGTGCTGCCACCCACTGGGTAAAACAGATCGTAGCTGCCCAGCAGGTTTTCCTGACGCAGTTTAATGCCATTATGCGAGCCCGACACGTTGTCGTAAGTGGCGTAGTAGCGGCCCTGGCTGTCTTGCTGGCCCACACGCAAACCCCAGGTGTTGTCCTTGCCGATCACACCGTCGGCGTTCGGGTGGTTGAGGTTGTCGTTCAGGGCACTGGATTTTTTAACCTTGTCGCTGGTCTGGCCAAAGGTCAGCCCGGCAAAATTGGTGGTGTCGGCGTGGGCGGCAACACTGGCGCCCATCACGGTGAAAGCCAGCAGCAGCTTTTTCAAAGTAGTCATTGGGGAATTTCCTCATGCGCTATGTGCTTTTTGGGTACGGGGCAAGGTTACTGACCTCACCCTGTACAGCCCCTGAACGCACTCTGAACCTGAGCTGAATCAAATCGGCTACGCTTTCTTGACGTTTGTTTATAAGGAGATTCAGCCATGCGTGTGTTGCTCGCCCTTGTATTACTGGCCGTGAGCGGGGTCAGCCAGGCCGCCATCAAGACCCAGGAAATTCCCTATCAGAGTGCCGATGGCACCAAGCTGATTGGCTATTACGCCTACGACGACGCCATTAAAGGTCCGCGTCCGGGTGTGGTGGTGGTACATGAATGGTGGGGGCTCAACGACTACGCCAAGCGTCGCGCCCGCGATCTGGCGGGTCTGGGCTACAGCGCGCTGGCGATCGACATGTATGGCGACGGCAAGAACACCGAACACCCCAAGGACGCCATGGCGTTCATGCAAGCCGCGACGAAGGACAGCGCAGCAGCCAGCGCGCGGTTTCAGGCCGGGCTCGATTTGCTGAAGAAACAGCCACAGACCGATCCGGCCAAACTGGCGGCCATCGGCTATTGCTTCGGTGGCGCAGTGGTGCTGAATGCCGCTCGTCAGGGCTTGCCGCTGGCGGGCGTGGTGAGTTTCCACGGTGCACTGGCGACCAATACGCCGGCGGTGCCTGGCAGTGTGAAGGCGAAAATCCTGGTGGAGCATGGCGCCCTGGACAGCATGGTCACAGCGGAAAACGTGACGGCGTTCAAGACGGAAATGGACAAGGCCGGTGCCGACTATAAATTTGTCAGCCTCGAAGGCGCCAAGCATGGCTTCAGCAACCCTGATGCGGATCGTCTGAGCCATGGCGATCATGGCGGGCCGGACATTGGTTACAACAAGGCCGCCGATGAGAAGTCGTGGGCGGACATGCAGGCGTTTTTCAAGAAGATCTTTGGCTGATCAGATAGACCTCTGTGGCGAGGGGGCTTGCCCCCGTTGGGCTGCGAAGCAGCCCCAAAACCTGCAACCGTATTTCGTCAGGTACAACGCGTTTGCCGCCTTTACGACTGCTACGCAGCCGAGCGGGAGCAAGCTCCCTCGCCACAAAAGCCCTCAGCCACTACCCAGCCTCAAGGCAACCCGGCAAAATGCCCGTCATGAATCCCGTCCCCGCCCTACCCGCCTGCTGCACCCCGCTCGACGCCCATTGGCCGCTGCCGTTTGTGCTGCCCGATACGGTCCTGCTGGGCACTCACTTCGATACCAAGCAATTGGCCAGCGATGATTTCCAGCGCAGCGCCATCGAGCCGCCCGCGAGCATCCAGCGTTCGGTGGCCAAGCGTCAGGCCGAGTTTCTTGCCGGGCGGATTTGCGCTCGGGCCGCATTGCAACAGCTGGAAGGGCTGAGCTTCATTCCGGCCATTGGTGAAGACCGCGCACCGGTGTGGCCAGCGCATATCACCGGTTCGATCACCCACAGCACCGGCCGGGCCGCGGCGATTGTCGCGAACAAGGCCCATTGGCGCGGTTTGGGGATGGACCTGGAAAACCTGCTCGACGCAGAACGGGCCGAACGCCTGGCCGGAGAGATTCTCACCGGGCCTGAGTTGCAGCGCATGACCGCCGGGGCCCGCGATCAGTTGGCGATGGTGGTGACGCTGACGTTTTCGGTGAAGGAAAGCCTGTTCAAGGCGCTCTACCCGATCGTCCAAAAGCGCTTCTATTTCGAACACGCCGAAGTGCTGGAGTGGAGCGAGGGCGGTGAAGTGCGGTTGCAGTTGCTGACCGACCTGTCCAGTGAGTGGCGCAGCGGCACCGAACTGGACGCGCAGTTTGCGGTGATGGATGGGCAGTTGTTGAGTCTGGTCAGTATCAAGGCCTGAAGCCCCCTGTCACGTGCCCAACCTCAACGCCGCTCCTGATTCCTCGGCCAGCTCAAACTGAAACACGCCCCGCCCAGGCTTTTGCTCTTGCTGATCAGCGCTCGCCCGTCGTGCCAATGGATGATCCGCCGCACAATCGACAACCCCAGCCCATGCCCACCCGAGGCACGGGTGCGGCTGTCGTCGAGGCGCAGGAACGGGGTGAAGATTTTCTCCCACGCGGTTTCCGGCACGCCCGGCCCGTCATCCTCGACATCCACCCGACAGCGCTGCTGCCCCACCTGATAACTGACGGTCACCCGTGAATGGGCGTGGCGCATGGCGTTGCTCACCAGGTTCTGCAACGCCCGGTGCAAGTAACGCGGCTCGGCCTCGACCCAGGCGCCGTCGCAATCGGCGGCGGACAGGCACAAGCCGCGCTGTACCGTGACCTCGGCGCGCAACGGTGCCAACTCCTCGATCACCTGATTGACCAACGCATCCAGATCGATCCGCTGGAAATTCAGCGCCGGCGAGCCCTGCTCCAGCCGCGCATAAGTGAGCATCTCATCGACCAACCGATCGAGATCCTCAATGTCGTGGTCCATGCCCTCGCGGTATTTCTCCAGCGCCTCAGGCGTGCTGGCCGAGCCGATCATCTCCAGGCCAAAACGCAGGCGCGCCACTGGTGTGCGCAATTCGTGGGACACGGCACGCACCAGTTCTCGCTGAATCGCCAACAATTGCTGCAAGTGCTCGGCCATGCCATTGAACGCCGAGGCCAGCCGCCCCACCGAGTCGGCGCCACGGGCCGGTACGCGGGTTTCCAGGCTGCCCTTCGCAATTCGCGTGGCGGCGGCTTCCAGACCGCGCAAACGACGCTCCAGTTGCCGCACCAACAGATAGACAATCAAACCAATCAGGCTCAAGCCAAGCGCCGCGATCAGCACCAGCCACTCGGGCGGGTAAGGATTCATCTGATACAGCGGACCGATTTCCAGCACCCACGGTGTACCGACCATGCCGGCAAACACCCGGATCGAATCGCCGCCCTTGCCCAACGCCATCACCGTGTCGCCTTCTGACACGCGGCGGCTCTGGTCTTCGTCCATGTCGGCCTCATCAACCGTCACCAGCCGCAGATCGAAGCCGAAACCCTTATCTTCCTTTAACTGCTCCAGACGCTTGGGCTGCTCGGCCACCGGGTAGCGCACCAGTTCATCGGCCAGCAGGTAGATGGTCGCCCGCGCCAGTTGCTCGCTGATCTGCTGGACTTCACCGGTGAGCACCAACTGCTCCTTTTCGCTGACCAGGCGATAAACCTTCGCCGCATGCGGACCGGTCTGCTCCACCAGGGCCTGGCCGTGCAACACGCGGGTGCGCTGGGTCAGGTCGAGGTCGGTCTGGGGGAACGTCTTCAGCGCCAGCGGAATCCCGAGCAAGCGCTCCCACAACAGCAACGCCCGATGGCGCTCGGTTTCGTTCATCGGTTGCAGGTTATCGGCCATCAGCGAGAAGGTGCCGTGGGCCAGGCGCTCGCGGTACTGCTCGCTGCGTACCTGATTAAGCAAGTGCAAGGCCAGCACACCGAGCACGGCCACCAGAATCAGCGCCGCGCACATGCCGCCATAAATACGCAGGAAGATCGAGTTCACAGGGTGCAGGCTTCCGGCACGAACAAATAGCCTTTGCTGCGGACGGTCTTGATCAGCCGCGGATGGTCCGGGTCATCGCCGATCTTGGGGCGGATGCGCGAGATGCGCACGTCGATCGAGCGGTCCTGGCCGTCATAACCGATACCGCGCAGCGCGGTGAATATTTCTTCGCGGGACAGAATACGCCCGGCATTGGCCACCAGCAGCCAGAGCAGATCGAACTCGGCGCTGGTCAATTCGATGCCTTTGTCATGCAGCCAGGCTTCGCGCAATGCGTTGTCCACCACCAATGGGCCGAACTGCAGGCGCCGTTGTTTTTCCTGGGGCACTTCAGGGGTTTCACTGCGCCGCAGCAGAGCCTGGATGCGCGCCAGCAATAAACGCGGACGCACCGGTTTGCAGACGTAGTCGTCGGCGCCCAGGTCCAGGCCAAGAATCTGATCGGTGTCATCGGTGCGCGCGGTGAGCATGAGGATCGGCCCGTCATAGCGGTCGCGAATCTTGCGGCAAATGCTCAAGCCATCTTCGCCGGGGAGCATCAGGTCGAGAATCACCAGGTCCGGTTTCTCCTTGATGATGCGTGCTGCGGCCAGGGCGCCATTACCCTCGATCGATACTCGCAGGCCATTGGCTTCCAGGTAATCGCGGGTCAGTTCGGCCAGACGCTGGTCGTCCTCGACAATCAATACCTGCCAGGCTTCTTGCTCCACGATGACCTCTGCTTGCCAACACCATCAATAAGGAAGGATCCACCCGTCTTTTTGTAATGATTGGGGAGGATAAGAATGCATCTGCATGGGCCGATTGTATAAACGCCACACGTCTGGAACACAAGCCGGTAAATGCGTTCGGACACAACGGTTTTTTGTGATAGGGTTCGCGCCCTTAAAAATCCGGATGACTGTTTTCTGTCGCTGAAAATCAGTGAAAAATGGTCGGCTCCAGCTAGGTCGCGGCCTACACGCCCGTTCCCTCTTTCACACACAATTTACGCACAGGTTTATCCACAGGTAGTACGTTGCAACACCCTCCAAAACGCATTATCTTGTACCTCGGCGCAAAAAAAACCCTACATGTAGGGTTTTATGCCAAAAACCAAACACAAACCGGACACCGATTTCAAGCGCTTTTATTGCCTCTTTCCGGTTGAACCAAACGTATTTTCGAAAGACCAAACCGCGTGTGCGGATGGCTACTGTTTTTAAGCCCGAAACGGCGATAACGGTACGGGTGTTGCAGTCATTTACTGCCACTCAAAACGGAATTCGGTTTCAGGCCCAAGGCGTGACACCAAAGACTTCGGCATGGAAGCGGCGCCCAATAGCCCCCTTCCTGATCTGTCCCGAAGTTGGTATGCCCGGCCCTCGCCGGTTGTAGTGCTTCAGGACAGAACGGTGGGCACCGTGATGGTGCCCAAACAAACATAGAGAATGTGGAGACAACCCCCCATGCAAACCGACACAACTCGCGAGAACCCGCAAGGCACCTTGCCGCAGGCCGCCGATTCGAATTCGGATCTGTCCGCCACCGCGCCTGGCCAACTGCGCGTGATCAAGCGTAACGGCACTGTCGTCCCTTACACCGATGACAAGATCACCGTCGCCATCACCAAAGCGTTTCTCGCAGTTGAGGGCGGCACCGCTGCCGCTTCGTCGCGAATCCACGACACCGTTGCCCGCCTGACCGAACAAGTCACCGCGACTTTCAAGCGTCGCATGCCTTCGGGCGGCACCATCCACATCGAAGAAATCCAGGACCAGGTCGAACTGGCCCTGATGCGTGCCGGCGAGCAGAAAGTCGCCCGCGACTATGTGATCTACCGTGATTCCCGCGCCAAAGAGCGCGCAGCGCACTCCCCTGCCGAAGAAGCCGTCAACGCTCACCCATCGATCCGCATCACCCGCGCCGATGGCAGCCTCGCACCGCTGGACATGGGTCGCCTGAACACCATCGTTACCGAAGCGTGCGAAGGCCTGGAAGAAGTCGACGGCGAGCTGATCCAGCGCGAAACCCTGAAAAACCTGTACGACGGCGTGGCCCTGACCGACGTCAACACCGCCTTGGTGATGACCGCCCGTACGCTGGTCGAGCGTGAGCCGAACTACTCGTTCGTGACCGCCCGCCTGCTGATGGACACCCTGCGTGCCGAAGGCCTGGGCTTCCTCGGTGTCGCCGACAGCGCGACCCACCACGAAATGGTCGACCTGTATGCCAAGGCACTGCCTGCGTACATCGCCAAAGGTATCGAATTCGAATTGCTGAACCCGGTTCTGGCGTCCTTCGACCTGGAAAAACTCGGCAAGGCGATCAACCACGAGCGCGATCAGCAGTTCACGTACCTGGGCCTGCAAACCCTGTACGACCGTTACTTCATCCACAAGGACGGTATCCGCTTCGAACTGCCACAGATTTTCTTCATGCGCGTGGCCATGGGCCTGGCGATCGAAGAGAAGCAGAAAGAAGACCGTGCGATCGAGTTCTACAACCTGTTGTCGTCCTTCGACTACATGTCCTCGACCCCGACCCTGTTCAACGCCGGTACCCTGCGTCCACAGCTGTCGAGCTGCTACCTGACCACCGTGCCGGATGACCTGTCGGGCATCTACCACGCGATCCACGACAACGCCATGTTGTCGAAATTCGCAGGCGGCCTGGGCAACGACTGGACCCCGGTTCGGGCGCTGGGTTCGTACATCAAGGGCACCAACGGCAAATCCCAGGGCGTCGTGCCGTTCCTGAAAGTGGTGAACGACACCGCCGTCGCCGTTAACCAGGGTGGCAAGCGCAAAGGCGCTGTCTGTGCCTACCTGGAAACCTGGCACATGGACATCGAAGAGTTCATCGAACTGCGCAAGAACACCGGTGATGACCGTCGTCGTACCCACGACATGAACACCGCCAACTGGATCCCTGACCTGTTCATGAAGCGTGTCTTCGATGACGGCAAGTGGACCCTGTTCTCGCCGTCCGAAGTACCGGACCTGCACGACCTGACCGGCAAGGCCTTCGAAGAGCGTTACGAGTACTACGAAGCCCTGACCGAGTACCCGGGCAAGGTCAAGCTGTTCAAGACCATTCAGGCCAAAGACCTGTGGCGCAAAATGCTGTCCATGCTGTTTGAAACCGGCCACCCATGGCTGACCTTCAAAGACCCGTGCAACCTGCGCAGCCCGCAGCAGCACGTGGGCGTGGTCCACAGCTCGAACCTGTGCACCGAGATCACCTTGAACACCAACAAGGACGAGATCGCCGTTTGCAACCTGGGCTCGATCAACCTGCCGAACCACATCGTCGACGGCAAGCTGGACACCGCCAAGCTGCAACGCACCGTGAACACCGCCGTGCGCATGCTCGATAACGTGATCGACATCAACTACTACTCGGTGCCGCAAGCGAAGAACTCCAACTTCAAGCACCGTCCGGTCGGCCTGGGCATCATGGGCTTCCAGGACGCTCTGTACCTGCAGCACATCCCTTACGGTTCCGACGCTGCCGTCGAATTCGCCGACAAGTCGATGGAAGCGGTCAGCTACTACGCGATCCAGGCTTCCTGCGACCTGGCTGACGAGCGTGGCGCCTACGAGACGTTCCAGGGTTCGCTGTGGTCCAAAGGCATCCTGCCGCTGGATTCGCAACAGATCCTGATCGAGCAGCGTGGCCAGAAGTACATCGACGTTGACCTGAACGAAACCCTGGACTGGGCACCGGTTCGCGCCCGAGTGCAGAAAGGCATTCGTAACTCCAACATCATGGCCATCGCACCGACCGCAACCATCGCCAACATCACCGGCGTGTCGCAGTCGATCGAACCGACCTACCAGAACCTCTATGTGAAATCGAACCTGTCGGGCGAATTCACCGTGATCAACCCGTACCTGGTTCGCGACCTGAAGGCTCGCGGCCTGTGGGACTCGGTCATGATCAACGACCTGAAGTACTACGACGGTTCGGTGCAGCAGATCGAGCGCATCCCGCAAGAACTCAAAGAGCTCTACGCGACGGCCTTCGAAGTGGACACCAAGTGGATCGTCGACGCCGCCAGCCGTCGTCAGAAGTGGATCGACCAGGCTCAGTCGCTGAACCTGTACATCGCCGGCGCTTCGGGCAAAAAACTGGACGTGACCTACCGCATGGCCTGGTACCGTGGTCTGAAAACCACTTACTACCTCCGTGCCCTGGCCGCGACCAGCACCGAGAAGTCGACCATCAACACCGGTAAGCTGAACGCTGTTTCCAGCGGCGGCAACCACGGTGACGACTCGGTCCTGGCAGCCCCAGCCGGTCCAGCTCCAGTGCCGAAGGCTTGCGCCATCGACGAGCCGGATTGCGAAGCTTGCCAATAAGCTGAGCCGGTAGGCGCTCCAGGGCGCTTACCTGAAACCCCCGATGAGCCTCTGGCTGGTCGGGGGTTTTCTTTTGCCTCAAGGAAAGTAGTACCCCGCGAAGAGGCCCTCACCAATGACAAAAAGCCCCAATGCTTAACAAATATCCCGGCCATAAAAAAACCCCTCTCGCGAGGGGCTTTTATGCAGCGACACCCAGCATCAGGTCATCTGAATGATGGTCTGCATGATGGTGCTCTGGGTGGAGATGGTCTTGGCGTTCGCCTGGTAGTTGCTCTGCGCCTTGATCAAATCAACCAGTTCGTTGGTCAGGTTGACGTTGGACTCTTCCAGCGAGTTGGACACGACCGAACCCAGGGTACCGGTTTTCGGCGCATCGACACCGGCCACACCGGAGGCGAAGGTTTCTTTCCAGCGCGTACCGCCAATTGGCTGCAAGCCTTGCTCGTTGGCGAAGCTCGCCACAGCCACCTGGCCGATGGCCTTGGTTTGCTGGTTGCTGAAGTTGGCGGTCATGACGCCGCTGGCGTCGATGGTCAGGCTGGAGATCTGGCCGGTGGCGTAGCCGTCCTGGTATTGGGCGGTACGGGCGGTTGGCGAGTTGTAAGAAGTGGTCAGCGCCATGTTGAACGCGATACCGCCAGTGGCAGCGACGGAACCGTTCGGCCCCCAGGTCACAGGAATCGTTGCGGCGTTGGTAATGGCACCTGGCACCCAACCGGTCATGGTCAACGTGTTGCCAGTCTGGGTCCAGCCGGCACCCGCCGTCAGCGTGTTAATGCTGCCGTCGGAGTTGAAAGTGATGTCAGCGGTGATCGGCACTGGAGGCGTGGTTGCAGGGTTGGCCGGGGAGCGACCGTCCATGTAGGTATAGACACGCCAGGCATTGGTACCCGTCTTCACGTAGTACTGATCCATGGTGTGCTCATTACCCTGGCTGTCGTAAACCTTGGTGGAGATGGTCTTGTTATAGCTGTTGGTATCGGTCGGGCTGAACGGGGCCACGGTCGGCGTGGTTTCCGCCGAGTTCAGGTTCATTGTCTGATCAACCTTGGTAGTCGGATTCGGCTTCAGGCTCGAGGTATCGATCTTCAAGTCAGTCAACACACCGTTGATGATCTTGCCATTGGAATCGACGCCATACCCCTGTAAGCGGTTGCCGTTGTTATCGACCACAAAGTTTTGAGCGTCGGTCTTGAACGCACCGGCACGGGTGTAGCTCAGGGAACCGTTGTCGCTGAGGATGAAGAAGCCGTTGCCCTGAATGCCCATGTCCAGCACGTTGCCGGTGTTGTTCACATCACCCTGGCTGAACTGCTGGGAAACGTTGGCCAGGCGCACGCCGTTACCGATGGTCTTGCTGCCGGTACCCAGGCGAGTGGCCGAGTACACGTCTTCGAATTCTGCACGGGACGATTTGAAACCGGTGGTCGCGACGTTGGCGATGTTGTTGCCCGTCACGTCCAGTTGTTTGTTGGCTGCATAGAGACCGCTAAGGCCGATATTGAAAGACATATTCCACTCCTTTGTGCCGTGTTAGTCGGCTCTATAGACCAATGGTTTGCACTTTGGACAGGGCAACGCTGCCCTGGCCTGCCAGGTTCAGCATCAGCTCACCGCCGGTCTGGCTGATGGTCACGCTGTTGACGGTTGCCGGCAGGTAAGTAACCAGTGAGGTCGCTTTGCCGTCGTAGGTTGCGCTGGCAGAGAAGGAGTACGTGCCGGCCGCGGCGACTGCTCCGGCATCGTTTTTGCCGTCCCAGATGAAACTGGCGTTGCCAGCGCTCTGGCTGCCCATGTCGATGGTGCGGATGGTCTTGCCTTCGGCGTCACTGATTTTGAGCGTAACCGGGTTCGCCGACGCCGGCAGCACAACCGTACCGTTGAGGTTCTTGGAGGTGTCGACCACGGCTTTGCCGGTCTGCGCGATGACCGAACGGCCCACCAGCGAAGAAGCCTGCAGGGCTTGCGACGAGTTGTAGTTGCTGGCAATGCCGCTGACGGTGTCGTTCAGCGTGGTGATGCCTTCCAGACTACTGAACTGCGCCAACTGGGCTACGAACGCGCTGTTGTCCTGAGGATCGAGCGGGTTCTGGTTTTTCAGCTGGGTGACCAGCAGTTGCAGGAACGCATCCTTGCCCAATGCCTTGCTGCCGGTGGCACTGCTGGTCGCCGCGGAAAGACCATCACTGGTGGTCGTGGTCTTGACCGAAGAGTTGGCCAGGACATCCTTGAGGCTTACGCCGCTGGTGGTATCGGTAACACTCATCGAAAGTCGCCCCTTATCACTGACCGAGGGTCAGGACCTTCTGCATCATGGTTTTGGCGGTGTTCATCATTTCGGCGTTGGTCTGGAACGAACGGCTTGCGGAAATCATGTCGGCCATTTCTTCGACGACGTTGACGTTCGGGTAGTAGACGTAGCCCTTGGCATCGGCGGCCGGATGATTCGGCTCGTAGCGCGCTTCAAGGTTGCTCTGGTCTTCGACCACACCCAGCACTTGCACGCCTTGACCGGCCGCGTCCTGGTTCTGGAACAGCGAATCGCTGCCGCCGCTCTGGCCGCCCTGGAACATGGTGGCGAACACCGGGTGACGGGCGCGGTAGGTCTGGTCGATGCTCGACGAAACGGTCTCGGCGTTGGCGATGTTACTGGCAACGGTGTTCAAGCGAGTGGTCTGGGCACTCATGCCGCTACCGGCAATGTTGAAAACACTGGACAGGGACATGAATTACTCTCCGCGCAGGGCTGACACCAGCCCTTTGAATTTACTGTTGAGCAGGGTGAAGCTGGCCTGGAAGTTGACCGCGTTTTCCGCGTAGTTCGACTGTTCCAGTTGGGCGTCCACGGTGTTCTGGTCGATCGACGGTTGCATCGGCGTGCGATACATCAGCGACTCGTCGCCATTGCCCAGGCCTTCAGCTTCGATGTGACGGCTGTTGGTCATGCTCAAGGCGAATTTGCCGTTTTTGGTTTTCTCGTTCTGCTCGGCGAGCACTTTCGAGAAGTCCAGATCCCGAGCCTTGTAGTTCGGGGTGTCGGCGTTGGCGATGTTGTTGGCCAGGACTTCAGCACGCTGAGCGCGGAAGCCCAGGGCTTGTTCGTGGATACCGAGCGCTTTATCGAAGCTGATGCTCATGTCGGGAAACCTTCGGGTGACCTGATTTTTCGTAACGTGAACATAGCAAGCGGCGTGCCAATTCAAAAAAGCCCGTAAACCGGGGCTTTGCGAGCAGTAACGAAGCGGCAATGCCAGAAAAGCGGCAACCGATTTCCGCCGCCTGCCGCTTTTCTGCCGCTTTCCCAGGGCAACACCGATCAACTGTAGGAGCGAGGCTTGCCCGCGAAAACGGTGTGCCAGACAACAATCATCATTGACCGCCCCAACGCTTTCGCGGGCAAGCCTCGCTCCTACAGGTATTGGGGTGCCTATGAGAAACAAGCAGGCAAAAAAAACGGGAGCCCCTGAGGACTCCCGTTTTTTTGTATGCCGTCATCGAATCACTTCGCCTGGTAAATGATCCCCGGGCTGCACTGGACCATCTGGTAATGGTCCGGCAAACCGTTCAGCGCTTCGGACGCGCCAAGGAACAGATAACCGCCCGGCTTGAGCGTGCTGTGAATGCGCAACAGGATGTCTTTCTTCACCTCGGCGGAGAAGTAGATCAGCACGTTGCGGCAGAACACGATGTCGAACTTGCCCAGGCTTGCGTAGCTGTCCAGCAAGTTGAACGAGCGAAACTCCACCCGACTCTTGATTGGTGCCTTGATGGCCCAGCGCCCCGGCCCCTTGGGGTCGAAGTAACGCTGAAGGCGCTCGGGCGACAGACCGCGACCGATGGCCAGGCTGTCGTACTCGCCGGTCTTGCAGTTGGTCAGCATGCTGCCGGACAGGTCGGTGGCAACGATCTGCACGCCCATCTTCAACTGGCCCATGTTGACCCGTTCGAACTCATCGATGGACATCGACAGCGAATACGGTTCCTGACCCGACGAACACGCCGCCGACCAGATCCGCAGGCGCTGACCGGGGCTGGCCTTGATCGCTTCAGGCAATACCTTGTTCTTCAAGACTTCAAACGGATAGGTGTCACGAAACCACAGGGTTTCGTTGGTCGTCATGGCATCCACCACCATCTCGCGCAAACCGCTGCGCGGCTGGGTCTGGATGCGCTGAACCAGCTCACCCAACGATTTGATGCCCTGCTGTTCCATCAGTTTGTTGAGACGGCTCGAGACCAGATATTGCTTGTTTTCACCGAGCAAAATGCCACAGGCTTTTTCCAGGAATACCCGGAACTGTTCGAAATCCAAATTACCCGTAGACAAAGATACCGCCTCTTAAATCGTGTTGACCGCCAGGGGCAGAAGGCCTCTAGCTGTTATCTGCTGCTTTGATCCGGTCGACTACCCGGGATGCCAGGTCATCAGGACGGAACTTGGCCAGGAAGTCATCGGCACCGACCTTCTTGACCATCGCCTGATTGAACACTCCCGACAACGAAGTATGCAGGATGATATGGAGCTTTTGCATGCGCGGATCGGCGCGGATCTCGGCCGTCAGGGTGTACCCGTCCATCTCCGGCATCTCGATGTCGGAGATCATCATCAGGAACTCTTCTTCCGGCTTCTTCCCCTCGTCAACCAGCTTGCGCAGGTAATCCAACGCTTGCCGGCCATCGTTCAACGCCACCACTTCGACACCGATCGTTTGCAGGCAACGGGTCACCTGCTTGCGTGCCACCGACGAGTCGTCGACCGTCAATACGCGCAAAGAGAGCGCCTTGTGCTGGGTCTCAACATCGACCACGCCCACCGAAATCGCTTCCGGCGTCGGCGCCACTTCCGCCAGCACCTTCTCGACGTCGATGATTTCGACTAACTGGTTGTCGACCCGAGTCACAGCCGTCAGGTAGTGATCGCGCCCCGTGCCCTTGGGTGGCGGATGAATCTCCTCCCAGTTCATGTTGACGATGCGCTCCACCGACCGAACCAGGAAACCCTGGGTCTTGGTGTTGTACTCCGTGATGATCACGAAGGGATTGCTCTGGTCCAGCAACCGACCGGCACCGGTCGCCATCGCCAGATCCAGGATCGGAA
This sequence comes from Pseudomonas sp. URMO17WK12:I6, assembly GCF_003253625.1. Taxonomy (NCBI): domain Bacteria; kingdom Pseudomonadati; phylum Pseudomonadota; class Gammaproteobacteria; order Pseudomonadales; family Pseudomonadaceae; genus Pseudomonas; species Pseudomonas sp. URMO17WK12:I6. The sequence goes on from NZ_QKYZ01000021.1 coordinate 89,478, forward strand.
TGGTTGCCCCCCGAATATTCGCCACACCGCACACGACAGGACTGGACTTGGGCATCAGGGTCAGCTTGGGGCATTGCAGCACCTCGCGAACCTTGAACACGTTGATCCCATACAGCTGCTGGCCGTCGAGACGGAACAACAACAGCTCAAGGCGATTCTGCCCTACCAGTTGCGTGCGCTGGTTCACCGAATCCATTACACCAGCCATGCCCAGACTCCTACACCAACGCTAAGTGTGTTGCGACGCACATTCATCACGAAACGGCACGGCGCTTGCTTTTTAACTCTTATGAACACAGAACCGACATTTTTCCGACACCTGACATCAACCTGCCGCAGATTGCTCTGCGCGATGTCGGCCGCTTGCCTGTTCAACGCTGGCAGCCCTGCCCTTGCTGATACGGTTACCTTGCCTGACATGCTTATCGGCGTCACCCAGGGCTTTCTTGAATTCACCGTAGAGGACTATCTGGCCACCAGTCAAACGCAAGGTCGCTACGAAATCCAGGTCAACCAGCTCGATCCGCGCCTGCGCATGCCTATGTGCGACAAGGAATTGACAGCCACCCTCGAGAGCCCGGCAAGGCCTCTGGGACGGGTCACGGTCAAGGTTCGCTGCGATGGCGCCTCGCCCTGGACGGTCTTCGTGCCCGCTCAAGTGAAGCTGTTTCGCGACATTGTGACGACCACTCGTCCGCTCAAGCGCACAGGGATTATCGAACCTCAGGACGTAACCCTGCGCGAGCGTGATATCAGCCTGATAAATCAGGGGTTTCTGACTTCCGTCGATCAGGCTATCGGGCAAAAACTTACCCGACCAATGGTCGCCGATCAGATCATTACGCTGGTGCATCTCGAACAGGCGGAAGTGGTTCGCAAGGGCGACCAGGTGGTGATTACCGCCCGCAGTGGTACGCTCAGTGTGCGCATGCCGGGTGAAGCGCTGTCCAACGGCGGCCTGAGGGAACAGATTCGCGTGAAGAACCTTAACTCCCAGCGGGTCATCAAGGCGCAAGTCACTGCGCCCGGCCAGGTGGAAGTGGCCATGTAAGGGCTCTGTGTTTGTGAAGTGATGGCGCACCGCCTGGCGGTTGCCTAAACTGTGCCGCATGCAGGGCATGCGCTGGCGCATGCGAGCTCATTGATAAATGGGCCTAAAGTTTTTCGGGGAATCGCCGAAAACATGGCAAGCGTCCAAATATCCAGAGGTTTTTTGTCATGGTCATCGATTTCAGTCGTTTAAACAGCTCCTCGTCACTTACGGGCAGTACGCGTACCAGCACCGCCAAGGAAACCGCCGAAGCCGGCCAATCCGCGCCGCTGAATACCCCGGCCGAACAGGCCAGTACCACCAAAAGCGGGGAATCGGTACACCTCAGCAATGAGGCTCAACAGTTGCAGAAGGTCACTGACAAGCTGCGCGATCAGCCTGCCGTCGACAACGCCCGCGTGGCTGAGTTGAAAGCAGCGATTGCCGATGGCAGCTATAAAGTCGACAGCAACCGTGTAGCCAGCAAACTGCTCAACTTCGAAGCCCAGCGCTAGGCCACGGCCCGCGCCAGGCTTTTGGACGCTTAAAACCCAAGGCCAGCCATGCACGACACTCAATTACTGCAACTGATCATCGACGACTTCGCCCCGGCGCAACAACTGCTGGAGCTACTGCAAACCGAGTCCCTCGCCTTGCACGGTCGCGACATGCCACTGCTCGAAGAAATTCTGGCGCATAAACAGGCATTGATCATTCTGCTCGAACAACATGGCCGCAAGCGCAGTGAAATCCTCGCCAGCCTCAACCTGCCAACCAACCGCCAGGGCCTGGAGCAACTCGCCAGCCAGTCGAGCATTGGCGAACGGTTGCTGGGACAGAGCGACGTGCTCACCGACCTCCTGGCCCAGTGCCAAGCCGCCAATGTCAACAATGGCCAGTCGATTCTGGTGCAGCAGGCCGCCACGGCCAACCAGCTGAAAATCCTCACCGGCGGCGAGCCGCCAGCGCTCTACGATGCCCGCGGATCAACCTCCAAGCTCGCCAAGCCACGCCCGCTCAGTCAGGCTTAAGCCTTTCAATGAGCACGCCCTATCAAGACACGCAACATGCTGGCAGAATGCCGGCCAGTAGTCATATTTGCCTGGAGATTGATACCCCGTGTCCAATGCCTTAAGCGCGGAAGATGCTCCGCAGCCACCCAAGGTGCTCACCACGCCTTTGGAAATCTCCGGCAACCTGCGTCAGCTGCAAGACAGCCATGACCCGCTGATCATCACGTTCCACGAGCGCAGCCAGCGCTTCCAGAGTTATCTGGTGGACGTCGACCGTGACAGCAACATGATCGCCCTGGACGAAATGATTCCGCGCGACGGCGAACGCTTTCTGCTGGCCGGCGAACCGTTCAAGGTCGAAGGCTTCCACGACGGCGTGCGCATCGCCTGGGAAAGCAATGGCCCGCTGACCATCGACGAGTCTGGCGATGGCCGCTGCTACCGGGGCACGCTGCCCGATGAGGTGGTTTACCACCAGCGCCGCAATGCTTTCCGCGCTGCATTGAAGCTGGCACAACTGGTCAATGTCGAGCTGGGTGGTGAGAAACTCAAGTCGCCCCTCGGCGGCAAACTGTTGGACATCTCCGCCACCGGCTGCAAGTTGCGCTTCGAAGGCGACATTACCGCCAAGCTGCAATTGGGCCAGGTCTACGACCGCTTCATCGCCGCCCTGCCCTTTGGCAGCATGACGGCACCGGTGGAGCTGCGTTACCTGCACTTTGAAGAAAAGATCAACACTACCTTCGCCGGCGTGCGTTTTCACAACATGAGCGGCCTGGTGCAACGGCAAGTCGAGCGGTTCGTCTATCAGCTGCAACGTGAAGCGCGGCGCTTCGATAAAGACGATTTCTGATACGCCCCGCCAATAAAAAACGGGCAGTCCCTTACGGTGACTGCCCGTTTTTTTATGCCTTGATCACGGCCGCGCTTCGGTAAAACTTTGCTCGCGACCTGCGTCCGGGTCTTCTGAATCCGAAACTGGTTCAGGTTCTGGTTCAGGTTCTGGCTCGGCATCCGGATTGACATCAGCCTCCGGGTTGACCGGGTTCTGCATCTGATCCTGCACCACCTGCTCATCGACACGCGGGTCAAGGCAAGCCACCAGTGGCGAACTCGTCATGCTGTCCGGCATGGCCACGTGATGCAGTGGAGCATCGTCCACCTGATGCAGATTGGTGACTGCTTTCGGGCGGATTCGCCACACCAGCACCAATGCAAAAAAACTGAAAAAGGCATACAGCATCTGGCTGCCGAACAACTTCATCAATACCCCTGCCACCAACGGTCCGACACTCGCGCCGACACCGTAAGTCACCAGCAGCATCGCCGTCAGCGACACCCGGCGATCACCCTCGACGTGGTCGTTGGAGAACGCCACCGCCAGCGGGTACAGACAGAATTGCACCAACGAACAGAGGAACCCGGCGATGAACAGCACCTCCAGTTGCACCTGCGGCATGATCGCCAGCGGCAACGCGGCCAGTGCCAGGCTAAACGCAAAACTTCGGATCAATACCGCCCGGTCATAACGATCCGATAGCCATCCCAACGGCCACTGCACCACCAGGCCTGCAAAAATGCAGCTGCCCATGAACAGACCGACCTGCTCGGTGGACAATCCTTGCTGGGAGGCATACAGCGGCGCCAGGCCGTAGAACGAACCGACGATCAATCCCGCCCCCAACACCGTGCTCAGTGACTGCGGCACGCGTTTGATGAAGAAGCGCGGTTCCATCGGCGCCGGGTGCAATGGCGCCGGGTGAATCCGCCGGGTCAGGGCCACCGGCACCAGACACAGGGCGAAACACAGAGCGACCAGCATCAGCAGTTCCAGGCCCAGCCCCGGGTGCATGACCAGAATCAGCTGGCCCAACACCAGCCCCAGGTACGAAGCGATCATGTAGCCGCTGAACACCACGCCACGCTGCTTGGCTTCTGCCTGCTCATTGAGCCAGCTTTCGATCACCATGTACTGGCACATCATGCCCAGGCCAACGATCACCCGCAGGAACAGCCACGCGGGCAGCCAGTCCACCAGGCCATGGCCCAGCACCGCCGCACCGACGATCCCGGCGCAGGCTGAATAAGCTCGAATATGCCCGACCCGGGCAATCAGCCGATGGCCGATCTTGCCGCCCAGCACCAGGCCGAAATAGTTGGCCGCCATCAACGCGCCGACCCACAGGCTGTCGACCTTATCGGCCGCCAGGCGCAGGGCAAGGTAAGTACTCAACAGGCCCGAGCCGATCAACATCATCAGCGAGGCGAAATAAAGTCCTCGAAAGGATTTCAGGATTTGGCGCATTGGCGTTCCGAGCGGCTCCTTGCAGTGAGTATCGGGCTATCGACAACGATAGCCCGATGGCGACAGGTCGTCAGGCCTGGGCTGCTAGAACACGCCGTTCCCAGGGAGTAATTTCATCGAGGAAGCTGGTCAACTCCAGGGTCTTCGAAGCGATGTAGCCTTCGATGAACTCCTTGCCGAACAGTTCCTTCGCCAATTGGCTACGTTTCAGACGTTCAAGAGCGGCATGCAAGGTACACGGCAACGCAAGATTATCCGGCACCACGAATTCACCCTGGATCGCCTCGCTCGGCTCCAGTTTGTTTTCGATGCCATACAACCCCGCCGCCAGGCTCGCGGCGATCGCCAGATACGGATTGGCATCGGCCCCCGGCAAGCGGTTTTCGACCCGACGAGCAACCGGGGAACTGGCCGGAATGCGCAGGCCGGCCGCGCGGTTATCATGGGACCAGCAGGCATTATTGGGCGATGCAAAAGGATGACACAGGCGCTGATAAGAGTTCACGTTCGGCGCAAACAGCGCAGTGAAATCCGCCAGGCCGGCCTGTTGGCCACCGATGAAATGACGGAAGGTCGCGGTCGGCTCGCCGGCCTTGTCGCTGAACACGTTACGCCCGCTGTCGATCTCGACGACGCTCTGGTGAATATGCATCGAACTGCCCGGCGTGTGAGCCAACGGCTTGGCCATGCAGACCACGGTCAGGCCATGCTTGAGCGCCACTTCCTTGAGCAGATGCTTGAACAGCAAGGTCTGGTCGGCCAACAGCAGCGGATCGCCATGCAGCAGGTTGATCTCGAACTGGCTGACGCCCATCTCGTGCATGAAGGTATCGCGGGGTAAGCCCAGCGCCGCCATGCCTGCGTAGACTTCAGTGAAGAACGGCCGCAAGCCGTTATTGGAGCTGATGCTGAATGCCGAATGACCGTCCTCGCGACGACCGTCCAGGCCCACTGGCGGCTGGAAGGGTTGCGTCGGGTCAGGGTTGGGTGCGAACACAAAGAATTCCAGCTCGGTCGCCACGACCGGCGCCAGACCGAGGGCGGCGTAGCGAGCGATCACCGCCTTGAGTTGGCCGCGAGTCGACAGGTGCGAGCTCTCGCCAGTCAGTTCCTGTGCATCGCATATGGCCAGTGCCCGAGGGTGCGAACTCCAGGGCAAGCGGTGGATCTGCCCCGGATCAGGCACCAGCGCCAGATCGCCATCATCGCTGCCGTAAAAGTGCGCCGGCGGATAGCCTCCCATGATGCATTGCAGCAGCACTCCCCGCGCCATCTGCAAACGCCGCCCCTCAAGAAATCCTTCAGCGGTCATTACTTTGCCGCGTGGCACGCCGTTCAGGTCCGGCGTGACACATTCAATCTCATCAATGCCCGTCAATCGCTGCGCGAGTGAGCGATGGCCATCGGTTGTCATGACGCAATCCTTGTTGTTGTACGAGCCGCGAACGGCGACCCGTACAAAATAGGCTCCGGCTGTTCGGAATATCAAGCAGCGTCAAACAAAAAGGCGCAATCCTGTGAGGAACGTGTCGTTCAGGGGAGATAGAGGCTGAACACGCCGCCACCCAATGGCCCGCCATTACTGATTTCGGTACGTCCGCCCACACCATCACGCTGATGCAAGGCGGCAATCCGCCCGGCAAAGTACAAGCCCAGGCCGGTACTGCCGCTGCTGTGGTTGATGCCCTGCACATAGTCGGCCTGACGCTCGATCATCTCGGGTGGATAACCCTCACCATCGTCGTTGATGGTCAGCACCAATTGCCCGGCCTCATCGCTGACACTGATCAACAAGGCATGCCGGGCATAACGAATGGCGTTGTTGATGCAATTGGCGAGCACCGAGGCAATCAGCTCCCGATCGAAGAAACCCAGCGGGCTCAACGGGTCCACTTCATAGGTCGCGATAATGCCCCGGCTGGCGAACACTTCTTGATGAGCCGCCAGTTGCGCCTCGATGAAGTCATCGAGCTCATGGTAGGCCGGCTGCAATGGCATCTGGTTGACGCCCAGCTTGTACAGCCCCAGCAACTGCACCAGCATGCCATTGAGGTGGGCGAACTCGAAGTCGATGACGCCCTGCTCCGGGGTGTGCCGCTCAGGGTCGGGCAAACGCGCCAGCCATTGGCTGTGCGCCTGCATCAGCATGGCCAGAGAGTTCTTCATGTCGTGCACGGTGGAGGCAATCACCGTAGAGAAGTCGAGTGACGGTTCGCTGTCGATCATTCGCCGAACGCCTTGATTTTCAGTTTCTGGTAGCGCGGATAACGCGCATCGGTATCGGGCATCAGGCCGACCGTTTTCAGGCAGGCCCGGCACTCTTCCAGCTCGGCCGACGGCACGCTGGTGTCGGTGCCATGCAGCAGCGACTGCGCCATGTTCAGGGCAATACTGATGTTCTTCGGTTGCAGCGCCAGGGCTTTGCGGAACACTTCCCGGGCTTCCACCAGATTGCCGGTCTTGTACACCCGCACGCCCTGACGGTTGAGGTCGGCGGCGGCATTGCCCGAGTTGAGGATGGTCGGGTCGTCGGTCAGCTTGGCGATGCCCTTCATCACGGTCGGATCGTCGCCGTAGATTTCCGCACAGTTTTTCAACATCGAAGCACCGGCACTCGCCTGCCCGAGCATTTGCAACTGCTTGGCCACCAGCAGCGCCGCTTCGGCGCTCATGAACTGTTCCATGCCATCGAGGCGCATCATCGCTTGCTCGGTGAGCTTCTCGGCGGTCTCGGCATCGTTGAGCAGCAGGCTGGTGGCCTTCATCAGACGCGCACGAATCTGCAGGCCTGGGTCGGAAGGGTTCTCCTTCGCCACTGCACTCAGCGTCGTGTTGATTTCCAGGCGGGTCCGCGTGTCCAGGCCCTTTTCCGAGCCTTTGCTGATCAAGGCATGGGCCAGGCCGAGGTTGCTTTCCGCATCCTTGAAACGTGACTGCGCCCCTTGGTTCACGGCCTGGCGATAGGCTTTGGAGGCAGTGTCGAAATCTTCGTTGGCCATTGCCAACTTGCCCAGCAACGCTTGCCGGCGCACCGCCAGCGGCGACAGGCGAATTGCTTCTTCCAACACTTTCTGCGCCGCTTTGGTGTCACCTTCGGCGACCAGCACATCGGCCATGCCATCGTAGAGGGCCGGCATCATCGGGAAGACTTTCAAGGCTTTTTCGTAAATGCCCTTGGCCTGACTGACCTGCCCGCGCTTGAACAGCAATTGGCCCAATCCGGCAAACGCCCAGGGCAAAGGCCGATCTGCAATGATGCTGTCGTAAAGACGCTCCAGCGCTTCGTTCTGGTTCAAGTCGCGCAATGCATCGGCGCGGTAGCGCAGGCACAGCGGCGAATAACGAATGTCCTGTTTGCACAAGGCGATGCAGGCGTTGAGCACTTCAACCGGTTTGCCCCGGTCAAGCGCTTGCAGGATCGGCTTGAGCAAGGTCTTGCGCTGTTCCAGTCGCTCCAGGCGCTGGGCCAGGCCGGAGCGGTTGAACGGTTTGGTCAGGTAAGCGTCGGGCTCATGCTCCAGTGCGCTGAGCACCATGGCCTGGCTGGTTTCGGCGGTGACCATGACAAACACACTTTCGTGGCTGATCAGCTTCTCGATCATCAGGTCTTCGAGCACCTGCTGACCGTTTTTCTTGCCATCGCCCAGGTGGAAATCCTGCAGGATGAAGTCGTAGGACTTCTGCGAGCACATGCGCAGCGCCTGCTCACCGGTATCAGCGGTGTCGACGTCCTTGACGCCCAGCTCCCGCAGCATGGACCTGACGGAACTGCGGAAATCCGAGAAATCATCGACGATCAAAAAGCTTTTTTGGTGATACGACAGCATCGAAGATTTCCAGGCAATTTAAGGAAGAACAACCTAAAGGCAATGGCTGCGAGTTCAGCTTCGCGGCCTTTCAGGCGCGCAGATGATAGCGAGAGGCCATTGGCTATCAAGCAATTTCGCACAATCGCGTGATGAGCTTTACCGGCCGCCAGCGATGAAATCACAACGGCTTGTCGCGTTATCGGCCAGTAGTCGCGTTCCCTTGAAGCAGCGGGAGTGCAATCGTTCCTTTTACTGCCAAAAGATCATACGGCTACGCATAGACGCGCTAAATATTTGAAGGTGTTATTGAAAAACGGGATTATCCTGATTTATTGAAATGCGCTAATTATTGTCCGCTTGAACCCAATACGCTCTAAATCGCCGGCAAAGGCCAGGAAATGACCACCACCCCCAAGCACTCGGCCACGGCTCCCGAGCGAAAGGCCCTGACCCTCAGTACCCTGGATTTTCCAGTGGTGGGCATCGGTGCGTCGGCTGGCGGGCTGCAAGCCATCAAATTGTTTTTCGAGAACATGCCTAACGACAACGGCATGGCGTTTGTGATCATTCTTCACCTGTCGCCCGACCACCAAAGCGTCGCAGACAAGATCATCCAGGAATCGACCCGGATGCCGGTTCTGCAGGTCACCGAAACCGTACCTATCGAGAAAAACCGGGTCTATGTCATCCCGCCGGCGCGGCGACTGGTGATGAATGGCAATAACCTTGAGATAATTGAAAACGACCCACAACTGGGACGCCATGCTTCGATCGATCTGTTCTTCCGCGACCTGGCGCAAGTACACCGCGAGCGCGCCTTCTGCCTGGTGCTCTCGGGCAGCGGTTCCGACGGCGCAGTCGGCCTGTCGCGTATCAAGGAACAGGGCGGCATTACCCTGGCCCAGGTACCGGAAGACGCCGAGTTCGACGGTATGCCTCGGGCGGCCATCGAAACCGGCATGGTCGATCTGGTATTGCCCGTAGCAGACATGCCGCAAAAGCTGCTGGACCTGTGGCACAACTCCCGGGAAATCAGCTTGCCCGCCGCCAATGATCCGGAACTGCAATCCTTCGCCTCTGTAGCCGAACGTGATGCCGTGCTCGCCGAACAAATGCTGCACGACATCCTGATCCAGTTGCGTACCGGCACCGGTCATGACTTCAAGCACTATAAACGCGCAACGGTATTGCGGCGGATCGAACGCCGGATGCAGGTCACGGCCCAGCCCGACTTGGGAGCTTATTACCGCTACCTGCTAAGCAATCCCGAAGAAACCAAGGCGCTGCTGGGGGACATGCTGATCGGCGTGACCAACTTTTTCCGTGATCGCGAAGCCTTCGAAGCGCTGGAGCGGGATGTCATTCCGCAACTGGTCAGCGCCGCGGTTTCGGCGCAGCCTGAAAAGGAAGAAATCCGGGTCTGGTCGGCTGGCTGTTCCACCGGCGAAGAAGCCTATAGCCTGGCGATGCTGGTCAATGATCAGCTGCAACAGGAAGCCAGCAAGGCCTCACTGCAAGTTTTCGCCACCGACATCGACGAGCGCGCCATCAGCTTCGGCCGGGCCGGCCTGTACCCGCAAGCCATCGTGACGGATGTGCCGCCGACGCGGCTGCGGCATTACTTCATCAAGGAAGATGAGCACTATCGGATTCGCAAGGAAATCCGCGAGAAGGTGCTGTTCGCCAAACACAGCCTGCTGTCCGATCCACCCTTCTCGCAAATCGACCTGATCGTGTGCCGGAACCTGTTGATCTATCTGGATCGCGAAGTACAGCGCGAAATCCTGCAGATGTTCCACTTCGCCTTGCGCCCCGGCGGTTTTCTGTTCCTCGGTTCCTCCGAAAGTGCAGACGCTTGCCATGAGCTGTTCACGCCGGTGGACAAACGCAACCGGATCTTCCGCGCCAAGACTGGCACCGCCAATAGCCGACGCACGCCGACCGTGCCGCGCGGTGGTTATGTGCGCTCCAATATTTCCCATCAGGCACCGCAACACGCCGTGCAGCGCAAACTGTCCTTCGCCGACATCCACCAGCGCGCCCTCGAACGCGCGGCCCCGCCGAGCATGATCGTCGATGCCAACGCCGACATCCTGCACATGAGCGAAAGTGCCGGGCGTTTCCTTCGGCATGTGGGCGGTGAGCTGTCACGCAACCTGCTGACTCTGATCCTGTCAGAGCTGCGCCTGGAAATCCGCACCACGCTGTTCCAGGTCCAGCAGAGCGGCCTGGCCGTGAAATCCCGCGAGGTGCCGGTCAAGCGCGAAGAGCGGCATTACAAGGTCAGCCTCGAGGCGCAGCCTTACAAGGATGAAGAGGCGGACGGCGAGTTCATTCTGGTGATTTTCGAGGAAGTCGAAGTCGATCCTTCGCAAGCGACGGCCAAGACCCTGCTTCAAACCGAAAGCCAGGTGCTGTCCAATCTTGAGCGTGAACTGCAACGCACCAAACTGCACTTGCAGGACACCATTGAACAATCGGAAATTTCCAGTGAAGAACTGAAAGCTTCCAACGAAGAAATGCAGGCGATCAACGAAGAACTGCGCTCGGCCACCGAAGAGCTGGAGACCAGCAAGGAAGAGCTGCAATCGATCAACGAAGAGCTGCTGACGGTCAACTACGAGCTGAAAACCAAAGTCGAAGAAACCGACAAGATCAACGACTACCTGACCAACCTGATCGCCTCCACCGACATCGCCACGGTGTTTGTCGACCGCAGCATGCGGATCAAGTGGTTCACTCCGCGTGCCACCGATATCTTCAGCATGCTGCCGGTGGATACCGGCCGCTCCCTGCTCGACATCACCCATCGCCTGCACTACGACGACCTGGCGAGTGACGCGGCATCGGTGTTCGAATCATTGAACATGATCGAACGTGAAGTCAGCAGCACCGACAAGCACTGGTACATCGCCCGCCTGCTGCCCTATCGCTCCAGCGAAGACCGTATCGACGGCACCGTGCTGACGTTCATTGACATCACCAAACGCCGCGAGGCCGAAGAAGAACTGCGCCTGGGTGAAGAACGCATGCGCCTGGTGGCCGAAAGCACCCGCGACTACGCGATCATCACCCTTGATGAACAAGGCGTGATCACCACCTGGAACAAAGGCGCCGAACTGATCTTCGGCTACAGCAAGGCTGAGGCCGAAGGCGCTTACTACGACTTCATTTTTTCCGCCGAAGACCGCGCCTCCGGCGTGCCTGAATCCGAACTGCTGGGGGCTCGCACCCATGGCCGTTCCGAAGATGAACGCTGGCACCTGCGCAAGGACGGCAGCCGCTTCTATTGCAGCGGCGAAGTGACCTTGCTCAGCGGTGACAACCTTCGCGGCTACGTGAAAATCGCCCGGGACCTGACCGGTCACAAACGCCAGCATGAGGAACAAAGCCAACAACTGGCCGAGACGCTGAACACCAATTACCTCAAGGATGAGTTCTTCGCGGTCATGTCCCACGAACTCAAGCATCCTCTGAACCTGATCCAGCTCAACGCCGAACTGTTGCGGCGCTTGCCGGTGACCAAGTCGGTGGCGCCGGCCGCCAAAGCCGTCAACACCATCTGCGATGCTGTCAGCAGCCAGGCGCGGATCATCGACGACCTGCTGGATGTCGCCCGCGTGCGCACCGGCAAGCTCAAGCTCAAGCCTATCGCCGTGGATCTGGCCAGTGTGCTGCGCGATATTTACACCGTCGTCCTCAACGACCAGCACAGCACCACCGTCGAGCTGCATGTGCCTTCGGAGCCGTTGATGGTGCGCGCCGATCCGACGCGCCTGGAGCAGATCATCTGGAACCTGGTGAATAACGCACTGAAATTCACCCCGCCCGACGGCCGCGTGCAATTGATCGCCAGCCTGGCCGAGAACATGGCGCGGCTGGACGTCAAGGACAATGGCACCGGCATCGCGGCAGAGAACCTCGAACACGTATTCGACCTGTTTGGCCAGGCTGAAACACAGCACGCCAACCACCAGCGCGAAGGGCTGGGCATCGGTTTGTCACTGGTGCGCCAATTGACCGAGGCGCAACATGGCACGGTTGAAGTGAGTTCGCCGGGCGTTGGGGAAGGCTGTACCTTCACTGTCTATTTGCCCCTGGCCAGTAGTGAAGGCAAAACCCAAACCACAACGCCAACCGATGAGGTATCAGGAAAACTGAGCGGCCTGACGATTCTGCTGGTCGACGACTCCGCCGAGGTACTGGAAACCCTGAAGATGCTGCTGGAAATGGAGGACGCCGAAGTCGTTGCCTTCGATCATCCGAAGGACGCTCTGGATGCGGCTGCAAACAGCCACTTCGACCTGATCATTTCGGACTTGGGCATGCCGGTCATGAACGGCCATGAACTGATGCAAGCATTACGTCAGTTGCCGCATGTCAAGGATGTGCCGGCCATTGCCCTGACTGGCTATGGCGCTATCAGCGATATTAAAAAGGCTCGTCAATCGGGCTTTGACCAGTACATTGGAAAACCGGTGTCCTACGATGACCTGATCGCGACCATCGAGACCCTGCGACAGCCCCGGGCATCAGGTTCTGAATAGCTCAGCGTAAATAGGCGCGTTGTACACAGACGCGCCGGTCAATCGCCTGCTTCAGTCGCTCCTTGTGGTCCGCCCAGACCCTGGGATCGACTTTGGGCGCGCGCATGAGGTCAAGCATGGCCGCTTTGGCGGTCAGGTATTCCGACCACGCATCTTCACAGCTGAGCTTGAAACGCTCACGTTCGTTCATTTCCATCCGCCGCAGCGCCAGTACCGACTCATCGGTGATGACCGTGCCGAGCGTCAGTTGCACCCGATGAGGTGCAACGAAGGCCTGCGTGCCCGCGACGATCTCGCCCGCTCGTAGAGCGCCCCACTTCAACGCCGCACAGTAAGTCTCATCGCGGCCCCTGTCGTGAAACTCCTCACACAGCATGATCCCACGGGCATCGTAAACACCGATGAACACCTGGGTGATTCCCTCATGACCCACGCGCGCCCGCACTTCCACTTGTACCCCGTCACCGAGCACTTCTTCATGGGTGCGGTGAGGCAAACGGGTGTCGGTCCATAACCAGAACTGTGCACCTCTGTGTCGCATTGCTTGGCTCCGTGAGTGGAGTCAGAAGTAAGGCACAGCAATAACGGACTTTCCACGTAAGTCGTCAGGTGGTTCGAGCAAGAAAAAAACCGCCAGGGGAATGCTCTGACGGGCTTTTTTAACCGCTGACGCTGCAATTTTAGAGTTTCCTTGTACTGGAATTATGCAGCCAGCCCTTGCCGCATAAGGGTTTCAGCTCATTTGAGGTGCACCACTATTGAGTGCCTGCGGTCACTTCGCCAAAAACAAATCGACATAATATTGACACCAAAACACCCACTTGTCGGAATATTGGCACATCGTACTGTTACCTGCGCTTAACACCTTTACAAAGCCTGACCCCACAACTAAACACCTATCAAACTGATATCAGGAAAGGCCGTATCCCTGAATCAGTGCTGTACCAAAATACGGCCTCATCCAGCCATTACTTCAGGAGTCCCTTCACTATGGGCGCTCTCAGGATACTGCGCGCCACGCGCAGCGCAGCCTCAGGCTTGGGCCCACGTTCGCCCGACCGCTCCTGCGATTCGCTCCTCAAGTACGGCGAGTTTCTTCACCCCCGCGAGACCAGCGCCCCTCTGCCGGCAGCACCTGTCCCGTCAAGCCCAGACGGTCGACGATGTCCGGTAGCCGCCCCGTACCGCTCCTGAACACTCTGAGCGGCGCAAGCACGGGACTTCGTCCTGTTAGCAGTCCCTGGCAATTCCAATAAAAAAAGCATTCTCGGGAGAAAGACATGGCTACCACCACCACGACCAGCGGCGGCACCGTAACTTCGTTTTCCAATACGCCGCAGGCGCAGGACGACATTTTCACTACAGGTGTCATTGGCACGAGCAACGTGACCATCACTGAAGACCTGCAGGGTGTCGTGTACCTGGATGTCATGTCCAATGACCTGGGCGGTAACGCAAAGACGCTCTGGTCAGTTGATAACGCGACCAGCCTTTCTACTGCCACCAAGGTTTATGCCCCGGCCGATCTGCTGGTCCAGGACACGAGCAGAATTGAGGCGACGAGCACCGACACCAGCCTCAACGGGGCAAAAATCTGGATTACATCGGATGGCAAAGTCGGCTACGACGCCGCTACCTTATCGACTGCTTTCAAGACGCAACTTCAGGAGCTTGCTGCCGGAGCGTCCCTGGCAGACAGCTTTACGTATGCGATTCGTCTCGGCAATGGCACCCTCAGCTGGGCCACTGCGCAAGTGCAATTTGCCGGTATGAATGACAGTGTGACGATGAACGTCAGCGTGCAGGCTGGCACGGTGACCGAAGATGCGCCCACAACGCCGAGCACTACCGATTCGCTGAGTACGACGGGCACGATTGCATTTAGCGACGTCGATCTGAGCGACACGCATACCGCTTCATTCGTGGCGGCGGGAGGCAATACCACAGCGCTGGGCAACTTCAGCCTTGCCTCTGTCATTGAAGCGGCCAATGCGGCCAACGGCACCGTTAACTGGACTTACACCGTGAACAATGCGGCAGCCCAGTACCTGGCCCAGGGTCAGACAGCTACCGAAACCTATGTGGTCACCGTCAATGATGGGCATGGTTCGTCGACAACGCAAAATGTGATCATCACCATCACCGGCACCAACGACCAGGTGCACATCACCAGCGGCGTGCAGACCGGCGATGCCAAGGAAGACAGTGGCGACTACGCCGCCAACGGCAGCATCACCTTCACCGACGCCGACCTGATCGACACCCACAGCGTCACCGTCACACCGGGCGCTTCCGGCTACCTGGGCAGCTTCACCACAGATCCACTGCACGACAGCACCGGCACCGGTAGCGGTTCGCTGGGCTGGCACTTCGCGGTAGACAACGCCGCCGTGCAGTTCCTGGGCGAAGGCCAGATCCTCACCCAGACTTATAACGTGGCGATCGGCGACGGCACGGTACAGACCGTGACCATTACCATCACCGGCACCAACGACCGGCCGACGCTGACGATTGCCGACACCACCGGCGCCATGAGCGAAGGCAACGGTACGGCCACACTGAGCGACAGCGGCGCACTGAGCTTTGCCGATGTGGACAACATCGACGTGGTGACTGTGTCGCACACCTCCAACGGCAACATCGCCTGGAGCGGCGGCACGCTCGATGCGGGTGTGGCCTCAGCACTGGTCGCCGGGTTCTCGGTTGATCACAACAGCTGGGACTACAGCACCAACCAGAACCTCGATTTCCTCGGCGCGGGTGAAACCGTCACCTTCTCGTACACCGTGGTCGCCACCGACAACAGCGGCGCGGCTAACGCTGCTTCGACGACCCAGACCGTGACCATCACCATTACTGGCAGCAACGATGCACCGGTGCTCAGTTTCGCCAACGGCAATGATGTGGGCGCCGTGCAGGAAGACACCACCCTCAGTGTCAGTGGCCAGTTCAGTTCAAGCGACATCGATCATGCAGCCACCGCCACCTGGTCGATCAATGGCTCGGCAAC
>NZ_QKYZ01000021.1:105976-106371 GCF_003253625.1 Pseudomonas sp. URMO17WK12:I6
GGCACCGATGGCGTCGCCAGTGCCGTGCAATCACTGAAGGCCGGCGAGAGCCATAACGAAGTGTTCACCATCCAGGTCAGCGATGGCCTCGGCGGGGTCGACACCCAGCAGGTGACCGTGACCGTCACCGGCAGCAATGATGCACCCGTACTCAGTTTCGCCAGCGGCAATGATGTGGGCGCCGTGCAGGAAGACACCACCCTCAGTGTCAGTGGCCAGTTCAATTCAAGCGACATCGATCATGCGGCCACCGCGACCTGGAGCATTGCCGGGTCCAATACCGGCACTTATGGCTCGATCGCCGTCGACAGCAGCGGCCAATGGACTTACACCCTGGCCAACGGCACCGATGGCGTCGCCAGTGCCGTGCAATCGTTGCAGGCCGGCGAGAGTCA
>NZ_QKYZ01000022.1:0-96077 GCF_003253625.1 Pseudomonas sp. URMO17WK12:I6
CTGGGCCGCAGCCATTTACCGGCCGAATTGGCCAGCGTGGTCTGGACTGAAGTCGAGCATCAACCGATTTACTCCATTCTCGAGTCGATCACTGGCATGGCGGTCACCCGAGCCGATCTGGCGATCCGCGCGCAAGAAGCCGATAAACACCTGGCCAGTGCCTTGCACATCAAACGTGGCGCGGCACTGCTGGTCATGGAGCGCACCTCCTGGTTTGCCGACGGCCGCTGCTGCGACCGTACGACCTTCTACATCCGCCCGGAACGTTATGCCTTTGTCTTGAGTGGTGTCTTCAAATCCACAAGTGGTCGGTAGATCGGCCACTTACCGAAAACGCTCATCGTAACCTCACGGGCGCCCCGTCATAGGTGAGCTTGCCTGCTGCATCGGGCGCAACGGTTGCCGGGTTCGTCTTTGACTCAATCGGGTATCAAGCGACATTCGAGTTGAGCACTAGCTGTGCTTGCCTTTCTGGCTGCACGCGCTACCTCGCGGGAGCCTGTTGCATCGATGAGCATCGTCTGAAAAATCACAAGACACGCCAAGGCGTGTCTTGTGATTCGCGTGGCGCCGATGCTTCCCTGGATTCAATAGCCCTTCAAGCGATCGACTACATTCACTAAAGGCTTTCGCTCTTTTTCTCTGGCGAGATTCTCGACTATCACTGCCACAGCGCCCGATATCTGTACATCGCTCGCGACATGAGGTGTCAATAATATGCGCGGATGTTTCCAGACAGGGCTATCTTGCGAGGGAGGCTCTTGTACCAATACATCCAATACAGCACCTCCCAAACGGCCTTCATCCAACGCTTCAAGCAGATCCCGCTCTATCACGTGGGCACCACGTCCTACGTTAATGAGTCCAGCGCCGCGAGGAAGACAAGCAAGCCTTGCAGCATTGAGTATCCCGTCTGTATCGGGTGTTAGTGGAAGCATGTTTACCAAGATATCGCATTGCCCTAAAAACTCATCAAGCTGATCTCGGCCGACGTAACAGCTTCCGCCAGGTACATCCTTCAAAGAACGATTCCAGCCACTGAGCTGAAATCCCAATGGTTGAAGGCGATCAAGCGCAGCTCGTCCGAGATTGCCAACCCCCATGACACCGACACGCCGCTGTGAAGCGCGGACGATGGGTTTAGGATGCCAGCGGCCGCTGCGCTGATCCTCTTGATAAGCGAGGATGTCTCGATGCAAGGCAATCACACCAAACAGAACATACTCGGCCATGATGTCAGCCATCGAGCTATCTACCAGTCGAATTAGCGACACGTGTCCAGGCAAGCTGGCCAAATCGAACTGATCAACCCCAGCCCCTGCAGCGTAGATGATTCGAAGATTGCTAAACTGTTCCGCAAGGTTGGTGAGAGGCTCCCAAGCCAAGATGTAGTGCACCTCTGCCGGGTTGCCGATATCAGGCCATTGGCGGAACTCAAGTTCAGCGGTGAGTGTTGATAGGCTATCCCGCCATTTCTCCGCGTCGGCGGGGTCTGCCATGTATAGGATGCACATGGAAAACTCCTTATGGAAGTTTCGAGCATGAGGCGCTCCATGTAGCGCCTCGTCCTTTCCCGCATATGTATCTGCAACGGTATAGACAAAATCAGCTAACTGTCTTCCAACACGCCCTTACTCTGATGGTGAACCCCGCAATCTTGAATACTTCGCTGAGTTTAAAGCCTAAATGATGACTCAACGATATCTGAAGCAGGCATTTGGGCAGTCAGAAGAGCGATCACACCTTCTCGGTTTCTTTCAGATGCTCATAGCTATCAACGAATCGCTTAAATTTGTGGTTACCACATGTGTATGCTTCATATTTTGCGGGTGAAGCTTCGCTCACGCAGGTTGGCACAGACTCAACAACCGCATCGAAATCCAAATCAATAAAGAAAGGTATTGAATAACGCTCTAGTCCACTGGTATTTATGACACGATGCATTGTCGAGGTATAACGATCATTGGTGAGCGTTTGAACTAAATCACCAATGTTGACGATAAACGTGCCTTCAACTGGTGGGGCAGTAACCCACTCCCCTGCACGATTCCTGACTTGCAAACCGCCAACTGCATCCTGGGACAGGACAGTCAAGAAACCGTAGTCTGTGTGAGCCCCAATACCAATTTCTTCTTGGGAAACCCTTCCGATCTGGGGCGGGTAACGCAAAATTCGCTGAATTGTGATGGGCTTACGCTGAAGATGCTCAAAGTAATCTTGTGGCAACCCCAAACTCAGCGCAATCCCGCCGATGAGCATTCTCGCGAGCGCCAATATAGCGGAATGATAAGCTTCGGCAACCTTCTCGAATTGCGGCAGCGCTGACGGCATTTGATTAGGACCAAAAAATGGAGAAACCTCATCGTAATGGGCTCCGTAATCAAAACACTCTTTAAAATCGCGGGTGTTGGCGGGATCTACGTTTTCCGCATACATGGGTATATAGCCGCGTAGCGTACGCCCGGATTTGACAACATTAAGTTTATTTTTCTCTTCGTACGGGAGTTTAAAAAAAGCCTTGCTCAGCGCGTACATCTCATCTATCAATTGTTGATCGACACCATGGTCTTTAATATAAAAAAAACCCACCTTTTCGCATGCATCACCTATTTGGCTAGCCACCTGCATCGGATTATCGCCGCTTAGAAGTTGGGAAACATCTATGATTGGGATTTCAGTAAAAGCTGTTTGCTTGCTAGCCAGACGAATATCAGATAACTCTCTCACGGATGCTCTCCTCTTCCAAATATCAATAAGACAGCAGATTCAGAAAGCACCACGGCGCCTCTTTAATCTTACTGAACCACTCTACTCAACAGCGCGTCCGCATGCGACGACACAAAGGGTTAAACGCAATTTGCAGGCCATTCGCGTCGATACCTGGACGTCTCCTTTCAAGCCAATTTTTACGTTCGGGTCGATGGCGCGCTTTACCGCTACGAGCACTTTCATAAATCCCTCAAGGAATCATGGATCGATGCATTGGACGACCGGCGCAAATGAGCCAGATCAGCCCCTGTTTTAACGGATGTTAATCCTGGTTTTTTGGTGATGCAAGCAAAATGTACACCTATGTCATTATAATTGACGAACATGAACATTAGACGTACCGTTATGTCAACACCAATCCCAATGTTCTGCTCCAGGAGCACAACACATGTCCGGCGATCCCTCGCTGCAACCCCATACCACACATGAAAAACCGCCCAGGCACTGCGATCGTCAATACATCATCCGTTTGGGGATTTATCCTGGCTCCGCCTACGTGGTGTATTGCACCAACAATGGGGCCGTTGCGGTTTTGACCAAGAATTTGGGCCGCGATTGTGCCCTCTGGTAATCCGTGTGAATGCCATCTGCCCGCACGAAATCATTACCCCCAGGATACGCAGCGGATTTGAACGTCGAGGTCCGGATCCGGACAAGGCAGTGCAAGAGCTGAACAAGAACGTGCCACTAGGCCGTATCGCCGAGTCCGAAGATATCGCGGATGTGATCGCGTTTCTGGCGTCCGACGAGGCGAAGTACATCGCCGGTGAAACAGTAGAAGTCACAGGCGTCAAGCCGGTATCAGGCTAAAGAGAGAAAGCAATGCTTAACGGTAAAAATGTAGTGGTTACCGGGGGCGGCAGAGGTATTGGCCGGGGTATTACCGAACAACTGCTTGAGGTGGGGGCTTCAGTGTTGATTGCTCAGCGCCAGGCACTGGATGCCGAGTTGCAAAATCACCCCCGAGTCTATTTCGTCGAGGCAGATCTTGCCTCGGTGGAGTCACCTGGTTTGATCGCGCAAGTAGCGCAGGAGCAGCTCGGCGGAGTCGATGTCCTGGTCAACAATGCCGGGTTCATGTTCGAAAAATCCCTTGATGACATGACCGAGGAAGATTGGGATCGCATGATGGCTGTCAATCTGCGTGCGCCGGCATTCTTGTGCAGGGCATTGGTGCCACAGATGCGACAGCGGGGCGGTGGCAGCATCATCAACATTGGATCGATCGAAGGAATAGGTTCTAACCCTGAACATGCCGCGTATTGTGCCTCCAAAGCGGGCATCCATGGATTAACCAGGGCCTTGGCGGTCGATCTGGGAAGGGACAGCATTCGCTGCAACGCCATCGCTCCTGGATGGATCAATTCTGAGTTAAGTGATGCGTATCTCGCCAACCAAACTGATCCTCGTGCGGCGCGTCAGGCGCTCCTGCGCCTTCATCCGGTTGGACGTACCGGATTGCCGGCGGATATTGGAGGGACAGTCGTTTTTCTGGCCTCAGAATCTTCGGCCTTTATCACCGGGCAAGTGCTTGTGGTGGACGGAGGTCGCACGACAAAACTGCCATTACCATTTTGATCGAATCAGCCCGACTTGCAACGGAGGGCGCCACGCACCCATCTCCGTTGCAGGTTGCACGGAGCCACACTTTCGCCCGTTGCAAAATTTTTGCGGCGGGCAATGCTTTATCACTTGGGCGTTTTGTTCTCTATCAGGTAATTGCCACCACCAACTCACCAGTGATGTGACTGGACTCAGTTGAGGCAAGGAGCGTAACGGCATCAGCCACTTCCTCCCGGCGACCTGCCATGCCAACCGGAATATACTTCGCTGCCTTCACATCCTCTGGAGTGCTTGACCCAGTGGTAATCCAGCCAGGTGCGACCGAGTTCACAGTGATTCGATATCGCGTGACCTCAAGGGCCAGGCTCATGTTCATACCCACCATTCCGGCTTTGGCCACCGCATAAGCCGCCTCTCCCGGATTACCGGCTCGAGTGCCAGTCGTGGAACGGAGATTGACGATACGGCCGTAGCGTCTGATGCGCATCCTTCCACTTCAAAACCCTGCGGAGTGTTCACGTTTTCGCCTTAATCGCATACAGTCCCCCCGATAATCACCAACGCGGCTCCGACAATCACCCAAATATCAGGGCGCTCGGCAAAAACCATTACACCAATCAACGTGGCGAACACGAGAAGCGCATAGTTGAAAGGCCAGAGCTGAGGCAGTCGCGTACTTCAGTGCCTGATGAGGAGAATCTGAGCCACTACTCCCGCCAATGAAAAGAATCCCAGCAACAGGGCTTGGACGGGAGTAGGAGTACCCCATGCGGGCAGCCCCATAAAAGTGATCGTCAGGGCACCCACACTTGCCATAAAGACCATGTTTGTAGCAAAGGAGTCGTGCTGGCTAATCCGGCGTGTCAGTACGTTGAACACGGCGAACCCAAGAGCCGCCAACAGGGGAATCAGCGCCGTCAGTTCAAAAACGCCAGCGCCTGGTCGAAGGATGATCAGTGTCCCGGTGAACCCTATGGCCGCAGCAACCCAACGCCGAAGGCCTATGAACTCCCCAAGCACGCCCCCCGCTAATACCAGCGTCATCAGCGGAAATACCGCATAGAGCGCGTGCATTTCAGCCAGCCCCAAATAACGTAACCCTACTGCAAAGAGTATGGTTTCACCCGCGGCTAACAGCGCTCGAATTATTTGGAGGCAAGGGTGATTACTGCGAAACGACGCCTTGACCCTGCCTTGGTAGTCGGCATATCCGAGGGCAAAAACGACAAACACCCAATAACGCACCATCACCAGTTGCGCGACCGGGAAGTTTTTGACAAGCACCTTGGTTATTCCGTCCTGGCTCGCAAAAATAAGCATTGAAAGCAGGCATAGCAAAATTCCGAGTTGAGGCCTCGCCACCCCAGGGCTGGCGGTAACGGTGGGCAAAGTTAAGTGCTCCGCTATTCAATCGCACCTCGGTCCTGCCCTCCTCCTTAGCGTGTTCGATAGCCCATCGTCGCCGTAAACACCGCCAGTTGAACAGGCGCTCTCTATTTCACCAGCCGAGTTTCTCTCGAAGGCCGGTAACCAAAATACGAGCTGTAGCATTTGCTGAAATGACTCGGGGAAACAAAGCCACATGCGACCAGCACATCAACCTGGGACAGCTCTGTGTGCTGAAGCAATCGCCGTGCTTCGGTAATACGTAGTTCCAGGTAATACCGTTGCGGTGTGGTACCCAGCTGTTCTTTGAACAAGCGCTCTATTTGTCGACGGGAACGTCCGACATAGACCGCCAGTTGGTCCATTTGTAGTGGCTCTTCAAGGTTGGCGTCCATCAGCTTGACCACCTCTTTAAGGGGGGCGCTCAACGAGATGTTCTGCGTCGGTTTGATACGCCGATACCGCGACTCTTCGAAAGAAAGAATGTCTTCGATGCCCTCAACAAGCGCCTTGCCATGCAGCCCCTTGATCCACTCCAGGGCCATGTGAAAAGCACCCGCCGGACTCGAAGCCGTGAGCCTGTCTCGATCCATGACAAATGCTTCACTGGTGACATGCGTGACTTTTGAAATCTCTGCAAGCGCGGGCCGGTGTTCGGGATGAATCGCGCAACGATACCCTTCAAGCAAACCTGAAACGCCCAAGAACCACGCTCCATTCCACAGTCCTGCGAGTGTGATGCTCAGCTCCGATGCTGTTTTGATGATGCTGATCAGCTCGTGATTGACTTTGAGTTCGGTGCGGTAGCCGCCGCATATGACCAACAAATTAAGGTCTTTGAGTGCTGCGACCTCCAAACGCGCATCTGGTCGAATTACGAGGCCGAGGTCGCTGGTTACCTCACCATCCTGCAATCCAAAGGTGCGTGACGAGAACAACGTGGGACGCAACAGGTTGGCAGTGACAATCGTATCGAGCGCTTGCGTAAATGCAGGCAACGAGAAGTGCTCAAGCAGTAAAAACCCTGCCCGGGCATGAGCTGCCGGCTCACCCCGGGTCTGTTCCAGATAACGCAAGTTTTTACCTTTCATACACCCGCTGAAATCTCGTCGTTCGATCACTTTACGCCTCGCTTCTTTACACTGAAAAACGCTGCCTTTGTGAAAACCACGGTTGAATCTACGCTTTCGAAGAATCAACCGCTGGCGCCGTGACCAAACTGTTTATGCGAGCTGGAATCCGTGTGCTAGGGGGTCTTTGTCATCAACGAAAATGGTGTTATGACCTATCACCTCAGCCCAGCCGCTGACACTTGGCTTCATGCCGTCGAAGGTTCCGACTTTTACCGACGCCTCAACCTTTCCTTCGTAGATCGTGCCGATCAGACTTTCAAGTCGGTAAATGCCGCCGACGTTCAGCCGCCCCTTTCCGAAGAGCTGAGCCATCCGGGCCGAAGTGCCGGTACCGCCGGGAGAACGATCAATAGCTTTATCGCCGTAGAACACTGCACAGCGGCCATGCACGGTTCTACTGTGTGGTTTGTCACACCAGATGATGTGGTGAACACCACTGATTCTGCTGTTCTCTGGATGCACAGGGTCACAAATGGCCGAGAGCGCTGCGCGCAGCTTCTGACTCAATCCCACAATGTCAGCCATCGTCTGCCCTTCGAATCCAGTCCAGCATTCCTGTGGTTCGACCACCGCGTAAAAATTCCCGCCGTAGGCGATGTCCACCGTAAACGTACCAATACCAGGTACTTCCACCACCACATCGGCGCTGTGCAGGTAGCTGGATACGTTGAACAAGCGAATCGACTCAACAAATTCGCCGCCCATGGTGTATTCGACATCGACCCGTCCCGCCGGTGTTTCAATAGCCAGTTTTCCCGGCTCACGAGGTGTCACCAAGCCCTCTTCAATGACCACGGTCGATAATCCGATAGTGCCCGCTCCACACATCGGCAGGCAGCCGCTGACTTCGATAAACAACGCACCGAAGTCGCAGTCATCACGTACCGATGGATAGATGATGACGCCAGACATGATGTCGTGCCCCCGAGGCTCGAACATCAAAGCGGTGCGGACCCAGTCGTGATCACGCACGAAAATATCGCGCCGCTCCGCCATCGACACAGAGGGCATCAGCGGTGCTCCGCCCGCTACCACCCGTACCGGGTTGCCGCAGGCGTGCGAATCAATGCAAAAAAAGCTGCGTCTCATACTTAGACCCTTTCAAAGGAGTTTGCTGGGAGAGTGACGCTGCAACGCGCCCCGTGACAGTCGATCCAACAGCAGCGCAATAGCGACAATGGCCAAACCTGCTCGCAGCCCCAAGCCCATCTCCATCCTGGAGAGGCCACGGGTAACCTCAGCCCCCAACCCCCCTGCCCCCACGAGACCGGCCAGCACCACCATCGCCAGCGACATGAGGATGCATTGGTTCAGGCCTACCAACAGCGTGGGTGCAGCAGTCGGCAGTTCAATTTTGAACAGAATGTCTTTAGGTGAAGCACCGGATGCCTGGCCCAACTCAAGGAGATCCTTGGGTAGCTGCTTGAAGGCCAGGGTCGTCAATCTGAGCATCGGCGGGATGCCGTAAACAATCGTTGCAATGATCGCGGGTACCCGTCCCAAGCTGAACAGCATCACTGCTGGGATCAAGTAAACCCAAGGCGGTACCGTTTGCATGATGTTCAGAATAGGCAGCAATGCTTCATCTACACGCTTCACTCGGGCAGCCAAAACCCCCAACGGGAAAGCGATGGCCACCGAGATCAGAACCGCCACGCTGACGAGCGCGATCGTCTGGATGGACGCGACCCAAAGGCCGGCGAATAAACAAAAAGCCAACATCACCGCAGCGAAAACAGCGACCCGCTTATTGGCAAAAAAGAAGGCCGCGACGACGACAATACCGATGAATAAATACGGATGGGGAGCAAGCAGCGCTGCCTCCACTGCACCGAGTACCGCCTCAACGACCTGACTGATCCCTTTGAACAAGCCATGTAAATTCGTGTTCAGCCAATCAACGGCAGGAGCCAGGTAATCGCCTGGAGAAAACTGAATGTGCGTTGTCATTGGGAAGCCCCCACCTTCGTCCGTGCAGCGCTCTGTGCCAGACGATCCAGAATCATAGTCAGAATGACGATAGCGATGGCCGCGTTGATCGACTTGGCGATATCCAATGTACGGATGGAACCGTAAATCGCCTCGCCCAAACCGCCCGACCCCACGATGCCGGCGATGACCACCATACCGAACGCCATCATCAGGCTCTGGTTAACGCCGGCCATGATGCTGGGCATGGCGAATGGTAAGCGGATCTTGAAAAACATCTGCATCCCAGTCACGCCGCTGGCGTCTCCCAATTCGATGAACCCCTTGGACGTCATACGAATACCCAGGGAGGTCAGTCGTAGAGCCGGGGGAAGCGCGACGATAAAAGTCGCCAACAGCGCCGTGGCTGGGCCGTAGCCGAGCAGTGCAATGGCCGGTAGCAGGTAGATGTAGGGCGGCATCGTTTGAATCAAATCCAGACAAGGATCAACCACACGATCAAAGGCAGGCGCAAGACCAGCGATGACGCCTAGTGGAATTGCGACAGCCAGTGCCAGCACGGTAGCGGTGAGCACCAGGGCAAGCGTGCTGACTGTCTCTGGCCACAAACCAATGATGTCGCAAAACACCAAGGCCAAACCTGCGAAAATCGCAAAGCGAACGCCAGCAACACGCCAGCCAATCAACGCCATGACAACCGCTACGAGATAATGTGGTGGATAGGCGATACACCACAGGACGCCTTCGTACACGCCCTTCAGCACCGCATTGACGGCATCGAACACGAACTCTCCATTATCCGAAAGCCATTCCAGTCCTGAATCAACCGATGTATCAAACTGACTGGAAAAATCTGGCGTGCTCATGCGGACGCCTCCATCGCGCTGGTGGTTGGCACTGGCGCGAATTCGTTTGGAGTACCTTGAACGCCACGCAGCAAATCACGGGGCGTAATGACCCCTACCACTGTTCCGTTATCGACGACGGCTAGAGCGTCGCGCTCGGACTTCATCGTCAATCCGATAAGCTCATTAATATCAGCGTCAAGCGAGGTTTTGGTGAGCCTGGAGGTATCGCAAGTCGGGTGTGTTGCCTTGTAGGCCTGGACAGATGTCATGACCGAGTGAGCCTTCACCAGATGAAGCCGGGAAATGCCGGCGACAAATTCAGCCACGTAGTCGTCAGCCGGGTTGAGCACGATCTCCTCGGCGGTGCCGACCTGAATGATGGCGCCATCCTTCATGATCGCAATGCGATCACCGATTCGTATGGCCTCGTCCAGATCGTGTGTAATAAAGACCGCGGACTTGCCCAGCTCCTTGGTCAGCTGGCGGAACTCGTCCTGCAACTGTCGGCGAATCAGCGGATCAAGCGCGCTGAACGGCTCATCCATCAAAATCACTTCTGGATCGGCAGTCAGTGCACGCGCCAGCCCGACCCGTTGTTGCATGCCCCCGGACAGCTCGCTGGGATAGCGCGAAGTCCATTCGCTCAATCCGACCTTCGCCAGCGCCTGCTCGGCCACTTTGTAACGCTCAGCCTTGCCCACACCCTGCACTTCCAGGCCAAACGCGGTGTTCTCAAGAACCGTACGGTTAGGCAGCAAGGCAACGCTTTGAAAGACCATGCCGATGTGACGCGCCCTCACCTCTCGCAGCTGTGCCGGCGACAAGGATGAAACGTCTTTGCCTTTGACCAGCACCTTCCCCGAGCTAGGGGTGATCAGCTTATTGAGCAACCTTATAAGAGTAGATTTGCCACTGCCGGACAAACCCATGATGCAAAAGATTTCCCCCCGGCGAACCTGGAGACTGACATCGGAAACCCCGACCACGCAGCCGTAGTTTTGCAGGATCTGGGTCTTAGAAAGACCTTGCTGGACAACCGCATCCATGGCTGCCGGTGCACTTTTACCGAAGATTTTCCAAACCGACTGGCAATCTACCAGCACTTCGTCAGTATTCATTGTGGCCATTGTCATTTCGCAATCCATCGAACCAGTTGTTTGCTGGTTTCTTTAATTAATCAAAGGGCGGCAGTGGCAAACAAACAAAACTTAATAGTTCTTGATATTTCCCCAACGATTTACAAGGTCTGTATGACTATCAATCCAGCCCTTGATGGCCTCGTCCATGGTCTTACCATCCTTGACTTCCGCATTCATCGCGGTGATGTCCGAGATAGGCACATAAACGCTGGCCATTAGTTCACGCGCACGCGGATTGGCTTCAGCGAAGCCTTTGTGTCCGATCCAGTAGTAACCTTGCAATGGCGGGAAGACACCTTTTGGATCTTTCAAGAATTTGAGATCAAATTTCTTGGTCATCCACGAAGGATCCCAGACGGTTACCGCCACCCATTCTTTGCGGTCGACTGCCGACTTTAAAGCCGCGGTCATGGCGGAAGTACTGCCTTCGACCAGCTTGAGCTTGATGTCATAGGCTTTGACAACGTTGTTCGCGTCACTCATCAAACCCGACCCAGGCTCGATGCCTATGATTCTGTTCCCCAGTTTGTCCGCGTTTGCGTTCAGCTGTTCTATAGAGTCGATGTCCACATAACTGGGTACTGCCATGCCCTGATAAAGACCAAAGGAGACCGGCGACAGCTTCTCGATTTTGTTTTTATTCTTTTTCCAGTAATCGGCTGCAGCGTAATCAGTCTGGGATGCCAACACTTGAATATCGCCTTTGCTGAGTGCAGCGTAGGCGATACCCCACTCGGAAAACTCCACTACTTTTACGGTATATCCAGCGTTCTCGAGTACCTTCTTGGTAATGCCGCTGATAGGAACCAAGTCCTCCCAAGACATGGTTCCCATTACTATGTTTTTTTCTTCAGCGTGTGCCTGCAAACTCATCATGCCCACAAGCGCGAGCGCGCAGAATGCCTTCCAGATATTTCGCATGGATTATTCCGTTCTTATTAGTGACTTGTTAAACGGCCTTTATTGGAAAAGCCGACGACTTAAACTTGTTAACCTTCTCGTCCGGCCCAAAACTCATGCCAACGAATGACCGAACTGACGCCCAGTTTCGTTATTATTTTGGGTGGTAGCTTGCTGGGACCTGGTGCATGACTGAAACTATCGAGAAACTCAGAGCGAGTACCTGATGCCAACTCCGCAGCCATCACGCCTGCGAAGGTACTTTTGACTGTACCCAGTCCATTTTCGCAGCAAGCCGAATACAGGTTTTCTTCAATTTCGCCAAATGCAGCGGCGCTGTTACGACTCAAACACAGACGGCCGGCCCAACTGAACTCCAACGTCGTGGATTTCAATTCGGGAAAACGGGCATCCAAGGAATGGCGCTGCTCTTTGGCCACCGCAGCTACACGCTCTGGAGTCACCTGGATACTCGGGTCATAGGTGAACTTTGTCCGAATCACAATACGCGAGAGACCATCTGAAGAAATCTTGCGAACGGTCGCACCCATTGGATCAGCCGGCAACAACGCCCACTTGGCTTTGCCAGGCACCTCTTTCCTGAATTCATCATCACTGTACGCCGCCGTCATGGAAGCGTAAGTGAAGACGTGCAGCAGGCGCCCTTGATAATGACCAAAGTCTTCAATGTGGCCGTTTACCCCCAGAATGACCTTGGGTGCGTGCACCGTCCCGTTATGCGATCGAGCGGTCCAACCGCTTCCCTGCTTGGTCAATTCAATAATCGGAGAGCGCTCGAACAGCGTGATTTTCCCTTCTAGCCCTGCTGCCAAGTCTCTGATGTATTGTGCGGGTTGAATCAACACTGCGCCGGGGGTATAGATCCCACCTTGGTAATAGGTGGACCCGGTGATTTCACGCATTTGCGCTGCATCAAACATCTCGAACTTCTCGCCAATGCGCTCAAGTGATTTGGCGTAATTGACGTTCAGCTTCAATCCCCGCTCAGTGGCGGCCGCGTTGATCTTCCCTGAAGGGTCGAAGGTGTCTGGTGACATGCCATACTCGCGTGCCGCCTGCGCAGCGAAATGGATCGCAAAGCGATTTTGCGTGATTTCCATCGCAGTAGCAGACTCACTCGCCACGGAGTATTCCCCGGACGACAGACTGTGCGGCACATCGATCATGAAACCAGAGTTTCTGCCCGCCGGCCCCTTGGCGACTTCATGAGCGTCGACCACAACAATGCTGTCACCCGGGTGTAACTGTGAAAGTCTGCGAGCGGCGGACAGGCCGGCAAAACCGGCACCGATAATCAGCCAATCCGCCGTCACGTTTCCATCAAGCATGCGGACAGGCGCAGTGCGTGCGGAAATCGCCTCCCAACCTGAAACCCCGGTGTCTACCGGCAGGCGCTTGATGGTATGGGTGCTCATTTTTCGGTCTCTTCATCCGACCGATCAGACACATCGATCCAGATTGTTTTGATTTCGGTGTACTGGTCATGGGCGAAAATGGATTTGTCCCGACCGCCGAAGCCCGACTCCTTGTAGCCACCGAATGGTGTCGATGCGTCGCCCTCACCAAAGCAGTTCACGGTGACGATGCCCGCACGAATTTCCCGCGACAACTTGATCGCACGGCGCAGGCTGCCGGTATAAACCGAGGCCGCCAGGCCGTACACCGTGTCATTGGCCAGCGCAATCGCTTCGGAGATCGTGTTGAAGGTGGTGACCGAAAGAATCGGGCCGAAGATCTCTTCCTGGAACAACCGGTTGTTCCGATCCACGCCGTCAATCACCGTCGGCTCTACGAAGGCACCGTCTTTGGTCGCGCCACCGTAAACAACTTCAAGCTTTCCGGCGGCGGCGTGCTCAAGGTACGACTTGACTTTTGCGAAATGTTCTGAGCTGACCAGCGACCCGACGCGGTTCTGCGGATCGAGTGGGTCGCCCATCTTCCATTCGCGGATATAGGCGCCCATGCGCTCCAGCAGTTCGTCTTTAACAGACGCATGGACGATCAGACGTGAAGTCGCGGAGCAGTTTTCGCCCATGTTCCAGAACGCGCCGTTGACGACATGCTGAGCAACGAGATCCAGGTCTTGCGCATCGTCCATCACCACGGCCGGATTTTTTCCGCCGCACTCAAGGACGATGCGTTTCAGGTTCGAATCGGCGGCGTAATGTAGGAAACGGCGGCCGGTAGCGGTGGAGCCGGTGAAGCTCACCATGTCGACATCGTTATGCAAACCAATGGGCTCACCAACGTCTTTACCCGTGCCGGTAACAATGTTGAGGACACCGGCGGGTATACCGGCTTCAAACGCCAGCTGAGCGACGCGCAACGTGGTCAACGACGTTTGTTCGGCAGGTTTGACGATGACCGAACAGCCCGCAGCGAGCGCCGGGCCGATTTTCCAGGCCAGCATCAGCAGCGGGAAGTTCCAGGGCAATACGCAGCCCACCACGCCGATCGGCTCCCGGACCACCATAGTCAGCGCGTCACTGCCCACCGGGGCGGTGTTGTCATAAATCTTGTCAATCAGTTCTGCGTGCCAGCGGATCGTGTGGATGGTGTCCGGGATGTCGACCAACTGACATTCACTGACCGGTTTGCCGCTATCGAGGCTTTCGAGGACGGCCAGTTCGTATTGATGGCCTTCAAGCAGGTTTGCAAACTTCAACAGAACCGCTTTGCGCTCCCGAGGAGAAATAGATCTCCAGCGTCCATCCTCAAAGGCCTCCTTGGCATTGCTCACCGCGAAATTGACATCATCGGATGAACAAGCTGCGACGTCGGTCAAAAAGTCACCGGTCGCCGGATTGTTCGTGGCGAAGGTTTTGCCAGAGATCGCAGGCTTGAACGCGCCATTGATGAACGCCTTGGATGGCAACGAAATGTCTTTGGCCAGAGCGGCATATTCGGCCTTGCTCAGAAGATCACCCATGGCTGGCTCCCGAAGAAATGTTGGCTACGTTACGTTTGAGTTCAGTAATGACCGACGCGAAACTCTGCTTTTCGTCCGCTTCAAGTGGCTGCAATGGCAGGCGCACGTTACCGACTTTCAATCCGGCAACTTCGCAGCCGTACTTGATCGACTGCACGAACTTGCCACCGTCCAGGGCATTCATCAGCGGCATCATTGCCGACATGATTTGACGGCCTTTGTCGAAGTTCTTTTCGATCACGCAGGCCTCATAAAGCGCAACGTGTTCCTTGGGCAGGAAGTTGGAACCTGCGCACACCCAACTGCGGGCGCCCCAGGCAAAAAATTCGAGGGCCTGGTCGTCCCATCCGCAGGACAAAGCGATATTGGGGAACTGCCGGGCCAGCATATGCACCTGGCCCATGTCGCCGGAACTTTCCTTGATGGCGACGACGTTTTTCGATTGGCTGACACGCGTGAAATATTCTTCGTCCATCGAAACGCACATGCGCCCCGGATAGTTGTAAAGCATGATCGGCAAGTCCGCTGCGCGATCGATAGTCAGCGCGTGAATCGCGTTTTCCTGTGAGGTGGGCAGCGCGTAAGGCGGGGACGTGACGAGAATGGCGTCCGCTTTGATCGCTTTGGCATCTTTGGCGTACTGAACGGCATCTTCGGTGCGAATGGCCCCGGTACTGACGATCAGTTGCACCCGTGTGCCGATCACATCTTTGGCGTAGGCAGCCAACTCGGTGCGCTCTTCGGCGGTCTGCGCATAATACTCGCCGGTCGACCCGCCGATAATAATGCCGTGCACCTTCGCCTCAATCAGCGACTCCAAAACTTCCGAGTACACATTCCAGTCAATCTCCCCATCAGAGTTATAAGGAGTTACTGCTGGCGTATAAATACCTTCAAATTTCAAGATAAATGCTCCGAATGCGAGTTAAGTGGAAGATCAACGAGCGCGTCAGCTTTGATGCCTTGAGGCGCGATAAAAATCTCCATGTTTTCACGGGACAGTTCCCAATGCTCAAACACGAGATCAACTACGGCGCTTTCATCATGCCGTTCAATGGCTTCAATAAAAGCGTCATGATGTGCGGCAGATTGTTCGAGACGTCTCTCCATGTCGCTGTTTTGCGGGCGAAAAAACGTATTGCCGATACGAGCATGATCAATAAGCAGTCTTCCTAGACTAGGCTCCAGGTAATGATTGCAAGCCATTTCGCCCATGATGGCGTGAAACCGATTGTTCTCAACAACCATCGCAAGTGCATCTTTTGAAACAGTGGCCTTGCGAAAGCGTTTTTGGGTCTCTTTTAAATCAATCAAATGACGTGGCTTGAAATTTTGTACCGCCAAGCGGCCAATGGCTGCGTAAATCATTGGCGCTACCAGAAAGAAGTTTCGAAGAGTCGCGTAATTCATGGGAATGACCCGGGCGCCTCGATTCTCTCGAATGTCTATATAACCTTCGCCAGCCAAACGTCTGAAAACCTCACGAACAGGCGTTCGCGATAGGCCATAACGCTCACTGATAACAACCTCGTCCAGCGCTTCGTCTGGATCAAGTTCCATTGTCAGAATCTGACGTTTCAAGTCTTCGTAAAGAGCACTCTTGCTGCCTTTCACAAATGACCTCCAGAGGTTGTTTTACCGACTAGTACGGTGAACTGTTGAATCCAGACTGGCATGGGCTAAGAAGGCGGTCAATAGAGTGTATTTCTGCCGTATACATTTCTAAATGGCCACCTCACTCGTTGAAAAATATAAAATATCCTTTATTTTCAATGATATAAGATTTTCTCGTCGAAGCTGCGACGTCAATCGATAACATTTGTTTATGCATTGATAAGAGTAAATGTTTCTTGTTGATGAATGATTGCCGTCGTAGCCTTACAACAGCGATATTCTACCGACGAATTGGATAAGAGAATTTCTCGTACATTCGTTCCATTAGTTAGAATCTGTTTGCCCGGGCTCGAATGAGGAGCTTTAGAAAAATTGCTATTGATGCAAACGTCGGCATTACAAAAATGTCTGCATTAGTAAGGACTCGAACGAAATGAGTGCACAGATGGCACCACCATCCAAGAAGGCACATTTTTCGTAAGACGCTTCCTGGACGTGGCAAAACGTTCCGGTTCGCGGATAGAAGCAGCACGGTTTGATGGGCTTGCATCCACAGACGGTACTGCGAACTCAAGACCGTTTGGCCCCACCTCACAGAGCCGGCCGAACGTGTCGCCCCCTTGGTATTTTGGAGTGTGTTGACCGTGAGCACTAAATCGGCAGTTTCAAATCTAATCGCGCAGCGCAAGCCTGACCACGCGCTGCCAGGTGCCCTTTATAGCGATCCAGACGTTTACAGGCAGGATCTGGAACAGATCTGGCACAAAAGCTGGATCTTCGCAGGGCACACATTTGAGCTGGAGAAGTCGGGTCAGTACCTGTCGCTGCAAATCGGCGATTACCCTGTCGCTATCGTGCGCGGCGCAGATAAACAGATTCGCGCGTTCCACAACTCCTGCCGTCATCGCGGCTCCAAGGTGTGCCCGGAAGCGAGCGGCAAGGTCGCCAAGCTGGTGTGCCCTTACCACAAATGGACATTCGAGCTGGATGGCAGACTGCTTTTCGCCGGAAACATGGGGGACGATTTCGACAAGTCTCAACACGGTTTGAAATCCGTACATTGTGAGGTCGTCGAAACGTACATCTATGTGTGTGTCGCTGACGTCGCCCCAGACTTTTCTTCTTTCAGAAAATCCGTCACCCCTTTCGTTGCGCCTCATAACCTGGACGACTGCAAAGTCGCGTTTGAGTCGAACATCATCGAGAAAGGCAACTGGAAACTGGTTTTCGAGAACAACCGTGAGTGCTACCACTGCGATTGTACTCACCCGGAGTTGATGCACTCATTCGTGGACAACCCATCAGTGGGCGGCGCTGGCGGTGATGAGGATCTCGAACTCAAAGAGCACTGGGATCGCTGCGAAGCGGCAGGCCTGCCTAGCCGATTGGTCATGGACGATGACGGTCGCTTCCGAATGACGCGCATACCCCTGTTTTCCGGGGCCGTCAGTTACACAATGGATGGCAAGCCTGCGGTCGCTGGGCGGTTGGACACAACCGGTGAAGCCAACATCGGTGCGCTGCTTTATTTCAACTACCCATCAACCTGGAACCACTTTCTGGGCGATCACGCGCTGAGCTTCCGCGTTCTGCCCATCGGTCCCGGCGAGACGTTGGTCACTACAAAATGGATCGTCAAGAAGGACGCGCAGGAAGGTGTCGACTACGACATCGATCGACTGACCAAAGTCTGGCTGGCAACCAATGACCAGGACCGCACCTTGGTGGAAGGCGCACAGGTCGGGGTCAGCTCCCCTGCTTACGAGCCAGGCCCGTTGTCGGTGGCCAGCGAAATTGGTGTGTGTCAGTTTGATGATTGGTACTGCAAAACGATGCTTGAACAGCTTAATGACACGATCCCGTTAAGATCTGTCGGCTAAGTGCAACACTGCCGGTGGTGAGAACCACGAATGATCACCACCGGCACACCAAACCTCTCCCTCCCCGTAACCCGAGTTATTGCTCCGCCAGTACTCCTATCCTCTAAACAGCTCTGGAAAACTGGGCGAGAATCCAGTCGCGTAGTCGGCAACAGGCGTCGTCATTGACCCGATCTTCACGGAATGTCAGATAGTGCTGGCTTTCATGGAGAACCACTTCTTCTTCGATCGGACGAATCAGCGTGCCGTTTTCGATCAGGTTTTCGACCAGGTGATTCCAGCCCAGCGCTACGCCTTGGTGTGTCAACACCATGCTGATCACCAGGTTGTAGTCATTCGCGTTGAAAACGTGAGGGCTGTCGTGGGGTCGTTTCTCAATATCAACATCGTGATAAGCCAGCCAAACGCCCCAGTCAACGTGCTCCGCTACCTGGGATCTGCCATAGGGACTGAGGTTTAGCAAAACCCCGTCGCGCAATCCTTCCAGGCTAGACAGCTCAGGGTGCTCCTCTTTGTAACGAGGCGTGCACACCGGGTAAATGACATCATGAAACAACGGATAACTACGGTAGCCATCCTGAATCCTGGCCATTTTTGTGATGAAGATGTCCGGAGTTACACCCGGTTCCATCGACAAGAAGTTTTGAGTGGTTACTAGATTGAGGTCGATGTCTGCGTTCTTGGTAAAAAAACCCGGTAGCTTCGCTGCGAGCCAGAGGGCTGAAAACGCTGGAGAACAGCAAAGCGTCAGAGTGCGCTTGCCTGCATTGTTGGTACGAATACGCTCGGCCGCCTGGGAAATGTTGACGAACGATATCTGTGCAGCATCAAAAAAAATGGTGCCGGCTTCCGTCAACTCGACCGCCCGACCCACCCTTTTGAAAAGCTCCACGCCAAGGTACGCCTCAAGCTCCCGAATCTGACGGCTGATTGCCGCTTGAGTAACGCACAGTGCTTCTGCCGCACGCGTAAAACTCTGATATTTGGCGGCGGCTACAAATGACTTCACGGCTTTCAGAGACGGCATTTTCAGCAGCGTCATGTCTGGATCGATGTGCTTAACCATAACCTAAAGTATTGGATATCCGGTTCGGGGCCTTTTTCAAGGCCGTTAGGGACGAGTTCGGCGAGAGGGTTCAACCTAGAGCCTACGCTGGAGCGTAGCTGAAACAGAGGTTCTAAGACAGGGCCGGCGGCAGTCGCCTTCGCAACCAGTACTGCCCCAGTCGCAAATTGACATAATCAAATGATTGATAACATGACGTTATTGATTGGTCAGAAGAAATGTTGTTAGACGCTGACTCTATAAGGTAATAACTTGGTTCTCAAGGAACTGCTCAATTCAGCGCCGATAAAACAAAAATAATAAACATCACATAATAAAGAGGATGGTCACAATGACTAATTCCCAACCGTTCTCCCAGCTTGACTGCCCCCACAAGCACCGTCTTAACTGATCAAGATACGTATGTCTAAATTCTTGATCTTACGTCGTAATTGCAGCAGGAGGGGTTATGAGTCTTGGTGACGAGATACTCTCGGTAAAAAACATTTACAAAGTCTTTGGCACTCAGCCGAAGCTCGCGATGGAGATGCTGGCTCGCGGTGCTGATAAAAATGAAATTTTCAGCAAAACCGGTCAAGTCGTTGGCGTTTTTGACGCCAGTTTCTCCGTAAAACGTGGAGAGATTTTCGTCATCATGGGGCTTTCCGGTTCTGGAAAGTCGACGATGGTTCGGCTGTTCAACCGACTGATCGAACCGACCTCGGGCACAATCCATCTCAACGGAAAGGAAATCACCGGCCTGTCGGATGCTGATCTTCTCAGCGTTCGTCGCAAAGATATGAGCATGGTGTTTCAGTCGTTTGCCCTGATGCCCCACATGAGTGTGATCGACAACGTTGCTTTCGGCCTGGAAATCTCGGGTGTCGAGGAAAGTGAACGGCATAAACGTGCACTAGAGGCACTGAAACAGGTGGGACTCGATGGCCACGCCTACAGCTATCCGCACCAACTGTCCGGCGGTATGCAACAGCGGGTAGGCCTGGCCCGTGCGCTGGCCAATGACCCCTCTATCCTGCTGATGGATGAAGCCTTCTCGGCACTCGACCCGTTGATTCGCCACGAAATGCAGGGCGAACTGATCCGACTGCAGGCAGAACAACATCGCACGATCATCTTCATCTCCCATGACATTGACGAGGCGATTCGCATCGGCCATCGCATTGCGATCATGGAGGGTGGCCGGGTGGTACAGATCGGTACCCCGCAAGAGCTGCTGTGCAACCCCGCGAACGATTACGTCAGAGCTTTCTTCAAAGGCTTTGATGCCTCGAAGATCCTCAAAGCTGGTGATGTTGCCAAAATCTGCGCAGAGCATCCGTACGCCATGGATCAATCCACTCCTACGCTTCGCGACGATGTACTCCTGCAGGACGTCTTTCACATCGTTGCTGATGCCGTTAATCCAGTTGCCGTGCTGGATCGCCAGGGTGTGTTCAAAGGCACGATCTCCAAGAGCCTACTGCTTCAGACAATGAGCCGACACTAATAGGCTTTATTTGCTGGCTTGCCAGGCAAGGACATTCAGGTGATGACATGAACGAATTCAATTTTCTAGACCCATTTCAATCCATCAACGTACCTTTGGGCCAATGGGTAGAAGTTGCCCTGAATTTTCTGGTTCATAATTTCCGCGAGGTTTTCCGTTCGATAAGATGGCCAATCGACCAAGTACTTAATGGTATTCAGTTCGGATTGTTGGCTATTCCTCCGTCAATATTCATTATTATTGCAACACTCTTCGGCTGGCAGGTAGGAGGGAAGAAGATAGGAATCCTTTGTTTCGTCACCCTCACCCTCTTAGGGGTAATCGGCGTTTGGAATGACGCCATGATCACTCTCGCCTTGGTACTCACTTCACTGTTTTTTTGTGCAGTCATTGGCATTCCGCTGGGCGTCTTGTGTGCCCGGAGTGACCGACTGGAAATGCTTCTGCGGCCGGTACTCGATGCAATGCAAACACTGCCTGCATTTGTTTACCTGGTACCCGTGGTGATGCTGTTTGGTATCGGCAACGTACCGGGAGTACTGGTCACGATCATTTTTTCGGTAGCACCACTGGTCAGGCTCACCAATCTGGGAATTCGCCAGGTACCGGAGGACAAGGTCGAAGCAGCCCGCGCTTTCGGATGCACCCCACGCCAAATGCTAAGACGGGTTCAGCTTCCTTTAGCTGCACCGACGATCATGGCGGGTCTGAATCAGGCATTAATGTTGTCACTTTCCATGGTGGTGATCGCCTCAATGATTTCCGTTGGCGGACTGGGAATGATGGTGCTTCGAGGAATTGGCCGTCTTGATATGGGCTTGGCAACCGTCGGTGGATTGGGGCTGGTATTGCTGGCGATTTTCCTCGACCGATTGACCCAGGCAATGGGCGAACGCAGTAACAGGGCAACCAAAGGTGAGCACTGGTACCAGACAGGCCCAGCCGGTGTCATTTATCGCCTGAAGAGAAAAAACGCTGTTACGAAAATAGAAGTCAGTCCCAAAGAGAGCCAACTCCGCTAAGCGGAACGTCGTGAACCAAAAGAAATGCCAACTTCTCTAATCCAGCCAAGGCAAACGATAATGAACTTCACAACCTTCGGAATAAAACAGAAATTCATTCACTCTGTGGCGCTTTTAGTACTAGCGGTTTCCCCTGTTTTCGCATCAGCCGCCACAGCGCAGGAGCCTGGAAAAGGGGTATCGATCACCCCAATTTTCCCGACAATTGCCGAAGAGCGATTCCGCGGAGAGATTGCAATGGCGGGGCTCAAGGAATTGGGCTACGACGTTCAGACTCCGAAGGAAACCGAATTTTCCACCATGATGATTGCAATTGCCAATGGTGACGCTGATTTCTCGGTTCATCTGTGGGAGGAGCTACACAAATCTTTCTATGCTAAGGCCGGCGGCGATGACACGATGGTAAAAATCGGCAATATCATGCCGGGCGTACTTCAGGGCTACATGATCGATAAAAAAACGGCTGACCAGTATCACATCACCTCTATTGAAGATTTGAAAAAGCCAGAGATTGCCAAGCTGTTCGATAGCAACGGCGACGGTAAAGCGGACCTGACTGGTTGCAACCCCGGCTGGGGCTGTGAGCTGGTCATTGCCCACCATATGAAAGCCTATGGCTTGGAAAAGACCGTTTCCAATAACCAGGGCTCCTATTTTGCCCTGATGGCTGACACCATTGCTCGTTACAAAGAAGGCAAGCCGATTCTCTATTACACCTGGGTACCTCAGTGGATCTCCGGTGTTCTGGTCGAAGGTAAAGATGTGGTTTGGTTAACCGTGCCGCGTACGGATCTCCCTGGTGGCAAAAACGATGTCAACACTACCTTCAATGGTAAAAACCTTGGTTTCGCGGTAGACAGTGTCAAAGCGGTCATCAACAAAGAGTTCGCAGAGAAAAACCCGGCGGCTGTGAAGTATCTATCTGAAATGCAGATCACTACCGACGATGAAAGCGCGCAAAATCTCAAAATGCACAATGGTGAAAAAAGTGCAGCTGACATCACCCGGCACGCCAAAGAATGGATCGCGGCCCATCGCGCGAAATACGACAGCTGGCTGGCGGACGCGCGCGCAGCGGCTAATGCCACCACCGCAAAGAAATAATCAGCTCTTCTAAAACTGCTTAAAAGGTTGCCCTTCACGGGGCAACTTTTTATCCGTTTCAGCATTCAGCAGCCGGAGCCCGCAACAATCAAACCAGCGTCATGTTCAAAGCTTTCGCTGACGACCACTACTTTGCCAATAAGCTGTCCAGCCGCCTTTAGTTCGACGGCAGAGCCTTACATCCATTGTGCGCCGCATATGCACGCGGTTTTTCGTTGATAGCCTGGATGCCCATGAGGGTCACTTCACAATGCGTTATCGCGACTTCTTTGGCGTAGCACCGAGTAGTTAGAGAGCGACGTATGAGTGCAGGCGCCAAGTCTTCAGAAGTCCGCGTCAGCAGCACACATATGAAACCCGCGATGTCTCATTCGAGTAGTCATGGCTAGCATCATCGATAAGGACAACCGAGAATCATGAATGCTCCATCGCCGGTGTTAATCCCCACGGCAAACCACCGCGAACGGGTGTCTACCCGCATCTCCTTCCTCATCGCAGGCTTACTCATGTCCGCATGGGCGCCATTGGTTCCATTGGTTAAAGCACGCGCTGGCTTGGACGATGGTGGCTTGGGGCTGTTGCTTCTATGCCTCGGAGGTGGATCTATTGTGGCCATGCCCTTCGCTGGATATCTCACCGCACACTATGGATGCCGCCCGGTAGTAATTTGGGCGACGATTGTCTTGTGTGCCGTTTTTCCGCTGTTGAGCACCGTAGTGTGGCTGCCTGGTC
The DNA here is from genome assembly GCF_003253625.1 of Pseudomonas sp. URMO17WK12:I6. Taxonomy (NCBI): domain Bacteria; kingdom Pseudomonadati; phylum Pseudomonadota; class Gammaproteobacteria; order Pseudomonadales; family Pseudomonadaceae; genus Pseudomonas; species Pseudomonas sp. URMO17WK12:I6. The sequence goes on from NZ_QKYZ01000022.1 coordinate 23,522, forward strand.
TGGTATTAGCTGTCATCATCTTCGGTGCCAGCATGGGCATGCTTGATTGCGCCATGAACATACAGTCCGTCATCGTCGAGAAAACCAGCGGGCAAGCACTTCAGTCCGGCTTCCATGGACTTTACAGCGTCGGAGGCATATTGGGCGCCGGCGCTATGACCGCTTTATTGACCTTAGGGCTGGATCCACTGATTGCGGCGGTCTGTATCGTTGCCACAGTTTTGGGATCGCTTTACAAGGCTGCGCCTGCTTTGCTGACTTATGGCACCGAACGGGGTGGGCCATTGTTCGCGGTGCCCAGAGGTATCGTGCTGCTTTTAGGGACGCTCTGTTTTATCGTTTTCCTCACTGAAGGCGCATTGCTTGACTGGAGTGCAGTCTTCCTTGTCTCGAATCGAGGGTTAGAGCCGAGCATCGCCGGTTTGGGTTACGCATCCTTCGCGGCGGCGATGACGGTGGGTCGCCTGACAGGGGACACCATCGTCAGTAAACTAGGTGGTGTGCGCGTAGTTACGCTGGGCGGACTTTGCGCAGCCGCGGGAATGATCGTGTCGCTTGGGATCGATGGCTGGCCCGCTTCATTGATTGGCTACGCCATGGTCGGGGCTGGCTGCTCAAACATTGTCCCGGTGATCTTTACCGCTGTAGGCCGACAGCAACGTATGCCACAAGCGGTAGCCATCCCCGCTGTCATCTCGATGGGCTACGCGGGCATTCTGATAGGTCCTGTATTCATTGGGGCGGTCGCCCATTTAAGCACCCTGCCATTCGCTTTGAGCAGCGTAATTGCTCTGCTGTTTTTTGTAAGTGCAACAGCTCGATTACTCAAGGCGACGCCCTGATGTTCTAGCGCGAGCTGGATCAAGAGGTTGTAAGCGTGGCGTTGGCGTTGGCGTTGGCGTTGGCGTTGGCGTTGAAAAAGTGTGGCGCTTTGCTGGATCGGGCTTTTAGGTCGATATCATGATGAGCAATCCATCCGTACCAGTCCAAATACTCCGCGACCTGCGAGCGGCCGAAGTGGCTGAGGTTCTATAGCGCGCTGTCGCGAATGCCATGGATGGATTCCGCCTGCGCCACGCAGAGCGCTCTTCAGCGGCTCGTGTGAAATTCTGTCACCTAGCCACCGCTAAAAAGGCTTTGACTGCGCGCAACGAAGGCATCTTTATCAGCGCCTGATCGGGCCAAGTCTGCTTAATCATTACAATAGGTCATCATTACCCCATATAAAATATCGATTCTTCAGGCCAGCGGCCTCGTCCTAGACTGTTTACAAGCAAATAAAAGTAAACCGACGCATAAAACCTGATATTCGGAGGAAGACTTCGCAACGATCTTTCTGGCGCAGCCGTCAAAGTTATCCAACAAGTTTATCGCAATATTTAAAATCTTTTATTCATTAGGTCACTTTCTCGAACTGTCACCCGCTTGAGCAAGGCCTTTTGTAAATTGAAATGAGGACGGAATTTTGATGACTTCACCTTTTTCGATTCCAAACAGCGCGCGCCGCATCGACCCAGCCAGGCAGCGTGCTGTTGCGCTAAAAAGGGATGGTTCTATAGATGACAACAATCGCGTCGAGATAGGTCCTACACCGCTGGCTTTCGCGGAGTGGGATCGGCTGGGCCTGGAGCCGCCTCATCTGCCCACCATGCGTAAATTTCGACTGCAAAGAATAGTCGATCAGCTCATATCCCGTGACTTAGGCGGCGTCCTGCTATTTGATCCTCTGAATATCCGCTACGCGACCGACACCACGAACATGCAGTTGTGGACGACCCATAACCCCGCGCGTGCATGCTTCATCGCAGCCGATGGTTATGTCGTGTTGTGGGATTTCCATGGTTGCGATCATCTCTCTGCCCACTTGCCGCTGATTAATGAGTTACGCAGTGGCGCGTCGTTCTTCTATTTCGAGACCGGTGAGCACACCGACCAACATGCCAGGCATTTCGCAGCCCAAATCGACGAATTGCTGCGCCAACACGCCGGCACCAATCGCCGCCTTGCGGTAGATCGGATTGAAGTAGCAGGCGTGCGCGCACTGGATGCGCTCGCTATCGACATTTGCAGTGGTCAAGAAGTGACGGAGTTCGCCCGGGTGATTAAAGGCCCCGATGAAATCAAGGCGATGCGGTGCGCGGTAGCGTCGTGCGAAGCTTCCGTGGCCGAAATGCATCTAGCACTACGCGCCGGAGCCACCGAGAACGATGTCTGGGCCGCCCTGCACTCCGGCAACATCCGCCGGGGCGGAGAATGGATCGAGACGCGAATACTCAGCTCCGGCCCACGCACCAACCCCTGGTTCCAGGAGTCCGGCCCACGGGTATTAAGTGATGGCGACCTGTTGTCGTTCGACACAGATCTGATCGGTACCTACGGCATGTGCGTGGACATGTCCCGCAGTTGGATCTGTGGAGGGCTGGAGCCAACAGCCGAACAAAAGCGCCTCTATCGGATTGCCCATGACCATATCATCCATAACACCGAGTTGATAAAGCCAGGCGTGCGCTTCACGGAACTCACCGCCAAGGCTCATCGACTACCCGAACCATGCCGCGCTCAACGGTACGGCGTGCTTTACCACGGCGTAGGTTTGTGTGACGAGTACCCTTGCATCCGCTATCCAGAAGATTTGGAGTCCTACGGATACGAAGGCGAACTCCAAGCGGGAATGGCCCTTTGTGTCGAGGCGTATGTGGGTGAGGTTGGCGGCCAGGATGGAATCAAATTGGAGAACCAGTTGCTGGTAACCGAGACCGGCTATGAATTGCTTACCCATTATCCGTTCGACGAAAGTTTCCTGCGGGATACGAAGCCCAATGTATGAGTCAGTCAATCGAAGTCCATAAAGGGAAAGCAACACTGCTGGCCCCTGCTCCGGGCCGATCTTAACAAGACGAAAAACCGATGGACCAACCAAATGTACATCAGCACATCCGCTGCTGACGCTGATGTACATTTCAGAGACATGATGTCAACTCCATCCTGAAGTGCCCGGCCGGAAACGCAACTGTTTGGCATTGGAGCCGTTATAGGTATTGAAAGCGGTGATCCAACCTCTGAACTTCGTAGATGAAGTCCGAACAGTCCCCCGTGGTTAGACCTATGAAAGTAAGCGTCGAAGTGGCGCCGCGCGCCCTGCTTGCCTTGAGGACTGAAAAGTTGACCACAATTAACCAAACAATTCATTCCATCCCGCAGGATTCAGCTCCACGATCCGTCGGATTCCTCCTGTTGGAGGGTTTCACTTTGATCGCTCTGGCATCGGCAGTAGCACCTTTGCGCATGGCAAATCAACTCTCCGGTAGCGAGTTATATCGATGGCTCACCCTGAGCAAGGGCGGCACCCCAGTATCTGCCAGTGTCGGGTTGAAAATAACTCCAGACGCTAAAATGGAAGAAGCTTCTGACCTCCATACCGTGATTGTGTGCGGCGGACTGGATATCCAGAACTGCGTATGCCACGAACATGTGCGTTGGTTGCAGCTCCAGGCCCGTTTGAGTTGTCACCTAGGCGCTGTCTGCACTGGAAGTTGGGCATTAGGCAAGGCCGGATTGCTGGATGGCCATAAGTGCAGTGTTCATTGGGAATGTCTGGCGTCCATGAGGGAAGCATTCCCCAAATCAGAAGTCACTACACGCCTGTACTCCATCGATGGAAACCACTTAACCTCTTCAGGTGGCACTGCTCCGATAGACATGATGCTGCACTTGATCAGGTGCGAGCATGGCCGTGACCTGGCAGAGGCAATCTCGGATATGCTCATGCACGAGCGCATGCGAAGTGCTCAGGACCATCAACGGTTACCGCTCAGGCATACACTTGGCGCAAATCAACCCAAGCTGCAAGCAGCTATTCTATTAATGGAAGCCAGCCTGGAAGAACCCCTCGAACTTACCGAATTGGCTTTCCAGGCAGGCATTTCACGTCGCCAATTGGAGAGGCTGTTTGACAGGTATCTGGATTGCTCTCCGTCGCGCTATTACCTCAAGCTGCGTTTAGTCCAGGCACGTCAGTTGTTAAAGCAAACCTCATTGCCCGTTCTGGAAATAGGCGCTCTCTGCGGCTTTGCTTCAACTCCACATTTCGCCAGAAGCTATCGCGGACATTTCGGCGTACCGCCTAGTGATGAACGTGCCTCATCAAATGCCGTTTTAGTGGCGCCGATGCCCGCTCGGGACAGCCTGGTAATAGCGCAGGCTCTATAGCCGGTTTAGCCCTCTGCCGTGCGCAGAGTGAGGTGACCTTTGCCAGCGTGAAAATCTAAAGGGTGTAGGCGATGAGCAGCCTTTAGCGTCCGTTAAAATCGACTACGCCAATTTTCTTAAGAGCCACTGTTCATATGTCGCCGCAGGGCGATGCTATGGCGCAAAGAATCTTTTTCTAAAAATTCTTTCCCGATAATGTCTTCAATTCGTGCCCCAGCTTCAACCTTTTCAATAAGCTGTAAAATCGCTTTCTTCATGAACCAGTGGGAGGTGCGATCCAGCTTTGCCGAAACGGATTTCAGCCTGGCGCGAGTTTCCCCATCTAACTTGATACCCAGCGTTGTAACCGATGACATGTTTCACCCTCTAAATAACTATCCGATCTCGTTTGCCACAGCCTTTTATGCGGAGGCACTAATGCATCAAGCCCCACAGCGCAAACAGTGGAGCATCTGTCGATTTCATTGCATGGATACAGGATGGGGGGTTGAATACAGCGCCCCCTGCTCCAGGACTCCACCACCCAGCGTCCTCTCGATACCATTGGCCTGGCGAAAGAACTAGATAGAACTCAGCCGGAGGGTGATGGTGAAAGGGATAGGTGGTATCGGGCGCCATGAGTGCCAAGCCCAACGTCAAGTTGGGACATTCAAATAGCCCTCCCGGGCCAGTAATCAGCCCATGACGATGCCTTTCCACGAACCGATCGTCCTGGCGAGGCTGGGCCTGACGATTTATCCAGGCTACATGAGGCAACAGAGTGGTTAACGCATCCAGGACCGCCACCAAGCATTCGTTGGTTCTTGGCGCAACGTTAAGTGCCTGGGACAAATAGGGCTCCAGGGATTCTGGTAGCGTCCGTGGCGTTTCCGACGGCTTTTTAATGGTCCATTGGGCGGTGGTTATAGATGTGGAGCGCGTCTGGATCGAATCTGGTATCGCGTCGGAAACGACGTTTGACAAAGCCCCATGAAGTGAGCGTTGAAGCAACTGCCCGTTTCTAATAAAAACCTGATCCAACGATAAATTTTCAATGCGGCTTATCATCGTTTTCGAACCCACACTTAAGCCAAATTTCGAACTGGATTACAGGCTGCTCAGCTCGTTCAGCAGATCCACGGAAACACTGATTCCATTGCTTTGTGACTCCATCATCGAGTGCTGACGTTCCCACCCTACCCGGTGGACGCCCATCTGTGTCAAGCGGGTCAACTGACTGGTAAGTCGGCGTTCAAATCCTGGCGAAAAAAAATCCGGAGCAAGAACCAGAATGAGCAGGCCACAACCTGGTGTCTGGGTCCCTTGATGAAAAGCTGGTGAATCCAGCGACCAGTTAGCACCGGTGAGACCCGCGGCCAAGACCTCCACCATGAGCATCACATTAGCCCCGCGATGACCACCAAAAGGAAGTAGCGCGCCGCCTAACGCCTCCAAAGCATTACGAGTTCCGTTTCCATGCTGATCCACCGCCCACCCATCAGGAATATCGCCCCCCGTGGATGCTGCATGGGCAATATTTACGAATGCCGCGGCGCTGCACGCCTGGTCAAACATGAGGGGAATACCATCGGCCGAAGGCGCTGCAAATGAGAGTGGATTCGTGGAGTAGGTTTTGCCCTTGGCTCCAGGAACTGCAACGAGCGCGGGGCCATTGGCAACCGCCAACGCAATGAGCCCAGCCTTGGCAAATCGGAGTGTGTAGTCACCGAGTTCACCGCTCGTAAAACTATTGCACTGGCTCAGCGCGGACATACCATTTTCATAGGCGGCATGGCACATCGAATCGAAGCACCGATCTATCCCAAGCTGGGCGATCCCGCTTCTAGCATCAGATTTGAAGATAATCGAACCAGAAGATGAAATTCGTGGTTCGGCACGAGGATCTATTCGACCCGATGAAAAGCCAGACAAGTAATCGGCAAGATGTCGAAAACCCACGGCTTCATTGCTGCGGGCTTGCGCCGCAACTGTGGCTCGCGCCAATGAGTCGGCAACCGCTTGGGAACATCCCTTTGATTCGCAGAGTCGCTTCACCCAGCCGACAGCTTCATCGATCGTAAAGCTGCGATAGGCTGCTGTGTTCAAAGGTACCGCCTTAAGGTTTAACGATGCAGCCGGCACCCTTCACTCTGCGTCAAAGGCGCCAAACTGCTAATGTCTATCGGAATGCGGCGGTCATTCCTGACCTGTTGTCGCGGATGCCGTTTGACTGCCAAACATCGCCTCAAAGCGAGGCTTGTTGGCTGCGTAGTATTCTGCGACGACCTTGTCAGCCGAGCTATCACGCGCAGTAGCCATCAATTTTTCAAGGTCAGCTTTAGGAATTTTGAAGTTGGCGAAGAATTGAGCAACATCAGGATGCTCCGCACTGAAACCTTTGCGAGCAACCGCGTGGATTTGCTCAGCACCACCGAAAATCTGCTTTGGATCATCCAAATAGCGCAGCGGCCATTTGGCGAACATCCAATGTGGGCTCCAGGCGTTGATCAAAGACCATTTGCCACGCTTAAGGTTACGATCCAACTCGCTCAACATTCCGGATTCCGAAGAAGCGACCATCTTGTAGCCATCAAGCTTGTATTCTTGAATAGCTTTTTCTGTAAGCTTGTATTGCCCGTTACCCACTTCGGAAGTCAGAATCTTGCCGCCGAGTTTTTCTCTAACTTCTGGCTTGTTAAGATCCTCGACACTGGCGATCTCACTCGTCGGAATGGAAGTTGGCACCGCCATACCGATCCGACCTTCATACAGCACGCCGAGGTCTTCGAGCTTGTCTTTGTATTTGTCATAGAATGACTTGTGAGTGCTCGGCAGCCAGACCATCGGGATCAGATCAATATTACCGTTAGCCAGCGCTTGGAACTGGATACCAATATCGGCCAGAATCAATTTAACCGGTTGCTTCAAATGGTCTCGCAGCGCCGTGTCTGCCAACTTTACAGCGATTTCAGTATCCGACCAATTCACCCAACCGATACGGATAGCCGCGGGTTCCTCGGCTTGAGCAAACAGGCTGCTGGAAGCCATCGCCAAGCCTGCAAGCCAGTTGATACAAATTTTACTGGATAACGTCATCTGGTGTATCTCCGCGTACTGTATTAATAGTTATTGGCAGGGCAGCAGAAGAATCAATTTTTTTCATGAAAGCAAAATGACATCGCCATCACAAGATATTTAATGTTATATCCACATGAGTTTTAGTTATGCGAAATTATTTAACTTATTTAAGTAGCTCTCCCCCTCCCTTGCACTATGGCAGAGAACGTTTAATGGTATATGCGTCGAGCTTTAATGGAATTACGAGCTAACTCATAACACCCTTTCGAGCTCCGGCAATGCCTCAAATAAGTCTGCAACCAGCATGTAATCTGCAACTTGTGCGATCGGCGCCTCTGCGTCCTGGTTGATCGCGACGATTACCTTTGATCCGCTCATGCCCGCCAGGTGTTGAATGGCACCGCTGATACCTGCGGCGATATAAAGATCCGGCGCTACGATTTTTCCCGTTTGCCCGACCTGCAGATCGTTGGGGGCAAAACCTGCGTCCACCGCTGCTCGCGATGCGCCCACGGCTCCACCGAGCTTGTCTGCCACACGCTCGATCAACGCAAAATTCTCTTTGCTCTGCATCCCGCGGCCACCGGAAACCACGACGCGAGCGCTCGACAGATCTGGCCTTTCGCTAACCGTCAGCTGTTCGCTCACAAAGCGAATATTGCTTGCGCTTTGCCCACCATCTACAGCCATGACTTCGCAGCGATCATGCTGCGATGCCGCCTGGGCAAAAGCCGAGGCACGGACAGTGAGCAATTTAATCGGATCAAGCGACTGAACCGTGGCGATTGCATTGCCTGCATAAATGGGTCGCTGGAAGGTGTCCGTCGACACAACCCTGATCACGTCCGACAGCATGCCGACATCCAGGCTGGCCGCTACGCGTGGCAACACATTGCGGCCCATGCTGCTAGCATCAGCCACTACATGCGTATACCGGTCGGCTACCAGCGAAGTGATCAACGGCTGGACATTCTCAGCCAACGCCTTCTCGAACATTGTCCCCTGAGCGAGCAATATTCGATGAAGCCCGAGGGTCAGCGCGGCCTGATCCGCCACTGCTGGCGCATCTGGCCCTCCCGTCACAAGCAAATCCGTTTCAGCACCAAGTTCGATGGCGGCGGTAATTGCACTCCATGTACCTGCCGTCAGTTGACCCGCGAAGTGCTCGGCGATAACCAATGTGCGCATCAAATCACCCCAGCAACGTTTTTCAGTTTATCCACCAGCTCGGACACCGAACCGACCTTGATTCCCGCTTTGCGCACTGGAGGGGGGGCAACCCCTAACAATCGAACGTGCTCCTTCACGCGGGCACCCAAGGTGTCGGCAGCGATGACTTCAAGAGGTTTTTTCTTGGCTTTCATGATATTCGGCAGCGAGGCATAGCGCGGTTCATTCAGGCGCAGGTCGCAAGTGACAACCGCAGGCACTGAGAGCGCCAGGGTCTGACTTCCACCATCGACCTCACGCTCGACCACCCATTGATCATCGATGTAACTGATGGATGATGCATAGGTGGCCTGACCGCTTCCGATCAACTGCGCCACCATTTGCCCAACCTGGTTGTTCTCCTGATCGATAGCCTGTTTACCAAAAAGAATCAGTTGCGGCTTTTCGTTATCGATCACTTTACTCAGGTATTTGGCCACGTTCAGCGGCTCGAGTATCGCGCTTGTTTCTACCAGAAGGGCTCGATCCGCGCCGAGCGCCAATGCCGTGCGCAATTGTTCCTGCGCGGCAGAGGAACCTACCGAAACCACCACAACCTCGGACGCCAGCCCCTTTTCCTTAAGGCGAATCGCCTCCTCCACTGCGATCTCGCAGAAAGGGTTCAAGGCCATTTTTACGCCATTAAGCTCAACGTCTGAACCGTCAGCTTTGACCCGAACTTTTACGTTCGGGTCGATGGCGCGCTTTACCGCAACGAGCACTTTCATAGTCCCCTCGCACTCATGGATCGATGTATGGAATGACCGGCTCGAACAAGCCGATCGCTCCTGTTTCGAGCGGATGTTAATCCTGGTTATTCCACCACGCAAGAAAAATGTACACCTGTGTCTCGCCACGTTGACACGCCTGAACATTCGACATACTGTTATGTCAAACCAAGCCTGATGTTCTGTTCCCGGAGCGCAACACCATGTCCAGCGATCCTCTGCTGCAACCCTATAAGATCAAAAACCTGACCCTCAAAAACCGGATCATGACCACCTCCCATGAACCGGCTTACCCGGTCGACGGCATGCCTAAGGAGCTTTATCGGGCGTATCACGTCGAGCGCGCCAAGGCAGGCGTGGCACTGACGATGACCGCCGGCTCCGCCGCGGTGTCGCGCGACAGCCCGCCGGTGTTCAACAACATCCTGGCTTACAAGGACGAAGTCGTCGGATGGATGAAAGATCTGACTGACGAGTGCCACGAACACGGCGCGGCAGTGATGATTCAGCTGACCCATCTAGGTCGGCGCACCCGCTGGGATAAAGCCGACTGGCTGCCAGTGGTATCGCCGTCTCACCGCCGCGAAGCATCGCACCGGGCCTTCCCCAAGAAGATGGAAGAGTGGGATATCGACCGGATCATCAAGGATTACGTGGATGCCGCCGAGCGCATGAAAGCTGCGGGCCTCGACGGTCTGGAGCTTCAAGCCTACGGACATTTGATGGATCAGTTCTGGTCACCATTAACCAACGATCTCGAGGGTCCTTACGGCGGATCCCTGGAAAACCGGTTACGGTTTACGTTCGATATCCTGCGAGGCATCCGCAAGCAATGCGGTGAAGACTTTTTGTTGGGTGTGCGCTACACGGGCGATGAGGACCTGCCCGGTGGATTCGGGGCGCAGGAAGGCATCGCTATTTCGCACATGCTCAAAGACAGCGGCCTGGTTGATTTTCTTAACGTGGTGCGCGGGCACATCGACACCGATGCCGGTCTGACCGATGTGATTCCTATCCAAGGCATGCGTAACTCCCCGCACCTGGATTTTGCCGGCGAGATCCGTGCGGCCACCGGCTTCCCCACCTTCCATGCGGCCAAGATCCCCGACGTTGCCACCGCCCGCCATGCCATTGCGTCAGGCAAAATCGACATGGTCGGTATGACTCGTGCGCATATGACCGATCCGCACATCGTGCGCAAGATCATCGAAAAGCGCGAAGAGGAAATCCGCCCCTGTGTAGGCGCCAACTACTGCCTGGACCGCATTTATCAGGGCGGCGCCGCGTATTGCATCCACAATGCTGCAACCGGGCGTGAAACCACCATGCCCCACGAAATCCCCAAAGCCCCAGCCAAGCGCAAGGTTGTAGTAATCGGAACCGGCCCGGCGGGCCTGGAGGCGGCGCGCGTCGCCGGTGAACGCGGCCATGACGTCACCGTGTTCGAAGCGGCTGACCAACCTGGCGGGCAGATCCGGTTGACCGCTCTTAGCGAGCGTCGCCGCGAAATGATCAGCATCATCGATTGGCGCATGGTGCAATGCGAGCGCCTCGGTGTGAAGTTCCACTTCAACACCTGGGCCGAGGCCGAGACAGTGCTGGCTGAAGATCCGGATGTGGTGATTGTCGCCACCGGCGGCTTGCCGCATACCGAGGTGCTCAAGCAGGGCAATGAGTTGGTGGTATCGACCTGGGACATCATTTCTGGCGACGTCAAGCCCGGCAAGAATGTGTTGATCTTCGATGACGCGGGCGACCACGCGGCGCTACAGGCTGCCGAAGTCATTGCCAACAGCGGCGCAAAACTGGAAATCGTCACACCTGACCGGTCGTTCTCGCCGGAGGTGATGGCGATGAACCTGGTGCCTTATATGCGCAGCCTGCAAGACCTGGCGGTGACCTTCACTGTGACGTATCGGGTCGACTCCGTAGAGAAGCGCGACGGTCAGTTGATTGCCAACTTTGGCAGCGATTATGGACAGGTGCACAAGCAGCGAGTGGTCGATCAGGTCGTGATCAACCACGGCACCTTGCCCCTGGACGATTTGTACTTTGATCTGCGTCCCCATTCGAGCAATAACGGTGCGGTCGAACAGCACAATCTGATCGCCGGAAAAACTCAGAACATCGTGACCAACCCCGAAGGCCGTTTCCAACTGTTCCGCATCGGCGATGCGGTCTCGGCGCGTAATACCCACGCGGCCATCTACGATGCGTTGCGGCTGCTGAAAGACATCTGAAGTCATGCCCCTGACTTCAAACATCAGGGGCAATTTTCACACTTAACACGAGACTCTTCCATGTCAGCACAGACCTTGAAGTCCAGGGCTGCTGTCGCGTTCGCTCCCAATGAACCGCTGCAGTTGGTCACCATTGACGTCGCCCCCCCCAAGGCTGGCGAAGTGCGGGTTCGCATTGTTGCCACGGGCGTTTGTCACACCGACGCCTTCACCCTTTCGGGAAGCGATCCCGAAGGCATTTTCCCCACCGTGCTGGGGCATGAAGGCGGTGGCATCGTCGAAGCCATCGGCGAAGGCGTCACCTCGCTGCAAGTCGGCGACCACGTGATTCCGCTCTATACCGCAGAATGCCGGCAGTGCAAATTCTGCCTCTCCGGTAAGACCAACCTCTGCCAGGCGGTCCGCGCAACCCAGGGCAAAGGCCTGATGCCCGACGGCACCTCGCGTTTTTCCTACGAAGGCAAGCCGCTGTTCCACTACATGGGCTGCTCGACGTTTTCCGAGTACACCGTATTGCCTGAAATCTCCCTGGCGAAGATTCCAAAAGAGGCTCCGCTGGATCAGGTTTGCCTACTCGGCTGTGGAGTGACCACTGGGATCGGCGCCGTACTCAACACCGCCAAGGTAGAACCTGGCGCCAGCGTCGCAATCTTTGGGTTGGGCGGTATTGGCCTGGCCGCAATCATCGGCGCAAAAATGGCCAGCGCCGAGCGCATCATTGCCATCGATATCAACCCGGCCAAGCGCGACGTCGCACTGTCGTTGGGCGCGACGGATTTCATCAATCCCAAGGACTATGACAAGCCCATCCAGGACGTCATCGTTGAACTGACCGATGGCGGCGTGGACTATTCGTTCGAATGCGTTGGCAATGTGCAACTGATGCGAGCGGCACTGGAGTGCTGCCACAAAGGTTGGGGCGAGTCGATCATCATAGGCGTTGCCGGCGCAGGCCAGGAAATCCGCACCCGCCCCTTCCAGCTCGTAACCGGTCGCGTATGGCGTGGCAGTGCCTTCGGCGGCGTGAAGGGCCGCACGGAGCTTCCCAGTTATGTGGAGAAAGCCAGTCGCGGAGAGATCCCGCTGGAAACCTTCATCACCCACAACATGTCCCTGGACAACATCAACGAAGCATTCGAGCTGATGCACACCGGGCAAAGCATTCGTACCGTAATTCATTTCTGAAATCGGCGGGCCTCAGATCCGCTCGGCAGTCCAATTACCACCCACAGAAAGGAAACCAAGATGTCCGTTTTTACCCACGTAACCGTCGGCACCAATAACCTGACCAAAGCACGTGCGTTTTATGACGCCACCCTAAAAGAAATCGGCCTGAAGCGCGTGGCCGATCTCGATGAAGCCGGCTCCATTTGGGGCGTCGATAAACCTTCGTTCTTCGTACTCAACCCGGCCAATGGAAATCCGGCTTCTATCGGCAACGGTGTCACCGTCAGTTTCGAAGCACCGAACCGCTCTGCAGTCCATGCCTTCCATACTGCCGCATTGGCGAACGGTGGCGTTTGCGAAGGTCTGCCAGGCTCTCGTGGCTGGGCTGAAAATGCCTATGCCGCTTACGCTCGTGATCTGGATGGGAACAAGCTTGCCGTTTACTGCTTCAAGGCAGAGTAAACGACACTTATCGGAGCCCCTGTAAAGGGGCTTCGGTTTATCAGGCTTTTAGCCCTCTGCGGGCAACGGCAGCGCCGGCTAGCAACGCCCTACCAATTTGTTCTTCGAAATGACCCTGCGTCATCGTTTGCAAAGTGGCAGCCGTCACTCCCCGGTAGGCAACCAAGGCATCGATCATCTGTTGAGCATCGTGGCTGGCCAACAACTGGCTGCTGTTTACAACAACGTTCTTCGCGGCAAGCTGCGCTATTTCAGCCGGTATGCCAGCGACCATCGCCTGATTGGCCAGCGCCGTCATCAGCAAAGCAGGAAAAGCCGGGCCTGTGCCCGAGAGCGCCGAGAGGTAATCAATGAAGTCCTCTTGCTGAACCTCAGCCGCACTGCCGACGCATTCAAACAAGCGTTGCACGAAAATCTTTATCGCTCCCTCGACGTCACCAAAACAATACCAAGGCGTGAAGGACTGCTCGATTTCTACCGCTGCGTTGGGCATCGCCCGCACGACCGCCGAAGCCGAGGTCTGTGCAGCAATCACGTGCGCTGTAATCCCGGCCATCAGAGAGATGACTGTCTTGCCCGTCGCATTGATGTTCAGGCTGGCGAAATGCTCGGGTCGAACCGCGATGATGACCACATCGCTGCAATCCACCAGATCCTGGTTATCAGCGACCAGGCCAACGCCGTGTTGCGCCAATGGGTGGCTGCCCGAACGATTAGAGATGACAAGACTGCCAGCTGGTACCAGCGCTTTCACCAGCACTGCTTTGGCGATCGCCCCGCCCAACCAGCCCGTTCCTCCAATAATGCCCAGCTTCTCATTAAACATCTGCAGGCATCTCCTCGAAGGTGTCTGTCAAGGGCACGAAAACTCCGGGCTCTTTTTCGGCATAACCGAATTTCCCATAGAAACGATCCAGCTCGCGCTGCTTGGGGACTTTGCCAGTAAAAATACTCACGTAATGAGGAATGCGTTGGAAGCGCACGGTGATCAACTCAGTCGTGTTCATAGTGATGTAGCCGATCTGGGTCAGATAGATCGTGCGGGCCCGCGCATCAGCAGCCTGACTGTCATAGCCAAAGCGCTTGAACATGCTTGCCAGAGCGTTCATTCGTTGCTCGTCGACGACAGCGACTTCTTGAGCAACTTCATTTGCCTGAAGCGCCCAGCTGCGCACGGCAAACTCGAATTGCGAGTCGAACAGTTGCGGGTTCAGCCAGCACTCGAAGACATTCAGGATCGCCTCGGAGATGCTTTCAGCATAGCTTTCACTTTGCCGGATCAATCCTCCCGTATTGGTCTCCCGCCAGCGTGTCAACAAAGCGGCCAGCAGCTGTTCACGGTCTTCAAAAAACCAGTAGAAGCTGGTTCGTGACAAGCCAAGGCGCTTGGCCAGCGGCATGACCCGAACGGCATCGATGCCGGACTCCTTCAGGGCATCATAGGCAGCTTCCAGCCAACCCTCCGGCGACCCACGCCAGCCTGCATCCTGCGCCTTACCACGTGCCTTTCCTACCTGAGGCATCTTGCTTACCTTATTCAATAATGCGTACCGTGAATGTACTCGGATGACCGCCCAATGTACACCTTGGTACATTCAATTGACTTTCCAAGATTGCGGAGTCCTAGCGTCCAATTTCATTAATGATAAAAAGTCATGAAACGTTGACATAAAATGGTTTGTCAGCGACACGCAGCTGGATAAATATCTCCTCCAGGCAAGGACTCCAAACCAAAACAACAACGAGCCGCCATATGAATCTTGCAGTGCACGCCCCAGAAAGAAGTTCGACATCTGGCCAAAGAATGCCGGGGCGACCGACTTTGTCTCACCTCACATCTGTTACTCATTCACTGCCCAAACTTTGATAACTGCCAGCGCGAATTTATCGCGCAGTCACTTTGTGCCGCCTGACCTATGGCGCACATATATCAACCGTTTGAAGCGAGGTAATAGGTGCTCCGGCTAGAAAAAAAACCGAAACCCCATTAGATAGTTTGCCTTCACACAGCGACAACAAAGCGTTCAAACACACCGTGCGTTTGGATCAGCTGTGCTGAGCCGTGCCCGAGCGGTTGTGTACGTGAGTAATTTCTTCCATCAGCCGGATGAGTAATATGTGGATTACACAAGAGAAGCTTCCACTGGGTGAACATATCGCCCGGTATGTCGACTGGTTAACTCAGCACGGTGCAAGCGTATTTGATTCCATATCGCTGTCGCTGTCTGGAATCATCACTGTTTTTACCAGCGCTCTCCTTTGGTTCAACCCCTTGGTTTTGATAGCCGTATTCGCCCTTCTCGCTTATTACATCCAGCGCAAGGTGAGCCTGACGCTCTTCGTCGCCTTCTCGTTTCTGCTGATATTCAATCTCGGCTATTGGCAGGAGACCATGGAAACCCTTGCCCAAGTGACATTCGCCACGCTCGTATGCGTGATCGTCGGCGTACCGCTGGGCATCGTCGCCGCGCATCGGCCCTGGTTTTACGCCACCCTACGGCCAGTACTCGATCTGATGCAAACCGTGCCCACCTTCGTTTATCTGATCCCGACCCTGACGCTGTTCGGCCTGGGCGTCGTTCCAGGATTGATATCCACGGTGGTCTTCGCCATTGCCGCACCGATCCGCCTCACCTATCTGGGTATCTGCGATGTTCCGGAGGAGTTAATGGACGCCGGCAAGGCCTTCGGCTGCTCACGCCGCCAGCTGTTGGCGCGCATCGAACTGCCGCATGCGATGCCCAGCATCGCCGCCGGCATCACCCAGTGCATCATGCTGTCGCTGTCAATGGTGGTCATCGCGGCACTGGTGGGCGCCGATGGCCTTGGCAAACCGGTGGTCAACGCACTGAACACGGCTGATATCGCCATGGGCTTTGAAGCGGGCCTGGCAATCGTACTCTTGGCTATCACCCTCGACCGTATCTGCAAGCAACGTGAAACCATGAAGAGAGGTGACGCATGAGCACCATTCGTTTTGAAAACGTCGACGTTATTTTTTCCAACCGCCCAAAGCCCGCGCTGGACCTGCTCGACCAAGGTTTTTCGCGGCCGGACATTCTTCAGAAAACCGGCTTGATCGTCGGCGTGGAGAAGGCAAACCTGGAGATCAACAAAGGGGAGATCTGCGTGCTTATGGGCCTGTCTGGCTCCGGAAAATCAAGCCTGTTGCGATGCATCAACGGCCTGAACACCGTCAGCCGCGGCAAGCTGTTCGTCGAGCACGAAGGCCGGCAGATCGATATTGCCTCCTGCTCCCCCGCAGAACTGAAGATGATGCGCACCGAACGCATTGCCATGGTGTTCCAGAAGTTCGCCCTGATGCCCTGGCTGACGGTTCGCGAAAACATAAGCTTCGGCTTGGAAATGCAGGCCCGGCCGGAGAAGGAACGACGCAAGCTGGTCGATGACAAACTTGAGCTGGTGGGCCTGACCCAATGGCGCAACAAGAAGCCGGACGAGTTGTCAGGAGGTATGCAGCAGCGCGTAGGGCTGGCTCGTGCACTGGCGATGGATGCCGATATTCTGCTGATGGACGAGCCCTTTTCCGCGCTCGATCCGTTAATTCGCCAGGGCCTGCAGGACGAATTACTCGATCTGCAGCGCAAATTGCACAAGACCATTGTGTTCGTCAGCCATGACCTGGACGAAGCGCTGAAGCTGGGCACACGCATTGCCATCATGAAAGACGGGAAGATCATTCAGTACAGCAAGCCCGAAGAAATCGTACTGAACCCGGCTGATGACTACGTTCGTAATTTCGTCGCCCATACGAACCCGTTGAATCTTCTAAGTGCGAAAAGCCTAATGAGCACGCTGGATGAGTGCGTTTTTTTCCGGGAAGAATATTGCCTGGATACGATTCAAAACCTCTGGATGACGGTGAATCGATCCCGTCGTTTAACCAGCATCCGACGCGGAACCTCAGTCGCGGAAGTCCAACGATGGAATCCAGCCAAGGGAGTCGGGCCGCTGCGTCGACAGGTCACTTCGGTGCCGCCGGATACCAGTATGCGCGACGCGCTTAGGATTCGCTATGAAACCGGCCATCCACTGATCGTGCAGGATGAGGCGGATACGGTTCTAGGCGTATTGGGCAATGGCGAACTGTATCGGGCACTCCTTGGGCATGACCTATCGCGTCCTGTTCCATTCGAATCAATAGCGGACTGCTCAGTAGCTTGACTCACCATGCATTAGCTTTGGAATGCACCTATGCAACCCGGAAATATCGATAAAAAAGTCAAAGGCTATCGGCGGCTGATACCGTCCATGACTGCTTTACTGGAATTCGAAGCGGTGGCGCGGCTTGCCAGCTTTACCTTGGCCGCTCAAGAGCTGGGCGTAACGCAGGCAGCCGTCAGCAAACAAATCAAGTTGTTGGAAGACACTTTGGAGACCAGGCTTTTTCATCGACTTCATCGTGCAATTAAATTAACTCAGGAGGGCTATATTCTTCATTCGGTCGTCACGGAATCCATTCATAGAATGGCAAGTGTGTTCGATAAAATTTCCGAGGGAATCGGTGAACGGGAAATAGCTATTGCATGCACGGAGGCGTTTTCTCATCTGAGAGTGCTCCCCAGATTGACCCCACTTCGCACCCTTCAACCCAAGCTTAAGTTGCGATTAGTTACGCAACTGCTGTCCCCGAGTTTGTATCGTGATGACGTCGACCTGGCGATCCGTTTCGGCAATGGGAAATGGGACGACGGAAGTTCTATCTTCTTGTTCGATGAGGAGGTATTCCCAGTGTGTTCACCCTCCTGGCTGGCGGTACACCAGGCACCTACATCGATCGATGATTTTCTGGACGTGGCGCTGATTGACTCAGATTCAACCCTTGAAGGTTGGATGACCTGGAACAGTTGGTGTCGGGAACTCGGAGATACGCGCCCCAAACTTAATTACTCACTTCGTTGCAGCTCTTATAGCGATGCGGTCCAGGCCGCTCGTCAAGGATATGGCATTGCACTCGGATGGGGCCGACTGGTTACGCACTTACTCAACAGCGGTGAATTAGTCAGAATAACGCCGTACACCGTCAAACCAAAAGACGCTTACTACGTAGTCGTTCCAACCGGTCGAGAGCCTGGTTCAATAACGCTAACGCTGGTTGACTGGCTACGCGAAGACCGACACTCAAACTATTGATAATTATCAATTTATAACGCGCAGCTACGCATAACCCAGAGTTATGCGAACGTGAGAATAAAGCGCGTTGACGGAGTAAAACTGTCTTTCGATACTGTATCTGCCGTCACTTACGACAGTACGTTTAAGCGAGATCGATAATGACTCTAAATACCGTGAAAACCCATCGAGAACTGCTAGCCGACCGCACGCTTGGGCATGGTATGCCTGGCGGCTTGTTTGGTCGCCAAGATATTTTTGAAACCGACGTGGATATCTTTTTTAACAAACATTGGATTTTGGTCGGTGTCTCGGGCGACATACCCGAACCAGGGGATGTCTCTACCATCGATATCGGAAAATCGTCCATCATGCTAGTGCGTGATGATGACGAGCAGGTACAGGCTTTTCGAAATGTCTGCCGTCACCGCGGGGCTCGTTTGAGGCAGGCAGGTAAATCGACCGTGGGCATGCTGGTTTGTCCTTACCATCAATGGAGCTACGATCTTGATGGAAGCCTGAAACATGCGGCACACATGGGCCAGAGTTTTGATCATAAATGCAAAAGCCTGATCCCTGTTCATACTCGAGTCATCGGTACCCATGTCTTCGTTTGTCTGGGCGACGAGCCGCCAGAAGACATTTTGTACCTTGATCAGACCATGACGCCGCGCTTCGCTCAATATAACATCACCCATTCGAAGATTGCTTACGAATCGGAGATCATCGAGGACGGAAACTGGAAGTTGGTGATAGAGAATAATCGCGAGTGCTACCACTGCGCCGCTACCCATCCTGAACTGACGGCGTCCTTCTTGCCCGAAGATTTCGGATTTTGCACAGATGGGCTCGGTGAGGATTCACTTCAGGCACTGGAGGAATATCACCAGCGCAATGCAAACACCAAGCAGAACTGGGAGAGCGAAGGCTATATCTGCGACGCCATCGAATACTTGGGCGAAGAAACGGCAACTCAATTCCGCTCCCAGCGATTGGTCATTGCAGGCAACGGCGAATCACAGACTCTCGATACCCGTATCGCATGCACCCGCCTGTTTGGCAACCTTACCCGCCGCGATTTGGGCGACATGCACTTGTGGACACACAACTCGTGGACTCACATCATGAGCGACCACGCCGTCGTTTCCTACATCATCCCGCTGGCTCCAGATAAAACCCTGGTGCGGACCAAGTGGCTGGTACATGCGGAGGCCGTCGAGGGCATCGACTACCAAGTAGATAAGCTGATCGAAGTTTGGGCAGCGACAAACCTACAGGACGCTAGCCTCGTCGGCATTACCCATAGTGGGACCCAGGATCCCGCCTACACGCCTGGGCCGTTCTCTACCTTCACCGAAACCTATGTTGACCAGTTCTCTCGCTGGTACGCCGCGCGTCTTGCCGCCCATGGCGTCTGAGGAATGAACATGACAACTTTCGAAAACTTACCGCTAGCCGAAAACATCGATGCAGTCCAGCGTTTCACCGACCCAATGACTTGGGGTGCGTGCGGCTCGCAATGGAACAGCGGCGAACAGAAGACGCTGCAGTGTTGCGCCGTACGGCAGGAAACCCATGATGTAAGGACCTTTATCTTTCGGTGTGCAGACTTCAGCGCGCTGAGTTTCGAACCGGGTCAATTCATCACCATTTCTCCCATGATCGGGGGGCAAACCATCGCTCGGTGTTACACCCTTTCGTCCTCCCCTACCCGCCCGTTTGCTTTCTCCATAACTGTCAAGCGTGTGCCTGGCGGAGCGGTATCGAACTGGTTGCACGACAATCTCAAGCCGGGCGATAACCTGCGGGCTTCCGGCCCGGCAGGCAGTTTTACACCAGTTGGTCACCCTGCGGCCAAGTTGTTGTACCTGTCGGCGGGCTCCGGCGTGACACCCTTGATGTCGATGACCCGCACCGCCGCTGACATGGCCGGTAACCTCGACATCGTCTTTGTGCACAGCGCCCGCACCCCCGCTGACATCATCTTCCACGAAGAGTTGAAACGTATGCAGGCCGGTATGACAGGGTTGCGGGTCATACATATTTGCGAAGGATTTGGAGAAACCGCCGAATGGCGACAGCCTATAGGTCGACTCGACTTGCCTTTATTAAGCCAGCAAGTGCCGGACTTCCAGGAACGGGAAATCTTTACCTGTGGGCCCCAGGGATACATGGAGGCAGTCAAATCACTGCTCAGGGAAGCGGCGTTCGACTTCGACCACTACCATCAGGAAAGCTTCGACATTGCGGTACTGAATGAAGATCCCTTGATCGAGCAACCCTCTCTGTCCGAGCAGCAACAAGTGTTTACGGTAACCCTGTCACGCTCGGGGAGGACGTTCAGCATGCCGGGCAATCAGACCGTGCTGAGTGCTGCCAAAAAAGCTGGCGCAATCGTGCCGTCCTCCTGCAGCCAGGGTGTTTGCGGCACCTGCAAAACAGCCCTGCTTAAGGGTACGGTGGAAATGAACCACAACGGCGGGATCAGGCAACGTGAGATCGACAAGGGCCTGCGCTTGCTTTGCTGCAGCAAGCCCACTTCTGACTTGGTCATTGATCTCTAGTCTTACATCATTAACAGGTAGTCACTACACCTTGGTTTCTGCACAATATCTGTGCACGGTGCAAAATCATAAATACAGCGACTCTACCTGATGAAACTGCAACCCTTGCCGCCACTCAATAGCCTGGTGGCGTTTGAAGCTGCGGCCCGCCATTTGAGCTTCACCTTGGCAGCCCGCGAACTAAACGTCACTCAAGGCGCGATCAGCCGTCAGATTCGTTTGCTCGAAGACTATTTGAGCACGGCACTTTTCACCCGGACGACCCGTGAAATCAACCTCACCGCCTCGGGCAGCCAGTATTACGAGAGCGTCCGCGATACGCTGCAGCAAATCGCCCATGCCACAGCGGGAATGCTCCATTGGCAAGGCGCCCGGCAGGTAACCGTCGTTACCAGCACGGCGATGGCATCGTTGTGGCTACTGCCGCTCGTCTCGGAGTTCCAACGCCAGAATGAGGAGATAGATCTGCGCATCATCGCGACGGATCAAGTCAGTGATTTTTCCCGGCTGGACTGTGATCTGGCGCTTTACTACTGCAGCACCCCACCAAAAAACATGAAAGTCACTCCGTTGTTCAACGAAGAAATTTTCCCGGTCTGCAGCCCTGCCTTTCTAGCGCAGCATCCAGAGATTCATACGTTGGAACAGCTCGGGGCGTGTACCTGGTTATGGTTTGAAGACCCGCAACGAGACTGGATTGGCTGGAAGGAATGGTTTCAACGTCTTGGCTACCAAGCTCCTGAACCTCGGCGGCGCATCAATATCAACAGCTATTCAATGTTGATTCAGTCGGCGCTGGCTGGCCAGGGTATCGCTTTGGCTTGGTCGGGCCTACTCAGCAACCACTTGCAAACTGGCGACCTCGTTCGACCGACGCAAACCACCCTGTGTACAGACGCTCAGTTCTGCTTGCTGGAACCTCAAGGTCGGCCCCCACATAGACAAAGCGTCGAACGCTTTCGCCAGTGGCTGATGGCGCATTTGGCGGAGACGGTCGACGTTTGAGTGATAGTCATGGGTGCGGCTCACCTCTGCCCCCAAAACGCATGAGCGGCCAACAACAGCGTGAAGAGCTGACTACTGTGATCGATGGCGGCGCGAGCGACAGATTTCCGGCAGGAAAGATCTGCGACCAGATAAATTGGCGTCGCAGGGCATAACCCGGATTAAATTTGACCTGCCGATGGGCGCACATATAGTGGATGGCGGCGCACTCGGCTGCCGCTCTGCGCGCACTATTGATGATCCTGCCAGGGCAGTGTGGTCAATCGCAGCATGAAATTTTTTCATAACGATTTTTACCACGATCCCAATAGTCTTGAGCAGGATAGTTCACTGGGGAAACTAACATTTCGATGTCCCCTTTTCCCAGAGCCGCGAATTAATGGCAGTGCCGTTAGCTCACCCAACGTTCAAGGGATTCATTCTCGCCCTGCACGCCATTCACGGAGCCTTAAGTCAGCCTTCGCACCAATGCTAAGAAACGGTTGAGGTGGCAGCTTTTTGGGTGAGTCATAGCTTGAGAAAATCTCAACCAACTCAGATTTCATCCCCAAGGCCGCTTCTGCGGCAGCGATACCGGCAGCTGTCGACTTCGAAGCACCTAAGCCGTTGCAAGCGCAAGCCGCAAACAGACCTTGTTCAATTTCCCCGAATATCGGCACGCTGTTCCAGGTCAACGCCATAGGACCACCCCATCGATACTGCATTTTCAGTCCAACAAGTTCAGGAAAACGATCTGCGAACTTACGGTCATGAACGCGACCGGCGCTTTGTACATGACCATCGTTGATCTCCAATCCCGCGTGATATGAATAACGTGAGCGAATCAAAATCCGGTCACCCTCAGCGCCACTTACACGACGGACTGTAGTTCCCATAGGTAAGGCCGGTGTCGCTGCCCAGTCGCGTTTTCCTCCTAGGCGATTCGAATCGAAAGGTTCAGTCATCGATGCATAGGTGAAAACATGCAGCATCTGTCCGCGAAACAAGCCAAAGCTCTGGGCATGGCCATTGTTAGCAAGGATGACGCGGTTGGCCGTGACCGAGCCTTTATCAGTCTTCAGCAACCAATTACCCGACTGCTTTTCGAAAGACTGAACTGGGGAGTTCTCGTACAACGTCACTGGGCTTTTCAGGCTATCTGCAACAGCACGAATATAGGCTGCAGGTTGCACCATCACCGTCCCGGGCATGTAAAGCCCGGAGGTGTAGATACGGCTGCCGGTCACGTCATAGATGCCCTTGGCATCAAGGATTTGGTGGGCCTCACCTAAACCCTGAAGCTGGCGTGCATAAGTAACGATGTGAGCGTCACCCTTCTGGCTAATCGCTACGCTATAGCGGCCACAAGGATCGATGATTTCACGTCCCCAGCCGTGTTCTTCAGCCATATCCGTAGCCAAGCTGATCGCAGTGCGATAGAGCTTAATATCCCGTCGAGCACGTTCTGTTGATGTCCCACCGAAATCTTCCGAGCTGACTTCATGAGGCAAATCAATAATGAATCCTGAGTTACGACCCGTGGCACCCTCTCCGACAACACCGGCCTCCAAGACGGCAACTCGCAATGTCGGATCGAGCTGAGATAGCCGTCGCGCTGCAGACAGGCCAGCGAAGCCAGCGCCAATGATTGCAATATCAGCAGTCACGGCGCCATAAAGCGATGTGATCGGTGCCCGTGGAGGAAGCATCTCAACCCAAGCTGAACGGCTGCTGTTTTTAGGGAGCTTAGTGGCTACGTACATGACTGCTACTCCACGTCGTCAGGCGAGTTGGGACTCGAGAGAGATCAGTGGTTCGAGGGCAGCTTTAAGCGCGCCAATTTTATCTGCGGACAATCGCGCCAATGGTCGACGAGGATTTCCAGCGCCGTACCCAGTGATTTCGGCACCGGCATAAACGGACTGAACATAGTCGCCCTGCCAGATCAACGACATGACCGGCTCAATCGAACGCCAAATCTCCCGAGCACCAACCCAATCCTGTTTCAGAGCGGCATTCACCATTGCGACGCAAGAGCGAGGAGCCATGTTCGCCCCACCCCAAATCAGGCCAGCAGCGCCAGCAAAGAGAGCGTATGGCACCAGCGGATCGGCGCCATTCATCGTCGGCAACCCCGTACGGATCAGCGATGCCTGCGCCGCAAGATCACCACTGCTGTCTTTGACCGATATAAAGTTTGGAATTTCGCTCAATTGGCGGAACAGAGAAGGCGTGACCTCTACGCCGACAGCCTGAGGTACGTTGTAGCCGATGATTGGCAGCCCGGCTTCAGACACAGTGGAATAGAAGTCGATGATCCCTTGGTCATCAGTTGGACCTTCGAAAAACGGAGGCAGCACCATGACGCCATTTGCCCCGCATTCGGCTGCATGACGGGTACGCTCCACTACTTCATCTGCAAGCAAGGCAGAAGTTTGCACAATTACTCGAGCGCGGCCACTGATAACTTTTGAGCCAAAGGCCACGAGTTGCTTGGACTCCTCTTTGCTCAAGTAAACATGCATGCCCGTGCCGGAGCTCAGGACAAACCCATGTACACCAGCGGAAATGTAACGCTCAATCAAACTCTCAAAACGCAGGTAATCAATTTCCCCCTGCGCATCAAATGGAGTCGTGATTGCCAGATTAACACCGGAAAAAGCGAATGCGGACATTGATTCAAACCTCACTTGTTCTTTTCTGGAAAGTCCAGCCAGATCACTCTCAGCTGGAACTAATGATTCGCATACCCAAGCAAATTATCGCCGCACCTGCAACCAAATAGCTGGGTATAAACTTATTCGGATACTTTTTCACACAGCCGAGTTGTCGGCGACATTTTCCAAATCAAATGCGAGCGTCTACCTTCCGCTAGTTAAGCGCTCAACAAATGGCAGATTTATCGTTTCTATTCCACGAGAGTTCACGACAACAATAGGTACGAGAACCCGCCTCTGAAATAACAACTGAACAATCAGAAAATAAACTTCATGCAATCACCTTGAAACATTCATTTCGTATTCACTTTTCATGGTGAAAGAATAATGACAAGCGAGATTGGGACATAGCGACTTATACGCCGGTCAATTGATGAGCTGACCTCATGCATTTGAGTCGTCGGGATCCTGCCGCAGTCCGCTTCCGAACTGTTCTTCAAGCCAGTCGCGCAGCTTGCAGCAGCTGGGATCACGGGCTTTGTCCTCATTGAAATTCAAATAATGAAGGGTTTCTCTATGCACCAGCTTTTCTCTGACTGGTCGGATCAGGAGTCCTTTTTCGATCAGGGGAGCGACAAGGTAATGCCACCCTAAAGCAACACCTTGGTGGGCCAATGCGAGCTGAATGAGAACGTTGTAGTCATTAGCATTAAAGAAATGCGGAGCATGACTGGGTCGAGCTTTGAGATCGATATCGTGATGAGCAAACCAAACGCTCCAATCCACATGTTCAGCTACCTGCGAACGGCCAAAGGGACTGAGGTTCAGCAATGCTCCATCTCGAAGATCTTGAATGGATTGCAGCTCTGGATGCTGCTCCAGATACTGAGGCGTGCAGACAGGATAAATGACGTCGCATACCAGTGGCTGACTGTGATAACCGTCGTGGCTTTTCATCATTTTGCAAATGATGAAATCTGGATGAACACCGCTCTCCATGGATAGAAAATTTTGGGTAACGACTAGGTTTAGATCGATCTCTGGGTAGGATTCGAAGAAAGAAGGTAATCGGGGACCAAGCCAAAAATTGGTGAACGCAGGCGAGCAGCACAGGGTTACCACATGCTTAGAAGTGGTATTACTGCGCATTCGCTCAGCAGCTTGAGCGATGCTGGTAAATGAAAGCTGAACCACGTCATAGAAATTAGAACCCGCATCCGTGAGCTTTACCGCCCGGCCTGCCCGGTCGAAAAGCTCCGTTCCGAGATGATCCTCTAGCTCACGTATTTGGCGGCTGATAGCACCTTGGGTAACGCAAAGAGCCTCAGCAGCGCGCGTAAAGTTTTGATACCTGGCCGCCGCCACGAAGGCTTTGACGGCACGGAGGGATGGCATCTTGATCAGCGTTTGATCAGGTTCATTCTGCTTAATCATTACTGTAGATCATCAATAGCCCCTTTAAAAAATCGATTCTTCCCGCTACGGGCCTCGCTCTAGACTGATTACAAGCCCCAGCGATCTGTAGTGGGAGGCTCTCCAGCAAAAGATTATCTGAATTGGCTGGAGCGTAATAGCCCTTGCGAGCCAATGGAACATCTGTAATCAGTTCTCTCCGAACGGCTACGGTCGATGCAAAAAAAGCCCGATTTTAGATTTGAGAGTGCACATAAAAATGCAGAAATACACTGCCCTATTAGACCTTATCAAACAACGTAAACCCCAGCATGGGTTACCGGGCGCTATCTATGCCGACCCGGAAGTTTATCGCCAAGATTTAGAACAGATTTGGCATAAGGAGTGGATCTTCGCGGGTCACACCTTCGAACTAGAAAAGCCGGGGCAGTATTTGACACTGCAAATCGGCGATTTCCCGGTCGTCGTGGTGCGAGGCAAAGACGGCAACATTCGTGCGTTCCATAACGCGTGCCGCCATCGTGGATCAAAGGTCTGTACCGAGGATAAGGGAAAGGTGGCAAAGCTTGTGTGCCCATACCATAAATGGACATTCGAGTTAGACGGAAAGCTACTGTACGCTGGCAACATGGGCCCCGCCTTCAATACAGCGGACCACGACCTGTTGCCCGCTCATTGCGAGGTAGTGCATAGCTACATTTACGTCTGTGTGGCAAAGCTTGCACCTGATTTCGAAAAATTCCGAAGCGCGGTATCTCCGTTTATTGGCCCTCACTACCTGGAGGATTGCAAAGTTGCGTTCGAAGCCAACCTGGTGGAGAAAGGCAATTGGAAGCTGGTGTTTGAGAATAACCGAGAGTGTTACCACTGCGACGGTACGCACCCGGAACTACTCCAGTCTTATACCGAGCTTGCATCGGTACAAGGGATCGGCGGCGAGGAACCCCCTGAGCTGACGGCCTATTGGAACACTTGCGAAGCGGGCGGCTTGGCTAGTCGGCTCGCTATGGATCCGGCGGGACAGTTTCGTATGACGCGTATTCCGCTCGACCATGGCGCCAGTAGTTACACCATGGACGGTAAACCTGCCGTCAATCGACGTTTGGATCGCAGCGGAGTAGAGAATATCGGCGCGCTGCTGTACTTCAACTATCCATCGACTTGGAACCACTTTCTTGGCGATCACGCTCTGAGCTTCCGGGTTTTGCCATGTGGCCCTGGAGAAACGGTAGTAACTACCAAGTGGTTGGTGCCCAAGGACGCTCAAGAGGGGGTCGATTACGATGTCGAACGCCTCACGAAAGTGTGGATGGCGACCAACGATCAGGATCGACGTCTGGTAGAAGGCGCCCAAGTTGGCGTGACCTCACCAGCCTATCAACCCGGTCCCTACTCACCGTTGGTAGAGAATGGCGTTTGTCAATTCATAGACTGGTACTGCGAGCTAATGGACAAGCGTTTGACTGAAACAGTTTACCCTTCAGAGGCGTTTTGATAACTAACAACCACCGCTTTTCGCCGTGTAAAGGAACATCCTGACAACTGTAATGCAAGTCCAATCCGCATTAGTCAGCAGAAGTGCCGCTCGACAAAAAACAAGAGGAATTTAAGTGTGCATTCCCAGAACGTCGGCTCCCAGCTCATAGATTCCCGCTTGAATACTCAAAAAGTGTCAAGCATAGGGTTTTTATTACTGGAAAACTTTTCGGAAGTCATTAGCGACTTGGGAATACCCATCCGACCGGACACTCCATTGACGGAGATTCGAATCTCAGACTTGGATTTAATGGTGGTATGCCGTGGCTTACGAACACCGAGAACGGTTCAACATTGGCTAATCAGTCTGTTGCACACGCTTGCCAGTTTACCTATCGCACTGGGCGGTCTCTGGACTGGCGCCAGGCATTTTGTAAAGGTAGGTCTTTTAGAGACACTGGACACCATAGTAGTCGATCGAGACGGACTCACAGCTCCTACCCCCGCAGGCGTATTCCAAGTCATGATCCAGTGGCTCCATAAAGCGGCTAATCAATAGAAAACGCGAAGGAGGCCGTTCCAGATAGTAAAGGTGTTTTCAAATAACTCTAATTCAACCACCACATCAGGGGGAAATATGTCATATCCATTACCCACAAAGATGCATGCAGTATTACTTAACGGACTCGGCGGGTTGGAGCAACTGGAATACCGGACGGATGTATCCGTCCCACAACCCAGTGCCGGAGAAGTATTGATTCAGGTACGCGCCTCCGCTGTTAACAATACGGATATCAACACCAGGATTGGTTGGTACTCTAAATCGATCAGCAGCGATACAGCGTCCGGTGGCGCAACAGGGTTCGACAGTGTAAACGGCGATGATTCTTCCTGGTCGGGTACAGCGCTGAAATTCCCACGAATTCAAGGTGCCGACTGCTGTGGGTACATTGTTGCAGTTGGGCAAGGCGTTTCAGCTTTACGCATTGGCGAGCGCGTGATCGTCAGCAATCTCCTGCGTACCTATGTCGACTATAGGCCATATGAGTGTTGGACATTTGGCAGCGAATGTGACGGCGGGTTTGCTCAGTTTGCCGTTGCCCCCTCTAAAGAGACGCTCAAGGTGGAGTGCGACTGGACTGATGCGGAACTCGCATCGATACCTTGCGCATATTCAACTGCAGAAAATATGTTGCACCGACTGAAGCTGGGTAAAGAAGTAGTCTTGATAACGGGCGCTTCGGGAGGCGTAGGATCTGCCGCCGTTCAGCTCGCCAAGCGGCGTGGCGCCGTGGTTATCGCGCAATGCTCTGCCGCCAAAGCATCAGAGGTAAAGGCTTTAGGCGCCGACCGTATTATTGATCGCAATGCCGATCTGCTCTCGGTGCTGGGCGAAAATTCTGTGGATGCTGTTGTAGACGTGGTCGGGGGTGAGGACTGGCCGGATCTCTTACGCGTTCTGCGCCTAGGAGGGCGATATGCCATTGCCGGCGCAATTGCCGGCCCAATGGCAGAGATTGATCTTCGAACCCTTTACCTAAAAGATCTCACTCTTTATGGCTGCACTTTTCAAGACGACGAGGTTTTTACCAATATCATTGCCTATATCGAGTCGGGAGAAATACGTCCTGTTGTAGCTAAAACGTATCCGCTAAATGAAATTCATCAGGCACAGGAAGATTTCTTGAGCAAGGCACACATGGGCAAGTTGGTCTTAATCATTCCGGAGGTAAATCAATGAAAATTGCCAGTGTTCATATTTATACCCATGAGTTACCTGTCCTTGATGGGCCGTATACCATGGCCAACCAGGTCGTCTATTCATTGACGACCACGTTGGTCAAACTCGTAGGGGATAATGGACTGTTTGGGTGGGGAGAGACATGCCCCGTTGGTCCGACCTTCTCCGAGTCACATTCGAGAGGTGCTGTGGCGGCCCTGATTGAAATGGCCAAGGGACTCGTCGGCACTGAAGTGCTACCTGTCCCTCTGCACCGGCGCATGGATGGATTACTCAAAGGTCATAATTACGCCAAAGCAGCGATCGATATCGCCATGCATGACCTCCTGGGGAAGCATCTGGGACTTAGCGTTTCGGATCTTCTGGGCGGTGCCCTGGCAGATCGTCTCCCCTCCTATTCTGTTGTTGGGATCAGCGATCCCGACGAGTCAGCCCGCCTTGCAGTCGATAAGCGCGACCAAGGTTATCCCCGCCTGCAGATAAAGGTAGGTGGCAGGCCAATCGAGGAAGATATCGCGGCCGTTCAAAAGGTGTGGGAAGCAGTAGGCAGTTCGCGTATCAAGCTTGCCGTAGATGCCAATCGCGGCCTGAATACACGCGACACCTTAAGACTCTGCCGCGAATGCGCAAACATCCCTTTCATCCTTGAGCAACCTTGTAACACCGTCGAAGACTTCCAGAAAATTCGTTCGCAGATTAGCCATGCGATGTACATGGACGAGAGCTGCACCAGCATCAATACTGCAATCACTGTGGCGGGAACCGGTCTAGTCGATGGTTTCGGAATGAAGGTCACCGCGCTGGGTGGCTTGCATCCGATGCGCGCGTTCCGTGACATCTGTGCAGCACGGAATTTACCCCATACCTGTGATGACGCATGGGGTGGAGATCTCATTGCGGCCGCCTGCACCCACATCGGCGCAACCGTCGCGCCTGAACTGCTGGAGGGCGTCTGGATCGCAGCCCCGATGATCGGCGGTCACTACGACCAGAAAAATGGAATACGCGTAGAAGGTGGTCACATCAATCGCCCACAAGGAGTTGGCCTGGGTGTCGTACCTGAAGAGGGCATCTTTGGCGAACCACTGGCGTCCTTCTAAATCATCAGCCTGGCGGCGCTTTATGGCGCGTCCAGGCGTTTGGTCCATCGGCGACATCTGGGCATGACACCTGGACTCAAGGCCGGCGTGAAAACACGTCGGCCTCGGCTGATTTAGCGTCTCAACGAATACAGCCCCCCCAACACCACCAGCAGCGCACCCACCACCAGGGTGGTCTCCAGCGCCTCGCCGAACCACACCACGCCCAGCACCGAAGCGAACACCAACAGGGAATAGTTGAACGGCTGCAGGGTTACCGCCGCCGTGTATTTCAAGGCCTGCAGCAACAACAACTGCGCCATTACGCCGGTCAATGACAACACCAGCATCAACACCAGCTCAAGCGGCGTGGGCGTCACCCATTGCGGCAGGCCGATCGCAGTCGCAGCGACCGCACCCCAAAAACCCATGTACAACATATTGGTGCCGAAGCTGTCGGTGCTACTGATCTTGCGCGTGAGTACGTTGAAGCAGGCGAACATCAGGGCTGCCACTAGGGGAATCAACGACGCGGGGCTGAACACGCCCATGCCGGGTTTGATAATGATTAGTGTGCCGACAAAACCAATCACCGCCGCCATGCACTTGCGTAGGCTGAGCTGCTCACGCAGCGCCAGGGCAGCCATGGCCATGGTCAGCAGAGGAAAGATGGCGTAGATCGCATGGGTTTCGGCCAACCCCAAATAGCGCAGCGCCATGCCGAACACGAAAATTTCGAACACCCCCAACAGCGAGCGAGCCATCTGCATCCAGGGATGGGCGGTTTTCCGAGCATTGGCCATCCCACCCTTCATCCTCACAAAACACACCGCGAACACGAGAAACACCCAATAGCGCACCATCACCAGTTGCGCCACCGGCAAGTCCTTGACCAGAATCTTGGTGATCCCGTCCTGGGCCGCGAAGATGAACATCGACAGCAGGCAAAGCATGATGCCGATACGCGTTCCCCTCGCCCGTCCTGCTTCGCTTGTTGACTCGACCACTGTGAATGGCACTCCCCGGCCGGAATCATTCACCCCACACCTCCTCGAACACCCGCACCCAGTTTGCCCCCATGATCTTGCGCACCACCCGCTCGGGATGACCGCGTCTGAGCAGGGTTTCGGTGAGGTTAGGAAACTCGCCGACGGTACGGATGCCCAGCGGATTGATGATCTTGCCAAAGCGTGTCAGACGCCGTGCGTAGCCCTTGTCGTGGGTCAGATACTCAAAGAAGTCCTGGCCATGCCCTTGAGTGAAATCAGTGCCAATACCAATGGCATCTTCACCGACGATGTTCATGATGTATTCGATGGCCTCAGCGAAATCATCAATGGTCGCGTCCACGCCCTTGGCCAAGAACGGGGTAAACATGGTCACGCCAACGAAGCCGCCGTGGTCGGCGATGAACTTCAATTCCGCGTCGGTCTTGTTGCGCGGATGCTCCTTGAGTCCCATGGGCAAGCAGTGCGAATAGGTCACCGGTTTGCTCGAAGCCAGGATGACCTCCTCACTGGTACGCGAACCGACGTGGGACAAATCGCACATGATGCCAACGCGGTTCATCTCAGCAACGATCTCCCGGCCGAAACCCGACAGCCCGCCATCACGCTCGTAGCTACCCGTCCCCACCAGATTCTGAGTGTTGTAGCACAACTGTACGATCCCCACGCCCAACTGCTTGAAGATCTCCACATAGACGATCTGGTCCTCGAACGCGTGGGCGTTCTGAAAGCCAAGAAGAATACCGGTCTTGCCGAGCTCCTTGGCCTTGCGTATATCCGCGGTGGTACGCACCTGCATCACCAGATCACTGTTCTCGCGGATCAGTTTCTGGCTGGCGGCAATGGTATCCATCGTCTTTTGGAAGCCTTCCCACACCGAAACCGTACAATTAGCGGTAGTCAAGCCGCCTTTGCGCATGTCCTCAAACAGCTCACGGTTCCATTTGGCGATGACCAGACCATCGATCACGATACTGTCGTCATGTACTTCGCGCGCATTCATGCCGCGTCTCCCTTTTCAATAGATGCGTGAGCCAGTCCCGCGCATCGTCGCTCAAGCATCAACCCGGATGGCGAATATCTTTTAAACCACGCGCCGGTTCCACGCCTGGCCCATCGTGCAGAGAAATTCGCGAGGTCTCTGACAAGCCCAGACCTCCCGCCAGTGCCAGCAAGGCGATCACCACCAGGTAGAAGGCTGGCGCCAGGCTGCTGCCAGTCTGGTTAATCAGCCATGTTGCAACCAGCGGCGCGGTACCACCAAACAACGTGTAGGCAATGTTGTAGGTGATCGCCGATGCGGTGTAACGGGTGCAACTTCGGAGAGCAGCGCGGCCGTAACCACGCCCGACAGCACAGCGCCCACCGCGAGCAACAAGACCCCGAATATCGCCGCTGGTACTTGACCGGCGCTAGCCAGCCAGTAGGCCGAAAAAACCGTCAGGATCACCCACGAACAAGTCGTGGCGACTGTCCTGCGCCGGCCGAATCGATCCGAGAAAGCCCCTGCCGCCGGGCAGACACCGGCCGCGAACAGCAACGCCACCGTCGAGACCATCAGTGACTGCTCACGGCTAAGATGCCCAACCACCTGCAGGTAGGTGGCGAAGTATGTGGTGAACATATAGAAGGACAGTGCAGTCAACGAAATGAAGGCGCCAAGCCGCAGGATGGAGCCCCTCTGCTGCTGCAAAGTTTCGCGAAGCGGTGAATGGGCATGGGCATGGGTTTTATCTTCGGCCATGGAGTGCCGGAAAGCCGGGGTTTCCTCCATCTTCCAACGCAGGTAGAGGCCCACTAACCCGAGCGGTGCAGCCACCAGAAACGGCACCCGCCAGCCCCATGCGCCCATTGCTTCGGCCGACAGGCTGGCTTCCAGCAGGTAAGCCATGATTGCTGCACACGCGAAGGCCGAGAAAGTCGAGACGGGAATGAAACTGCCATACCAGGCACGCTTGTGATTCGGCGCATGTTCCATCAGATAGGCGCAGGCACCGGCGTACTCGCCACCAGCGGAAAATCCTTGGACACAGCGGGTAAGCGTCAGCAGTACGGGCGCCATCAGCCCTATGCTCGCGTAGGTCGGCAGCAGACCGATCATCGTGGTGGCACCAGCCATCATCAGCACCGTGACCGACAATACGCGTTTGCGTCCCAAGCGATCACCGAGCGTGCCGAATACGATGCCACCCAGTGGCCGCAAGGCGAAGGCAACCGCGAAGATGGCGAAGGTTTGGAGCAAGGCGGCGCTGGGGTCCGCACTGGAAAAGAATTGTTTGGCGATGGTGGTGGCGAGAAATCCGTAAACCGCGAAATCGAACCACTCTACAAAGTTACCCACTGCGGCTGCCGCGATGACCTTACGCAGTGTGGCCGGTGAAACATGGCCTGTTTCGCTCATTGTGGTGCTCTCCTGGATTATTCTAATTAAATAAGATGGGCAGCCAATAATTGGGAACAAACTAGGTGCAGAATTCTTGTTGTGGTGGTACTTGTTGCGCTACTGCAGTCAGCCATTGTCGACCGGCAAGGCGAGCGCTTGTGGTGATAAACTTGGTGCCATCATATGCAGACTGTCCCGGGGCGACCAGACTTCCTGATCACCTAGGTAATCGGCGTTATTGCATTCATCCATTTGCGAGAGAAACTGTCGTTATGCGTGAAGAAGATTGTCTGAATCCCGAATATCTTCTTCATCATTTACCGGTCGCTGTGATCATTGCCCGCAATCGGGTGATCCTGAACTGCAATGCCTTGGCGCGGACAATGTTTCGCGCCAGTGATGTGCAAATCATTGGGGCCTCGTTCGCGATGCTGTACCCCAAACAGAAAGACTTCGAAACCGCGGCGGAACATTTCGGCCCCCTGCTTTCGCGACATGCCGACTTTCATGATGACCGCTTAATGCGCCGTCTGGACGGCACGCATTTCTGGGTGACCGTTCGGGGTTACGGCTTCAACGAAAGTAATCCGTATGAACTGGCTGCTTGGGTATTCACTGAAGTGGATACCCGGAAACAAGAGGACCTGAAGGAGAAAGTGATCCTCACCTCTCGAGAACGCGAAGTGGCTGCGCTGTTGGTAGACGGACTGACCAGCAAGGAAGCTGCGAAAAGCCTGGGCATCAGTCCCAGAACCGTAGACATCCATCGCGGCAGCCTGCTTCGCAAATACGCGGTAAATTCCACACCTGATCTGATTCGACAGATCGTCAACTAGCCTGCGCCGGGTCGCGTACACCGGCCGGGAAAGTCACCGACGCCAGTTGTGCCAGACGCAACGCGGTCAGCGGGGTTTGTTCCGCTGGCTTGACCACCAGAGTGGCGAGCAGGGCCGGGGCGATTTTCCAGGCAACCATTAGTGCGGGTAGTTCCACGGCGCGATGGAGGCGATCACGAACACCGGGGCGCGGCCCAGGGCACCCGCTACTTCAGCAGAGTCCCCCCCTCGCCAACGCAGGTGCCGGGATATCCCTGGTTCGCAGTGATGCTCGACAAGTCTCTCGCCCCGCGCCTGCGTTCGATGTTCGATGTTCGATGTTCGATGTTCGATGTTCGATGTTCGATGTTCAGCATGAAACAGAATCAGACGCTGCCGGTGGAGCTATCCTGTGACAACCTGTCTTTACTGCGCGACCTGACGTTGTGTAGCGACAACATCCTGTTCACCTGGAGCTCTTGGCTCGATCACGGCGACCGCAATGGCGGCCTAGTAAACTTGGGCTCCCTGTTACATCCCGAACTTTCGCCATCGGATATGTGTATCGAGAGCGCCATCGTGCAACTGGCGGGACGCACCCTATCGCCACCCGCGCAGCGGCTAGTGGACCTGATCCTTGCACAGGCCTGACTCGCCGAAAAGACCTCACAACGTCGCTAGCCTGCCTTTCGTAACGCTGCGATATCTCGTTTAGGAGCAACTCCAAACAGTCGACTGTATTCGCGGCTGAACTGGGAGGGGCTTTCATATCCAACCTTGAAAGCCGCACTGGATACGTCCTGATGTTCATTGAGCATCAATCGTCTTGCCTCATTCAGTCGAAGCCATTTTTGATACTGCAAGGGGCTCATTGCGGTGAGTTGGCGGAAGTGGTGGTGGAAGGTTGGCGTACTCATCTGGACACGGGCCGCTAGCTCATCGACTCGAAGCGCCGAGGTGTAATTCAACTTCAACCAATCGATGGCTTTCGCGATCCGATAACCTTGACCATCGACAGAAGTTATCTGTCGAAGCCGGCCCGCCTGATCACTTTTCAAGAGACGGTAGTGAATTTCACGCTGGATCAAGGGGGCGAGAACAGGAATGGCTTCCGGCTCATCAAGCAGCGCCAATAAGCGTTCGAACGACGCCAGCATGGCTGCGGTCACTGAACCAATGCCTACCCCTTTCGTAACTGAACGCTCACGGGTGGGCGGCAGGTCACTCTGCGTTATCAGCTCGGCCAGCATGCGCAAATCGAGCTTGAACGTCAGCCCCAGGCATGGTTGCTCCGGGCTCGCCGCGAGCACCTCCGAGTTGGCAGGCAAATCCAGTGAGGTGACCAGAAATCGCGTAGTGTCGTAGGGATAACCCTCACCGCCTACCCACAGCTGTTTCTCGCCTTGGGCGACAAGAATGATGCTCGGCTCGACCATGCAAACAACGGGCGGCGTCGGGTGTTCGCGCCGAAAGAACCCGAGGCCCGCAATCGAGGTTGCGTAGTCGCCGGGTTTCAATACCCGCGAGCCAATGACCTGGGTGAGCGCCTCCTGGGGCGAAGTGGGGGTTTCGTGTGGGGGCATCATGTTCGTCTCGTAGCTCTTCGCTGAACTCTAACTCGCCCGCACGCAGCCGTCCTGAAAAAGATCAAAGACTCATAGAATCAGGCAAGTAATCCAGCGTAATACACTGTTACCAGTCTGAGCAGAGCGGGAAAATGTTCATCCGACACACCATCGAGGACTTTCCCATGTTTGTACACGCCTATGGTGCTCATGCGGGCGACAAACCCCTTGAGCCTTTGCAGATCACTCGCCGTTCCCCAGCAGCCCATGACGTCCAGATTGATATCGCCTTCTGCGGTATCTGCCATTCGGACTTGCATCAGGTGCGTGCCGAATGGGCAGGCACGCAGTTCCCCTGCGTACCGGGACACGAAATTGTGGGTCGTGTATCGGCGGTCGGCGCGCATGTTGCGGACTTCAAAGTCGGCGATCTGGTGGGTGTCGGTTGCATCGTCGACAGCTGTAAACACTGTGACGACTGTGAGTCCGGCCTGGAAAATTACTGCGATGGCATGATCGGCACCTACAACTTTCCGACGCCAGAAGCCCCCGGCTGGACGCTGGGCGGCTACTCGCAAAACATTGTGGTGCATGAGCGTTATGTTCTGCGCATCCGTCACCCGGAGGAGCAATTGGCTGCCGTCGCGCCGCTGCTTTGCGCGGGCATCACCACTTACTCACCGCTGCGTCACTGGAATGCAGGACCGGGCAAAAAAATCGGCGTGGTCGGCATCGGTGGGCTGGGCCATATGGGCATCAAGCTGGCCCATGCAATGGGCGCTCACGTTGTGGCGTTCACCACGTCTGAATCCAAGCGCGAAGCGGCGAAGGAATTGGGCGCGGACGAAGTGGTGGTATCGCGCAACGCTGAGGAGATGGCCGCGCATACAAAGAGCTTCGACTTCATCCTCAATACCGTCGCAGCGCCCCACGATCTTGATGCTTTTCTGGTGTTACTCAAACGTGACGGTGCGCTGACGTTGGTCGGTGCACCCGCCTCGCCGCATCCATCGCCTAACGTGTTCAACATGATCATGAAGCGCCGAACGATTGCCGGCTCGATGATCGGCGGTATCCCCGAAACGCAGGAGATGCTGGATTTTTGTGCCCTACACGGCATCGTCGCCGACATCGAACTGGTACGCGCCGATCAGATCAACAACGCCTACGAACGGATGCTCAAGGGTGACGTGAAGTATCGCTTCGTGATCGACAACGCCACATTGGTTGGCTAATCGAAAGACTCCAGCCGGTAACGACTCAACCGAAAGGATGATCCAGTGAAAGGTATTTTTCTCGCCCTCGGGCTACTTGTTACCTCTTTTTCTTCGATGGGAGCCGATATGTCAAACGGTGCAGACAACTTCTACAAAAGCGACAAAGTGACGGTGGAAAAGGTCACCTTCAAAAATCAATACGGAATGAAAGTCGCGGGCAACCTGTTCACGCCGACAGACCTCGATCCGAAAACGAAAAACGCAGCCATTGTCGTTGGACACCCCATGGGCGCCGTAAAGGAGCAGAGTGCAAACCTCTACGCCACCAAAATGGCTGAACAAGGATTTGTCACGTTGTCGCTGGACTTGTCCTTCTGGGGCGCCAGCGAAGGCACACCTCGCCAAGCAGTCTCGCCTGATATCTATGCCGAAGACTTTAGTGCCGCCGTGGACTTTCTCGGCACTCAACCCATTGTTGATCGCGAGCGTATTGGCGTCATTGGCATCTGTGGCAGTGGCAGCTTCGCCATCAGCGCGGCCAAGATTGATCCGCGCCTCAAGGCGATCGCCACCGTCAGCATGTACGACATGGGCGCAGCCAATCGTAATGGCCTCAAGCATGGCGTAACGGCGGAACAACGTCAGCAGATCATTCGCGAGGCAGCGCAGCAGCGCGACGCCGAATCCTGGGGTGGCGAAGTCCGCTATACCAGCGGCTCACCACTGAAATTGACTGGCAACGCCGTGGGCGACGAGTTTTACGACTTCTACCGCACTCCACGAGGTGAGGTTACGCCTGCCGGTGCGTCGGCGCAGACAACCACCATGCCGACGCTGACCAGCAACGTAAAATTCATGAACTTCTATCCGTTTAACGACATCGAGACGATCTCCCCTCGCCCACTGCTGTTCATCGCTGGTGCCCAGGCACACTCGCGAGAGTTCAGTGAAGATGCCTACAAGCGCGCTGCCGAACCCAAAGAACTGCTGATCATTCCAGACGCCGGGCATGTGGATCTTTACGACCGGGTCAACCTCATTCCATTCGCCAAATTGACCTCGTTCTTCAAAAGCAACCTGAAGTAGCCTGATCGGCGCCCTGCTCGGGCACCGGCTCTCTCTCGCGGCCTCGTTCACGGGGCCACGACGCTTCGCGCATTACAGGATTCAATCAATGACCAAACACTCTCCCGCCCCCCCGAAAGCTGAACAATCGTGGGGCGCCGTATTCGCCATGTCGCTTGCAGCCTTCGTGCTGGTGGCATCGGAATTCATGCCCGTCAGCCTGCTGACGCCGATTGCCGCCGACTTGCATATCACCGAGGGGCAAGCAGGCCAGGGTATTTCTGTCTCTGGACTGTTTGCACTGTTCGCCAGCCTTCTGATCGCTTCGGTGGCGGCGCGGGTCGACCGCAAACCTCTGCTGTTGTCACTGACTGTGCTGATGATCATTTCGGGAACAGTGGTCGCTTTCGCGCCGAATTACTGGGTATTCATGATCGGTCGCGCGTTGATCGGGGTAGCGATAGGCGGCTTCTGGTCGCTGTCTGCCGCAACCGCCATGCGCCTGGTGCCTGAAGACCAGATCACTCGCGCCATGGCAATCGTCAACGGCGGCAACGCTTTGGCAACAGTGATTGCAGCGCCGCTGGGCAGTTTCCTTGGCGCGTTGATCGGCTGGCGCGGTGCATTTTTGTGCGTTATCCCGGTAGCGGTGATCGCCTCTGCCTGGCTTCTGTTTAGCCTTCCGGCGATGAAGTCACAAAGTGGTTCGGGCACTGGGAATGTCTTCAAGTTGATGAAAAGCCCACCGGTCGCATTAGGCATGGTGGCGGTCAGTGTCTTTTTCATGGGGCAGTTTATGCTGTTTACCTACCTGCGCCCGTTCCTTGAAACGGTCACGCATGTCAGTGTTTCCACGCTGTCGCTGATGTTGCTCGTCTTGGGTCTGGCTGGGCTCGCGGGAACCTTCCTGATTGAAGCCTTCTTGAAAAATGGCCTGCATCGCACCCTCATCGTCATTCCGATATTGATGGCGGTGATCGCACTGGCGCTCGTTTCATTCGGCAGTTCGGCGGCCACCACCACTGTCTTGTTGGGTCTCTGGGGACTGGTTGCAACGGCAGCGCCAGTGGGATGGTGGACATGGCTGGCAAGAACATTGCCAGAGGCTGCTGAAGCGGGAGGTGGCTTAATGGTGGCGATCATTCAACTAGCCATTGCCTCGGGTGCAACCGTTGGCGGGCTGGTGTTTGACTTGAGCGGCTATCGCGCAACCTTCGAGTTGAGCGCCGCGTTGCTGGGCGTGGCGGCTGTGCTTGCCTTCCTGGCTGCACGCTCTGCCACGCGGGAGCCGGTTGCATCGGTGAACATCGCATAAAAAAACACAAGACACGCCAAGGCGTTTCTTGTGGTTCCGGTGGAGCA
The DNA here is from genome assembly GCF_003253625.1 of Pseudomonas sp. URMO17WK12:I6. Taxonomy (NCBI): domain Bacteria; kingdom Pseudomonadati; phylum Pseudomonadota; class Gammaproteobacteria; order Pseudomonadales; family Pseudomonadaceae; genus Pseudomonas; species Pseudomonas sp. URMO17WK12:I6. The sequence continues at coordinate 63,055 of NZ_QKYZ01000022.1, forward strand.
ATCGTTCACAGGCTGGACGGTAAAATCAGCGTGCGCTGTCGATGATTTGGCCACCGTCCGGTGTCAGGCTGTATCCCGTCAGAAATTGCCCATCCTTGCTGGCGAGGAACAGCACCACTGGCGCAATGTCTTCCTCCGGCGATCCATAACGGCCAAGTACGTTAGTGGGCGCAGGCACATCGGCCGCAGCCCCCCAAGTGTCTGCGACCGGCATGACATTGTTTACCGTGATCTTGTCAGCGCCCCACTCCCTGGCCGCAGAGCGAGTCAAGGCCCGTACCGCCTCCTTCGCCATGTTGTAGGGGGCATAGCTCTGCATGCCGAGAACACCGGCCAGGGAAGCAAAATTGATCACCCTGCCCTCGCCGCTAGCTTTGAGATGGGGATAGCACGCCTGCATCGTTCGCAGATAAGCGATCGGGCCCATTTCAAAATTACGTTGCAACTGCTCGGCGGACAGCTCGAGCACCGATGAAAAAACCACCGAAGGATCGAAAGCATTGTTCACCAGAATGTCGATCCGTCCATAAGCATCCATCACCTTCTCGACAGCGGCGTTAATTTGATCAGGATCAGCGATATCGCAAACGATTCCGAGCGCGACGCCGCCTGCGGACTGAATACCAGAAACGACCTGATCGACATTTTCAGCCGTACGCGAAACGACCGCGACTTTCGCGCCCTGCACCGCGAAAAGCTTGGCGGTGGCTCGGCCGATACCACGACCGGCGCCGGTGACAATGGCAACTTTTCCACTGAGTCGAGTCATAGCATTCCCCATTATTCAAGAGTCGTCTGGATGATCGCCGCCGGTGCGTAAGGCGACGGAAATTCGCGAACGGCGTTTTGTGTCATGAAGGAGGCGGTCAGGAGAATGAGCCCCACGGCTGCCGGGATAGCACCTTTGGGCTTGTGAACACCCAGGTGCGCTGAAGCTGAAAGCAGCAGGTGATAAAACATGCCCGCATAAGCGAGATCACTGAGTGCCACATTGAAGCGCCACAAAATAGCGACGGACCCTAGTAACTTCACCACGATCATCAAAGACACAAGGTGGGAGGCTGAATAGCCCAACTCCGCTTGTGCGTTTCGTACATAGTCTCCTTTGGCGATGTACATCGAGGCAGAGGCGAAATAGAGCAGCGAAAGCAGCGCCGTGCTAATCCAGTAAATATAATTTTCGATCATGAGGTTTTCCTAAGCAGGTATTGTTACGTCGACTTAGGGCAAAGATGTCGCCTAACATGAAAACCCACAAGTAGGATGAAATACTGGTACTTAGTATGGAAAACCAGACTAATGATGACGCTCAGATCAACATGCACGAGGAAATGCGCCGCGCATTTTCGCTGCTTTCAGGCAAGTGGAAGCTTGAAATCATGTGGCTGCTAAACCAGCGAATCTACCGCTTTGGGGAACTGCGCAAGGCGATCAGCGGCATCACGCAACACATGCTGACGGCGCAACTCCGAGAGCTTGAAAACGATGGCCTGATCTCGCGAACAGTCTTCGCGGAAGTACCTCCGCGCGTCGAATATGAGATGACAGCCAAGGCGCGTGCACTCGGGCCGACGATGGCGGCACTCGCCACCTGGTGGAGCGAGTACGGGAAAAGCGTCCCCGTGAAACCAAATCCACGTGGCCGAAAAGCTAACAGCACCCGCAAAGGTGATGGGGTGGTTTAAACCTGCGCGATTCACTGCAGCCGAGGTGATGTGCGACGTGCCTCCTGCGCCTTGAAAGCCAGCTGATTCAGAACCTCCGACGCTTACTCCAAGGTCAGTTAGCTATCTAGTCTATTTGCGTAATCGAATTCCAAGCAGCCTTCGCGAGAAAGTCCTGATACTGCTTCGGGCTTTTTTTGACCCTCCCGGAAAGCCAGGCACGCGAATAGCTTTCAGTCGCTCCGATGATGAGTGACGGTAAGAGCTCTGCAGGAAGATGACTGAACTGCTCCTTGCGGCCCTCGACACTCATCCAGTCCAACAACTGTCTGTTGCGTTGTTTATTGCGTTCAAGCAATTCACCGTTGAAAGGCCCATTTGAGACGGCGTAGCGACTTTGGAAAACAAAGCGAGCCCAATCCGGTTGTTCATCGACCCATTCAGCATAGCTATAGATCAGAGCCGCTACACCCGCTTGAGCCGTCTGTGCTTTCTGCAAATAGCTATCTCGGAGCGCTGCCTGATCTTCTAGCGCAGCGAAAAAAAGAGCGGCCACCAGTCCCTCTTTACTGCCGAAGTGATGATAGATAGCGCCTACGCTCGTTTCGCATTGAGCCCGAATGGTTTCGATGTTTGTGGCTTCGATGCCTACCTCGTTAAAGCAGGCAAGTGCTCGGCGCAGGATAGTGCGCTTGAGCTCGCTACGCCTTCCCGGATAGATACGCTCGATCAGATCAGTTGAATGCATGAGGGGAAACGCCAAATGAAGCGGAGTCTATAGGGTGAATGCACCGTAAAGAAAGCTTGGCTTGACAGCTTCCAGACATACAGAATATTGTTCCGTTACAGAATATTATTCTGTTATCAGCCAAGAGGGTATCTCATGAGTCAAGCTCTAAGCATGTTCAATAGCGTAGGCCCCGCTGCGTTCAGCAATATGGCCTGCCAAATGGCACCTTACTTCAGCACGATCGCCCCTGAGATTTCAGAGCTCAGCCCAGGCCATGCAGTCGTTAACGTGCCGTTTCGCAAGGAAATCACCAACCATCTGGCATCTGTGCACGCGATAGCCCTGTGCAACGCAGCCGAGCTCGCGGGCGGAATGATGACTGACGCATCTATTCCTTCAGGCGCCAAATGGATTCCGAAAGGCATGACTGTTGAATATCTCGCGAAAGCAAAATCGAGCATTCGAGCTGTAGCTGATGGCAGCGGTATTGACTGGAAAACCGGCGGCGACAAGTTCGTTCCGGTTGATATCTTCGACGAGGGTGGCGTGAAAGTTTTCACTGCCAGAATCACGATGAATGTGAAAATCGCTTAGGCCTTTTCTATAGGCTCGGCGTTATGCCGAGCCAAATCGCTCCTGCTGCGTACATGAAAAATTCGTCATAGTTTCCACAATTAGCTGTCACCGGTAGAGTTTGAAAAGCGCTACACAGCGAGCTTGGGCAGTGTCTAGAAAACCCGGGGCGATTCAGGGCGTTACACGCCCCCCTAATCATGGGGATGAAGGCGGACTCTGGATCTGCATTACAGAGGCACCTCCCGCCTTCGGCAGAAAATGTCGGCGCGTCATGCACAGATTCGACCGGGCAAAGACTTTCACCAACTGTGTCGTTTTCTTGGGCAGCCCATGGAAGCGCACCTTCACTTCATCCAACTCGCTATTGCGTCTGGCGCACCGTTGGCGGGCTAGTCTTCGACTCGAGCGGCTATAAAGCGACCTTCGATTTGAGCGCCATGTCTTGCGGTTTCGGTGGGGATACCTTCGGAAATTGGACGTGACCGTCAGCGTGCGCGGTCATTACGGAGACAACGGAATCAAGGCGGGTTTCACAGATGGCATATGCATTCTCCCCCGTGCAGATACAAAACGTGCTTTGCTAAAACATCGGGAGCATGAGGGGGCAACCGATACACCTCAACTCCATCCACGATTCGATGTTCACCTGGACGTTCCCCATCATTAGATGTGTAAGCCTGGCCGGGCCCATCTTGCGCACTTTTAAATACCTTCGAACAATGCTTCGAGAGAACCGCAAATTCGTTTTCGCCGGGTCATGCGTAGGAGCGCAACAATCACCCGAATTTGAAAGCTAGGCACTTAGTGATCGGCGCTGATGTTTATCTTCGCCCATGCTACGTGATTGCAACCCAGAATATTGTCAGGTACGCGACAGTCAGCAGGAACCTCCGCACAAGGTCGCAGTGTATTTTCCGCTTTAGGTCCATCGTGTATAAAACACCGGGCAACCCCTTACCACCATTTCGGAAGCTTCATCTCAGGGATCACCTATGGCGCTCAGCGCCTCGCTCACTCTTGCACACTACAAAAGGAGGAGCCCTGCAATGCGAGGTGCATTTCACTTCCTGGCTCGCATACCGAGCAACCGCAATGCCCTTATCAAGGTCTGCCGACTAAAACATAGTCGATGAATGCGCGAAGTTTGGGCAGCACATTTCGCCGACTGGGATAATAAAGCGCCAATCCGGGAAAGGTCACCGAGAAGCTTTCGAGTAAGACTTCAAGTGTCCCAGCGTGGATATTGCGCGCAACGAGAGATCGCGGAAGCATGAACAATCCGACCCCTCGCTCCGCGGCGTGAATACAAGCGGCCACATCATCCAGTATCAACGGACCACGAACGCGCACTACGTGCCTTTCGCCCGAGACACTGAATGTCCAGCTGTCCAGCACGATACCCGCCTGCCGATAGGTGATGCACGGCAAGCTTAAGATATCATCAGGCAGCAGAGGCCGCGCATAGCGCGCAATCAGGGACGGTGAGCCGACAACAATGTTGGGTTCCTCAGCGGTCAGAGGTACCGCAACCATATCAGCGTGTACATATGAACGCGGTCGTACTCCGGCATCGCAACCTTCATCAATGATGTCCACCAGGTGATCATCACCGACAAATTCAAGCTGTATTCCCGGGTTCGCGCTAAGGAACCCAGGCACGAAGCGTTCTGTCAGCATAGGAACACTTGCCCTGGGAACACTGATTCGAAGCAGCCCGGTTACAGACTCACCGAAGTTACGCGCGGACTCAATTCCCAGAAGTACCTGCTGAGCAGCAGGCCGCACTTGAAGCAGCAGTCTTTCGCCAGCCTCAGTCAGTCCGACGCTTCTGGTAGTTCGTGCCAGCAGTGGCACTCCCACTCGCTGCTCGAATGCGCGTATCGCCTGACTAACAGCTGATGGCGTAATGCCAAGGCGGCGCGCAGCCGCCCGGAAGCCGCGTTCTTCGGCGACCGCCAAGAACACGAGAACCCCATCTAACTCACCGCGTCCGATTGTGTAGTTCATCTAAACAGTATGAGTAGGTGGCAGTGGATTATCAACCACGGCATTCAAGGGGAAAATAATGTATCAACCCCCTAGAAAGGATTGCTTCATGAATGCTGAAACCAAACAAAACCGCGCCTATCACCTCGAAAAATTTGGCGGGCTCGATGGCCTTGTCAACGGTGCCATAGCGATTCCGACTCCGGCCTCAGGCGAAGTCGTCGTCCGCGTACGCGCCTCCTCGTTGAATTTCCGAGACATCCTCATTCTGCAAGGACACTACACAGCGCCCGTACCGTCGGGCACCATCCCTCTTTCCGATGGTGCAGGTGAGGTGGTCGCCGTTGGCGAGGGAGTGACTCGCTTCGTCACTGGGGATCGAGTCGTGAACTCATTCTTCCCTGAATGGATCGACGGGCCGTTCACCGGAAAATATTCCCAGTACTCATATGATGTCGACGGCTGGCTGGCAGATTACCGCGTCACGTCAGAAAACGCTCTGGCACACATTCCTGACAGTCTGAGCTTTGAAGAGGCCGCTACCCTACCTTGTGCTGCGGTCACTGCGTGGTCTGCGGTCAAAGGAGTAAGCGCAGGCGACACGGTACTGACACAGGGAACGGGAGGCGTCTCGTTGTTCGCCATCCAGTTTGCGAGAGCGCTGGGCGCGCGCGTCATTGCCACGACATCCAGCGATGAAAAGTCCGAACAGCTCAAGCTGTTGGGCGTAGCCGACATCATCAACTACAAAACCCATCCCGCATGGTCGCAACAGGTCCGGGCGCTTACCAACGGCAATGGCGTCAATCGCATCGTTGAGGTGGGTGGCTCGGGCACTTTCCAGGAATCGGTCAAAGCCATTGCGGTGGGTGGCCAGGTTTCGATGGTTGGTGTACTCGCGGGCTTGGAAGGCACCGTAGACTTCATGTCCATGTTCATGAGCCAGGCGCGATACCAACCCATCGCTCTGGGCAGTCGACAAGATCTGGAAGATTTGATCGCAGGCATCGCCGCGCATGGAATCAGCCCTGTAATCGACAGTCGTTTTGAGTTTGGGGACGCCAAGCTGGCGTACGAAAAACTCATGACACGCGACGTCTTCGGTAAGGTCGTTATCAGCCACTGATGTGATGACCACCCAGTCAACGATTACTAGGGGGACCGATCATGACTGCTTATGTAATCTTCATCCGAGAAAAAACGGTCGATCAGCACGAGCTTGATATCTATGCACAAAAAGCGACCATTGCTCTTGCTGGCCTGCAGTTCAAGATGCTTTCAGCCTATCAACGGATTGAGGCGTTTGAAGGGGACTTACCAGAAGGCGTTGTACTTTTCTCGTTCCCGACATTCGAAGAGGCCACGGCCTGGTATCACGGCGACGCGTATCAGTCCATCGTTGGACACAGGCTCAAGGGTGCAGTCTATCGAGGGTTTGTCGTAGACGGCGTAAGTTAAAACGCCTACCGAGGATATCCAGAACCCTGCGTCGGCCATCGAAGGACACTTACCTAGGCTTACTAATCAGGAAATGAAGCGCGCAGCGAAACCTGCGAGCTTTTTCGCTAGGTCACGTGGCAGTCCCGATCACCTGATCACCTGGTCGCCCATCAGCACACGCCGAGGCACTCGGCAAAATGGTGATGGGCTATGCGTCAGGCAGGCTCAGACGACGACGCAATTGGCGAGCAGTAAGCTGTGCTCGCCAACCCGGCCCACCCTGCTGAAAGGCCATGGCCGAGGCCAAATTACCCATCTCGACCGGATCGCAACCCGCGTCGCTGACCAGTCCAGCAGCAATCTGCATAGCCTGCGGGTCATTGCTGGCGATCGGCATGCCGATCCGCCAGGGTGCAGCTTTCCACTAGACCAGTTTAATGAAGAGACAGCCACCGCAAGGAAGCTAAGGCCTGTACAAGCCTCTAACACGTACCTAGCGGATCTGCTCCCTCAGGCATGAGGCCGCTAATATGTACACATCCCAAAGCTATAATCAGTTGGAGAAATTGTTTTACCGCCCAATTGATGCCGCCATTCGCTGGTGTGACCTTATGGTTTACGAGGCTCAGATTCTTGATGCCGCATGGGATTGTTCTACCTCGCTTACCAAAACATTCCCCCAATGGCCGTGTCTCCCTGCCAACATCGAAAGGATATTCGATGCTGTTCGCAACCAAGAGCTCCCGTTTGGCCTTTTTGGCGTGACTGTAGCTCCAGGAACCCCCATCGATTGTAGGCTGCTCACGGTCAGGCATACTGACCTCAAATGGTGGATGCTTCATCATTATCCCGATCAGCGTCCGGCGTTTCTATTTGGAAAACTGCCCGCTGAGAACGAACAAATCAGTTTTGGTACTTACCTGACATTGCGAGCTGACCGGGAGGCGCTGGAGGTACAGCTCAAAGCGAGTGACGCCGCCCTTCGTGAGCTCCTTGAGGAGCTCAAGGCTATCGGTTTGGAACGGGAAAGCTTACGTGCACTCGTTAAAGCACAAGGTAAGCTCAGCGAGCGCAGCGAAACTGGATATCAGCATGTGATCGGTGCCTTACTCGAAACCCTCCTCGGATCCTCACCAGCTGGAAAACCCAACTCCGTGTTCGATAGCCAAGCCGCTATCGTTGATTCAATAACTGCGCACTATGAAGGTACTCCACCGGGAACCGTAGAGCACGTGGTGTTGTGCAGCGGCAGCGCCCATATCGGCCCGGCGACTGGACCTGTATTGCTGAACGCTGGCGACGACATCAGCTACCTGGCGAATGTGCCTCACGTGTTCGAAGCACTCGAGGCGGACACCACTGCGGTGATGGTGATAGAGCATTCCTGAGATAGGTGGCATGGACACGCCAAATGTTGAATCGCCCTGAATTTTCTGGACGCCCTGACAGCGACTCACGATGCCCCTGACTCCAATGCGGAGTTAACAGTAACCATTAGAACCCTAATGGAATTCTGCCAGTACTCGCCATTTTCGTTCGCTCGTGTATCACGAGCGACTTGGGGTAAAAGTGGGGGGCATCATCAGTTTTTTTATCGCGCGAACCACTTTCCTAGAGCCCTGCCCAAATGTTTTCGATCTCAGGTGTACCCTGAAAAGCAGCGCTCAAACCCGTCACCCTCTCCGCCTTCATCACCATTTAATAACAGAGCGTTATAGGTAAATCGCAGATGGATTCTTCGCCGCAGCCTTGCTGCTCAATCGGTGGATTCCCGCGCCATGAAAAATCTAACTACATTACCTAGCAACACTGTGTAGCCTGCGCGTAAATGCCCAGGCCACACTGCAACGCAATCCTGTTTGCGCGGATGTTGAGTGGCCTTGACATGTTCGCTCAATTGAAACAGTCATTGCGCACTCAACAGCAGATTACGATCTCCACCTCGCAGCATCCGAGGCTAGACCTCTGATTCCTTCAGACTAAAACCTTTGTGGCATCACACTCTCCACTCCGCAGTAAGGCTCAAGCCAATTCGGCTAAAGATGCCGGATTGAATCCCTTCAGATCTGCGTAATCTCCATTTTCCACTTTGGCGACCCAATCCTTGTCACTCAGCAGAACACGCCCTACAGCGATCAGATCAAACTCTTCGCGCTCCATGCGTTCGATGAGCCGATCCAGGCTCGCAGGGATTGATCCCTTTCCGGCGAAGGCGTGAGTAACATCATTATCCAGCCCAACCGAACCAACGCTGATGGTTGTGGCTCCAGTGACTTTCTTTGCCCAGCCCGCGCAGTTCAGTCCGGTCTCCCCGTCAATTTCGGGAAACTCAGGTTCCCAGAAGCGTCGCTGCGAGCAATGCAGAACATCAACACCAGCCTCAACCAACGGCAGCAGCCAGTCTTCCATTAATGCAGGGGTGTCGGCGAGGCGCACGCCAAAGTCCTGCTGCTTCCATTGGCTAACGCGCATGATGATAGGGAATTCGGACCCGACCGCATGACGAACGGCAGACACGATCTCAGCGGCAAAACGGGAGCGCTCTTTGATAGTCGGTCCGCCATAACGATCGGTGCGCTGATTGGTGCCGGCCCAGAAGAACTGATCGATCAAATAACCATGAGCCCCATGGATCTCAACGGTGTCGAAACCCAATCGTTTCGCATCCGCCGCTGCCTTGGCGAATGCAGCAACTGTGTCTGCAATATCCTCTTCGCTCATCGCCACACCGCGCGGGTCGTTTGGCGAGTCGAGGCCAGATGGGCTTTCAACTGGCGCATCAGGCTCCCAGCCGCTGACGTCACGCACTGCACCGGTGTGCCAGAGTTGCGGCCCCATCCGGCCACCCGCATTGTGAACAGAATCGATCACGTTCTTCCATCCGGCTAACGCTGCCTCACCGTGGAAAAAAGGAATGTTGGAACCATTACGTGAAGCGGGACGATCAACGACGGTGCCTTCCGACAAGATCAACCCGACCTGACCCTCTGCCCGCCGCCGGTAGTAAGCAGTGCTCCCTTCGCCGGGGATGCCCTGCGGCGAAAAAATTGCCTCGTCATCGGCGCCATGACAATCCGGTTTTTCAGTTCAAGCGACCGGATGGAAAAGGGACGAAATAAAATGCTGGTATCTAGGTTTGACATTGGATGGACTCCGTTTGCTTTTGGAAGCCATATAAGTATATTTTGTAAACCAAATGTCAATTAGGCACTTAGAGTCGCCTAGGTATACATGAGGAAACTTCGATGCTGGAATTAAAGCCGCAATGTTTTTCGTCGGAGTGCCCAAGCCGGGCGCTGTTCGACCAAATCGCAGACAAGTGGTCGATGATGGTTCTGGCGGTACTTGATGACGGGCCGCATCGCTTTAATGCCATCAGGCGCCGCCTGGAGGGCGTCACTCAGAAGGCACTGACACAGTGCCTGCGACGGTTGGAACGAAATGGTCTCGTCTCGCGCCAAATCATTTCGTTCTCGCCTGTGGCAGTGCAGTATGAGATCACCCCACTTGGTCGAACACTGCAGCAGCCATTTCGCGAATTGCATAAATGGACGCTCGACAAATTGCCTGAAGTTGAAGCGGCCCGGTCGAAGTTTGACGAGGCCGCGGAGGCAAACCTACCAACGCCACATTAAGTGCCTAATTGACGCTGGGTTTATCTGCAACCGCCTGATGAAGTTATTACTGTTCAAGCGATCGCAGAAGTCACGCTGCCAGGTATTGGGCGAGCGAAATACTCGTCACAATAACGATATGGGATAATTAATAAAAATCCGGTTTTCATCAAACTCATTGGTGCTGAAATCCCTGCGAACACTCGAATTGCGCCATCTAACGCTGAGATTTTTCAGCGCGCCGGACTGCACAACGTAGGCCAATTCCGATTCTCGGCCCCATTCCTTACCATCTGTTATCGAACCTGTATGGACATTATCACCACTGATATATCGGTTCATTAATGTCAGTCCCGGGACTCCGAGCACAGCAAAGTTAAAGTCATGTCGTACCTGCCATGAGCGCTCCTGAGCGTTATCAAAACTGGAGTTATAGCTATCGTTGGCCAAAGTTCCGCCACTGGTGCCGTTGACCCGCATCCACGCGCTGTCTCCGGTGAGTTTTTGCAAGCCCACGTAAAAGGTGTTGCCGCCGTATTTGGCCGAGAGCAGGGCGAAGGTGGTTTTGTTGTCGAGGTCGCCAGCCAGGGCTCTGCCATCTTCCTTGCCGTTGAAGAAACCGAGATTAGCCCCCAGGATCCAGTCGCCCACGGGCTGGCTATGGGTGAGGTTGATGTATTGTTGCTGGTAGATATCGGTCAATTCGGCGTACCACAGACCGACCTGGGTGCGCTTGTCGTTGAAGGTGTATTCGCCGCCGCCGAAGTTGAAGCGGTCGGAGGTGAACGCGGCTTTGCCGTTCATGAACATGTCTTCCATGCTCGCGTCGTTGCGTGGGCTGTTGCTGCGAAATTGGCCGCCATAGAGTGTCAGGCCGGCGATCTCGTTGGAGGTCACCTGACCGCCACGAAACGTCTGTGGCAGAGAACGACCATCGTCAGAGCGCAGGATCGGCAACACGGGCATCCATTCACCCACCTTCAATTCAGTCTTCGACAGCTTGGCTTTCAGCGCCACGCCCAGACGCCCAAAGTTTTCGGCGGGGCGGCCGTCATCGTGGATCGGCAACAGTTGGGTACCGCCGGTGCCTTTGCCACCATCAAGCTTTTGAGAATAAAGACCCAATACATCAACACCGAATCCTATCGGCCCAGCGGTATAACCAGAGCGAGCGTCAAGGATGAAGCTCTGTGTCCACTCCTCGGCTTTGTTCTGTGGTGCGGCGCTGTTGGGATAGGCAGGATTGATGAAGTTGCGATTGATATAAGCGTTGCGCAAATTGAGAGTTGCGGTAGCGCCATCGACAAAACCGCTATTTTGATCGGCTTGAACAGCCGCTGACGAACCCGCGCAAACCGCAAGAGTCAGACTGATCAGAGAGTGATGTGCGGGCACGCTGCGGGAAATAATAGGGTAGCGCATGATGTTTTCTCACAATGAGTTATTATTGTTTTTGTTGCGATTTTCAGCTCGCGAGTCAACTTAGTCACAGGCAGCTCGAAGAGCTAATTACCGAGCAACTGCGGGAATCCCTTATCTGTCTTGTAATAGTCCGTTATTGAGCAACTTGATAATTGTTTAATATCACCTTGAGCAAAACCCGAGCGTGCGCAGACGCGAGCCTGACTCAATGCCGGTAATGGCACGCTCGTGGGGAATTGCGTAAGAACAACGACTGAAAGTTAAAACGTACTCGAACGCTCGGCGATCAACCCGCACTCCCCGGCGTTTTGCAACGTGTGTATTCCAATTGATAAAGCGTGGTTTCTGGTCCCGTCAATTGCCCCTCCAACAGCCGTTTTAGCTCGGCCACAAAAGACTCGCCGGCGACACGAACGTAGTCAGGTGCACAACCTTCGATCATGACGATCCAGGCCGGTATTTGGGTCCCTTCGGCGCGGGCCTTTTTCTCTGCGGTTTCAACTCTGCTCACGGCCTCATCAGCTACACACAAATGCACGCCCGTAATACCTTGTTTATCAGCAAGAGGAGGAAGCACGCGTTGGCGCAATGCGTCTGACACCGATTTATGCTGGCCTTCGACAACATCGAAACGGACCGTTAACAAATACGCGCCCTGCCCTACACCGCTGGTGTAAGTAACCTCGCAGATGGATCGCGCGACGTTGCGATATGACTGCACCGACTGCTTTGTCCAAGCCGTCGGACTGTTGAGACGCGATAAATAATCCTGCCCGCCCAACACCTGCACAGTGTCAGCCTCATAGAGGTTGAAATAGGTCGGACCTGCATCCAGAGCGATGTATCGGCGCCCCCGTAAAAAGCCCGGAATTCCGGCCCGCTCAGGCATATGTTCTCGGTTATGCCACTCATAGAACTCGTCCCGCGCTTCGGGCAAAAGATCATGCCAAATCGCGACTACACCTGTTCCTGCAAAGCTCATAGCGTTTTCCTCTAGCGATAGTCAGTCAACATTGGGATGGCGACCGGCGACCCATGCAGCGCCCATTTCAGCAACGTAAGGAACCACGGTCTGAAATTGCTCACCCAGCCCTTGGCCACCGACACGCATGGTGTCACCCGCCTTGAGAAAAACCGGTGGTTTCTGCCCGAGCCCTACACCTGGTGGAGTACCGGTAATGATGACGTCACCCGGCATTAGCGGCATGAAGCGACTGAGGTACGCGACAATATGTGCAACGCTGAAAATCATCGTACGGGTATTGCCGGTCTGGAGACGTTTGCCGTTCACGTCGAGCCAGAGGTCAATGGCCTGCGGGTCGGCAATTTCGTCACGGGTGACCAGCCAAGGTCCCAGTGGTGCGAAAGAAAAACCGCTTTTCCCCTTGGTCCACTGACCTTCGTACTCCAGCTGATAAGCCCGCTCGGAAACATCATTGGCCAGGCAATAACCGGCGATGTGATCCAAAGCCTGCGACTCATCAATCTGCCAGGCGGGCGTACCGATGACGATGGCCAGTTCGACTTCCCAATCAAGCTTCTGAGCCCCCGTTGGTAAAATGACCGGGTCATTGGGGCCGCTGATGGACGCGGTGTGTTTGTTGAAGACCACCGGCTGGCTCGGGATAGGTGTATCCGTTTCAGCCGCGTGATCGGAGTAGTTCAGACCGATGCAAATCAGGTTCGGTACGTTGCCTACGCATGGACCAAGACGTGTGCCAGGCGCCACCACTGGCAGCTTTTCAACGTCAACAGCACGCAGTTTTTCAAGCACTGCAGGGCTCAGAGCCGACGCATCGATGTCATCGACAATGCCCGAGAGGTCTCGAACGATTCCTTGCGAATCCAAAACTCCCGGCTGTTCCTGCCCCGGCAAACCAAAACGAACTAAGCGCATTTGTTACTCCTCCAGCGTTGAGAAATGGACAGACAATGAGCCGGCTTCGCCGAACTGAACATGCAGTGGCTGGTTGACGGGCACATCGAGAACACCTGCATAGGACCCGGTGATAATCACCTGCCCTGCTTGCAGCCCTATCCCTTGTGTAGACAGAAAATTGGCCAGCCATACGATCGGCAACAACGGATTCCCGTCCGGATGGCGGCCCTTGATATTCACAAGCTCTGCCGTTGCATCGCTCAGGGTGATATCCAGTTCAGAGGGAATGCTGGCAGGGTTCGACAGCGTGATTGGCGCCCCGAATACCAGGCCGTGATTGAATAAACCGTCCGCGAGTAATTGCTCGAACGGCAGTGTGTGTGGATCGGTGTAACGGCAATCGATCACTTCCAATGCCAAGTGCACGTCGCTGATCGCAGCAACGATCTCTTCAGTTGTATAAGGCTCAACACGAGCCGGCAAATCATGGGCCAGGACGGACGCCAGTTCAGGCTCGATGCGCGCCTTATCGGCGTCGGCGGCCAGTCGGTAACGTTCGCCTTTTATGATGCTGTCGCTGTAGATCGGGGCAACGATCCACTTGCCAGCCGGGGGTAACGCACACTTCCACCCCCCCACGGTTTTTCCAGCCAATGGCCCCACATGCTGCTGAATGGCAAAACCTTGTGCGAGGCTGCCTGGCAGGTTCGGGCCTGGCAAGGATGCCAGCCGAACACCCTCTAGCCGTGCACGGACCAGAGCGGCAGCGGCGACTTCCAACCCTGACCCCGCCTCGGTCCATGCAGGTGCGAGCTGGCTCATACGTTCTCCGTATGCACACTGTTCTGGCGCGGCCAAACCGTACCCAGCTTGTTGGCTGCATCTTCGAGCAGAGCATGCAATTGGTCATAACGTTCAGGCTGCATGCGCAAGACCGGGCCGGCGATACTCATCGTGCCAACCACAGTGCCAGATGGAACCAGCTTGACCGGTACGGCGATCGCCCAGACACCCGCCTCGGCTTCTTCAATGACCAAGCCATACCCGCGCTTGCGGGTCAGCGCCAGCTCGGCCAACAAGCCTTCGATGCTGCTGATCGCTTTCGGCCCCTGCCCCATCCCGGCATCAGTTTTCCCCAGGCCGCTACGCAGCGCATGCTCAATGGCCAGTTCATCCGGCATTGAGGCCAGCCAGGCTTTGCCATTGGCGGTGGCGTAGAGATTGATCGGCTTATCCATGGCTGGCGAATACATAAGCCCTGGCGCGGCGCCTTGGGCCGAAGACAGCCAAGACAAGGTGCCCTCGTTGACCACCGTCAGGCGCACCAACTCTTGGCACTGAACAGCCACTTGCTCAAGGATCGGCTGGACCAACTCAGGCAAACCAATTCCATGCAAATAGCGCTGCCCCAACAGCGCCAGCTTCAGCGTCAAGCGGTATTGCGAGGTGGCTTCATCCTGTTCTGCCCACCCTTGCTCGACTAACTGAGCAAGCACTCGATGAGCAGGCCCCTTTTCCAAGCTCAGCTCGGCTGCGATATCGGACATCCGCATCCAGCGAGCTTCACGTGCCAGCAGCTCAATAACCTCCAGGCAACGGTCAACAGCACCTTTGACGACTCTCATATTTTTCTCGACTTATCTTTGACAATGAGGTGAATGTGAGCAACATTGTTCGTACTGGAACGACGTTCCAATAGTATGCAGGCGTCACCCGATAAGTCAAACCTGCTTGTACCTGGTTCGCCTTATCGAGACAGGGCTAGCCATGCAACCGGGTCTCCAGAAGGTGGGAGACGCCTGGCGGATATAAAAAACCGGACCCTTCGGATTCGGCTCTTTATCAATAGACGTGCACCCGTGTTTGTTCAATCGTTGCGGGAGAACACCCAATGCAGCTCACCCACCTGCCTTACCTACAGCAGCCCGCGGGCAGCAAGATTGTGCATCATCGCTCGCAAGCCGAAAGTCCAGGGTGCAGCCTCATGGCTGTAGGTGACTGTGTTGCGCAACGTGCCCAGCAACGGGCTCCCAATGCTGACCTCATCACCCTGCTTATGCGTAAAGCCGCTTCCCGGTGCCTCACGATCCTGGGTAGGCGCAAACAAGGTTCCGAGAAAAAGCATGAAGCCATCAGGGTATTGGTGATCACCGCCGACCGTCTGGGCCACGAGATCCAACGGATCACGGCTGATCAACGCCATGGAACTGCTGCCTTCAAGGATGAAGCCGTCGTCGCCCTGAACCTGCAAATCCACGACGCAGTTGCGCACGTCGTCGAGGGTAAACGTTTCATCGAACAGACGAATAAATGGGCCGATCGCACAGGACGCATTGTTGTCCTTGGCCTTGCTCAGCAGCAGTGCGCTGCGGCCTTCGAAATCACGCAAATTGACGTCATTGCCCAAGGTGACGCCATGCACTTGGCCTCGGCTGTTCACCGCCAGCACAATTTCCGGCTCTGGGTTGTTCCATTCAGACTTGTGATGGATGCCGATTTCGCTGCCACTGCCCACGGCGGCCAGAACCGGTGCCTTCGTGAAAATCTCCGCGTCCGGGCCGATACCGACCTCCAGGTATTGCGACCACATGCCTTGCTTGATCAGCACAGCCTTAAGGCGCATCGCTGCTGGCGAGCCCGGCTTGATTGCCCGCAAGTTATCGCCGATGGCTTCTTGCACCAAGCGGCGAACACTTTCCGCTTTTGCAGCATCGCCTCGGGCCTGCTCCTCGATTACCCGCTCAATCATGCTGGAAGCGAACGTCACCCCGGCTGCCTTGATGACTTGCAAATCTGCTGGGGGCAACAGCGATGCCTTGCCGGGATCGGCATGGCTGCCAGTGTTTCCAAGCAATTCCTCGACAGTCCCGACGTACCTGCCAGACGCCTGACGAACCGCCAACAACGGCGAGGTGTGTTCCAACAGTTCGCTCATTGTCGAAAAGACTTCAGAAAGATCAAACACACCGTCATCGCGCAGCACCACTGGCGAGGGGCCTGCAACCGCACCCGGGATCCAGGCACGGCCGATCAGTGTTCCGGCCAAGCCATCCACTGGCAGGGTGTTTTCGCGCGTCAGTTTCAGATTCGACATAGAGCTTCCAGATCAGTCAGCCATCAGAGCCGTAAAAGTAATGGACCTCCCCCGTAAATCCCAATGAAAGAATCTCACCGATCAATGCTGTTTTGTTATCGACAGACAAGGCCTTATCCGATGGAAAACGATCAAATTACTTTTGGCAGTGTTACCCGATGGCTGAAGATCAAACATTTGGTACTGGTCAATAGCCTGGCCAAGACCCGCAATATGCACACGACCGCAGAACAGATGAATGTTACCCAACCGGCCATCAGTAAATTGCTTCGCGATCTGGAAGTACTCCTGGGTTTCCCACTGTTTGAACGTCAAACCCGCAGCCTGGTGCTTACTGAACTAGGAGAGTTCGTAGCCCGTTATGCGCGTATTACCTTGGAAGACACGGAGTCGTTCGTCGACCAAGTCAACAAGCTGCGTAAAGGCGGGCATGGCCATTTAAAAATCGGCACCATTTTCGCCGCAACATCAGTGGTGCTGCCGGAAGCGATCGCCAGCATAAAGCGTGAGCGCCCCCTCCTTTCTATTGAGGTAATCGAACAAACCAGCAACCACTTGCTGGAAATGCTCGAACAGAAAAAACTCGATTTAATCATCGCGCGCTTCACGGACGAGAATTGTCAGCCTTTCGAATTTACGTCGCTGGGACCTGAACCCTTTTGTCTTGTCGTGAACAGCACACACCCTCTGTGCCGACTGAAGGAAGTCCCCACCGAAGCACTCAGCGAATGGCCATGGGTCATGTATCCCTTTAATACGCCGATCCGACAACGCATGGAGCGCGCGTTCACACTGTTCAAGATCGCCCCGCCAACCAACACCGTTGAGACCATTTCGATGCAAACCTTCCTGCAGTTGCTGCAGTCTGGGCCAATGCTCGCGATGCTCCCCGAGTCCATGGTCCAGTCGCAATTGCAAAATGGGCAGCTTCAAATCCTCAACACGCCCTTCAAAGTTGAATCTCAGGATTACGGGGTTATCACTCGCAAGGATGAACCCCTCTCAGAGCCGACGCGGAGGTTTATTGCGACCTTATTATCGTTCGCCAGACAGCGGCAAACGGCTACAGAGGAGAAGCAAAGCAGCCAACTCAGAAAAAGTCGATGAGGCAAAGTTATCGAGCAATCGAAAGCTCTCATTAGGCAGCCATCTCTATGAATCCTATAGTGCCAGCACAAAAGTGCGGCGCTATTAGCGACCGCGCACCACCCAGCAGCCCGTGAGGATGCGATGGAACTGATCATGAAAACCGGCGCAGCAGCTGTGCTGCGTTTGAACCCGCTGGACGATGTGCTCATCGCACGCCGACCGCTACTCGCTGGCGAAATCCTAGAGCAGGAAGGCGTGACTGTCCGGCAAGCGATTGTGGCGGGCCATAAAGTGGCCTCCCGGCGTATCGAAGCCGGTCAACCGGTAAGGCGCTATGGGCAAATCATTGGTTTTGCGGTTGTCGACATAGAAGCAGGCGAGCATGTCCATGTGCATAACCTGGCCATGGGGGAATTCACACGAGATTATGCTTTCAGCGTCGATGCGAAACCCAACGTCAAGCCAAGTGAAGCCCCGTCGTTCATGGGTATCGTGCGCCCGGATGGACGCGTCGCGACGCGCAACTACATCGGCATTCTTACATCAGTGAATTGCTCTGCCACAGTCGCCCGGGCCATCGCAGACCATTTTCGTCGGGACATCAATCCCGCCGCACTGCAAGCGTATCCAAACGTCGACGGTGTTGTTGCTCTGACGCATTCCGCCGGCTGCGCCGTTGACCCTGCGGGCGACGGTTTGAGCATGTTGCGCCGGACATTGGCCGGATATGCAACCCACGCCAACTTTGCCGCCGTGCTGGTGATCGGGTTGGGCTGCGAGACGAACCAAATCGACTCATTACTCACGACGCAAGGACTGACCCGTAGTAATACCCTGCGCACGTTCAACATCCAGGACAGTGGCGGTACGTCCAAGGCCATCGCCAGTGGCATTGATCACGTGAAGCAATTACTTGGCGAGGCCAATCAGATTCGGCGCGAACCGGTTAGCGCTCGCCACCTGACGGTTGGGCTGCAGTGCGGTGGCTCGGATGGCTATTCCGGCATTACCGCCAACCCTGCACTGGGCAATGCGGTGGATCGCCTGGTCGCCTGCGGCGGTACCGCGATTCTTTCTGAAACCCCTGAAATATACGGTGCCGAACACTTGCTGACACGACGGGCTGTCAGCCGTGAGGTCGGCGAAAAACTGATCGCTCGAATTCATTGGTGGGAACGCTACTGCGAGCGTATGGGGGCCGAATTAAACAATAACCCCTCTGCCGGCAATAAGGCAGGTGGCTTGACCACCATTCTGGAAAAGTCGCTGGGCGCTGTGGCAAAGGCTGGCTCGAGCAACCTGATGGATGTCTACGAATATGCCCAGGCCGTCACTGCCAACGGGCTGGTTTTCATGGACACCCCTGGCTATGACCCCGTCTCCGCAACCGGCCAAGTCGCCGGTGGTGCCAACCTGATTGCGTTTACCACCGGGCGCGGATCGGCCTATGGCTGTGCCCCTGCCCCATCAATCAAGCTGGCGACTAATAGCGCCTTGTGGGCTCGTCAGCGAGAAGACATGGACATCAACTGCGGCGAAATTGCCGAAGACACTTTGACCATCGAGGCGTGCGGTGCAGCAATCTTTGAAACCATGCTGCGCATTGCCTCGGGCGAGCGCAGCATGAGCGAACAACACGGATACGGACAAAATGAGTTCGTGCCTTGGCAGATCGGCGCCGTCACCTGATTTTCAGTCCTGGGAATGCCTTGCCCAGCTATCTCTTGCACATTCAACCTGGAGACAACGATGTCCCTCATCACCGGCCAGAATTTTATCGGCGGTCAGCGCAGCGCCGCCGGCACTATCATCGTCAAGAGTGTGGATGCCAGCACGGGGGAAACCCTACCCTATGCCTTCCACCAGGCGACCTCGCAAGAAATCGAGGATGCTGCCCATGCAGCCTACAACGCTTTTTCCAGCTACCGCATCCTGAGCGCGAGCAAACGGGCTGAGTTTCTCGATGCTATTGCTGAAGAGCTAGAGGCTTTGGACGATGAGTTTATTGCCCTGGTTTGCCGTGAAACAGCATTGCCTGTAGCTCGCATCCAGGGCGAACGCGCACGTACCAGCGGTCAAATGCGCCTGTTTGCAAACGTACTGCGGCGCGGTGATTTCTATGGCGCTCGCATCGACCAAGCGTTACCACTTCGCAAACCGTTACCGCGCCCTGACCTTCGCCAGTACCGCACCGCCATCGGTCCGGTTGCTGTATTTGGTGCCAGTAATTTTCCGTTGGCCTTCTCCACGGCCGGCGGCGATACCGCCTCCGCGCTCGCGGCGGGTTGTCCGGTGATATTCAAAGCCCACAGCGGCCACATGGCGACTGCAGAACAGGTCGCCAACGCAATTATCCGGGCGGCCGAGCGCAGTGGCATGCCTGACGGTGTCTTCAACATGATTTATGGCAGTGGCGTAGGCGAAGCCTTGGTAAAACACCCGCTCATCAAGGGTGTTGGTTTTACCGGCTCGCTCAAAGGCGGTCGAGCATTGTGCGATATGGCCGCTGCTCGCCCCGAGCCCATTCCAGTCTTCGCTGAGATGTCGAGCATCAACCCGGTCGTGATCCTGCCCCATGCCCTCTCGCGTCGGGCCGACAGTATCGCTCACGATCTTGCCGCCTCGGTGGTTCAAGGTTGCGGGCAGTTTTGCACCAATCCCGGACTGGTGGTTGGCATTCGCTCGGATGCATTCAGTGCCTTTCAGAATAGAGTGGCGGCGTTAATAAACGACCAACCGGCACAAACAATGCTCAACGCAGGCACCCTGCGCAGCTATGCGGCTGGATTGCAGAACCTGCACGCGCACCCCGGCATCGTGCACCTGGCTGGCAGTAACCAACAGGGTCACCAGGCGCAGCCACAATTGTTCAAAGCCGACGTAGAGTTGCTGCTGAAAGGCGACAAGGTCCTTCAAGAAGAAATCTTTGGCCCCACGTCGATCTTCATCGAGGTCACTGACCAGGCGCAACTCAACGCTGCCATCAATGCCCTTCACGGACAATTGACCGCTACCTTGATTGGTGAGCCAGAAGACCTTACGCAATTCGTAGAGTTGACTGCTTTGTTGGAGATGAAGGTTGGTCGCATCCTCATCAATGGCTACCCAACCGGTGTCGAGGTCTGCGATTCAATGGTCCACGGCGGCCCTTATCCTGCGACTTCCGATAGTCGGGGCACCTCGGTCGGCACTTTGGCCATCGACCGCTTCCTGAGACCCGTCTGCTTCCAAAACTACCCCGATGCATTGCTTCCCGATGCTCTCAAGAACGCGAATCCGTTGAACATTTCGAGGCTCGTCGACGGTCATCTCTCGCGAGATAGCTTGTAGGTTGGCAAACGGGCAAGACGGCGTACTACGACGTTAGAACCTGTCGTTGGCCTCATTGCCTTTTGTATGAAGCAACAGTGCTGAGCGTTTGACGCGTCGGAGCCTGTTCATCCTCTTACAGCCTATTCGCTCAATTGCACGAGCGGGCTTTAGCGTGCTCGCTCGGCTTGGCGACAATGTCAGACGTACGAATTCAGCACCTCACAAATAACCAGCGTCACGCCTTGATCGAGCAAGGAACGACTCCCTTGACAAGGCGGAGATTCTGGTAACAGAATTACTGATGGAACGCAGTTACAATAACAACAATTGAGAAACCGGAGACACGTTATGAATCAGAGCATACCGATCGACGCTCATTCCAAAGGCCAGTCAAAGAAAGCCGCAGCTAGCGGTTGGATCGGCTCAGCACTGGAGTATTACGACTTCTTTATCTATGCGACCGCGGCGGCCTTGCTGTTTCCACAGCTCTTTTTTCCATCTGATAACCCTGCGGTCGGCATCATTGCCTCTCTGGCCAGCTTTGGTGTGGGCTATATCGCCCGGCCGATAGGCGCTGTTGTCCTAGGGCATTTGGGTGATCGCCACGGCCGTAAAACGGTTCTGGTTTACTGCATGTTCCTGATGGGCTTCTCGACGATGTGTATCGGACTTCTGCCAACGTACCAGCAGATCGGGATCTGGGCGCCGGTGCTGCTTGTGACGTTGCGCCTGATTCAGGGTTTTGCGGTGGCCGGGGAGATCTCCTGCGCCAGTTCCATGATTCTCGAACACGCCCCGTCCGGCCGCCGTGGTTACTTCGCGAGCTTTACCCTCCAAGGAGTTCAGGCCGGGCAATTGCTCGCGGCAGCAGTCTTCTTGCCTCTCGCTCATTTTATGCCTGCGGATCAGTTCTCTTCCTGGGGTTGGCGGATTCCGTTCCTGCTCAGCGTCATCGTAGTCATCCTGGGATATATCATTCGCCGCCAGGTCGACGAAACACCTGTATTTGCCAAACAAAAAACGCAAGGCGAAGCTACTGTCCTGCCAGTTGTCGAAGTCATCCGGCAGAGCTGGGGTGATCTCTTGCGTGTGATCTGCATGGCACTTGCTGCGGTGATCGCCATTGTCGCCTCGGTATTCGGCGCTACCTATGCGGTTCAACCGGCCTATGGAATCGGTTTCCCTGCAGGCGTCTATTTGTGGATTCCTCTGCTGGGCAACATGTGTGCGGTAATCCTGATCCCCTTCGTCGGTAACCTCTCAGACAAGATCGGCCGCAGGCCCCCAGTCATTATTGGCGTTCTCTGCGCGGGACTGCTCTCTTACGCGTATCTGTACGCTATCAGCATCCATAACCTGTGGCTTTCACTGGTTCTCTCCGTACTCATGTGGGGCGTCGCCTACCAGGGTTTCAACGGTGTATTTCCGAGCCTCTTTCCCGAATTGTTCCGTACGCGGGTGCGCGTGACCGGCATGGCCATCGGACAGAACATAGGGACCGCGATGACTGCGTTTCTCCCGGCAATCTTCGTCACTGTTGCGCCCCCCGGCTCTGACAATATCCCGCTAAGAATCGGCTCTCTTACATTAGGTATCTGTGTTATCGCTGCGATCGCGGCGTTCACTACACGCGAAACATACCGGATTCGCCTTGAAGATCTCGGCAAGCGCAACGCAGTGCCTATTGCCAAAGAAGAATACGATCGTATGCGGGCCGAAGCGATGCGGGGCACAGCTCAGACAGCCGTCCCGGATGACCTGGCTAGCCAACTGCGTTCGTAACGACCTTCGACGATGACACTGGTGCGACCATTAGGTTTTCGCGACCCACAGGCCCGATGGGCAGAGCAGCATCATGCGGTCGGCACTTGCCAATGCATAGCCATCGACGCTGTGCATGCCCAAGAAGCCAGCCAGCGCTCCTCTTCCCGTCAACATCAAATATCAGGCAACCATGGCCTCACATATCACAGGAACAACTCGGCTTTATGGATTGGTCGGCCATCCGCTGGCGGCTGCCAAGTCTCCGCAACTATTCAACCGACTCTTTATAGAACAACAGGCAGACGCGGTTTGTATTCCATTGGAGGTCAAGGCCGATGACCTGTCCTCGTTCGTGGTCGATGCCAGAGCATTGAACAATCTCGCCGGCATCCTGGTCACCATGCCTCATAAACAAAGGATGCTGGCTCTTGTCGACGAACTTCATCCGACTGCTCGTCAAGTGGGTGCAATCAACGTCATTCGTTGCGAGACAGACGGACGCTGGGTCGGTGCCGTATTCGATGGCCTCGGCTGTGTTCTTGGCATGCAATGGGAAGGCTATCATCCAGCGAACAAGAACGTTCTTTTGGTCGGAGCTGGGGGCGCAGGCAGAGCGATCGCATTTGCCGTCGCATCGGCGGGAGCTCGATCGCTCACTATCTCCGATGTCGACGAACACCGAGCCGAGGATCTGGCGAAAGCCGTTGCTGCCGAAACAGGTTGCATCACGCTTTCTGGCCCACCCGACCCACATGGCTATGAAATCGTGATCAATGCTACGCCGCTTGGCATGAACAAAAATGATCCTATGCCTGTGGATCCCGAGCGACTCGAACCCGGCACCCTCGTCGTGGATATCATCAACTCGCCGGAATCGACACCGCTTTGCGATGCTGCGCGTAAAAGAAGTTGTCGCACCCAGGACGGGGGCCCCATGCACAAAGGTCAGGCGTTGCTTGCACTACGCTTCCTTGGGTTCGATTACCACCCCGATAACGTAACAGCACCGCGCCAGGAGTGAGTACACATGAAAGTTGCGTTACTGGAGGTCAGCCATTGGCATGTCCCGCTGTATCTGAATGCTCTTGAGACCAACGGGGTCCAAGTGGTGGCCGTATCGGATTCGGAGCACGTGAAGGGTGAAGCAATTGCCGAGCGATTCAAATGCGCGTTGTATAGCTCATCCTATGAGTTGCTTGAGCGCGAGGAGGTCGATTTTGCTTTCGTGTTCGGCAGGCATTCGGAAATGCCGTCGCTGGCAGAGGCCGTGATTGCACGAAACATTCCCTTTGCCCTGGAAAAGCCCTGCGGCATCAACATGGCACAGGTCACACGGCTACGTGAGCTAGCCGAGCAAGCCAATCTCTACTGTGCTGTACCGCTGATCTTCCGCATGAGTGAACTGCTTGGCGCACTGCAAGATACTGAGGGACGCTTGCCTGCGGACTTCAACTACATGTCTTTCCGTTTCATCGTAGGTCCACCCGCTCGTTATGAAACTGCAGGCTCAGGCTGGGCCATCGATCCCGCTTTTTCAGGAGGCGGATCCACGATCAACGTGGCTACGCATTTCATAGATCTCTTCAGACTATTGACCGGTAAGGAGGTCTCGCGAGTCTCAGCCGTTATGAATTCACTCACGCATCGGGGTGCCGTCGAAGACTATTCGGTATTGACCCTGCAGACTGAGGATGGCGTGATCGGTGTTGTGGAAACAGGATACAGTTTTCCCAGCACCGCCGACGAGCAACGCGAGTTCTCCTTCACCCTTTCATCTGATCACATGTATGCCAAATCCGGTCCCGACCGAATCGAAATAAGGGATCGACAGAACCTTGCGGCCGGCACTCGAAGCCGCCGACTACAACTGGACACAGACGTCTATTACCCACTGTTCGTCAAACAAGTGCTTGCTGAGTGCCGTAACGGGGCCAAGCCAATTGCATCATTACGCGACGCCGAGGCAATCATGCAGGTCATGGACGCTGCCTACGATTCAGCTCGGCAAGGAGGTACGCTTTTGACACTTACGCCGACTCCACAGCAGCGTTGCGTGGGATGACAAACTGTAATGGCCCGCCCGGCATTGAAGAACTTCATCCATGATTTGTCTCGATGAGTACACGCCTTGTACAGCGATCGAATGGTGACAAAAACTGTCCACATAGCGCTATAGAGTCGTCTCCGTGACTACCTCAATCGTTAGTTGGAGTTTGGAGACGCATGATGAAACGCATTCAGTACAACAGGTACGGCGGGCCGGAGGTCATGCGGGTCGATGACTTTGACCTGCTCCCCCCAAGTGAAGGTGAGGTAGCGGTAAGGGTCAAGTTTGCTGCGATCAATCCGATTGACTGGAAGCTGCGCAGTGGACAGATGAAGATCGTCACCGGGAGGACATTACCTCGAGCAATGGGTATGGATTTTTCCGGCACAGTTTTATCGGTCGGCCCAGGCGTCAAGCGGCTGAAGGTGGGCGATGCGGTTTTCGGTCTGGCCCGATTCAAAGAAAGCGGCGCGTTTGGCGAAGCCGTCATCACAAAAGAAGCATTTCTAGCGCATAAGCCCGATGATGTTTCATTCGAGGATTCCGCGTGTCTGGGCACGCCCGGTATAACCGCTTGGAACGGACTAATCGACAAAGCGAAGCTGCAAGCCGGCCAGCACGTTTTTGTAAACGGTTGTGCCGGTGCCGTCGGCGAAGCAGCCGTACAAATAGCGCTGATACATGGCGCTGTCGTCTCGGGCAGTTGCAGCGCCAAGGACATCCAGCGAGCAAAGTCGCTGGGGGTGCAGACCGTCTATGATTATCGGAACACGCAGGTATCGAGTATCGCCACACGATTCGATTTGGTTTACGACACTGCGGCGACGCTACCGGTTTCGACAGGCATTGGGATGTTGCGAGCGGGAGGCGTGTTTCTGGATCTGAACCCAGGCCCTGGCAAGTTTATTCGAGCTATTTTTGATCGCAGACTCAAACCAATCATCGGATCACCGCGCGCTGAAATTCTGGATAAGCTTGCCAAAGCGGCCAGTGAGGGAAGCTTCAGGATCCCGATAGGAAAAACCGTTTCCCTAAGCGACGCTATTCAACTGATCGGGGAACTCGAAAAAGGTCGAAAGCTCGGCGGTAAAGGCGTCATCGAAATGGAGTAGGAATGTCCAGAAGTGACCGATTGTTTGAACTGATGCAAGTTCTCCGTCGACATCGCAGAACGGTATCGGGACGGACACTCGCCCAGGAGTTGGGGGTGTCACTTCGCACCATACGTCGCGATGTACTGACACTGCAGGGTATGGGGGCCGACATCGAGGGTGAACCTGGTTTGGGCTACGTTCTCAAGCCTGGATTTCTTCTTCCCCCTCTCTCATTTACAGAAGAAGAAATACAAGCGCTTGTAGCCGGCGCCCAATGGATCAGTCGTCAGATGGACGACAAGTTTGCCTTCGCTGTTAATAACGCATTGGCCAAGATTAACGCCGTCTTGCCTTTGGAATTGCGTCCGGCCTTCGACGATGAGACATTCTACGTAAGTAGGCCCGCCACTCTTTCCACACCGATCGACTTAAGCGAAATCCGCCGTGCACTGCGCGACCAATGCAAGTTGCGTATCACGCTATCGATTGCTCATGCGCCTGTTGATGAGCAAATTATCTGGCCGATCATGCTGGGGTTTATCGAATCCAAGCGTTCCCTGGCGGCATGGTGCGAGGCTGACAGCAAGTTCCGGGTGATAGACCTGGATGACGTCGCACACGCTGAGGTGCTTGTCGAACGCTACTCTCGCAATCGTCGCGGGCTGATTAAGGAATGGCGAGCTCAGGAAATCCTGCCTTGTAACAGCCGCGGCGAGACTTGCTGAACGGAGTCGAGCATACGTTGGTTGCAGCTTCGTGTGACGAAAACAAACAGTTCGCAAAAATTCCCGGGGCGCGGGGTCCCATCCATCCTCAGCGAAGGCCACTACACGGTTTCAAGCCAAACCTTTGCATTCCCCGCAACACACAATTGTCATCATTTCATTTGATAGCCCGCTAACGAAAGGTGCATGCTAGAGGGCTTGCTTCTGGCTTATATCATTCCGAATGATAGTTACCTTTGCCTCGTTCGATTCGTTTGATACCGCCCCGCCAAGCATTATCCGCCCATCTCAATACATTGGCGGATGCATCCATGGAACAGTCACTCAAACATTTGCGCTTCCCCTTGGCCCTGTTGGCCGTGATGGTGATGAGCGCCTGCGGCAAGACTCCGGACGCTGCCGCCACCATGCCCGCGGCCAAAGTCAGCGTGGCCAAGGTGCTGGAGCAACCGGTCAACGAGTGGGACGAATTCACCGGGCGCCTGGAAGCGCCGGAAACGGTAGAGATTCGTCCACGGGTCTCCGGCCAGATCGATGACGTAACCTTCACCGAAGGCGCATTGGTCAAGAAAGGCGATCTGTTGTTCCAGATCGACCCGCGTCCGTTCCAGGCTGAGGTCCGCCGCCTCGAGGCCCTGGTGGCGCAAGCTCGCGCCACGGCTACCCGCAGTGAAAACGAAGCCCAGCGCGGTGAGCGCCTGCGCACCAGCAACGCGATTTCCGCCGAACTCGCCGACTCGCGCACCAGTGCCGCTCAAGAGGCTCGCGCCGCCGTCGGTGCACTCCAGGCGCAACTGGACCTGGCCAAACTGAACCTGAGCTTCACCCGCGTGACGTCCCCAATCAGCGGTCGTGTCAGCCGTGCGGAAATCACCGCCGGCAACCTGGTGACCGCCGACACCACCGCGCTGACCAGCGTAGTGTCCACCGACAAGGTTTACGCCTACTTCGACGCCGACGAGCGTGTGTTCCTCAAGTACAACCAGCTCGCCCGCCAGGGTCAACGCGGCGCCACTACCCCGGTTTACATGGGCCTGTCCAATGAAGACGGCAACCCGCACCAGGGCCAGATGAACTTCGTCGACAACCAAGTCAACCCGAAGACCGGCACCATCCGCGGTCGTGCGGTGTTCGACAACAGAGACGGCAGCTACACCCCGGGTCTTTATGCACGCCTGAAACTGGTGGGCAGCGGCACCTACTCCGCGGTGTTGATCAACGACGAAGCGGTCGGTACCGACCTGGGTAAAAAGTTCGTGCTGGTGATGGATGCCGACAACAAAACGGCTTATCGCCCCGTCGAGCTGGGTCCGAAAATCGAAGGTTTGCGCATCGTGCGCAGCGGCCTGAACAAAGACGACACCATCATCGTCAAGGGTTTGCAACGGGTTCGCCCTGGTTCGCCGGTCAGCCCTGAAGTGATCCCGATGGCCAGCAAGGAAACCCTCGCGGCCCTTGCTCAACAACGACAAGCGCTGGAAGCCAGCAACCTGCCCCAAGTCGCACCTGCCAAGGTCGCGCCGGGTACGGTTGTGAAACTGGCTGCTGCGACTCCACGCGGTTAAGGGGCAATTACTCCGATGAATTTCTCCCAATTCTTCATTTCACGGCCGATCTTCGCAGCGGTACTGTCGCTGCTGATCCTGATCGCCGGTGCTATCTCGCTGTTCCAGTTGCCGATCAGCGAATACCCGGAAGTGGTGCCACCAACCGTGGTGGTCCGTGCCAACTTCCCCGGCGCCAACCCTAAAGTCATCGGTGAAACCGTGGCCGCTCCTCTGGAGCAAGCCATCACCGGCGTCGAGAACATGCTGTACATGTCCTCGCAATCCACCGCTGACGGCAAGATCACCCTGACCATCACCTTCGCCCTGGGCACCGACCTGGACAACGCGCAGGTGCAGGTGCAGAACCGCGTGACCCGGTCCGAGCCCAAGCTTCCCGAGGAAGTGACGCGCATCGGTATCACCGTCGACAAGGCATCGCCCGACCTGACCATGGTTGTGCACTTGACCTCGCCGGACAAACGCTACGACATGCTCTACCTGTCCAACTACGCCTTGCTCAACATCAAGGATGAGCTGGCGCGTCTGGGCGGTGTCGGTGATGTGCAGCTGTTCGGTATGGGCGACTACTCGTTGCGGGTATGGCTCGATCCGAACAAGACCGCTTCGCGCAACCTGACCGCCACCGATGTGGTCACCGCGATTCGTGAACAGAACCGTCAAGTGGCGGCCGGTGCCCTGGGTGCTCCGCCTGCACCGAATGCCACGGCATTCCAGCTGTCGGTCAACACCCAAGGCCGTCTGGTGTCCGAGGAAGAGTTCGAGAACATCATCATTCGCTCTGGCGAAAATGGTGAAATCACTCGCCTGAAAGACATTGCTCGCGTCGAGCTTGGCTCCAGCCAATACGCCCTGCGCTCCTTGCTGAACAACCAACCGGCGGTGGCGATCCCGATCTTCCAGCGCCCAGGCTCCAACGCGATCCAGATCTCCAACGACGTTCGGGCGAAAATGGCCGAGCTGAAGAAGAACTTCCCGGAAGGCATGGACTTCAGCATCGTCTATGACCCGACGATCTTCGTGCGCGGTTCCATCGAGGCGGTGGTTCACACCCTCTTCGAAGCACTGATCCTGGTTGTGCTGGTGGTGATCCTGTTCCTGCAAACCTGGCGCGCCTCGATCATCCCGTTGGTGGCGGTGCCGGTTTCGCTGATCGGTACGTTTGCCGTGATGCACCTGTTCGGCTTCTCGCTGAACGCCCTATCGCTGTTCGGACTGGTATTGGCCATCGGTATCGTGGTCGACGATGCGATCGTGGTGGTGGAGAACGTCGAGCGAAACATCGGGCTCGGGTTAACCCCCGTGGAAGCCACCAAGCGTGCGATGCGTGAAGTGACCGGCCCGATCATCGCGACGGCGCTGGTGCTGTGTGCGGTGTTCATCCCGGCCGCGTTCATCTCCGGCTTGACCGGTCAGTTCTACAAACAATTCGCCCTGACGATTGCGATTTCGACTGTGATCTCGGCCTTCAACTCGCTGACCTTGTCGCCAGCACTGGCCGCCGTGTTGCTCAAAAGTCATGACGCGCCGAAGGACCGTTTCTCCAAGGTTCTGGACAAGATCTTCGGTGGCTGGTTGTTCCGTCCGTTCAACCGTTTCTTCGATCGTGCCAGCCATGGCTATGTCGGCACCGTGGGCCGGGTTATCCGCAGCAGCGGTATCGCCCTGCTGCTGTACGCCGGCTTGATGGTGCTGACCTTCTTCGGTTTCTCCAACACCCCGACCGGTTTCGTACCTGGCCAGGACAAGCAATACCTGGTGGCCTTCGCGCAACTGCCGGATGCCGCGAGCCTGGACCGTACCGAAGATGTGATCAAGCGCATGTCCGACCTGGCCCTGAAACAGCCTGGCGTGGAAAGCGCGGTGGCCTTCCCTGGCCTATCGATCAACGGTTTTACCAACAGTCCTAACGCCGGCATCGTGTTCGTCACCCTGAAGCCTTTCGACGAGCGTAAAGACCCGAGCATGTCCGCCGGTGCGATTGCCGGTGCGTTGAACGGCCAGTACGCCGGGATTCAGGAAGCCTACATGGCGATCTTCCCGCCACCGCCGGTACAAGGCCTGGGGACCATTGGTGGTTTCCGCCTGCAGATCGAAGACCGGGGCAACCTGGGCTATGACGAGCTGTACAAAGAAACCATGAACATCATCGCCAAGAGCCGCAGCGTGCCGGAACTGGCCGGTCTGTTCACCAGTTACACCGTGAACGTGCCGCAGGTCGATGCCGCCATCGACCGGGAAAAAGCCAAGACCCACGGCGTGGCCGTCAGCGACATCTTCGACACCCTGCAGATCTACTTGGGTTCGTTGTATGCCAACGACTTCAACCGCTTCGGTCGCACCTATCAGGTCAACGTTCAGGCCGAGCAACAGTTCCGCCTCGAATCGGATCAGATCGGTCAGCTGAAAGTGCGTAACAACCGTGGCGAGATGATCCCGCTGGCGACCTTCATCAAGGTCAGCGACACCTCCGGGCCAGACCGCGTGATGCACTACAACGGCTTCATCACCGCTGAAATCAACGGTGCGGCAGCCCCAGGCTACAGCTCCGGCCAGGCCGAGAAAGCCATCGAGAAACTGCTCAAGGATGAACTTCCGAACGGCATGACCTACGAGTGGACCGACCTGACCTACCAGCAGATTCTGTCCGGCAACACTGCGCTGTTCGTGTTCCCGCTCTGCGTACTGCTGGCGTTCCTGGTGCTCGCGGCTCAATACGAAAGCTGGAGCCTGCCACTGGCGGTGATCCTGATCGTACCGATGACTCTGCTGTCGGCCATTACCGGGGTGATTGCCTCGGGCGGCGACAACAACATCTTTACCCAGATCGGCTTGATCGTACTGGTGGGACTGGCCTGTAAGAACGCGATTCTGATCGTCGAGTTTGCCAAGGATAAACAGGAAGAAGGCCTCGGCCCGCTGGCAGCGGTACTGGAAGCTTGCCGTCTGCGTCTGCGGCCGATCCTGATGACCTCCTTCGCGTTCATCATGGGTGTTGTGCCACTGGTTTTCTCCAGCGGTGCGGGTGCCGAAATGCGTCATGCCATGGGTGTGGCGGTGTTCTCCGGGATGCTCGGGGTGACCTTCTTCGGTCTGTTGCTGACGCCGGTGTTCTACGTACTGATTCGCAACTTTGTGGAGCGCGGTGAGCAACGCAAAGCGGCCAAGGCACTGAAATTGGAAAAGCAACTGGAGGCGCAACAATGAGCCTGAAAGCCTTCCTGCCGAGCCTGCTGGTACTGGCGCTGAGCGCCTGTGCCGTCGGCCCGGACTATAAAACCCCAGCCACCGAGGCGGCCAACATCACGGCCGCCAACGATGGCAGCGCCGGTCAGAAGAACTTTGACCGCGCCCGTTTCGAAGGCATCTGGTGGCAGCAATTCGACGATCCGACCCTCAACCAGTTGGTGAAGCAATCCTTGCAGGGCAACCGTGATTTGCGTGTGGCTTTTGCCCGCTGGAAAGCGGCCCGAGCGATTCGCGATGACGCCAGCAATGACGCCATGCCGACCATCACCAGCCGCGCGAGCAGCGATCTGGGCAAAGGGCAGATTCCGGGTCAGACCACCAAACGGGTCAACAGCGAACGCTATGACCTGGGCCTGGACATGGCCTGGGAACTGGACCTGTTCGGTCGCATCCAGCGCAACCTGGAATCCAGCGACGCTGAACAGCAAGCGGCCGAAGCCGATCTTTACCAACTGCAAGTCACCATGATTGCCGAACTGGTGGACGCCTATGGCCAACTGCGCGGCGCGCAACTGCGAGAAAAAATCGCGCTGGCCAACCTGAACAATCAGCAGGAGTCACGCAAGATCACCGAAAGCCTGCGTGACGCCGGTGTTGGCGATCAGCTGGACGTGGTTCGTGCCGATGCGCGCCTGGCGTCTGTCGAAGCCAGCGTGCCGCAACTGCAAGCCGAACAGGTTCGTCAGCGCAACCGCATCGCCACCCTGCTGGGTGAACGTCCGGACAAACTGACCGTCGACCTGAGTCCAAAAGACTTGCCGGCGATCGCCAAGGCCCTGCCCATCGGCGACCCGGGTGAACTGCTGCAACGTCGTCCGGACATCCGCAGCGCCGAACGCAAACTGGCGGCTGCCACTGCGCGTATCGGCGTGGCCAAGGCTGACTTGTTCCCTCGGGTGAGCCTCAGCGGTTTTCTTGGCTGGACTGCCGGGCGCGGTTCACAAATCGGCTCGTCGGCGGCCAATGCCTGGGCACTGGGCCCGAGCATTACCTGGGCGGCGTTCGACCTGGGCAGCGTGCGGGCCCGTTTGCGCGGCGCCGATGCTGAAGCCGAGGGCGCCCTGGCGACCTATGAGCAGCACGTATTGCTGGCACTGGAAGAATCGGAGAACGCCTTCAGTGATTACGGCAAACGCCAGCAGCGCCTGATTTCGCTGATTCGTCAAAGCGAATCAAGCCGCGCCGCTGCGGACCTCGCCGAAATTCGCTACCGCGAAGGCACCGTGGACTTCCTCGTCCTGCTCGATGCTCAGCGTGAGCGTCTTGCAGCCGAAGACACCCAGGCCCAGGCCGAAGTCGATTTGTATCGCGGCATCGTCGCGATCTACAAAGCCCTCGGCGGCGGCTGGCAGCCAGAGACGGTCGCCAGCAAGTAATGCTTTAACGTGCCCCTTTGGTTGGCCGCAACCCAACCAAATTCTTTGCCCCGCGCCTCATTCGGTCGCGGGGCTTTTTTTTGTCGGTCTTTAATTCAACGCATATCCCTGTGGGAGATTCTATGGTTGAGGGGAAACCCTCAACTTGCTTTCGGCTGGTATTCGCTCTGCCCCTTCAGTAGCGCGAATACGACCCGAGCAAGTTTACGGGCCAGAATCACCAGTGCCTGAGTGGTGCTGAACCCTTTAGCTCGTTGCTCTTCATAAAAACCTTTCCAGGCTGCTGTTCGGCTGGCCGACATGGCTGCATTGTGCAAAAGTCGGCGCGCCTCCGGATCACCTCGTTTTGTCAGACTGCGACGACCGTCCTTCTGTCCCGACTGTGAAACCCGTAAAT